>CAZREF010000003.1:0-243974 GCA_964599245.1 uncultured Aeromicrobium sp. | reverse complement strand
CGACGTCCATGATCACGCCGCCCTTGAGCATCTCGGCCATGCCACGCTTCACGCGTGCCGTGCCGACCGCGGGGGTGGTCTCGGGGCTGGTTCCGGGGGTCGTCTGCTCGGTGCTCACGCACCCAGTCTATCGAGCGGCCCCGACGCCGCGGACCACGTCCATCATCCGACGTCGCTCCAGAAGCTTGCGCCGCGGACGGCCCTCGGCACGCCCCTCGGCGCGCTCGTGGGCGTCCAGCCGGCGCCAGCCCTCGAGGTCGACCACGCCGTCCTGCGCGGGAGCCGACCCTGGGGTCGAGGGGCGGCCCGTCCCGGGCGCGAGCGCACCCGAGGCGACGTCCGCGAGCAGGTGGTTGACCGTCTCGAGCGAGCACGTGCGGTTGGTGCCGATGAAGCCGGTGGGGCCGCGCTTGGCCCAGCCGACCACGTAGGTGCGGGGCAGCACCGACCCGCCGGGCCGGTCCAGCACACGGCCCTCGAGGTTCGGGACGCGGTGCTCGACCGGGTCGAACGGCACCCCTGCCACGGGTGCCGACCGGTAGCCGACCGACCGCAGCACCGTGGCCGCGCGCAGCACCTCGTGCTCGTCCATCGGCACTGCGCGGACCGTCCCGTCGACGTCGGTCACGAGCCGGGTCCGCGCGACCCGCAGTCCGCTCACGGTCGTCCCACCCACCACCTCCACCGGCTGGGCGAGGAACCGGAGCACCACGTGCCGACGACCGGCGAGGGGCTCGGCGAGGCTGCCCTCGCGCAGCAACCGGGACCGCACGTCGTCGCCCTCGAGCAGCTCGCGCTGGGGCACGACCACGTCGAGGTCCGGGTGGTGGAGCAGGCCGACGAGCTCGGGAACGGTGAACGCCGCCTGCGCGGGGCCACGGCGACCGACCACCTCCACGACCTCGACCGCGCTGGCGCGCAGCTCCTCCAACGCGTCGTCGGCGACGTCGGTGCGGGCCAGGGCCTCGGGGTCGCTCAGCAGGATCCTCGAGACGTCGAGCGCGACGTTGCCGTTGCCCACGACGACGACCCGGTCCGCCGAGAGGTCGAGCGGCGCCGCGCGGTGGTCGGGGTGGCCGTTGTACCAGGCCACGACGTCGGTCGCGGTGGCGTTGCCCGGCAGGTCCTCCCCCGGCACGTCGAGGCGTCGGTCGACCGAGGCGCCGGTCGCGTACAGGACGGCGTCGTGGTCGGCGAGCAGCTGCTCGTGGGTGACGTCGGCGCCGACCTCGACCCCGAGCCGGTAGGAGAACCCGCGCTGGTCCTCGATGCGGGCGAAGAGGTCGGTGATCGCCTTCGTCTCCTGGTGGTCGGGCGCCACGCCGGAACGCACGAGCCCGTGCGGCGTCGGCAGCCGGTCGTGCACCACGACCTCGACCCCGGGCTGCTTGAGGAGCTCGTCGGCGGCGTACAGCGCGGCGGGTCCGGCGCCGACGACCGCGACCCGCAGCCGGGTGCCGGGCGGCAGCCGGACGACCGCGGGCACGGGAGCCTGCGCAGGACGCGTGGGCGACTCGAGGCCGTTGCCCACGTCCGACCCCACGTGGAACAGGGCGTTGAGCTCGACGAAGACCTGCTCGTCGGGCGTGAGCCGGGTGCTGGGCTTGATCGCCCCGACCGGGCACGCGCGCACGCAGGCGCCGCAGTCGACGCACGCGACCGGGTCGATGTAGACCATGTCCGACGTCGCGAAGTCGGGCTCGTCAGGCGTGGGGTGGATGCAGTTCACCGGACAGGCGAACGCGCAGGCGGCGTCGCCGCAGCACGCCTGCGTGACGACGTGCGGCACGTCAGGCGGTCTCGTGCGGGGCGGCCTCGGTGAGCCGCGGCGCGGGCTCGCTCCGGTAGCGCGACGGTCGACCGTCGATCTTGAGCCGGCACCAGAGCCGCCGGGACGAGCGGGTCATGAGCGTCGACTCCTCGGCGAGCATGCGGACGTCGCTGAACAGCTCGGCGAGGAAGGCGCGCGCCTCCGGGGTGCCCCAGTAGAGCTCCTTCACGACCTTCTTCGGCACGCCCATCTCGGTGGTGAGCTCCTTCGGCGGCACCAGGATCAGGTCGGCGGCGACGCGCATGATGACCGGGAAGAGCATCGACATGACCCACCGGTCGACCTTCCCGAGGTGCGGGCCGCTGCGCTGGATGTAGGCGTGGGCGAAGGAGATGTGCCGCGCCTCCTCCGCGACGTGGATCTGCATGATCCGTCGCATGATCGGCGGCAGGTTCGCGCCCTCGCGCAGCAGCTTCTTCTGCGTGTGGTCGATCGGCTCCTCGCCGGCGAGGACCGCGATGAAGAACCCGAGCGGGTAGCGCGAGGCCATCAGCGGCACGAGGCCGTGCACCGCACGCATCCAGCGCGGCATGCCCGGCGCGTCGGCGCCGATGCGGTTGACGCACTCCTGGAACATCTGCGTGTGGTGGCACTCCTCCGTCGCTTCGTGCGTGAGGTAGCGGAACTCCGCGGAGCCGTTGGGCCGGGTGAAGACGTACTGCATGATCCCGCGGATGAGGATGTTCTCGAACTGGAGCCCGACCTTGAAGATGTTGGCGTAGCGCCACATCCCGATCTCGATCCTCCGCTCGAGCGGCAGCGCCTGGTACCAGGGGTGCGAGCCGAGCGGGTCTGCGGCAGGAAGCACCCAGCGCGGGTCCGTCGGGTCGATGGCGAAGTCGGGGTCGTCCCACGGCACGTCGACGAAGGCGTCGAAGTGACGGTCGACCGACGCCTGCGAGAGCTGGCGCAGCGTGGCGTCGTACTCGGCCCGCTCGAGGGACGGCAGGGCGTCCTGCGTCCGGTCGAGGTCCTGCTCGTCCATGAGGGTCATACTCGGAGTATGTGACGCCGCTCTCAACGTGTCAAGAGCGATGTCACATTCCCGATGTCACGTAGCGCCCCGGGTCGTCGCGGGACGCTCAGGCGTCGAGGCGAGGCTCCTGCACGGCCTGGCGGTGGACGATGACCATGCGCTGGAAGACGGTGACGAGGGAGGCCAGCGCGAGCGCCCAGAGGGTGATCTCCCGCAGCACGGGCAGGTCGAGCAGGCCCGAGAAGCCGGTCATGACGAGGATCGCGACCAGCCGGTCGGCGCGTTCGGCGATGCCGCCCTTGGCCTGCATGCCGAGGCTCTCGGCACGTGCCCGCGCGTACGAGGTGAGGCTGCCCAGGACCAGGCAGGCCAGGCTGAGGCCGAGGTAGAGCTCGGCCGGTCCGAGCGTCGACTCGGCGTCGGCGCGCGTGTAGTAGAGCAGCAGCCCACCGAACACGGCGGCGTCGCCGACGCGGTCGAGCGTCGAGTCGAGGAACGCCCCCCACCTCGACGACTGGCCCGTCTTGCGCGCCATGTAGCCGTCCATGAGGTCGCTGAAGACGAACGCCGTCACGACCATGACCCCGACGAAGAACTGGCCCCGCGGGAAGAACCAGAGGGCACCGGCGCTGACGCCGATCGTCCCGACGATGGTCACGTGGTCGGGCTTGACCCCGAGCCGCAGCAGCAGGTCGGCCAGCGGCGACCAGACGTTGGTCCAGAACTGGCGGAAACGTTCGAGCATCAGGCGTCCCCAGAGGTGGTGGGAGTGGAGGTGGACGGGTCCTCCGGCCAGGCGTCGGCCAGGAGGTCTCGGGTGTCCTCGAGCAGCTGGGGCAGGGTCTTGGTCTGCCCGATCACCGTCATGAAGTTGGCGTCGCCCGACCAGCGCGGCACCACGTGCTGGTGCAGGTGCTGCGACAGCGACCCGCCGGCCACGCCCCCGAGGTTGAGCCCGACGTTGAAGCCGTGCGGCGCCGATGCGGCCCGGATCGTCCGGAGCGACCGCTGCGTGAGGGACGCCACCTCGGCGGTCTCGTCGGCGGTCAGGTCGGCGTAGTCGGCGACGTGCCGGTTCGGCACGACCATGAGGTGGCCGGGGTTGTACGGGTAGAGGTTGAGCACCACGAAGCACGTGTCTCCGCGTTGCACCACGAGCTCGGACTGCTGCCCCCCGGCCGCGATGCGGCAGAAGGGGCACGTGTCGTCCGGCTCGGGCTCCTCGCCGCGGACGTAGGACATCCGGTACGGCGCCCAGAGACGCTCCAGGCGGTCGTCGTCGGTCACCCGCACAACCTATCGGCCCCGGCCGGCGCGCCGTCCGTCGACGGGCTCCGCGCGTCGACGGCGCTCAGACCTGCTCGCGCGAGGCGACGGCCTCGAGGATCCGGCGCACCGCGTCGTCGATCGGCACGCCGTTCTCCTGCTCGCCGCTGCGGTAGCGGAACGAGACGGCCTCGGCCTCCACGTCGCGGTCGCCGGCGAGCAGCATGAAGGGCACCTTCTGCGTCTGCGCGGTACGGATCTTCTTCTGCATGCGCTCGTCGGAGTCGTCGACCTCGAACCGGATGCCCGCCCCCTTGAGCCGCTGGCCCAGGGTGTGAAGGTAGTCGGAGTGACGCTCGGCGACCGGGATGCCGACGGCCTGCACCGGCGCCAGCCAGGGAGGGAAGGCTCCCGCGTAGTGCTCGACGAGCACGCCGAGGAACCGCTCGATCGAGCCGAACTTGGCCGAGTGGATCATCACCGGCTGCTGGCGCGATCCGTCGGCTGCGACGTACTCGAGGCCGAACCGCTCCGGCGACGGCTGGTTGAAGTCGTACTGGATCGTCGACATCTGCCAGGACCGGCCGATGGCGTCGCGCGCCTGCACGGAGATCTTCGGGCCGTAGTACGCCGCTCCCCCGGGGTCCGGCACGAGCTCCAGGCCCGTCTCGGCGGCGACGTCGGCCAGCACCTGGGTGGCCACCGCCCAGTCCTCGTCGGAGCCGATGAACTTGTCCTTGCGGTCGTCGCGCGTCGACAGCTCGAGGTAGAAGTCGTCGAGGCCGAAGTCGCGCAGGAGGCTCAGCACGAAGTTCAGCAGGTGCCGGATCTCGTCGGGAGCCTGCTCGGGCGTGACGTAGGAGTGGGAGTCGTCCTGGGCGAAGCCGCGCACGCGGGTGAGGCCGTGGATGACCCCCGACTTCTCGTTGCGGTAGACGTGCCCGAACTCGAACAGCCGCAGCGGCAGCTCACGGTACGACCGCTGCCGCGAGCGGTAGATGATGTTGTGCATCGGGCAGTTCATGGCCTTGAGGCGGTAGTCCTGGCCGTCGACGTCGAGCGCCGGGAACATGCCCTCGCCGTAGTACGGCAGGTGGCCGGACGTGTGGAACAGCCCCTCCTTGGCGATGTGGGGGGTGCCGACGTACTCGAAGCCCTCCTCGATGTGCCGGCGCCGGACGTAGTCCTCCATCTCCCGCTTGATCACGCCGCCGCGCGGGTGGAAGACGGGCAGCCCGGAGCCGATCTCGTCGGGGAAGCTGTAGAGGTCCAGCTCGGTGCCGAGCCTGCGGTGGTCGCGGCGCTGCGCCTCCTCGAGCCGGTGCAGGTACTCCTCCTGCGCCTCCTTGGTGGGCCAGGCGGTGCCGTAGATGCGCTGCAGCTGCTTGTTCTTCTCGTCGCCGCGCCAGTAGGCGGCGGCCGAGCGCATCAGGCGGAACGCGGGGATGCGCTTGGTGGTCGGCAGGTGCGGGCCGCGGCAGAGGTCCTTCCACGCCAGCGACCCGTCGCGCTTCACGTTGTCGTAGATGCTGAGGCCGCCCTCGCCCACCTCGACGCTCGCGCCCTCGGTGGAGTCGGCACTGGACTTCAGGCCGATCAGCTCGAGCTTGTAGGGCTCGTCGGCGAGCTCCTCGCGGGCCGCGTCGTCGGAGACCTCGCGCCGGTCGAAGCGCTGGCCCTCCTTCACGATCTTGCGCATCCGGGTCTCGATCGCCTCGAGGTCCTCGGGCTTGAACGGCTCCGCGACGTCGAAGTCGTAGTAGAAGCCGTCGGTGATCGGCGGGCCGATGCCCAGCTTCGCGTCGGGGAAGAGCTCCTGGACGGCCTGGGCCATCACGTGGGCGGCGGAGTGGCGCAGCACGTCGAGACCGTCCGGGCTGTCCATCGGGACCGGCTCGACGGTGGAGCCGTCGACGAGGACCGTGGAGAGGTCACGCAGCTCGCCGTCGATGCGTGCCACGACGACGTCGGGCTGCTCGGCGAACAGCTGCCAGGCCTTCGTCCCGTCGTCGACGGTCTGCGGGGTGGGTTCGGTCCCGACCTCGGCGGTGACGTGCACGGTGACGGACATGGCGGTGCTCCATTCGGTTCTCGACGACCCCTACGGCTGGGCCGTGCTGCTTGCCACCAGCGTAGGGGGCACCGCGTGTCGCGCGCAGACCAGCCCGTCAGGAGTCGCGCTGGCCCCACGGCGAGCCGTAGGCCGTGAGCAGCTCCAGGAAGGGCACCGCGTCGAAGGCCTCGGGGCCGAGCACGCCGGCGCCGCTCCAGGTGCCGTTCGCGAGCAGCTCGAGCGCGACCACGGGGTTGACGGCCGTCTGCCAGACGACGCACTGGTGGCCGTACTCACGCATCGCCCACTCGTTGTCGACGACGTGGTACAGGTACGTCTCGCGCTCCTGCCCGTCCTTCCCCGTGCCGGTGACCCAGAGCCCGGCGCAGGTCTTGCCGGTCATGCGCGGACCGATGGTGGCCGGGTCCGGCAGGCACGCGGCGACGACGTCACGCGGGGACACCTCGACCGCCTCGCCCGACGCCGAGCGCACGCGCACCGGGTCCGTGCGGTCGAGCCCGACGTCGTGCAGCGCCCTGAGGACGTTGATGAAGTCCTCGCCCAGCCCGTACTTGAAGGTCACGCGCTCGGCATCGACCCAGCGCGGCATGAGGAGCACCTCCTCGTGCTCGACGTTGACGCACTCGACCGGCCCGATCCCTTCGGGGAAGTCGAAGACCTCCGGCTCGGAGAAGGGCGGCGTCACGAACCAGCCGCCGTCCTCCTCGTCCGCCCGCGCCTTCTCCCAGATCACCGGCGGGTTGAGGCACTCCTCGATCGTCGTCCAGATCGAGAACGACGGGGCGAACAGCTCGTTGCCGTCCTCGTCGTGCACCGCGAGGTTGGCGCCGTCGCGGGTGCCGAGGTCGCGGATCTCGCTGAACAGGTGGTCGGCCGCGTACCGGGCGAACACGTCGGACAGGCCGGGCTCGACGCCCATCCCCACGAGGGCCAGGCGCCCCTCGGACTCCCAGCGGTCGGCGACGGCGAACTGGTCGTCCCCGAGCTTCGTGCCGACCTTGGCGTATGGCTCCTCCGGGTGGCGCGTCGAGAGCGACATCGCCATGTCCAGGTAGTCGGCCCCGGCCGCGAAGGCGCCCTCGAAGACGGGCATGACGAAGCGCGGGTCGACGGCGTTCATCACGTGCGTCACGTCGTGCTCCCGGCACAGGGCGGCGACGTCGTCCGCGGACGAGGCGTCGACCCGCGCGGCGACGAAGCGGTCGTCGTCGAGCGCCTCGACGGCGGCCCTCGCGCGGCCCTCGTCGTAGTCGGCGACCACGATCGTCTCGAAGAAGTCGCGGCGCGCGGCGATGGCGGTGAAGGCAGCGCCGACGCCGCCGGAACCGACCAGCAGGATCCTCATGTCACTCCTCGTTGCGGGGCAGGGCGGCGCCCGGCCGGGTCGGGCCCAGGGCCGCGAGCGCGACGTCGTCGGAGACGGTCTCGAGGCCCTTGCGGGTGAAGAACGCCGCCCCGGTCGTGAACCTCCAGACCAGCATCAGGACCAGGCCGAGCAGCAGGAAGAAGACGGCGATGGCGAGCGGGAGGCCCACTCCCAGCACGGAGGTGCCGCTGTAGGAGGCGTCCGGGTCCGCGAGCGAGCGCACCGACTCGACCAGCAGGTAGAACAGCGCCGCCGCCCCGACGAGCGGCCCGACGCCGATGAACAGGAACGCCTTCACCGACGTCAACAGCCGGCGCCGCCAGTAGATGGCGCACGCGAGGCCGGTGAGGGCGTAGTAGAACGCGATCATGAGCGACAGGGCCGAGATCGAGTCGAACAGGAAGTTGTCGCTCACGGCGCTGGCGCCGACGTACCAGGCGATGGCGACGGCACCGATGAACCACGTGCTGAACGACGGGGTGCCGTAGCGCTCGTGGATGCGGGCGAAGATCCTGGGGAACGCACCGGCGCTGGCCATCGACAACGAGACGCGCGACGCGGGCAGGATCGTGGTCTGGGTCGAGGCGATGCCGGAGGTGATGATCGACAGCAGCAGCACGAACGAGAGCGGTCCGAGCACGAGGTCACCGATGGCACCGAACAGCGCGTCGTCGTCGTCGTAGCCCGTGACGAAGCCGACGCCGCCCGCCGCGATCGTGACGATGCCGACGCCGAGGTAGGTGGCGACGAGGACCACCGTGCTCCACACGCCGGCGCGTCCCGGCGCGGTGTCGCCGTCCGTCGACTCCTCGGACAGGTTGACCGCGCTCTCCCAGCCCCAGTAGATGAAGACGCCGATGAGCAGGCCGCTGACCAGCTGGTCGGAGGTGAGGCCGGACGGGCTCAACCAGCTCCAGCTGGGGTTGGTCGCGCCCTCGGGGAGGTTGCCGAGAGCCAGCCGGACGGCCGCGACCACGACGAAGAAGATCAGCGCGCCCACCTGAGCGAACACGAGCCAGACCTGGAACTTCGCGGACGCCTCGGTGCCACGCACGCACAACCAGGTCATGACCAGCACGATGGCGACGGCGACCGAGATGACGACGGGCCGGTTCGCCGCCACGTCGTCGGCACCCACCATGACGAACAGGTACCGCGCCGCCACGTCCGCGAGCGAGCCGATCACCAGCACGCCGGTGGTGAAGACAGCCCAGCCGCCGACCCAGCCGAGCCACGGGCCCATCGCCCGGGTCACCCACGAGAACGTGGTGCCGCAGTCGGTGTCGGCCCGGTTCATGTAGAGGAAGGCTCCGGCGATGAGGAACATCGGCACGAACGACAACCACAGCACCGCGGGCGCGTGGATGCCCGCGACGACGACCATCGATCCGAGCACGGCCGCGATCGAGTAGGCCGGCGCGGTGGCGTCCAGACCGATCGAGAGGCCCTCCCAGAACCCGACGGCATTGGCCTTCAGGCCCTTGCTGCTCCGGGCGTCGCCGCCCTCCGGCACCGCACCGCGGGCCCCTGCCACCTCGTCCGCCATGTCCCTCCTCCGGTCGTGCGATGGGGAAACCCTGCCGTACGAGCGACGGAATCCGCAAGGGATGACTCACAATCGTCATGCAACCGTCGTTTGCACCCTTGCCGACGACGTATTCCGTCGTCGATACTCGACGGAGATCGGAGGACCCATGCACCAGCACGCACCCGACCCCCGCCTCGAGCACCGTCAACGCGCCGCGAGGGACCACCTGTGGATGCACTTCGCACCCCTGCCGCACGAGGACACCGAGGTGCCCGTCATCGTCCGCGGCGAGGGTTGCTACGTGTGGGACGACCGCGGACGCCGCTACCTCGACGGGCTCGCCGGGCTCTTCGTCGTCCAGGCCGGTCACGGCCGCGCCGAGCTCGCCGACGCCGCCGCACGCCAGGCCCGCGAGCTCGGGTTCTTCCCGCTCTGGTCCTACGCCCACCCGACCGCCGTCGACCTCGCCGAGCGGATCGCCGCCGAGGCCCCGGGCGACCTGAACCGCGTCTTCTTCTCCAGCGGCGGCGGCGAGGCCGTCGAGACCGCCTGGAAGCTCGCGAAGAACTACTTCAAGCTCGTCGGCAAGCCGATGAAGCACAAGGTCATCAGCCGCGCCATCGCCTACCACGGCACCACGCACGGCGCGCTCTCCATCACGGGGCTGCCGCCACTCAAGCAGCAGTTCGAGCCCCTCGTGCCGTCCACCTTCCGGGTGCCCAACACGAACCACTACCGCGCTCCCGTCCACGAGGACGACCTGGTGGCCTTCGGTCGATGGGCGGCCGACCAGGTCGGCGTGGCCATCGAGGCCGAGGGACCGGAGACGGTGGCCGCGGTGTTCCTCGAGCCCGTCCAGAACGCCGGCGGCTGCTTCCCGCCGCCGCCCGGGTACTTCGAGCGGGTGCGCGAGATCTGCGACGAGCACGACGTCCTGCTGGTCTCCGACGAGGTGATCTGTGCCTTCGGCCGCCTGGGCACCATGTTCGGCGCCGACCGGTACGGCTACCAGCCCGACATGATCACGTGCGCCAAGGGGCTCACGTCCGGCTACTCCCCGCTCGGCGCGACCATCGTCAGCGACCGCGTGGCCGAGCCGTTCCTGAGGCCGGGCACGAGCTTCGCCCACGGCTACACCTTCGGCGGGCACCCGGTCTCGTGCGCGGTCGCGATGGCGAACCTCGACCTGTTCGAGCGCGAGGGCCTCCTGGGGCACGTCCGCGCCACCGAGGGCGCCTTCCGCGCCACGCTCGAGAAGCTGCGGGACCTGCCGATCGTCGGCGACGTGCGCGGCGACGGCTTCTTCTACGGCATCGAGCTGGTGAAGGACCGTGACACGAAGGAGACCTTCACGGCCGACGAGTGCGAGCGCCTGCTGCGGGGCTTCCTCTCGCACGCCCTGCTCGACGCCGGCCTCTACTGCCGAGCGGACGACCGTGGCGACCCGGTGGTGCAGCTGGCGCCGCCCCTCGTCGCCGAGCAGGCCCAGTTCGACGAGATGGAGCAGGTCCTGCGTGGCGTCCTGGGCGAGGCGTGGTCCAGGATCAGCGCATGACCGCACCCGTGCTCGACCAGGTCTCCAAGCAGATCATCGCCCTCCTCCAGTCGGACGGTCGGATGTCCTACGCCGCCATCGGCAAGGAGGTGGGCCTCTCCGAGGCCGCCGTGCGCCAGCGGGTCCAGAAGCTCACCGAGTCCGGCACGATCAACATCGTCGCCGTCACCGACCCGATGCAGCTGGGCTTCGCGCGCGAGGCGATGATCGCCGTCCGGGCGAACGGACCGCTCGAGCCGCTCGCCGAGGCCCTGGCCGAGATCCCCGAGGTCGACTACGTCGTCATCACCGCGGGCTCGTTCGACATCATCCTCGAGCTCGTCTGCGAGAGCGACGAGCACCTCCTGACGGTGCTGTCCGAGCAGATCCGGGCCCGCGACGACGTCACGGCGACCGAGACGTTCATGTACCTCAAGCTGGTCAAGCAGACCTACAGCTGGGGCGTCCCCGACTGACCCGTCCTGCTCACACCGAGGCGGGCTCGCCGTCGCTCGGCACGGAACGTGCCGCCGGACGGACCGTCGGCATCGGCAGGAGCAGCGCACCGGGGGCGTCCGCCGGCACGACGGGCGCCCGCGGTGCGACCGGGCCGATCCGATCGTAGGAGGCACCGAGGGGCGGCCGCGGGTCGGGCTCGCCCTTGTTCGGCCAGAGCGACATGGCCCTCTCGGCCTGCGCGGTGATCGTCAGCGACGGGTTCACCCCGAGGTTCGCGCTGATGGCCGAGCCGTCGGCGACGTGCAGGCCCTCGTACCCGAAGAGGCGCTGGTAGGGGTCGATGACGCCCTCCTCGCGGGACGTTCCGATCGGGCAGCCACCGATGAAGTGGGCCGTGAGCGGGATGCCCACGAGCTCGCCGAACGAGCCGCCCGGCACGCCGTCGAGCTTGCGCGCGACCTCCCGGGTGACGTGGTCGGCCACGGGGATGTGCGACGGGTTCGGCGCTCCCTTGCCCTGCCGGCTCGTCAGGCGCAGCCCGAACGGGCCGCGCTTGAGGAACGTCGTCACCGAGTTGTCGAGCGACTGCATCACCAGGACGACGATCGACTGCTCCGCCCACCGGCGCGGGTCGTGCAGGCGGAGCGCGCCGCGCAGACCGAGGCCGCGGTACCCGCGCAGCACCTTGCGCAGCTGCGACCCGCCGCCCCGGTGGTCGGCGAGCGCCATGTTCATCAGGCTCAGCGCGCCGGAGCCGCGCCCGTACCGGACGGGCTCCACGTGGGTCTGCTCGTCGGGGTGGAAGGACGACGTGATGGCGACGCCCGGCGTGACGTCGGCGTCCTTCGCGCTCGCGCGGGCCGACAGCACCGCCTCGGAGTTCGTGCGGCTGAGCTCGCCGAGCCGCTCGGAGATGTCGGGCAGGGAGCGCCGACGCAGGCGGTGGAGCAGGTCCTGCGTGTTGAGCGCGTTGCCGGCGAACACCACGTGGTCGGCCGTGAAGCGGCGACGCCGCAGGCGGTTGCCCGTGCGGCGGGTGTGCACCACGTAACCGCCCTGCTCCCGTAGCCGGACGTCGGTGACCGTGGTGAGCGCGTGCACCTGCGCACCCGCGGCCTCGGCGAGGTACAGGTAGTTCTTCACGAGCGTGTTCTTCGCGTTGTACCGGCAGCCGGTCATGCACGCGCCGCACTCGGTGCAGGTCCGCCGACGTGGCCCGGCGCCGCCGAAGTACGGGTCGTCGACCTCCTCGCCCCTGCGCTCGCCGAAGAGCACACCGACGTCCGCGGCGTGCACCGTGTCGCCGACGCCGAGCTCGTCGGCCACCTCGGCCATGAGCCGGTCGGGCAGGGTGTCGCCGGGGTAGGTCGCGACGCCGAGCATCCGCTTGGCCTGGTCGTAGTGCGGCGCGAGCTCGCTGCGCCAGTCGGTGACATGGGCCCACTGCGGGTCGCGGTAGAAGCCGTCGAGCGGCTCGTAGAGCGTGTTCGCGTAGACGAGCGACCCACCGCCGACGCCGCTGCCGCTGGCGATGAGGACGTCCTTCAAGGGCGTGATGCGCATGATGCCGAAGCAGCGCGCCCAGGGCGCCCACAGGTAGCGGCGCAGCCGCCAGGAGGTCTGCGGCAGCTCGTCGTCGGCGAACCGCCGACCGGCCTCCATGACCCCGACGGAGTAGCCCTTCTCGGTCAGGCGCAGGGCGGTGACGCTGCCACCGAAGCCCGAGCCGACCACGACGACGTCGTAGTGCTTCATGCGCGGCACGCTACCTGCTTGTTGACACTTTGCCAATAGCGTTGTTCACTCGTCCCGTGACCGCCCTGCCCCGCACCCGCCTCGAGCCCGACGCCCGGCGTCGGCAGATCGTCGAGGCCGCGCGCACGCTGTACGCGGAGCGCTCCTACGACGACGTCTCGCTGGCCGAGCTGGCACGCGCGGCCGGCGTCACCCGGGGCCTGCTGCACCACTACTTCGGCTCCAAGCGCGAGATCTTCCTCGCCGTGATGCGCGACTCCGTGCTCATGCCGGAGTCCGAGCTGCCCGACCTGCTGCACCTGCCGCTCCAGGAGCGGGTGCGCGTGACGATGGACTGGATCCTCGACGCCGCACAGACGTACGGCCAGGCGTGGGTCGCGGCCTCGGGCGCGGCCGAGCTGCACGGCGAGTCCGACCTGCAGGTCGTGGTCGACGAGGCCGACGACCGCGCCGCGCGCCTCGTGCTCGACGCCGTCGGCATGCCCGACTCCCCCGCGCTGCGCGCACGCCTGCGCGCCTCCGCCGCCTACGTGAAGGCCCTCTGCCGCGAGTGGCTGCAGCGCGGCACCCTCACCCGCGACGACGTCCTCGTCCTGCTCACCGCCCACCTCGTCCACGTCCTGGAGGCCTCATGACATCCGTCGGCATCATCGGTTCCGGCTTCGGCGGCATCGCCGTCGCCGCCGAGCTCCTGTCGCACGGCCACCACGACGTGCGCCTGTGGGAGCGGGGCGACGACATCGGCGGCGTGTGGCGCGACAACACCTACCCGGGCGCGGGCTGCGACGTCCCCTCGCCGCTGTACTCGTTCTCCTTCGCCGTGAACACGCACTGGAGCAAGCGGTACGCGCTGCAGCCGGAGATCCACGACTACCTGCGCCGCGTGGCCGACGAGCTGGGCATCACGCCGCGCGTGCAGCTGCGTCGCACCGTCGTCTCGGCCCACTGGGACGAGGCCGAGCGCGAGTGGGAGGTGGCCTTCGACGACGGCACCAGCCAGCGCGTCGAGGTGGTCGTCAGCGCCGTCGGCCAGCTCTCCGAGCCCCGGCTGCCGACCATCCCGGGCATCGACGACTTCGCCGGCGCCTCGTTCCACTCCGCCCGCTGGGACCACGACCTGGACCTGCGCGGCAAGCGCGTGGCGGCGGTCGGGGTCGGGGCCAGCGCCATCCAGTACGTGCCGCACCTGGCCGACTCCGCCTCGCGCGTGACCCTCTTCCAGCGGTCGGCGAACTACATCCTGCCCAAGCCGGACGGACCGCTCCCCCGCTGGTGGCGACCCGGCATCCGGGCCGAGCGTCCGGTCTGGTGGACCTTCGGCGAGCAGTTCTCGCGCGGGCTGGACGAGGGGACCCTCGTCGGGCGCATCGAGCAGAAGGCGGCGCTGGCGCACCTGCACCGCCAGGTCACGGACCCGCAGCTGCGCGACAAGCTGACGCCCGACTACCCGATCGGCTGCAAGCGGATCCTGTTCTCCAACGACTTCTACCCGACGCTCGAGCGCGACCACGTCGACCTCGTCGCGGACCGGATCGTCCGCGTGCTCCCCCAGGGCATCGAGACGGCCGACGGCACCGTGCACGAGGTGGACGTGATCGTCTACGGCACCGGCTTCGCGTCGCAGGACTTCCTCGACTCGATCGACGTCCGCGGCGCCGGCGGGGAGGAGCTCTCCAAGCGCTGGGCCGACGGCGCCCGCGCCCACCTCGGGATGTACGTGCCCGGGTTCCCGAACCTCTTCGTCTCGTACGGCCCGAACACCAACCTCGGCGGCGGCTCCATCATCTACATGCTCGAGGCCCAGGCCCGGCACATGCGCCAGGTGCTCGACCGCATGGAGGCCGGTCGCTACGACGCGGTCGACGTCCGGCCCGAGGTCGAGGAGGCGTGGGACCGGCAGGTGCAGGAGCGGCTGGAGTCCTCGGTGTGGGGCAGCTGCGACAGCTGGTACCGCCACCCCTCGGGACGCATCACCTCGAACTGGCCGGGCTCGACCTACCCGTACCACCGGCGGGTTCGCCGCCTGGAGCCCGAGGACTTCGCATGGGCGTGAGCTACCCGCCCGAGCCGTGGGACCTGCACGGCCAGGCGGTGGCGTCGGTGTTCACCGCGCCGGCGGCGACGCTCCCGGCCCCGCCACCCGGCACCCGGATCGTCACGCTCCGGCGCAGGGCCGTCGTCACGGCTGCGTTCTTCCGCTACGAGGAGCCGAGCCCCCTGCTCTACGACGAGGTGATGGCGACGGTCCTCGTGCGACGAGGGCTGCGGCTGCGCGTCTGGATCCCTTGGATCTGGGTCGACAGTGAGGCCTCGCGCGACGGGGGTCGTGCCCTCTGGGCGATCCCGAAGGACCTCGCGACGTTCGACGTCGAGCCCGGTCGCACGCACGTCGGCCGCGGCCTGGCGTCGGTCCGGATCTCGCGGTCGGTGCCCCTGCCCGGCCGCTGGCCCCTCGGCTTCCGGATCGCGCAGGAACGCCGGGGGCGGTCCCTCGTCTCGCCCGTCCGCGGGCGTGTGCAGGCCCAGCTCGTGCGCACCCGATGGACCTTCGACGGCCCGCTCGGCCTCCTGTCCGGCCGTCGGCCGCTCGTGTCCCTGCGGGTGCCGCGCTTCGCCTTGCTGTTCGGTCGTGGTCCACGTCCCTGAGGTGATCTAGCCTCGGGGCATGCGTCGCCTCGTCCGTCCCGCCCTCGTGGCGGGCCTCTCCGCCCTCCTCCTCGCCGGGTGCACCACGTCCGACACCGACGGGGGCCTGGGCGCGGACCCGTCGAACGACGGCCCGTCGAGCCAGCCGCGCACCACCGGCTCCGCAGGCTCGCCGGCACCGGCGCCCACCGGCCCGGACTGCGCCACGGTCTGGAAGGCAGGCGACGTCCTCGACCGCGACTACGCGCTGTGCGTGCAGGACGGCGCGGCCGGCGTGCAGGACGTCACCGAGTGCCAGGACGGGCCGCCGCTCATCGTGTTCGACGACGAGCTGTTCGCCCGGCCGGGCGAGGAGATCCAGGCCCCGTCGGCCTCCCCCGTGCAGGACACGGAGGAGTACGGCGACGCGTACCGGGAGTGCACGGGCGGCTGATCCACGGCACGGTGGACCCATGGCCGACTACCGACTGACCACCGAGGACGGCGACGTCGTCGCCGAGCGATCCCTGGAGCACGACCAGGCCGCCGTGGCGTGGCGCTCGAGCCACCCCTTCGAGGGGCCGTCCGCCGGCAACGGCCGCGGACTGCGCCTCGAGCGCAGCACCGAGCGCGGCTGGGTCCGCCTCGACCCGCTGGGCACGTCCGAGACCACCTGATCCCGGCGCACCCGCGGCTCGAGTCAGGCCGGCTCGGGCTGCTTCGTGACGCTCACCCAGCCGCGGGGCTCCGCGACCACCTCGAGCTCGTCGGGCGTCAGCTCGATCGCGGACGCTGCGTTGCCCACCGCGGGGAACACCGACGGGAACCGCTTCAGCGAGGCGTCGAGGTGCACCGCGGCCACGTCGGGGTTGGCGAACGGGCACACGCCACCGATCGCGTGGCCCGTGAGCGCCTCGACGTCCTCGCCCTTGAGCATCCGCGCCTTCAGCCCGAACTGCGCCTTGAAGGCGGCGTTGTCGACCCGGGCGTCGCCGGCGGCCACCACGAGGATGCTGGTGCCCGCCTCCGTGCCGTAGAAGCCGAGCGTCTTGGCGATGCGCGCCGGCTCGACACCCAGCTCCGCGGCCGCCAGCTCGACCGTGGCGCTGGAGCCCGACGTCTCGATCACGTCGGCCTCACGGCCGAACCGGGCGAGGTGGGCGCGGGCGGTCTCGATCGACATGGTGGTCATCGTAGGGACGGCGCCGCGCGCAGCCTGATGGCGGTGACGGCTCCCCCGGCACGCAGGATGATGCGTTCCGCCGACTGGGCACGCACGACGATGCGTTCGGGTCGTCCTGGTGGCCCTTCTGCCTCATCGTGCGTACCGGGTGCGCGCGTCGGGTGGAAACGACGAAGCCCCCGGCGGGGAGCCGGGGGCCTCGGTGTCGGTGGGCGATACTGGGTTCGAACCAGTGACCTCTTCGGTGTGAACGAAGCGCGCTACCACTGCGCCAATCGCCCGGGGACGCACAGAACCATAACGCACCCGCCATCGTGCGTCGCAGCCGGTGGGCTACGGGTCCGACGTCCTCGCGGCCTCCCGCGCCCAGATGGCCTGCGCCTGCTGCGTGACCGGCCCGGGGGCGGCCGGCACCGCGCGTCCGTCGACGTGGGAGATGGCCTGGACGTCGCGCGTCGTGCCGACGAGCACGACCTCCTCGGCCTCGGCCAGCACCTCGACGGGGGCGTCGCGCTCGACGACGTCGAGCTCGCCGGCGAACCACTCGAGCGCGAGGGCCCGCGTGATGCCGGCGAGACAGCCCGACGCGAGGGTCGGCGTGACGAGCGTGCCGTCGAGGACGTACATGACGTTCGAGCCCGTGCCCTCGCACAGGTGACCCTGCGTGTTCGGCATGACGGCCTCGCCGGCTCCCGCCGCTCGCGCCACCTCGATCATCTTGGCGTTCTCGGCGTAGGAGGTCGTCTTGAGGCCGGACAGCGCCCCGCGCTCGTTGCGGGGCCACGGGACGGTGACGATCGACGCGACCGACGGCGGCTTCTGGGCAGGCTCGGTGACCACGACGTGCGTGAGCCCCTGGTCGCCCCGCGGGGAGCCGAGGGGCCCGGTGCCGGATGTCACGGTGATGCGGATGCGCCCGAAGGGCAGGTCCTGTCCCTCCAGGGTCGCCGCCACGCCCTCGCGCAGGAGCACGACGTCGGGCCGCCCGATGCCGAGCCCCTCCGCGGACCGCACGAGGCGGTCGAGGTGGCGGGTGAGCGCGAACGGCGTGCCGTGGTCGACCGCGATGGTCTCGAACACCCCGTCACCGACCACCAGCCCGTGGTCGAGGACGCCGAGAGCCGGTTCGTGCGGTGATTCGAGGACTCGTCCGTTGACCCACGCGCGCATGCCGCCACCGTACCCCCGGAGAAGGGACCCCCCGTTTGGTGCCGCGACGGGCATCGGCTAATGTTTCTTCCCGCGCCGGAAACGGCGCGAGTGCGGACATAGCTCAGTGGTAGAGCATCACCTTGCCAAGGTGAGGGTCGCGAGTTCGAATCTCGTTGTCCGCTCGGAGAGGGTCCCCATACCCATCCAGCGGTGGGTTGGCCGAGAGGCGAGGCAACGGACTGCAAATCCGTGTACACGGGTTCAAATCCCGTACCCACCTCGATCTTCAACTGAACAGCACCACCCTCGGGCGATTGGCGCAGCGGTAGCGCGCTTCCCTGACACGGAAGAGGTCACTGGTTCAAACCCAGTATCGCCCACAGAGGAAAGGCCCCCGGAATCTCAGCGATTCCGGGGGCTTTCGTCTTTCTAGGGACAGTCACGCCGCGGCGTCAGCGACTCTGTGCGACCCACGTGCGACCAAGATCCCAGCGGTTCCACCACCCCGCCACGAACGAAGCAGCAGCGGAGACCAGGCTCGACCCGCTCCGGTCGATCACCCGGTGAGCCGCGCCCAGGGGCCTCCGTCCGCGCCGATCGAGCGCAGGCGCCGCCGCAGTCTTCTCACCCGTCGTCGCGACAGCTCGAACCCACGAGCTCGCATCTCGCGGTCGAGCAGGACGAGGGCATGGTCGACGTCCTCGCCCTCGAGGAGGGCGCGCGCCACCACGAGACCGGGGCCCACGTAGTCCTCGAGCACGTCCGACCCCTGCGACAGGGTCCGGTCGAGACCCTCGTGCCGCAGTCGCGCCGGGTCGACGTCGCTGAGGATGTCTCTGACGTCGCGCACGACCTGGCTCTCGTGCCTCCCGCGCGCCATGGGGCCCACCGTAGCCGCACCAGACAGGTGGAGAGGCGGACTGGCCTCGAGACATGGCCCCGACCAGGTCGTCGCCTCAGCACTCGTCGTTCTTCCAACCCCCCTCGTCGACCCACGGCTGGTCGGACTTGGTGAGGTCCGTGACGTCGTAGGAGTAGGAGACGGTGGCGCGCGAGCCGTCGACGCGGGCCTCGATGCTGCTGAGGTCGAGGTCGCCGTCGAGCTCGGTGGCCTGCTGGGTCATCATGTCGAACTCCGAGCGCGGGAGGACGGTCCGGCAGCGGGACGACAGGAGCGCGTACGCGGCGTCGGCGTCGCCGCTCGTGAAGGCCGTGGAGAAGTCCTGGACCGCCTGCTCCAGGTCGGCCTCCGAGGCGCCCGACGGCGGTGACGGCGCACCCGAGGACGCGGCCGCGCTCGACGAGGGAGCAGGAGTCGGCTCGTCGTTCCCGCCGCAGCCGGCGAGCGTGAGCAGGGGCAGGACGAGCAGGGTGACGAGAGCACGCCTCATGCGGCGGATGCTACGCCCGGGTGCCCACCGAAGCCGACGATCCGGCGACCGTGACGGACTACGGTGGACGCGCATCGTGGAGTCGTGGAGTCGTGGAGGAGACGGTCGTGGCGCGAGAGCTCGTGTGGACGGGATTCATGTCGGTCGACGGGGTCATGGACTCCCCCGGCGGGACGGTCGAGGGCCATCCGCTCGGCGGCTGGGTCGTGCGCACCCCGTTCGACGAGGCGGCGTTCTCCCTCAAGGGCGAGGAGCTCGCCGAGACGTCCGCCCTTCTGCTCGGACGCCGCAGCTACGAGGCGTTCGCGCCGGTGTGGCGCGACTCCCCCGAGCACGCGCCGTACCGCGACATCCCCAAGTACGTGGTGTCCTCAGGCCTGGCGGAGTCCGACTTGATCGACGGGTGGGGCGAGACGACGATCCTGCGCTCGATCGACGACGTGCGCGAGCTCCGGGAGGGCGAGGGTGGCGCGGTCTTCGTCCACGGCAGCCTCGAGCTCGCCCATGACCTGGCGCAGACCGGCCTCGTCGACCGCTACCACCTGCTCGTGTTCCCCGTCCTGCTCGGGAGCGGCAGGACGCTGTTCGGCGGCGACCTGGGCGCCGAGCAGCGGCTCGAGCTGGAGAAGTCCGCGAGCTACGCGAACGGTGTCTCCAAGGCCGTCTACCGGGTCGTCCGCCAGGCCTGAGGTCGGCCCGCCGGAGACGACGGGGCTGCTCGACTCGCGCTCCTGTGGCACAGGGCACACCATCGGTGCATGAAGTGCGCCGAGGTGAACTGCCACGAGCCGTCGAGCACGGCCGCGCAGGTGGAGCTCGACGGCGCGCGGTTCGCGGTGCCGCTGTGCGCGACGCACGACGTCGGGGACGTGCGGGTCGTCCGCCTGCTCGACGCGCAAGCCTCCGCTCCGGCCGACGAGCCGGACGCCACGCCGGCCGCCTGACGCGCCGACGCCTCGGAAGCACGCAACGACGCCCCGGCCGGAGGGAGGTCCGGTCCCGGGGCGTCGCCGTGGAGACCCGGACGTCGCAACAGGGTGCTCTCGACGCCGGGGACGCCGTCCGCGGGTCGGCGCCGTCACCAACCTAGCCGATGCTGCGGAAGTCGCCGCAGGCGTTTCGGGAGCTCGTCACTCTCGTTCATTCGAGCGTACGTTCGACTATGCTCGAGCGATGGGCAGCAACCGGCGCTACGGCGACCGCTCGGCGTGGCCGAGCGGGCCGAGCCAGCCCGAGCGGGTGCACCACGTCTGGGTCGCTCCGTCCGCCCGGCACCCCGACATGCGCCCCTACCCCGGCCTGCTCGTCGCCTGGCAACGACGCGAGGACGACTGGTGGGCGCAGGTCGTCATGCTGCTGCCGGAGGGTGCCGTCGTCGTGAACTGGGTGCCGCGCGCACTGCTGCGACCCGCCGTCGTCGCCGGACCGGTCGAGCGACGCTCGGCGCCGGGGGGCCCCCGGACTGCGTAAGCCGGGGACCGCTCCCGGCGCACTCACGAATCTAGGCAGAACCTGTGCATCCGCAACTCGGGCGGCGTGGTTTCGACCGTCCCGCCGAGGGAAAGACCTCAGCAGCACCGGTTGGGACCACAGCCGTGCGAGTGGCCTCGGTCCTGCCGGACCGGGGCCACGCCGGTCCTGGTCAGCCGCGCGACCGAGAGAGCCAGGTGAAGCGGCCGTCGGCCGTCGTGATCCGGACGGTGGCGTCGGCGATGACCGTGGCGGGGTCCGACGCGTAGGCGACGGTGCAGGTGAAGGTCGTGCCGACCGCGGCCGACACCGTCGGCGGGCACCAGATCGACGTCGGCTCGCCCTTGGAGTCCAGCGAGGCCTTGATGCGGGCGACGACCGCGCCGGTGCTGCGCGTGCTGCGCGGCTGGGGCGCCGCCGTGCGGCGCGGGGTCGGGGTCGGCGTCGGGGTGCTGCGGGTCGGGGTCGGCGTCGGTGTGGCCGTGCGCGAGGGCGTCGGGCTGGCGGAGGGTGAGGCCGACACGCTCGGCGAGGGCGTCGGCGTCGGCGTCGCGGAACCGCTCACGACGCCCGGGGCCGCGGCGTCGTCCGACGTCGGCTCGGTGCCCACCCACGACCGCAGCCCGAACACGCCACCCGCCAGGACGAGCACCGCCACGACCAGCCACGGCAGGACCTTGCGCGCCCCGCTCACCCTTGGTCCTCCTGCGACTTCGGCGTGGAGCGCCAGGTGAAGTGGCCGTCGGGGCCGTCGATCTTCACCACGGCCGTCGCGATGGCGGCGGTGCCGGGCTCGTCGTCGAAGAAGACGTCGCACGTGAAGTCGGTGCCGATCTTCTGGGACACGCGCTCGGGGCACTCGATGCGGGTCGGTCGGCCCGCGTTGGCGTCGAGGCGCTCCTTGATGTCCTGCTCGATGCGCGTGGTCGCCATCCGGGCGGGCGCGAGCGAGGGCGTGGGCGTGGGCGACGCCGATGCGTCGGGCGTCGGGTCGGCACCCTCGTCGTCGCCACCGGTGTAGGAGCGCAGCGCGAAGAGCAGGGCGGCCACGCCCAGCAGCAGCACCACGAGGGCGGCCACGTTCCGCAAACGGTTCACGGGCGACGATCCTAGCGGGCGGGACGGGGGTGGCGTTGCTCGTCGAGCGAGGCGTTGATCGCCGCGCCGATCAGCACGGCGATCGAGAGGACGTAGAGCCACAGGAGCACGGCGATCGGCGCGGCCAGCGGACCGTAGATCGACGTGCCCCCGGTGGAGAAGCCGAGGGCCCACCGGACGAGCAGCGACCCCACGATCCACAGCGTCATCGTGAAGAAGGCCCCGGGCAGACCCGAGCGCCACGACACCTTGACCGGCACGGCGAGGTGGTACAGCGAGGCGAGGAAGGCGACGGAGACCAGCAGCACGGCCGGCCAGTACAACGGCTGCAGCACGGCCAGCTGACGGGGCACCACCGTCGCGGCCACCTCCGGACCCGCGAGCACGAGGGGGACGACGACGATCGCGATCAGCAGGGCCACCACGTAGAGGGAGAACGAGAGCGCGCGCGTCTTCACGATGCCCCGCACGCCGCCGAGGCCGTACAGGATCGAGATGGTGTCGAGGAAGACGTTCAACGCCCTCGACCCCGACCACAGGGCGAGCACGAACCCGATCGAGACGACGTCGATGCGACCGGAGCGGAGGACGTCGTCCAGGGTCGGGGCGATGACCTGGTCGACGGTGCCCTCCGTCAGTCCCTGGGAGGCGAGCTCGAGCACCCGGTCCTTGAGGACGTCGACCTGGCCGACCGCTAGACGCTCCGCGACGAAGCCGATGGTGCCCGCCAGCCCGAAGACGAGCGGCGGCAACGAGAGGATCGCGAAGAAGGCGCCCTCGGCGGCCAGTCCCGTGACCCGGTGGTTGATGCAGCGCGAGACGGTGCGGGCCGTCACCCGGGCAAGCAGGTCGACCACTGCCGGGCGTGCTACCCGTTCAGCCGCCATGCCCCTACGGTATCGACATGCCCCCCTCCCCCAGCGCACCGACGAACCGGGCGATCCGCGTGGCCGCACCGCCGCGCACGGGGTGCGCGCCGTGAAGCCTCTCGCGGTCGCGGCGCTCACCTCGTTCGCGACCACGGCGGTGGCCGCGTGGGCGCTGCGGGCCACGGACCCGGCCACCGCCGTGGCCGCCGTCGTCGCGGTGACGCTCGCGTCGGCGTGGCTCTGCGGCTTCCACGACACCCGGGAGACGTCGGGGCTCGCGCTCGCCGGCCCGTCGCAGCTGCTGACGCTGTCCCTGGTGGGCCGCGCGTCGGTGGCGACCGCCCTGCCGGTGGTGGCGGCCCAGGTCGTCGGCGCCGTCCTCGCGGGCGCGGCGGTGACCGCCCTGGACCTCCCCGGCGGCACCCTCGTGTGGGACGAGCCCGGTCGGGTCGCCGGCGGCGTCCTCGGACTGCTCGTGGGTGTGCTCACCGCCTGGGCGACGCTCGCGGCCGACTCCTCCTCGCCCGCCTGGACCGCCTCCGGGCCGGCCGCGTCGGGCGCGCTGCTCGGCGTCGGCCTCGCCGCGGCGTCCCACCCGGCCGCGCTGGTCGGGCTCGGCGTCGCCGGCGTCCTGGCGTGGCCGGTCGCGCTGGTGGTGGCCGCGGGCGTGCTGGCAGGGGCCCTGACGGGCACGTTCCTCGTGTCCTGGGTGTCACCGCACGAGGCGTGACCCATGTCACCGCTGGACGGTCCGACCGGTGGGGTTCCGGGCTCATCGCAGCCAGGGGTTTCACATGTTGGACGCAGTGTTCACATCGTGAGACCTGCGGTTGTGACGCTGTCCGCAGGGTGACCAGACTGTCCGCATGCTGATCGCGCACCCCGTCTGGCTCGTGGAGCGTCTCCACGTCGACCTGGGCCGCGCGCACACGATGACGTGTCGCTGATCCGCGCCCGCTGACTCCCGCACCACGACCGGCGACGCGCGACGACCGTCATCCGACGTGGCCGTCGCGCGTCCTCTCCGAGGACCTCCCATGACGTCGAGCACCACCCCTCCACCCGCACGCCCGGCGCGCCGTCGCCGCGGTGAAGGACAGTGGGCCCTGGGCTACCGCGAGCCGCTCAACGCGAACGAGCAGTCCAAGAAGGACGACAACCCGCTGAACGTGCGGGCTCGCATCGAGAACATCTACGCCCACCGGGGCTTCGACAGCATCGACCCCGGCGACCTGCGCGGACGCTTCCGCTGGTGGGGGCTGTACACCCAGCGCAAGGCCGGCATCGACGGCGGCAAGACCGCGACGCTGGAGCCGGAGGAGCTCGACGACCGCTACTTCATGCTGCGCGTGCGCATCGACGGCGGCCAGCTCGACCTGCGGCAGCTGCGTGCCATCGCCGACGTGTCGATCGACTTCGCCCGCGACACCGCGGACCTGACCGACCGGCAGAACGTGCAGTACCACTGGGTCGACGTCCGTGACATGCCCACCATCTGGGAGCGTCTGGAGTCCGTCGGCCTGTCGACGCAGGAGGCGTGCGGCGACTGCCCCCGCGTCATCCTCGGGTCCCCCGTCGCCGGCACCAGCGAGGACGAGATCATCGACGGCCGTCCGGCGATCGAGGCGATCGAGAGCCGCTACATCGGTGACCGGGCCTTCTCGAACCTCCCGCGCAAGTTCAAGTCGGCCATCAGCGGTCACCCCGGGCACGACGTCGTGCCGCAGATCAACGACATCGCCTTCGTCGGCGCGGAGCACCCCGAGCACGGCCCCGGCTTCGACCTGTGGGTCGGCGGCGGGCTCTCGACCAACCCGATGCTGGCGCAGCGCGTCGGCGTCTGGGTCCCGATCGAGGAGGTGCCCGAGGTCTGGGAGGGCGTCGTCAGCATCTTCCGCGACTACGGCTACCGCCGCCTGCGCTCGCGTGCCCGGCTGAAGTTCCTCGTCGCCGACTGGGGCATCGAGAGGTTCCGCGAGGTCCTCGAGACCGAGTACCTGGAGCGGACCCTCGTCGACCTCGACGCCCCCGAGGTGCCGGCGACCCCCGCCGACCACGTCGGCGTCCACCGGCAGAAGGACGGGCGCTACTACGTCGGCGTCGCCGCCACGGTCGGCCGCATCTCGGGCACGCTGCTGCGCCAGGTGGCCGACGTCGTCGAGGCGCACGGGTCGGACCGTGTGGCCACCACGCCGATGCAGAAGCTCGTCGTGCTCGACGTCGAGGAGGACCGCGTCGAGTCCCTCGTCGCCGCCCTCGCCGAGCTGGGCCTGCACGCCCGCCCGTCGCAGTGGCGTCGCAACACCATGGCCTGCACCGGCATCGAGTACTGCAAGCTCGCGATCGTCGAGACGAAGGCACGGGCCGCCGACCTGATCGGCGAGCTGGAGCAGCGCGTCCCCGAGCTGGACACGCCGATCACGATCAACGTGAACGGCTGCCCGAACTCCTGCGCCCGGATCCAGACCGCCGACATCGGGCTCAAGGGCCAGCTCGTGCTCGACGAGGACGGCCGCCAGGTCGAGGGCTTCCAGGTCCACCTCGGTGGCGCACTCGGCCTCGACGCCGGCTTCGGCCGCAAGCTCCGCGCCCACAAGGTCACCGGCGAGCAGCTCCCCGACTACGTCGAGAAGCTCTCCCGCACCTTCCTCGAGCAGCGCGAGGACGACGAGTCCTTCGCCCGCTGGGTGGCACGCGCCGACGAGGAGGTGCTCCGATGACCGCGCGCGCGACCCCGTTCCACTGCCCCTACTGCGCGGACGAGGACCTCAGGCCGCACGGCGAGACCCACGGCGAGTGGGAGTGCCGCGCCTGCCAGCGGGCGTTCCGCCTCGGCTTCCTCGGCCTCCTCTCCCCCACGACCCCCACCACCGGCACCAGCACCACCAGCACCACCGAGCCCTCTGGAAGGAGGACAGCATGACCGCACCAGCGTTGATCGCCCTGGCGCACGGCAGCCGCGACCCGCGGTCCGCCGAGACCATCACTGCCCTGACGGAGCGCGTCGCGTGCATGCGTCCCGACCTCCGGGTGGCCACCGCGTTCCTCGACCACTCCGAGCCCGGCCTCGACGCCGTCGTCGACCGGCTCGTCGCGGAGGGGCACAGCGAGATCGTGCTGGTCCCGCTGCTGCTGACCGAGGCGTACCACGCCAAGGTCGACGTGCCCGAGGCCGCGAGGGCGGCACAGGCACGGCACGACGGCCTGCGGATCCACGTGACGCACGTGCTCGGCATCGAGAACGCGTTCTTCCACGTGCTCGACCGACGCCTCCGCGAGGTGCTGCGGGAGAACCGGGTGCGTGAGCTCGACGCCCTCGTCCTGGCCGGCGCGGGCTCGTCCGACGCGGTCGCGAACGCCTCGATCGCGCGTGCGGCCCGGGCGTGGGGTGCCCACCACAGGCTGCCGGTCATCGCCGCGTTCGCCTCGAGCGCGCCCCCGGCCGCGGGCGAGGCCGTGCGCGCCCACCGCGCGGACGGCCGTCGCAACATCGCCGTCGGCCAGCTCATGCTCGCGCCGGGCTTCCTGCCCGACCGCGTCAAGGAGCTCGCCTACGAGGCGGGCGCCGTGGCCGTCGCCGAGCCGTTGGGCGTCGCCGACGAGATCGCCCAGGTCGTCCTGGCGCGCTACGCCGTGGGCGCCGTCGCGCTCGTGCCGCTGGACGCCCTCTTCGCCTGAGCCCGACGAGGCCCTTCCCACGCAGCAGGCCCGCACCCCAGGGACTACCGTCTCCAGGGTGCGGGCCTGGTCGCGTCTCGGGGCGCTCGTCGTCGTCGCGTCGGTGCTGCTCACCCTCGCGCGGGTCCCGTCGGCACTGCTGTTCGGCGGCCTGCTGGGCGCCCTCGTGCACGCCCTGTTCACGTCGAGACCTCTGGAGGCACCGCGCTGGGTGGCGCTCGTCGGGCAGGGCATCGTCGGTGCGATCGTCGGGTCCGCCGTCGAGTGGCAGACCTTCGCCGACGTCGGGTCGTCCTGGCCCGTGGTGGTGGCGGTCTCGGTCGCGACCGTCGTCGTGAGCGTGCTGGCCGGCCAGCTCCTGCTGCTGCACCGCGGCGTCACCCCGGTCACGGCGGCCTTCGCCTCGATCGCCGGCGGCGCGTCGGGCATCACCGCCTTGTCGCGCGAGCTGGGCGCCGACGATCGTGTCGTCACCGTGCTGCAGTACCTGCGCGTCCTCGTGGTCCTCCTCAGCCTGCCGCTCGTCGTCGGAGTCGTCTTCCACGAGAGCGCCGAGGGCGGGAGCACCGCGTTCGTGCTCGGCGGGTGGTCGGACCTGGTGTTCTGCGCGGTCGCCGTCGGCTCCGGCCTCCTGCTCGGACGCATCGCCAACCTCCCCTCGCCGGCGATCCTCGGGCCGGTCGTCACGGCCGCCGCCCTCCAGGCCGTCCCGTGGTTCCACGACGCCGTCGTGCCCACCTGGGTGGCCGGCATCGGCTACGTGGCGATCGGGGTCCAGGTCGGACTGCGATTCACCCTCGAGAGCCTGCGCTCGATCGCCCGCATGCTGCCGACGGCGACCGTCTCCATCGTCCTGACGCTTCTCGTCTGCGCCGGGCTCGGCCTCGCGCTCTCCGCCGCCACGGGGACGAGCCGGCTCGACGCCTACCTCGCCACGACGCCGGGGGGCCTGTACGCCGTGCTCGCCACGGCCACCTCGACCGGGGGCAACGTCACGTTCGTGACGGCGGTGCAGCTGCTGCGCCTGCTGCTGGTGCTCCTGATCGCGCCCGTCCTCGCGGGGCTGCTGCGGCGCCGCTGACCCTCAGCCGTCGGCGAGACGCGCGCGCTGCTCCTCGACGTCGTAGTCGGCGGCGGGCCACTCGAGCTCCAACCCTTGCAGGGCCTCGAGCAGCAGGGCCCCGACGGCCCAGTTCCGGTACCACTTCCGTCCGCTCGGCACGACGTGCCACGGGGCCTCGTCGGTCGAGGTGCGCTCGAGCACCACCTGGTAGGCCTCCTGGTAGTCGTCCCACAGGGCACGCTCGTCGATGTCGCCCGGGTTGAACTTCCAGTGCTTCGTCGGGTCGTCGAGCCGTGCGAGCAGACGATCGGCCTGGTCCTCGGGGTCGATGTGGAGGAGGCACTTCACGATCGTGCCGCCGGACTCGACGTACCGGCGCTCGAAGTCGACGATCGCGTCGTAGCGCCGCTCGATCTCGGCGGGATCGGCGAGCGAGCGCACCCGGCCGATGAGGACGTCCTCGTAGTGCGACCGGTCGAAGACGCCGAGGACGCCACCTCCGGGGAGCTGCTTCTCGACGCGCCAGAGGAAGTCGTGGGCGAGCTCCTCCGTCGTCGGCTTCTTGAACGAGGCGATGCGCACCCCCAGCGGGCTGACCAGACCGACGACCTTCTCGATGACGCCACCCTTGCCCGAGGTGTCCATGCCCTGCAGGACGAGCAGGACCGATCGCGGGTCACCCGCGGTGCCGTGAGCGTGCAGCCGCTCCTGGAGGTCGGCCAGGTCGGGCCCGAGGTCGGCGAGCGCCTGCCGACCGTCGGCCTTGTCGCCGTCGAAGCCGGGGGTCGAGCGCGAGTCGACGTCGGCCAGGTTCGTGAGTGAGGACAGCGTGCGGCTCAGGCTCTGCGGCATGGCGCCACCGTACCTAGGGTGAGCGTCATGCCCTCGACGATCGACCCGGACCTCTACGCCTACCCCGACACGGACGACGCCCGGCCCTGGGTGCGGGTCAACTTCGTCAGCAGCATCGACGGGTCGGCCCAGGGTGCCGACGAGAAGTCCGGGTCGCTCGGCACGGACGCCGACAAGGCGGCCTTCGACCTCATGCGCAGCGCCTGCGACGTCGTGCTCGTCTCCGCCGGGACCGCCCGGGCCGAGGACTACGGACCGGTCGACGACGGCGTGCTCGCCCTCGTGAGCCGCAGCCTGGACGTGCCCGAGCGTCTGCGGGTGCCGGGCGTGGTCGTCGTGGCGCCGGCCGACGTGGACCAGGAGCGGCTCGATGCGCTCGAGGGTGCGGGTGTCGACGTGCTGACCACCGGCGACGCGGAGATCGACTGGCCGGCAGCGCTCGAGGAGCTCGGCCGTCGAGGACTGCGGCGCGTGCTCTGCGAGGGCGGTCCGTCGTTGCTCGGCACGCTCACGCTGCTCGACCTCGTCGACGAGCTGTGCCTCACGGTCGCTCCTGTCCTCGTGGCCGGGGCAGGTCAGCGGATCTCCGTCTCCGACGACCCGACGGAGCGGCCCATGCGCCTCGCCCACGCCGTGGACGTCGACGGCACGCTGCTCACCCGGTGGGTGCGCGCTCGCTGACCTCGCCGGGGGGTGGCGGCGCCGCGTGGCCGAACGGAACCTCGTCGTGCTCCCCGAGTGCCGCGAGGACGGACGGGAGCATCGCCTTGGCGGTCCGCTTGTAGCCGAGCGAGCTGGGGTGGAACCGGTCGAGGCTGAACATCTCGTCGGGGTTGGTGATGAAGAACGGCCCCACGACGTCGGCGAGCGACACGACGTAGGCACCGTGGCGAAGGGCGGCCGCCTGCTGGGCCGACGCCAGCTGGCGCGACGCCCGCGAGCCGAGGGTCCGCAGGGGCTGCGGCACCGGCGTGAGCGCGCCCAGGTCCGGGCAGGTGCCGACGACGACGGCGCTCCCCCGGTCCCGCAGCGCCAGCACGCACGCCTCGAGGTGCGCGACCGAGTCCGCCACGGGCACGCGGTGCGTGACGTCGTTGCCGCCGACCACGACCACCGACACGTCGGGTCGGTAGTCGTCGGGCAGGGTCGCGACCTGGTCGGCGAGCATGCTGCTCTCAGCCCCCACGGCGGCCGCCGTCCGCAGGCGCACCGCCCGCTCGGTGCGCTTGGCGACCTGGCGGGACAGGCGCGCGCCCAAGGTCCCGCGCGGCCCGTCCGCACCGAGCCCGGCGGCGATCGAGTCACCGAGGACCAGCAGGTCGATGGTGCCGCCGTGGCGCTTCTTGAAGGTCCGGTCCGCACGCGGCGCCTCCTCGCCCAAGGGCTTGCCGATCGCCTCCCGGGCGATCGCGGCCTGGCGCTGCAGCACCGTCCGGGCACCCCAGGCCGCAGCGACGGCGGCCGTCGTCGTCACCAGCAGGCCGGCCCCCACCACTCGTCGCACGCTCACCGGACGTTCCTCCCACACCGTCGTGAACGGGTGGCCTCTTGCGCCTGAACGTAGGCTGGAGACATGGCTGACCAGGTGCAGAAGACCGGCTACGACGTCGCGAAGACCGACGAGGAGTGGCGGGAGGAGCTCAGCGCCGCCGAGTACCACGTGCTCCGCGAGGCGGGCACCGAGCGCCCGTTCAGCTCGCCGTTCGAGACCGACACCACGAAGGCCGTCTACGCCTGCCGCGCCTGCGGCTCCGAGCTGTTCCGCAGCGACACCAAGTTCGACGCGCACTGCGGCTGGCCCGCCTTCTACGCCCCGCTCGCCGAGGACCGCGTCGAGTACATCGAGGACCGCTCGATGGGCATGCGTCGCGTCGAGGTCCGCTGCGCGACCTGCGGCTCCCACCTCGGCCACGTCTTCGAGGGCGAGGGCTTCCCCACCCCCACCGACCAGCGCTTCTGCATCAACGGCATCAGCCTCACCCAGGTCCCCGACTGACCCACCCCGCCGCCCCTGCGGGCTTTGCTGATTCCCATCACTTGATGGGAATCAGCAACTCACCTCGGCAATCCCCCACTCACTCTTGGAAGCATCCGCAGGGATGTGCGGGAGAACCAGGGTGAGTGTCGCCTCAGCGGCCCTCGCGGCCATCGCCGCGCCGATTCCCATCAAGTGATGGGAATCAGCAGCTCACCTCGGCAATCCCCCACTCACCCTCGGGGTCATCCGCAGGGAGGTGCGGGACACCTGGGGTCAGTGCTCGCTCAGGGCCAGAGGGCGGTGAGGTCGGCCGGGTCGTGGCGGCGGCCGGTGTAGAACGGGATCTCCTCGCGGACGTGGCGACGGGCCTGGCTGGCGCGCAGGTCGCGCATCAGGTCGACGATGCGGTGCAGCTCGTCGGCCTCGAAGGCGAGGATCCACTCGTAGTCGCCGAGGGCGAACGAGGCGACGGTGTTGGCGCGCACGTCCGGGTACGGGCGCGCCTGCATGCCGTGCTCCTTGAGCATCGCGCGACGCTCCTCGTCGGGCAGCAGGTACCACTCGTAGGAGCGCACGAACGGGTACACGCACACCCAGTCGCGGACCGTCTCGTCGGCCATGAAGGCCGGGACGTGCGACTTGTTGAACTCGGCCGGGCGGTGCAGGGCGGTCTGCGACCAGACCGGGGCCATGCGGGAGCCGAGAGCCGTGCGTCGGAAGCTGTTGTAGGCCGCCTGCAGGGCGTCGGCGGACGGTGCGTGCCACCAGACCATGAGGTCGGCGTCGGCGCGCATCCCGCTCACGTCGTAGAAGCCGCGGACCACCACGTCGTCGTCGGCGAGGCGCTTGACCAGGTCGTCGACCTCGGCCGCCTCCGCGTCGCGGTCGGCGTCGCCCAGGACGCGCTCGAGCCTGAAGACGGACCACATCGTGTAGCGGATGGTCTCGTTGATCTCCTTGGCCAGCTTCCCCTGGTTCGGCACGCTCATGGGGACATTCTCCCCCGTCGGCTCAACGCGCGAGGAGGCGGGCGGCGGCCTGCTGGCCGGACGCGACGACGGCCGGCACGCCGACGCCGTGGTACGCCGCGCCGCACACCTCGAGCCCGTCGACCCGCGCGACGGCCGCCTCGACCGTCGCCACCCGACCCAGGTGCCCGACGTCGTACTGCGGCAGCCCGCCGCCCCAGCGCTGCACGTGGGTGGCGAGCACCCGGGGCAGGGCCCCGTAGGCCGACGTGAGGTCGGCGAGCGCGAGCCGCGTGACCTCGGCGTCGTCCTGGTGCAGCACCGACGTGTCGCCCGCGCGCCCCACGGACGCCCGCACGACCGTGACGCCCCCGGCGCGCTCGGCCAGCCAGCCCCACTTGTGGGTCGACAGCGTCGAGCCCTTGACGACCGTCCCGTCGACCGGGGGCACGAGGAAGCCGGACCCGGGCACGTCGACGTCGCCGTCGAGGACGGCGGTGACGACGGTCATGGACGCGTACTCCACCGCGGCGAGGGCGAACGCCGCGGGGGGCGCGGTCTCCGCCAGGAGGCGCGCGCTCGCCGGGGCCGGCGTCGCCACCACCACGGCGTCGACGACCAGCGTCTCGATCGCCGACACGGGCCCGACGGCCACCGACCAGCGGCCGGCCTCGACCGTCAGCGCGCGCACCGTGGACCCGAGGCGGACGTCGAGGTCGCCGTGCCGCACGAGGAGCTCCGGCAGCGTGCCGAGTCCGCCCACCACGCCGCCGAAGACGGGGGTGTCGAGCGTCCGGGTGCCGGCCCGCGTGGCCGCTGCACCGGCCAACGGGTCGGGGCCGAGGGCGAGCACCTGCGGGGCGGCGGCGCGCAGCGACAGCCGCGACGCGTGGCCGGCGTACACCCCGCCCAGGAGCGGCTCGACGAGCCGGTCGACGACCTCGCGCCCCACCCGCGGCTCGAGGAACGCGGTGACCGACACGTCCTCGTCGGGCACCGGAATGGAACGTCCCGCGGGGCGCTCGGTGACGATGCCCGACGCGAGGAGCGCGTCGAGGTCGGCCGGGACGCCCATGACCGTGGGCGGAAGGGGTCGCAGCGCCCCGCGCGTCCACACCGACGCCTGCGTCGTCGCGGGGTGGGTCAGCTCGGCGCCGAGGCGTCGGACGAGGTCGACGCCCTCCGGCCGCCGCGCCAGCATGGACTCGGCGCCGACGTCGACCGTGAGGTCACCCACCCGCTCGACGCGCAGCTTGCCACCCACACGGTCCGAGCCCTCGAGCACGACGACGTCGCAGCCGGCCTCCGTCAGCTCGAGCGCCGCAGCCAGGCCGGAGAGCCCGGCACCCACCACCGCGACGCGCATCAGACCCGCTCGTACCCGTGCACGAAGTCGACGAGGCCCTTCACGGCGTCGGGGTCGGTCTGCGGCAGGACACCGTGGCCGAGGTTGAAGACGTGGCCGCGCGCCGCGCGTCCCCGCTCGATCGCGGCGGCCGCCTTCGTGTGCAGCACGTCGTCGGGGGCGAAGAGGAGGGTGGGGTCGAGGTTGCCCTGCACGGAGCGGCCGGGGCCGACCTTCTCGATCGCGCGGTCGAGCGGGACGCGCCAGTCGACGCCGACGACGTCGGCGCCGACCTCGCCCATCTGGTCGAGCAGCTCGCCCGTGCCGACGCCGAAGTGGATGCGCGGCACCCCGAGGTCCGCGACCGCCTCCAGCACGCGACGCGAGTGCGGCGCCACGTACGTCTCGTAGTCCGACGGGGAGAGCGCCCCGGCCCAGGAGTCGAACAGCTGCACCGCAGAGGCACCGGCCTCCACCTGGACCCGCAGGAAGTCGGCGGCGATGTGCGAGAGCCGCTCGAGCAGGTCGTTCCAGAGCCCGGTCTGGCTGTACATGAGCTGCTTCGTCAGGCGGTGGTCGCGCGACGGCCCACCCTCGACGAGGTAGGACGCCAGGGTGAAGGGCGCACCCGCGAAGCCGATCAGCGGCGTGCCGTCGAGCTCGCGCACGAGCTCGCGCGCCGCGGCGGCGATCGACTCCACGTCGCCGGCCTCGAGACGTCGCAGCTGCTCGAGCTGGCCCCGCCGACGGATCGGGTCCGCGACGACCGGCCCCGTCCCGGGCACGATGTCGAGGTCCACCCCGATCGCCTTGAGGGGCACGACGATGTCGGAGAAGAAGATCGCCGCGTCCACGCCGTAGCGGCGTACCGGCTGCATCGTGATCTCGACGACGAGCTCGGTCGAGAAGCACGACTCGAGCATCCCGACGCCCTCGCGGATCCTCAGGTACTCCGGCAGGTGGCGGCCGGCCTGGCGCATGAACCAGACGGGGACGCGACTCGTGGGCTCACCGCGGCACGCCCGGAGGAAGTCGCTCTCGAGCGTGCGGGGTGCAGGGGAGGTGGTCACCGGGTGATTCTCGCAGGGCGTGCGGGTCGGCCTGCGTGTCGGGACCCCCAGGTGAGCGCCAGTGCCTACCATCGGCCTGTGGGCGCACGCAGCACGATCGATCACACCCCGTCGGCGTTCCGTGCTGCCCTCGAGCAGCTGCACGCCGCGCCGGTCCGGCCGGAGGTGCTGGTCGACGAGATCCCGGCGCCGCAGCGCATCGCGCCGCACGCGTACGCCCTGAGCGGCGACGTCGAGGTCGGTGGCGACGACGTCGCCACCGGTCGCTTCATCCTGCTGCACGACCCTGCCGGCAACGACGCCTGGGACGGACAGTTCCGGTGCGTCACCTTCGCCCGCGCCGAGGTCGAGGCCGAGATGGCCGCCGACCCCGCGCTCGCCAGCGTCGGCTGGAGCTGGTTGGTCGACGCCCTCGTCACCCACGGCGGCGAGCACACGGCCGCCAGCGGCAGCGTCACCGTCGTCACCACCGAGACCTTCGGCGAGATGGCCGACGACGCCGGGTCGGCGCAGGTCGAGGTCCGCGCCTCGTGGACGCCCACGTCCGAGGTCGGCGCGCACGTCGCCGCCTGGACCGAGCTCCTGTGCACCCTCGCCGGACTGCCGCCGTTGAGCCCGGGCGTCGTGCCGCTGCAGCGGCGTCGGGGACGCCGTTGACGTCCTCCACCCCGGACCCCGAGGGCAGCGACGACGTCGCCGCCCCGCTCCCCCGACTCCAGCTGCGCGACCCCCTGCCGGGCGTCATCGACACCGTCGACGACTACGTGGCCTACTGCGCCCGCGTCGCCCTGGGATCGGGGCCGGTCGCGCTCGATGCGGAACGCGCCTCCGGCTACCGCTACTCCCAGCGCGCCTACCTGGTGCAGGTCCGCCGCGACGGCAGCGGCACCGGACTCGTCGACCCGATCGCGTTCGACGACCTCGTCGACCTCGACGAGGCGATCGGCGACGCCGAGTGGATCCTGCACGCCGCGACGCAGGACCTCCCGTGCCTCGCCGAGGTGGGCCTGCACCCGCGGGCGCTGTTCGACACCGAGCTCGCCGGACGCCTGCTCAACCTCCCGCGCGTCGGGCTGGCGTCCCTGGTCGAGCACTACCTCGGGCTGAGCCTGGCCAAGGAGCACTCGGCGGCCGACTGGTCCACGCGACCGCTCCCCGAGCCGTGGCTCGAGTACGCGGCGCTCGACGTCGAGGTGCTCATCGAGCTGCGCAACCTCATCGAGGCCGACCTCGAGGAGGCCGGGAAGCTGGCCTGGGCGCACCAGGACTTCGAGGCGCTGCTGTCCTTCACCGGCGCCCCGCAGCGCGAGGAGCGCTGGCGGCGCACCTCCGGCATCCACCGGGCGCGCGGGCGCCGCACCCTGGGTCTCGTGCGCTCCATCTGGGAGGCACGCGACCGGATCGCCGAGCAGCGCGACACCACGCCGGGACGGATCCTGCCCGACGCCTCGATCCTCGAGATCGCCCGCGAGGCACCGCGCGACGCCTCGGCCCTGCGACAGCTCCCCGTCATGCGGTCCCGCGGCCCGCGGCGCTTCGTGCAGCAGTGGCTCGACGCCGTCGAGGAGGGCCTGGCGCTCCCCGAGGACCAGCTGCCCGACAGCACCCCGAACCGCGCGGGTCCGCCTCCTCCGCGCGCGTGGGCCGACAAGCACCCCGAGGCGGCGGCGCGGCTGGCCGCGGCGCGGGACGCCGTCTCGCGGATCGCGGAGCAGAACGACCTCCCGCAGGAGAACCTCGTCTCCCCCGCCCTGGTCCGCGCCCTGGCCTGGGACCCCCCGACAGTCCGCGACGCCACGCACGTCGGCGACGCGCTCGCCGAGGGCGGAGCCCGGCCGTGGCAGGTCGAGCTGGTGGCCGTGGATCTCGCGGCGGCGCTGCAGGACTGAACCCGCTCGCGGACGCGTCGACAGGGCCGTGGGCGGGATCACCCGGTGAGGCAAGGCGAACCTGAGTAGCATGGGCGCGTGCTCGCCAACTTCCTGATCGGCCTGCGCGAGGGCCTGGAGGCCAGCCTCGTCGTCAGCATCCTGCTCGCCTACCTCGTCCGCACCGGACGCCGGCACGACGTCCGGTGGATCTGGACCGGCGTGAGCAGCGCACTCGTGCTCGTCGTGCTCGTCTTCGTCGCTGTGACGCTGGCCTTCGAGCAGCTGCCGTTCGTCTGGCAGGAGGCCGTCGGCGGCACCCTGTCGATCCTCGCGGCCGCCCTCGTCACCTGGATGATCTTCTGGATGCGACGCACGGCCCGAGGCCTGAAGCGCGAGCTCGAGGGCGAGCTGGCGCACGCGGTCGAGCTGGGCCCCGTCGCGATCGCGACGGTCGCGTTCCTCACCGTCGGCCGCGAGGGTCTGGAGACCGCCGCCATCATCTGGGCGACGATCTCGGGCAGCTACACCGCCCAGCCGTTCATCGGGGCGGTCACGGGCATCCTCGTCGCGGTCGTGCTGGGCTACCTGGTCTACCGCGGTGCGCTCCGCATCAACCTCTCGACCTTCTTCACCGTCACCGGTGCGCTGCTCATCGTCGTCGCCGCCGGCGTGCTCGCCTACGGCGTCCACGACCTGCAGGAGGCCGGCATCCTTCCGGGTCTCGCGAGCAAGGCCTTCGACATCAGTGCGACGATCCCGCCGGACAGCTGGTACGGCACCCTGCTCAAGGGCACGATCAACTTCCAGCCCGACCCGACGGTGCTCCAGGTCGTCGCCTGGATCGCCTACGTCGTCCCGGTCCTCTGGCTGTACCTGCGCCCCCGCACGGCGGCGCCCACGAGGTCGGCGACGCCGGTCGCCTGACGCAGGTGCCGCGCGACCACTCGGCGGCTACGGTGGGGCGCATGTCCGCACGGTGCGCACGATGAGCGAGTTCCACCGCCCGTCCCTGCCCGGACAGGGGCTCTTCGAGGCGCTCGCCCACGACACCGATCCCGCCGAGGTCGCGGCCGCGGGGCACCGTATCGCCCACCTGCTCGTGCGCGGACCGATCGACCGCGACGACCGTGAGCTCGTCGACCGCGTGCTCCACCTCTCCGACGCCGAGGGACTCGGCGTGATCGCCGAGCTGTGGTCGCACGCCCGCCCCGACACGCTCTCGGGCGCCCTGTGGCGCCTCTACGTGCTGCGCGAGTGGGTGCACCGCCAGCCCCGCCAGGCCGCGGCCGAGTTCGCTGCCGGTCGCGGCTTCGCGCCGGTGCACGAGGTGCTCGCCGGCGTCGTCGAGCCGCCGGGCGCCGAGGAGGTCGTGTCGCTCGTCGACACCGTCGTCCGCGGCATCGTGGTCACCGACCTCGACGTCGTGCTCGACCGCGCCGCCGCCTTCGCCCACATCGTCGGCGTGGGCCGCGGCCAGCTCGAGGAGGGCGACGCGCAGAGCGCTGCCCGCCTGCTCGACATGGCCGTGCACCTGCGCCGCGCCGCGGCGCTGGAGCGCGCCGGCTCCCTGCACTGACCGGCGCCTCACCGCCCGCGTTCCGGAACACGATCACCCGTTCACGCGCTGCGGAAGGGCCATGGTGTTCCGAGACGAGGAGAGTGTCGTGGGATGTCCCACACGGCACGACGCCCGACGGTCCTTGCGTGCCCTCGAGGCCGGGTTAGGCTGGTGATCGCGCCGGGCCGTGGCAAGCCCCGGGTCCCAACATCAGCCGCTACGAGCGGCCACGCGCCGTGAGGCGCTTCCCGGCCCGGCGCACAACCTCCGGCGGTCAGCGGACCGCTCAGGCCGGCGCGAACGTCGTGTACGACTGCGTCGGGGCACCCAGCCCCGCCAGCTGCTCCAGATCGTCCTGGGAAGGAGCCCACGAGGCGGCGTCCGCGTTGGAGCGCACCTGCTCCGGACGGGTCACCCCTGCGATCACGCTCGTCACGGCGGGCTGCGCCGCGAGACCGCCCATGGCGAGCTGCAGCAGCTCGATCCCCCGCTCGTCGGCGAACGCCTGCAACGCCTCGATGCGATCCCAGTCGGCCGAGCGGAGCCGCTCGGCCTGCTGCTCGAGACGGCTGCCGGCCGGTGCGTCCTCGCCGCGCCGGTACTTGCCGGTGAGCAGGCCGTAGGCGAGCGGGAAGTAGGGCAGCAGACCCACGTCGAGATGGGTGCAGGCCGGCGCGAGCTCCACCTCCGCGGTCCGGTTGTACAGCGAGTACTCGTTCTGTGCCGTGGCGAACCGCGTCCGGTCGGCCGTCCGTGCGCGCCAGTCGGCGTCGACCAGCTGCCAGGCCTGGAAGTTCGAGCAGCCGATCGCCCGGACCGTGCCCTCGCGGACGAGCGCGTCGAGTGCCTCGAGCGTCTCGTCGAGCGGCGTCGAGGGATCGGGCGTGTGCAGCTGGTAGAGGTCGAGGTGGTCGGTGCCGAGGCGGCGCAGGCTGGCCTCGACCGCGGTGCGCACGTAGGCGGCACTCCCGCGCCGGCCTCCGTCCTCACCGTTGCGCCCCTGCATGTCCATGCCGAACTTCGTGGCGACCACGACCTCGTCGCGTCGACCGGCGAGGGCTGCGCCCAGCAGCTCCTCGCTCGCGCCGAGGCCGTAGACGTCGGCCGTGTCGAAGAACGTGACGCCGCGGTCGATCGCCGCGTCGACGACGGCGCGAACCTGGTCCGCGTCGATCCGGGTGCCGAAGGCGTTGCACCCCACCCCCACGACGCTGACCTGGATGCCGGAGTGACCGAGAGGGCGCTGTGCGAGGTCCATGGCTCCACCGTAGGCGTCCGGGGCGCCGGCGCACGTCACCTACACTTCGGCACATGCCCCGAGCCCGTCGCACGCTCGCCGCCCTGGTGGGCGCCGCCGTCGTCGGGCTGTTCCTCGTCGCCGGCGTCGGGGTCGCGCAGGCGGCGCCCGTGCAGCGGGCCACCACCGTGCAGCACACCATGGCGTCGCAGCACGCCGCTCACGTGAAGGCCAGCGGCGACCACACGCACCTGGTGCACCTCGACCTCTGGGCCCTCGCGGCCGAGTCCCCGACCCCGCCGAGCGCCGAGCCCGGCGTCGTCGACGACCACGTCGCGGTTCCCGCGCCCACCACGGCCCTGCGCGGACCGGACGTCCGTGGACCGCCGGCTGCCTGACGCACCCTCGTCCAGCAGCCCGCCTCCCGAAAGACGTCCATGAGCAACCGCGCACCCCTCTGGCGTGCGATCGCGGCCTTCGTCGTGCTCGCCGCCTCCCTCGCCTTCGCCTACTTCAAGCCCGCCAACCTCGGCCTCGACCTCGAGGGCGGGACCCAGATCGTCCTGGAGACCCAGGACACCGACCGCGTCCAGGCCGACGCGGAGTCCACGGCCCGTGCGCTCGAGGTGATCCGCGGCCGCGTCGACGCGCTCGGCGTCGCCGAGCCGACCCTCGCCCAGTCCGGCGAGCGCCGCATCATCGTCGAGCTCCCGGGCGTCACCGACCCGCGCGAGGCGGCCGAGGTCATCGGCCAGACCGCCCAGCTCTCGTTCCACGAGGTGCTGCGTCCGGCCACCCCCGACGAGCAGCCCGAGGAGGGGCAGGTCGTCGCCAGCGACGAGCAGGGCCAGCCGCTGCTGCTCGGTCCGACGCTCGTCGACGGCGACGGCGTCTCCGACGCGACCGCGGCCCAGCCGCAGGGCGGCATCGGTCAGTGGGTCGTCAACGTCGACTTCGCCGGAGACGGCCGCGCCGGCTGGCGCGAGCTCGTGGGCGCCGCCTGCGCCAACACCGAGGGCGGCAACCGCGTGGCCATCCTGCTCGACCAGGCCATCATCTCCTCCCCCGCCGTCCAGCCCGACCTCTGCGCGTCCGGTGGCGGCAACAGCACGAGCATCACCGGCACCTTCACGCAGGCCGAGGCCGACGACCTCGCCGTGCTCATCAAGGGCGGCGCGCTCCCGGTGCCGGTCGAGGTGATCGAGCAGCGCACGGTCGGTGCCACGCTCGGCGACGCCGCGATCGACGCCTCCATCGAGGCCGGCGTGATCGGACTGGTCCTGACCGGGCTGTTCATCGTGCTCGTGTACCGGGTCGTCGGGTTCATGGCGACCCTCGCCCTCGCGACCTACGCGGTGATCTCCTACGGGCTGCTCGTCTGGCTCGGCGCCACCCTGACGCTGCCCGGCCTGGCCGGGTTCGTCCTCGCCATCGGTCTGGCCATCGACGCCAACGTGCTCGTCTTCGAGCGGGCCCGCGAGGAGTACGAGAAGAGCGGCAACCTCTCGACGTCGCTGAGCACCGGGTTCTCCAAGGCGTGGTCGGCCATCCTCGACTCCAACGTCACGACCCTGCTCGCCGCCGCGCTGCTGTTCTTCCTCGCCTCCGGCCCGGTCCGCGGGTTCGGCGTCACCCTCACCATCGGCACCATCGCATCGATGTTCTCGGCGCTCGTCGTCGCTCGCGTGCTCTCGGAGCTCGTCGTCAAGCGGGCGATCCTGCGTCGACGTCCGGCCGCGTCGGGCATCGCGACCACCGGCAGGGTGCGTCGCTGGCTGAACGACCGCGGCCCGGACATCATGCGCCGCAGCGGGACGTGGATCGTCATCACGTTGGTGGTCGCCGGTGTCTCCATCAGCGGCATCCTGCTGCGCGGGCTGAACCTCGGCGTCGAGTTCACCGGCGGCCGCATCCTCGAGTTCTCGACCGCGCAGCCGGCCGACGTGGAGCAGGTCCGCGAGGCGGTCTCCGACGCGGGCTTCCCGCGCGCGGTCGTCCAGGAGTCCTCCGGCGACGGCGAGAGCGAGAACGTCAGCGTGCGCCTCGACGACATCACCAACGAGGAGGCCGTCGACGTCCAGGAGGCGGTCGCGAGCGTCGCCGGCGAGGCCACCAAGGAGCGCGACGAGCTGATCGGTCCCAGCCTCGGCAAGGAGCTGCGCGACAAGGCGCTCATCGCGTTCGCGATCGCGATCGCGGCGCAGATGGTCTACCTCGCCTGGCGCTTCCGCTGGACCTTCGCCGTGTCGGCGCAGCTGTCGATGGCCTCGGTCGTGCTCACCGTCGTCGGCGTCTTCGCCTGGTGGGGCAAGCCCGTCGACGGCGTCTTCCTCGCGGCGGTGCTCTCCATCATCGGCCTCGCGGTCAACGACACCATCGTCGTCTTCGACCGCATCCGCGAGCACACCGGCGAGAACCGGACCCGACGTCTGCGCGAGGTCGTGAACGAGGCGATCCTGCAGACGATCCCCCGTACCGTGAACACCGGACTCGGTGCCATGTTCATCCTGGCGGCGCTCGCCTTCCTCGGCGGCGACTCCTTGAAGGACTTCGCGATCGCCCTGCTGATCGGCCTGTCCGTCGGCATCCTCTCCACGATCTTCACGGCGTCGGCGCTCGCGGTCGTGCTCGAGGAGCGGTGGCCGTACGACCCGGACCGTGCGCCCAGGAACGTCGACCGCTACGCCCAGATCGACGACGGCAGGTCCAGCGACGGCGCGGTCGTCTAGCGTCCGCCTCCCACGTCGGGGCACTCCACCGCGAGGCGGCGTGCCCCGACGTGCGGCTGCCCGTGCGCGTCGAGGCGACGAGCGACCGGGTGGCAGGATGACGACATGCGCATCGCGAACCACGTGGTCGACCTCGTGGGCGGTACCCCGCTCGTGAAGTTGTCCAGCGTCGTCCCGGCAGGATCTGCCCTGGTGGCGGCCAAGATCGAGTACCTGAACCCCGGCGGGAGCTCCAAGGACCGCATCGCCGTCAAGATGGTCGACGAGGCCGAGGCCTCGGGCGCCCTCGTGCCCGGCGGCGTCATCGTCGAGCCGACGTCGGGCAACACCGGCGTCGGGCTGGCGCTGGTGGCCCAGCAGCGCGGCTACACGTGCATCTTCGTGTGCCCGGACAAGGTCAGCGAGGACAAGCGCAACACGCTTCGCGCCTACGGCGCCGAGGTCGTCGTCTGCCCGACCGCCGTGCCCCCGGACCACCCCGACAGCTACTACAACGTCTCCGACCGCCTGGTGCGCGAGACGCCCAACGCCTGGAAGCCCGACCAGTACTCGAACCCGGCGGGGCCGGCCTCGCACTACGAGACCACCGGTCCGGAGATCTGGGCCGACACCGAGGGACGGGTCACGCACTTCGTGGCAGGCGTCGGCACGGGCGGCACCATCACCGGCGCCGGGCGCTACCTCAAGGAGGTCTCCGAGGGTCGCGTCACGGTCGTCGGCGCCGACCCCGAGGGCTCGGTCTACTCCGGCGGCACCGGACGTCCCTACCTGGTGGAAGGGGTCGGCGAGGACTTCTGGCCGAGCGCCTACGACCCGGAGATCGCCGACGAGATCATCGCCGTCTCCGACGCCGACGCCTTCGAGATGACCCGGCGCCTCGCCCGCGAGGAGGGCCTCCTCGTCGGCGGGTCGTGCGGGATGGCCGTCGTGGCTGCCCTGCAGGTCGCCGAGCGCGAGGGCCCCGACGCGGTCGTCGTCGTGCTCCTGCCCGACGGGGGCCGCGGGTACCTCTCGAAGATCTTCAACGACGACTGGATGTCGTCCTACGGGTTCCTGCGCGAGCCGCTCGACGGGCGGACCGACCGCCCGAGCGTGGGTGACGTGCTGCGCCGCAAGAGCGGCGACCTGCCGGCCCTCGTGCACACGCACCCCTCCGAGACCATCCGCGACGCCATCGAGATCCTGCGCGAGTACGACGTCTCGCAGATGCCGGTCGTCGGCGCGGAGCCGCCGGTCGTCATCGGCGAGGTGGCGGGCAGCGTCAGCGAGCGCACCCTCATCAGTGCCGTCTTCGAGGGGCGCGCCGCCCTCACCGACCCGGTCTCCCAGCACATGGAGCCGCCGCTGCCGCTGCTCGGCGCCGCCGAGGACCTCGACGCCGCGCTCGAGGCGCTCGGCGGCAGCGACGCCGTCATGGTCGTCGAGGACGGCAAGCCGCTCGGCGTCCTGACCCGTCACGACCTGCTGGGGGTGCACGTATGAGCCCGCTCGACGGTGCGACCGAGGGTCCCGGTTTCGCGACCCGGGCCATCCACGCCGGCTACGAGCCCGACCCGCGGACCGGCGCGGTCAACGTCCCGATCTACGCGTCGTCCACCTTCGCCCAGGACGGCGTCGGCGGCATGCGCGGCGGCTACGAGTACGCCCGCACGGGCAACCCCACGCGGTCCGCGCTGGAGGCCAACCTGGCCGCGCTCGAGGGAGGCACCCACGGCCGGGCCTTCTCCTCGGGCATGGCGGCCACCGACACGGCGTTGCGCAGCATGCTGCGACCCGGTGACCACCTCGTCATCCCCGACGACGCCTACGGCGGGACCTTCCGGCTCATCGACAAGGTCTTCACGCAGTGGGGCATCACGTACACGCCGGTCGCCGTCAACGACGTCGACGCCGTCCGGGCCGCCCTCACGCCGCGGACCAAGGTGGTGTGGGTCGAGACCCCCACGAACCCCCTGCTCAACATCGCCGACGTCGAGCGCGTCGCCGAGGTCGCCCACGCGGCGGGGGCGCGGTTCGTCGTCGACAACACGTTTGCCTCCCCGTACCTGCAGCAGCCCCTCGCGCTCGGAGCCGACGTCGTGCTGCACTCCACCACGAAGTACCTCGGCGGCCACTCCGACGTGGTCGGAGGTGCCCTCGTGACCGACGACGCCGAGCTCGACGCGGGCTTCGCGTTCCTGCAGAACGGCGCCGGCGGCGTGCCGGGACCGTTCGACGCCTTCCTGACCCTGCGGGGCGCCAAGACGCTCGCCGTGCGGATGGAGCAGCACTGCACGAACGCCGAGGCGGTCGTCGACCTGCTCCTCACCCACCCCGCGGTGTCGTCCGTGCTCTATCCCGGACTGCCCGAGCACCCCGGCCACGAGGTGGCCGCACGGCAGATGCGGCGCTTCGGCGGCATGGTGTCGTTGCGCCTGCGCGGCGGCCGCGAGGCAGCACTCGAGCTGTGCGCACGGACGCGGGTCTTCACCCTGGCCGAGAGCCTCGGCGGCATCGAGTCGCTCGTCGAGCACCCCGGCGCGATGACCCACGCCTCGACGGCCGGGTCGGCGCTCGAGGTCCCGGACGACCTGGTGCGCCTCAGCGTGGGCATCGAGGACACCGCCGACCTGCTGGCCGACCTCGAGCAGGCGCTGGGCTGAGCCGGGCTCAGCCCGTCTGCTCCTGCGCGCCCGGGCGACCCTCGACGACGGCGGGGTCGATCTCCGGCCGGTCGAGGTCGTCGAACAGCGAGAACTCCTCACCGGCGTCCTCGGCCGGCCGAGCCTCTGCCACGGCCGGCCGGGCCTCGGCGACGGGTGCGGCGACGGCCACCGTCTCGGTGAGCTCGCTGGCGGACAGCCGCCGCGGCTCGACCTCCTCCAGCTCGGCCACCCGGCCGAGCTGGGCGGCCTCGTCGACGGCGTCGAGCTTGCGCGCGGTGGACAGCACCTGCCGCTCGAGCGAGCCGACGAACTTGTTGTAGTCGCCGACCGTGCGCTCGAGGGAGCGGCCCAGCTTGCCCACGTGGTCGGACAGCGTGCCGAGGCGCTTGTAGAGCTCGCGGCCCAGGGCCACGAGGTCGCGGGCGTTCTCGGCCATCTGCTCCTGCTTCCAGGTCAGGGCGACGGTCTTGAGCACGGCCCACAGGTTGACCGGGGTGGCCAGGGCGATGCCGCGGCCGTAGGCGTGCTCCATGAGGCCAGGGTCGGCCTCGAGCGCGTCGTTCAGGATCGCCTCGTTCGGGATGAACGCGATCGTGAACTCCGGACTGACGTCGAGACCGGTCCAGTACTGCTTGGACGCGAGGGCGTCGACGTGCGCCTTGACCGCCCTGGCGTGCTCGACGCGCAGCTGCTTGCGGCGGCTGTCGTCGAGCTCCTCGCGGTAGGCGTCGATGAAGGCGCGGTAGGGCACCTTCGCGTCGATGGCGAGCCGCTTGCCACCGGGCAGGTTGATGACCATGTCGGGGCGCCGGGCGCCGGAGTCGGCGGTGATGGACTCCTGGGTGGTGAAGTCGATGCGGTTCAGCAGGCCGGCCGACTCCACGAGCGTGCGCAGCTGCGTCTCCCCGTAGGCGCCGCGCTCGCTGTTGTTGCGCAGCGCGGAGGCGAGGGTCTCCGCGGCTCGCTTGGACTGCGCCGCGGTCTCGTGGGTGACGCGCAGCTGCTCGGCGAGCTGGCCGTGCTGCTCGGAGCGCTGCCGCTCGATCTGCTCGACCTTCTGCCGCATGTCGCCGAGCTGCTTGGCGACGGGCGCGAGCTGCTGGAGCACCCGGCTCTCGGCCTGTGCGGCGCTCTCGCGCTCCTTCGCCTCCCGACGCTGCCGCTCGACGACGTCGCGGTACTGCTCCTGGGCGGCCGTGACCTGTGCGCGCAGCTGCGTGGCCTCCGCGAGCGCCGCCGCGAGTCGCGCCTCGACGTCGGCACGGGCCGCGGCCAGCTCGCGCTCGACCCGTGCGTGCTCCTGCGCGGCGTCGTGCCGCAGGTCGGCGAGGCGGACCTCGGACTCGTGCCGCAGCGCGGCGAGCTCGGCGTCGTGCCGCGCCCGGACGACCTCGGGGTCCTCGTGCCCGCAGCCGGCGAGCTGCACGCGGGTGCGCGCGATGAGCACCCCGACCCCGGCCCCCAGCGCGAGGCCGACGAGCAGTCCGAGCAGGAGGGGGATCGAGGAAGCCATGGCCCGAGTCTGGCAACGGCGACCGACAGAAGCGTGGAGGCGTGCCGACGACCGCCTCGCGGACCTGGCGCGGTCCGCCGCGATGACGCGGAACGCGTTCCACGAGGTTCGGGTCGCGTCGGTGCGCCCCCTACCCTGGACGCCATGCCCGACTCCCCCGAGACCCGCGAACGGTCCTCGTTCCTGGGCCTGTCGTGGTTCCAGGTCGTGGCCGGCGCGCTCGCCGCCATGACGTCCGCCTGGGTCGCGTCGGCGCTCGGCGTCGGCGGCACGATCATCGGCGCCGCCCTCGGCAGCCTGGTGGTCACGATCTCCTCGTCCTTCTACGCCAGCACCCTCGACCGGGGACGGACCATGATCGTGCAGACCGACTCCGGGCGGTACGTCGAGACCGAGGCGGAGCCGGGACACACCGCCGAGGCGCTCGCCGCGGTCCGGGAGGCCACCCACGAGGAGGTGAGGCGCGCCGAGGTCGTCGAGCCCCGTCGCACCATCGGCTGGCGCGCCGTCGCCCTCACCACGGCCGTGGTGCTGCTGGTCTCCGGACTGGCGATCGGCGGCTACGAGCTCGTGACCGGCCGGGCGTACGGCACCGACCCCGACAACGCACGCATCGCGAACCCCTTCGGCGGTGGTGCGCCGTCCGGCCAGGACTCCCCGGACTCCCCGGACCCCGACCCGACGCCCACGAGCGGGCCCGACCCCACGACCTCGCCGACGCCGACACCCACGCCGACCCCGAGCCCGACGCCGGGCGACGCGGAGCCCACGCCGGCGCCCAGCGCCACCACGGCGCCGGCCGACGGGCCCTGACCGGTCGGGATGGACGGGCCGGAATGCGGGGGCCGGAATGCAGGGGGCCGACCCGGTGTTGACGAGCCCGACCACGAGCACGCCCCTCGGAAGGAGGAGCACCATGACCATCCACCTCACCCCGAACATCTCCGACGAGAAGATCGCCGCGATGGACGCCTTCGAGGCCTTCCGCCTCGGCGAGGAGCTCCTGGAGTCGCGTTACCCGCGCGACGCCGTCCGGGTGCTCCGCCGGGTCGTGGACGAGGCGCCCGAGAACGCCTCGGCGTGGGAGCTCCTCGCCCGGGCGCACTTCGCCGCGGCCCAGCTGGTGCCGGCCGAGGCCGCGTTCCGACGGCTCATCGAGCTGGAGCCCACCAGCGGCTGGGCCCACACCGCGCTCGGGCTCACGCTCGACCGGCAGAGCCGTCACCGCGAGGGCGCCGCGATGCACCGCGTCGCTGCCGCCTTGGGCGAGTCGGCGCGGGACACGTCCCGCGTCCAGCTCGTCGACCGCCCGGTGATCTGACCACGTGAGCCCGTACCTGCCCGTGGCCGTCGGCGCCGCGCTGGCGCTGCTGCCGTGGGGCTGGGGCCCGGGCCGCCACGTCGTCACCCTCGTGCACGAGGCCGGGCACGCGCTCGTCGCGGTGCTGACCGGACGTCGCCTCGACGGCGTCCGGCTGCACCGCGACACGTCGGGGCTGACGACGTCGGTCGGGCGCCCCACCGGTCCCGGGATGGTGGCCACCGCCGCGGCCGGCTACCTCGCACCGAGCGCCCTCGGACTCGGCCTGCTCGCGCTGGTCGGAGCCGGTCGGACCGCCTGGGCCCTGTGGGTGGCCCTCGTCGTCGTCGCCGGCGTGCTGGTCGTCGTGCGCAACTGGTTCGGCCTGCTCGTCGTGCTGCTCACCGGGCTGGTCGTCGCCCTCCTCGTCTGGCGCACCGACGACCCCGTGCAACGGTTCGCCGCGCTCGCCATCGCGTCCTTCCTGCTCGTCGGGGGTCCCCGCACCACCGTCGAGCTGTGGTCGAGCCGACGTCGCTCGCGCACGCGCACCAGCGACGCCGACGTGCTCGCGCGGCTCACCCGCGTGCCGGCCGCGCTCTGGAACGTCGGGTTCGTGGTGGTCACCGTCGGCGCGCTCGTGCCGGCGTACGAGGTCGTGCGCGGCCTGGGTCCCCTCGGGTGAGCCGGCCCCGCACGGGTGCTTGGATGGGCCGGTGACGGAGCCCCGCCAGACCGCGCCCCTCTTCGAGGTCACGAGCACCCTCGACGGCCGTGCAGGTCGGTCCGGCGTCCTCTCCACGGCGCACGGCGCGATCCGCACGCCGGCGTTCGTCCCCGTCGGCACGAAGGCCACGGTCAAGGCGGTGCTGCCGGAGGCGATGCGCGAGCTCGGCGCCCAGGCACTGCTGGCGAACGCGTACCACCTCTACCTGCAGCCCGGCGACGACGTCGTCGAGGAGGCGGGCGGTCTCGCCCGCTTCATGGGGTGGGACGGCCCCACCTTCACCGACTCCGGCGGCTTCCAGGTCCTGAGCCTCGGGTCGGGGTTCCGCAAGATCCTCTCGATGGACTCCTCCTCCGACGCGTCCGACGTCATCGCCACCGAGAAGGAGCGGCTGGCGCACGTCGACGACGACGGCGTCACGTTCCGCAGCCACCTCGACGGATCGAGGCACCGGTTCACCCCCGAGGTGTCGATGGGCATCCAGCACCGCCTCGGCGCCGACGTCATCTTCGCCTTCGACGAGCTGACGACCCTCCTCGACGACCGCGCCTACCAGGAGGAGTCGCTGGACCGCACCGAGGCCTGGGCGGCGCGCTGCCTGGCCGAGCACGCCCGGCTGTGCTCACTTCGCCGCCCACGGCCCGGCACCCCCGCCGGGCCCGCGCTCTTCGGCGTGGTCCAGGGTGCCCAGCACGAGGACCTGCGCCGTCGCGCCGCCCGGTACCTGGCGGACCTGGAGGTCGACGGCACCCGCTTCGACGGCTTCGGGATCGGCGGCGCCATCGAGAAGGAGAACCTGGCGACGATCGTCGGCTGGGTCACCGACGAGCTCCCCGGCGACAAGCCGCGCCACCTGCTCGGCATCGGCGAGCCCGACGACCTGTTCGCGGCGGTCGAGGCGGGTGCCGACACCTTCGACTGCGTCGGGCCGTCGCGCGTGGCCCGCTCCTCGCGCGTCTACACCGCCGACGGCCGCGAGAACCTGCTCGTCGCCGCGTCGCGCCGACGGTTCGAGCCCATCGAGGACGACTGCGACTGCTACACCTGCACCCACTACACGCGCGCCTACCTCCACCACCTGTTCAAGGCCAAGGAGTACCTGGCGGCGACGCTGACGACGATCCACAACGAGCGCTACGTCGTGCGCCTGGTCGACCGCATGCGCGACGCGATCGACGGCGGCACCTTCGACGAGCTCCGCGACGAGACCCTCGGCCGGATCGCCGCCTCCCGGTAGCCGCCGCGGCGCGGGACGGTGCGCCGGGGCGTCAGTAGGTGGGCTCGGCGGCCTTCAGGCGGGCGATGACCACGACCGTCACCGGCATGACGAGCAGCTCGACCGCGCACTTGAAGAGCACGCCGACGACGAAGTAGTTGAGGAAGGCACCGCCGGTGGTGATGCCGATCGCCGAGGCCGCGATCGCGCAGAACAGGAAGGTGTCGACCAGCTCGCCGAGCCCGGTCGACGACGCGAGCCTGGCCACCAGCGCACGCTCCGCGGTCCGTGCCTTCATGCGGGTCAGCACCCACGCGTTGGTCAGCTGACCGCACACGTAGCCCACCACGCTGGCGAGCACGATCTGCCCGACCGGACCGAGCACCGCCTCGTAGGCCACCTGGTTCTCGTAGAACGAGGCGCCCGGGATGCGCTGCACGACCGCGAAGGTCACCACCGCCAGGAGCGCGCACGCGAACCCGACCAGCACGGCCCGTCGGGCCGCACGGAAGCCGTAGACCTCCGCCACGACGTCGCCGAGGACGTAGGCGAGCGGGAACAGCACCGCTCCCCCGTCGATCAGCAGGGGCCACAGCTGGACGGGACCGAGGGACAGCGAGCCCGACCCCACCTCGATCGGCTTGGCGGCGACGATGTTCGAGACGACGATGATCGTGCAGAACAGCGCCAGGACGACGGCGTAGTACGACGACCCCGACGAGGCGAACCGAACGTCGGACCGGGGGCCCGTGGCGGGGGCGGACGACGGTGAGGCCATGAGCGCCATCCTGGCACGGGATGGGATGATCGGGTCCATGAGCCTGCCCGAGCGCACCGACGTCCTCGTGGTCGGTGCGGGACCGGCCGGTGCGGCCGCCGCGGCGTGGTCCGCCCGGGCCGGAGCCGACGTCGTGCTGGCCGACGCGGCCGCCTTCCCGCGCGACAAGACCTGCGGCGACGGGCTGACCCCCCGGGCGATCGCCGAGCTCGACCGGCTCGGCCTCGGCGACTGGACGCGCTCCTTCGGGACCAACCGCGGGCTCCGTGCCGCGGGCTTCGGCCAGGAGCTGCTGCTGCCGTGGCCCGGCGGCTCGCTGCCCGACCACGGATCGGCGGTGCCCCGCACCCAGCTCGACGCCCGTGTCCGCGAGGTCGCCCTCGACGACGGTGCCGTCCCGTTCGACCGGGCGCGGGCGGTCGACGCCGAGCGTGACACCGCGGGACGGGTCACGGGCGTCGTCTTCGCCGTCGGCCCCGAGAAGGCCAGGCACGTCGTGCGGTGCGAGCGGCTCGTCGTGGCCGACGGCGTGAGGTCACCCCTGGGCAAGGTGCTGGGGCGCGAGTGGCACCGGGACACCGCCTACGGCGTGGCGGGACGCTCCTACGTGAAGTCCGGCCGCGCGGACGACCCCTGGATCTCCTCCCACCTCGAGCTGCGCGGCGAGCCCGACCCCGCCGGCGGCCGCGGCTCCCGCGCCCGGGGTCCGCTCCTGCCCGGGTACGGCTGGATCTTCCCGCTGGGCAGCGCCGGGGAGGGCGGTGAGGTCAACCTCGGCGTCGGCGCGCTGGCCACGGCCAAGCGCCCTGCCTCGCTGCAGATCCGCCCACTCATGCAGTACTACGCCGAGCTCCGGCGCGAGGAGTGGGAGCTCGGTCCGGAGCTGCGGATGCCCACCTCGGCCCTGCTGCCGATGGGTGGCGCCGTCTCCGGCGTCGCCGGCCCCAACTGGATCCTCGTGGGCGACGCCGCGGGGTGCGTCAACCCGCTCAACGGCGAGGGCATCGACTACGGCCTGGAGACCGGTCGGGTCGGCGCCGAGCTGCTGGCCGGACGTGCCGACGTCGCGCACGCGTGGCCGAGCCTGCTCGTCGAGCACTACGGCGAGGCGTTCTCGATCGCGAGGCGCCTGGCGGGCCTCATCACCGTGCCGCGTCTCCTGCCGACCCTCGGCCCCCTCGGCATGCGCTCGCACGTGCTCATGACCTTCGCGCTGCGCGTGATGGGCAACCTGGTCACCGACGAGGACCGCGACCTCACCGCACGGCTGTGGCGCTGGGCCGGACGGCGGTCGGTCGCCCTCGACGACCGACCGCCGTTCACGGCCTGATCGAGCCGCTCAGGCCGCCGGCGGCGTGGCGGGCGGGTCGTTCTTCTTGTTCACCTCGGGGAGCTTCTCGCCCGAGTCCTTGAAGGCGAGGGCCGTGAAGACCGTCAGGGCGATCAGGCTGATGAACAGCAACCAGCCGGACCAACCCGGTCCGACGTCGACGCCGGCGAGTCCGCTCGCGACGTCGCCGCCGGCCGTGAGCGCCCGCAGGATGACCAGCAGCGTGCCGAGACCTGCCGTCGCGAGGGCGACGAGCCGCCACGGGACGCCGTCGGGCAGGTTCTGCGCGGCGAAGACCTTGACGGCCACGACCGCGACGGAGACGACGACCAGCAGCATGCCGAGCGTGGCGTAGCTCTCCCAGGCGTTCGTGCCCGCGGAGTAGTTGATCCCGGGTGCGAGGTCGCCACCGTCGACGGAGACCGTGACGTACGCGCCGAAGAAGGAGAACACGATGGCGAGGGCACCTGCGACGAGGGCCCCCTGGTCGTTGCGAGAGAGCGCCTTGAAGTCGGCTGCCATGGCTGGCACTTCCTTTCCTGAGAGGACGATGAGAGCAACCTAGTGGTCCGGACGCCTCCCGCGCACCCCCGTCCGCCGATCGAGCCCTCCCGCGTGACTGAGACGGCGGCCAACACCTGCCAAGAATGGGCTGAGAGCGGAATCAAGGGCTGACCTGGTGCGTTGCACTGGTACAGACACGATGGGAGGCGTACGACATGACGTCAACGAGGCACGAGAGCGCCGAGGGCAAGGACAGCGTCGGCATGTACCTGGCCGAGATCGCCCGCACGCCGCTGCTCGACGCCGCCCGCGAGGTCGAGCTGAGCCGCAGCATCGAGGCGGGGCTCTACGCCCAGCACCTGCTCGACGAGGGACGCATCGGCCGCGCGAAGGGTGGAGCGCCGAGGCGAGCCACCCGCGAGGAGCTCGAGTTCATCGCCGCCGAGGGCGAGCGGGCGCAGCAGGAGTTCATCCAGGCCAACCTGCGCCTGGTGGTCTCGATCGCCCGCAAGTACGGCCGGTCGGCCATGCCGATGCTCGACCTGGTGCAGGAGGGCAACACCGGCCTGATCCGCGCCGTCGAGAAGTTCGACTACGCGAAGGGCTTCAAGTTCAGCACCTACGCGACCTGGTGGGTGCGCCAGGCGATCACGCGTGGCATCGCGCAGCAGGCCCGTGTGGTCCGGCTGCCCGTCCACGTCGTCGAGGAGCTCAACCAGGTCACGGCGGCCCGCCGCACGCTCGAGCGCACGCTCGGGTACGACCCGGAGCCCCAGGAGATCGCCGACGAGCTCGACATGGACGTCGACCGCGTCATCGACCTGCTGTCCTGGGGTCGCGACCACGTCAGCCTCGACACCCCGGTCGACGACGACGGCGACACCTCCCTGGGCGACCTCATCGCCCGCGACACGTCGCCCGGACCCGACCTCGCGGTGCTCGACGACGAGACGAAGCACCTCATCAGCACGCTGATCGACCACCTGGGCCCGCGCGAGGCGGACATCGTCCGCGCCCGCTACGGGCTGCTCGACGGACGCCAGCAGAAGCTGGCCGACATCGGCAAGCGCCACGGCATCTCCGCCGAGCGCGTGCGCCAGCTCGAGCGCCAGGCGCTGGTGACCCTGCGCAAGGTCGCCGACCCCGACCTGGCGGCCTGACACGCTCAGGACCCGCCACCCCGCGAAGCCGCCCTGCCTCCCCCGACAGGGCGGCTTCGTCGTGCTCGGGACGCTGCTCGCCGCGAGCGCGACGTCAGGACGCGGTGAGCCGCTCCCAGAGCGCGTCGACGGCGGCACGGAGCTCGGCCGGCGTACCGCCGTTGTCGAGCACCTCGTCGGCGGCCGCACGTCGCTGCTCACGGGAGGCCTGCGCGCCGAGTCGAGCGCGGGCGTCGGCCTCGCTCATGCCGCGGTGCTCCACCAGGCGCTGCACCTGCAGCTCGGGGTCGACGTCGACGACCACGACGACGTCGCACCGCTCGGCCATGCCCATCTCGACGAGCAGCGGGTGGTCGTGGACGACCACGGCGCCAGCAGGTGCGGCCGCGACGCGTCCGGCGGCGAGGTCGCGGATGGCGGGGTGCGTGATGGCCTCGAGGTCGCGCCGCGCCGACGCGTCGGCGAAGACGATCGCACCGAGTCGGGGGCGGTCCAGCGTGCCGTCAGGGGCGATGACCTCGGCACCGAAGCGCTGCTCGATCTCCTGCAACGCCGACGTGCCGGGCTCCACGGCCTCGCGCGCCAGCACGTCGTAGTCCACGACGACGGCGCCGAGCTCGGCCAGGCGTGCACTCACGGTGCTCTTGCCCGACCCGATCCCGCCGGTCAGGCCCACCTGCAGGCTCACCGTCGAGCTCAGCTCGTGGCGGCGTTGCCGTAGGTGGTGACGTGGACGTGGTCCATGTGGTTGGCGGTGTCGCCGCCGCGGTCGCTCATGCCCCGCCAGCTGTTGGAGGTCGCCGGTCGCCAGATGCGCTGCTGCCAGATGAGGTACTCGATGCCCAGCTCGGCCCGGTGCTCCTGCAGGAACGCGGCGATCTGGTCGCCCAGCGGTCCGCGGACCATGATGTCGAGGGCGTGGCCGGTGGCGTGCTCACCACGGCCCGCGATCGCGCCGTACGAGCTGATCTGCGGGAACTTGGCGCAGACCGCACGGAAGACCTTCACGGTGTCGGGCTGCATGCCGTTCTCCGACAGCTTCGGGCACGGCTCCGTGCCGAGCGGGAGGTCGTCGGCGACCTGCTTGGTCCTGACCCAGCGCGGCATGCCCTCGAGCACGACCTCGCTCCAGCCGTCCTTCGTGCGCCCCGTGACGTCGACCGGGTCGCCCTGGTCGAGCTTCTCCAGGACGGGCGAGGCGGCCGTGGCGTCGGCGTGGATCTCCACACCGTCCTCGAGCGCGACCTTCTCGCCCTTCACGTCGACGGCGACGGTGTCCTCGTCGGGCAGCTCGGGACGCTCGGCGCTCCGGCTCACCTCGGGGGCGTCGGCGAGGGCCTCGGTGATGATGTCGTCGGCCGGGGCGGTCGCGACCTCGGCGGACGCCGGTGCCACGTCGGGGTCGGAGGAGACGACGGCGACCGCGGCGCCGAGCACCGCCATGACGCCGATCGTCGGGACCGCGACCTTGGCCATCTGCCGACGCCACGGGGACGGGCCGACGTGACGGCTGCTGTGCCGCGCGGGAGCGGTCGTGGTGGTCCGACGTGCGTTCGGGGTGGTTCCGCGGCCGGCACGTCGAGGGACGGCGTGCTTGTGGCGCGAGGAAGCCACAGACGATCACCTTCAGACGGAGGGGGACAGGACCGACGAACCACTGAAGCATACTTGGTGCCCGGATTCACGCGGGTGTGCACAACCCCACGTCCTTCCACGCCCGGCGCGTGACGAAGGTCCCACGAAGGAGCGACGCGATGCAGGTCCTCACCGCCGAGCAGAGCCGAACGCAGCAGGAGAGGGTCGCGGGTGCCCTGCACGACCGCGGCCTGGGCGAGGGAGACCGGCTCGTGCTGTCGTGCCCGGGCGAGCCCGCCTACGCGAGCGTCGTGCTCGGCGCGGCACGCGTCGGTGTCGTCCCGGTGCCGCTCGACCCGAGGCTGACGGCGTGGGAGCGCGAGCGCATCCTCGCCGACCTCGACGCGGCGCTCGTCGTCGAGGACGCCGAGCTGCTCCACGCCTTGCTGCGCGGCACTCCTCGCGACCTCGCCGCGGCGCCGCGGTGCCGTCCGATGCACTTCACGTCGGGCACCACCGGCCGACCCAAGGGCGTCTGGTCGGGACTGCTCCCCGACGACCACGCGCAGGCCCTGGTCGAGGAAGAGCGCGACCTGTGGGGCTTCCGGGCCGACGACGTCGACCTCGTCGTCTCGCCGATCTACCACTCGGCGCCGTTGCGCTTCGCCACTCAGACCTTGCTCGCGGGCGGGAGCATCGCGGTGATGCCGCGCTTCGAGGCGCAGGCGTTCCTCGACGCCGTCGACGCGGTGCGGCCCACCTCGATGTTCTGCGTGCCCGCCCACCTCCAGCGGCTGCAGCAGCACCTGGCCGACACCGGTGCCGTCCCCGACCTGTCGTCGTTCCGTCTCGTGGCCCACGCCGGCGCGCCGTGCCCGGAGCCCGTGCGTCGGTGGGCCCACACGACCTTCGGCGTCGAGGTCGTGTGGGAGTTCTACGGCTCCACGGAGGGACAGTGGACCGCGTGCCCCGCGCCCGACTGGCTCGCGCACCCCGGCACCGTCGGCCGGGCGCGGCCGGGCCGCGTCGTCTCGACGGACGAGGAGGGCGTGCTCTGGTGCGCCGCCCCGCCGTGGGGCCGCTTCACCTACTGGCGCGACGAGGAGAAGACCGCCGCGGCCTGGCGGGAGACCCCCGACGGCCCTGCGTTCACGGTGGGCGACCTCGGCCGTGTCGAGGACGGCTGGGTCCACCTCGACGCGCGACGCAGCGACCTCGTCATCAGCGGGGGCGTGAACGTCTACCCGGCCGAGGTCGAGGCTGCGTTCGAGGACCTGCCCGGCCTGGTCGAGGTGGCCGTGTTCGGCCGACCCGACGATCGCTGGGGCCGACGCGTCGTCGCCGCGTACGTGGGCGACGTCGACGAGGACGTCCTGCGGCAGCGGGCGACCGAGCGCCTCGCGCCGCCCAAGCGGCCCAAGGAGTACCTGCGCCTCGACGCCCTCCCCCGCACCGCGACCGGCAAGGTGCGACGCACGGAGCTGTGACGGACCTGCGAGGCGCCGTGGTCAGCCCGCCTCGAGGCAGGTGAACGTCCGCCGGAACTCCTGCGGCGTCGTGCCGAGGGCCTGGGTGAAGTGGTGGCGCAGGGTGGCAGCGTTGCCGAAGCCGACGCGGGACGCGACCTGCTCCACCGACAGCGGGGAGTTCTCGAGCAGCTCCTCGGCCAGGGCGACCCGTTGGCTGGTCAGCCACTGCAGGGGCGTGGTGCCGGTCTCGTCGCGGAACCGCCGCGCGAAGGTGCGGGGCGACATGTGCGCCTGGGCGGCCATCCGGTCCACCGGCAGCGGCTCGTCGATGTGCTCGAGTGCCCAGGCCAGGACGGGCGAGAGCGTGTCGGCGTCGACCTGGCCGACCGGGGTGCGGACGAACTGCGCCTGTCCGCCGCTGCGGTGCGGCGGCATGACGATGCGACGGGCGGCGGTGGCCGCGGTACGGGCACCGAAGACCCGGCGCATCAGGTAGAGCGAGGCGTCGATGCCCGCGGCCGAGCCGGCGCCCGTCAGCACGTTGTCGTCCAGGACGTAGAGGACCTCCGGCCGCACGACCGCCTCGGGGAAGGCCTCCTGCAGCTCCTGGCCGTAGCGCCAGTGCGTCGTGCACTCCCGTCCGTCGAGCAGGCCCGCCTCGCCGAGGAGCCAGGCGCCCGTGCAGTGCGCCGAGACGTAGGCACCCCGATCGGCCGCCGCGCGGACGGCGTCGACCGCTGCAGGGTGGTGGGCGCGGTAGCCCCGCTTGGGGGCGATGCAGACGAGGTCGGCGTCGGTGGTGGCGTCGAGCCCGTGCTCGACGTGCAGGTCGACGCTGGACCCCCGGACACGGCCCGGCTCGGGGGTGCAGATCGTGAAGTCGAAGACCGGGTTGTCGTCGTCCGGGTGGTACGGCTCGTTCCAGACCTCGCAGATCGCGCCGAGACCGAACGCCTCGACGCCGTCCTGGACCACCACGGCGACCTTCTTCATGTCATCATCGTGCCACAGACATGGCTGGATATCGACGGACCATGGCGAACCTGCCACTGGTGGCAGGTTCTCGTCGGGCCAAGACTTGCTGCCATGATGCTGCTCCTCGTGATCCTCGCCCTGACCGCCGCGGTCGTCGCCCTCGCCGCGCTCGTCCCGCTCGACGGCTACGGCAGCCGCCCGGCCCCGCGAAGCCACCCCCGCGACGTGTTCGAGCCGTCGCGGACCACCGATCGCGACCTCGTCGGGTGATCGTCGCTCCCGTCGAGGGGTGGGGAACGACGAGACCCCCGACCACAGGGGTCGGGGGTCTCGTGCCGATCGCTCAGCGGGAGCGGGTCACTCGCCGCCGGTGAGCTTCTCGCGCAGGGCCTGCAGCGCCTCGTCGGAGGCGAGGGAGCCCTCGCCCGCGTCGCTGTCGCCACCGGCGGAGTAGTTGCTGACCTCGCCGGCCTCGAGGCTGGCCTTCTCGGCCTCCTCGATCTGCTTCTTGTGCGCCTCCCAGCGCTCGTGCGCCTCGGCGTACTGCTTCTCCCAGGTGGCCCGAGCCTCCTCGTAGCCCTCCTGCCACTCACCCGTCTCGGGGTCGAAGCCCTCGGGGTAGATGTAGTTGCCCTGCTCGTCGTACGACGACGTCATGCCGTACAGCGTCGGGTCGAAGTCGTCCGCGGCCGCGGCCTGCGTCTCGTTCGCCTGCTTCAGCGAGAGCGAGATGCGACGACGCTCGAGGTCGATGTCGATGATCTTGACCATGACCGAGTCGCCGATCTGGACGACCTGCTCGGGGATCTCGACGTGACGCTCCGCCAGCTCGGAGATGTGCACGAGGCCCTCGATGCCCTCCTCGACGCGGACGAACGCGCCGAACGGGACGAGCTTGGTGGCCTTGCCGGGCACGATCTGGCCGATCTGGTGGGTCCGGGCGAAGTGCTGCCACGGATCCTCCTGCGTCGCCTTGAGCGAGAGCGAGACGCGCTCACGCTCGAGGTCGACGTCGAGGACCTCGACGGTGACCTCGTCGCCGACCTGGACGACCTCGTTCGGGTGGTCGATGTGCTTCCAGGACAGCTCGGAGACGTGGACGAGACCGTCGACGCCGCCGAGGTCGACGAACGCACCGAAGTTGACGATCGAGGAGATGACGCCCTTGCGGACCTGCCCCTTCTTGAGCTCGTCGAGGAACTTCTGGCGGACGGCCGACTGGGTCTGCTCGAGCCAGGCACGACGCGACAGGACCACGTTGTTGCGGTTCTTGTCGAGCTCGATGATCTTCGCCTCGAGCTTCTGGCCGATGTACGGGTCGAGGTCGCGCACGCGGCGCATCTCGACCAGCGACGCGGGCAGGAAGCCACGGAGTCCGATGTCCATGATGAGGCCGCCCTTGACGACCTCGATGACGGTGCCCTCGACGACGCCGTCCTCGGCCTTGATCTTCTCGATGTCGCCCCAGGCGCGCTCGTACTGGGCACGCTTCTTGGACAGGATCAGACGGCCTTCCTTGTCCTCCTTCTGGAGGACGAGGGCCTCGACGTTGTCGCCGACGGCGACGACCTCGTGCGGGTCGACGTCGTGCTTGATGCTCAGCTCGCGCGAGGGGATGACGCCCTCGGTCTTGTAGCCGATGTCGAGGAGGACCTCGTCGCGGTCCACCTTGACGATGGTGCCGTCGACGATGTCGCCGTCGTTGAAGTACTTGATGGTCGAGTCGATGGCCGCGAGGAAGTCGTCCTCGTTGCCGATGTCGTTGACCGCAACCTGCGGTGCCGCAGAGGGTGCGATGCTCATAGGTAGATGGACTCCGATGGATGGATGATGTAGGGAAAGGCCGGCGAACGTGCCCGGCGCCCGGAGGGCGCACGAGAAGCGCCCCTGCTCAGTCCGAGGAACGCACAGGTCACCAGCGCACCCACCAGCCTACGCGATCACACCACGGAGCGGGGTGTCGGGTGGACCCCGGAGCCGGCACTGACCCCCGCTCGCCGGGTGGGACGTCAGTCCGCGGGTGCGAGGAACGCGGTGAGCGCTCGGACGTAGAGGTCGACGTCGGCCGCGGCCATCGTCTCGCGGACGGAGTGCATGGCGAGCTGCGGGGCGCCGAAGTCGACCGTCGAGATGCCCGTGCGCGCCGCGCTGATGGGTCCGATGGTCGAGCCGCACGGCAGGTCCGCGCGGTGCACGTACCGCTGCAGCGGCACCCCCGCCTGCTCGCAGGCGCGAGCGAACGCGGCAGCGCCGACGGCGTCGGTGGCGTACCGCAGGTTCTGGTTGACCTTGAGCACGGGGCCTCCGCCCAGGCGCACGTGGTGGAGCGGCTCGTGCCGCTCGGGGTGGTTGGGGTGCGTCGCGTGCGCCATGTCACCGGATGCGCAGATGGACGCCGCCACGGCGCGGTGCACGTCGTCGCGTGCTCCCCCGGCCGCCAGCACGGTGCGCTCCAGCACGGTGAGGAGCAGGTCCGAGGCCGCCCCTCGCTCGGAGGAGCTGCCGACCTCCTCGTGGTCGAAGAGGACCAGGACGCTGCGGCCGCCCTCCACCGGGCCGTCCGCGGTCGCCGCGACGAGCGCCTCCAGGCCGGCGAAGCAGGTCGCCTGGTTGTCCAGGCGCGGCGCGGCGACGAGCCAGCCGTCGGCGCCGACCCGTCCGCTGGGCACCACGTCGGCGGTCATCAGCTCGTGCCCGAGCACCTCCTCGGCCGCGAACCCCTCCCGCTCCCCCAGCCAGGCGAGGAACGGCGTACCGTCCTGCGACCAGATCGCGTCGAGGTGGCGCTGCCGGTCGGGGGCTCCCGCGGCCTCGCGGTCGAGGTGGATGGCGAGGTTGGGCACGCGCAGCACCGGCTCCTCGACGTGCACGAGCACCTCCCGCCCGTCCCGCAGCACCACACGTCCGGCGACACCGAGGTCGCGGTCGAGCCACGTCGTCAGCAGCGGCCCGCCGTAGGGCTCGAGGGCGAGGACGTCGATGCCCTCGAAGCGACGGTCGTGGTGCTGCTTGACCCGCAGGTTCGGGCTGTCGGTGTGGGCGCCGACGATGCGGAAGGGGTCGGCCGCACCGGAGGCGCCGCGGTCGTCCCAGGCCACGAGCGAGCCGCCCCGGACGACGAAGTGCCGGCCGCCGGCCGCCGGCCACGGGTCCCGCTCGTCGGCACGCGTCCACCCGGCCGCCTCCAGCGCCGCAGCCGCGGTGGCGACGGCGTGGAACGGGGACGGCGAGGCGTCCACGAAGCGGCAGAGGTCGTCGGCGGCGCTCATGCGTCCACCCTAGGCGGGCGGCGCGCTCACGGCGGCGACGACCCGGGACGCAGCGACGCGCCGCACCCCGAGGGGCACGGCGCGTCGCCTGGAGGGGTGCGGGACGTCAGCCCGCGATGCCGCGGCGCCGGAACGCCGCGAGTCCCAGCCCGGCCGCAGCGAGGATCGCGACGGCGATGCCGCGCTCCACGTTCGCCGAGCCCTCACCGGTGGCACCGGCGAGGTCGAACTTGTAGGCCGTCAGCTCGGTGGCACCCTCGGGGGCGCCGTACGGCTGCACCGACGCGGCACGGGCGGACCCGGCCTCGATCAGCGCGTACTTCAGGCCGTAGTCCATGGCCGTGCCGTTGCCGACGTTGACCAGCTGCGAGGTGCCCTTGTCGGACAGCTCCTGCGCGCCCTCGGGCAGCGCGGGTGCCTTCTCGGCCGCCGTCTCCAGGCCCTCGGCAAGCTTGCCCGATCCCTCGGCGGCGTCACCGAGGCCATCGGCCAGCGTGCTGGCGCCGTCCGCGAGCTTGCCCGAGCCGTCGGCGGCGTCGCCGATGCCCTTCGCCAGGTCGCGTGCACCGCCGGCCAGCCGCTTCGAGCCGTCCGCGGCGTCACCGATGCCCTTCGACAGGTCCCCCGCGCCGCCGGCGAGCGACTTCGTCCCACCGGCGAGGAGCCCGGCGCCGCCGGCCACCTGCCCGGCGCCTGCCGCGACCTTGCTCGTGCCGGCCTTCAGCTCGCCCGTCTTCGAGGCGAGCAGCGCAGCGCCATCCTTGAGTGCCTTCGTGCCCGCGGCGAGGGCCCCCGAGCCGTCCTTCAGGTCGCTCGCGCCCTTCGAGAGGTCGCTTGCACCCGCCGAGAGCGTGCTCGTGCCGGCAGCGAGACTGTCGGCGCCGGTCGAGAGCTGGTCGATGCCCCCCGCCAGCTTGTCGATCCCGGGGATCAGCTGGCCGGTCACGCCGCTCGAGAGCGCCTTCACGCCGCCGCGGATCGTGTCGGCGCCGGCGCCGGCGTCGAGCTGGCCGTTGAGGCCCGCCTTCAGCTGGGCCGAGCCGTCCCGAGTCTTCTTCGCTCCCTCCAGGACCTGGGTGGACAGGCCACCCTTGACCTGGCCGACCGCGGTCTTCGCGCCGCCGATGTACTGCTGGAGCCCCGTCTTCTCCGCGCCGTCGGGCAGCGAGTCCGCGATGGACTTGGCCTGGTCGAGCGCGCCCTCGGCCTGCGCGAGTCCGGGGATCAGCTGGTTCTCGAGCGCTGCGATCAGCGTGCTCGCGCCCGTGTTGATGTCGCCGAGCCCGCCGCCGATCTGCGCGTTGAGGTCGCCCAAGCCGGCATCGACCTTGGCCAGTCCGTCGGCGATGCTCTTCGCACCCGCCTGCAGCTGCGGCGTCCCGGCCTTGGCGTCCTTGAGGCCGCCGGACAGCTGGCCGGCGCCGGCGTCGAGCTTCGTGGCACCGTCGCTGAGAGCAGTCGCTCCACCGGCGACCTTGCCCGCGCCGTCGGCGACCTTGCCGGCGCCGTCGTTGGCGTCGCTGACGCCCTGGCTGAGCTGGCCCGCGCCGGCACTGAGCTGGTCCGCGCCGTCGTCGAGCTGCTGGGAGCCCGCACTCAGGTCGGCGGCGCCGGCGGCGAGGCTGGCCGCGCCCTGCTGCAGCTGCACGGCACCGAGGGCGAGCGCGGATGCGCCGGGGGCCGCACGGTTGACCAGCCCCGTCGCGAGCTCGACCGCACCGGCCGCGAGCTTGCGCGCGCCGGGAGCAGCCTTGCCCGACAGTCCGTCGTCGAGCTGCTTCGCGCCGGCTGCGAGCTCCTGGGAACCCGGAGCGGCCTTGCCGGCGAGGCCGGCGTTGAGCTGCTGGGCACCGTCGCGGAGCTGGAACAGGCCGTCGACGAGGTCGCTCGCGCCGTCGCGGATCTTGAGGAGGTTGGAGTCGATGGTGACGGCGCCGGCCGTGAGGTCGGCACCGGCTTCGGCGCCGCCCTTGTAGCTGGCCGCGCCGCCCTTGAAGGAGGTGTTCTCCAGCGGGTTGACGGGCAGCAACGACAGCGACGCCTTCGGGACGATGCCGTCCTTGACCTTGGCGGTGTAGCCGAACGTGGCGCGGTCCGAGCCGATGGGCGGGAACAGCGTCATCGTGAACGACAGCTGCGTGCCGCCCTTGCCGTCGCCGGCGGCGTTCGCACCGTCGGGGCGCACCTCGGTGAAGTTCGAGGGCAGCACCGTCGTCATCGAACCGACCAGCGGGATGACGACCGACGCCATCTGCGTCTGGGTGTTGCCCTCGCCGTCGGTGTAGGTCACCTCCTGCTGCTTGCCGGTGACGTTCTTGACCTCGTAGCGCACCTCGAGCGTGCCGCTCTTGCCGACGACGTCGCCGGGCTCCACGCGCTTGCCGTTGAAGGTGTAGGTCACGTCGATCGAGACGGGCAGGTCGCCCTCGAAGTCCGAGACCGAGCGGTACTTCTGCTCACCGTTCACGTCGGTGTCGATGCGCTGCGCGCCGTCGCGGACGGTCCAGCCACCGAAGCCGTCGAGGTTGCGCAGGCCCTTCGTGGAGACCGGGTTGCTCACGTCGACCTTGCCCCTGCCGGACAGGACGAGCTGGTCGTAGACGCGCTTGGCGTCGATCGAGCCGTCGGCGCCCATGAGGACGGAGACGGTCTCGGTGTTGGAGATGTCGACGTCGCCGTCGACCTTCTCCGCCGCCATCGCGCCGGGCGCGACAGCGCCGGCCACCACGAGGCAGAGCGTGGCGGACGCAGCGACGGTCGCCGTGCGCTTGGTGGTGTACCTCATCGTGCGTTCTCCCTCTCGAGATCCTCGGTGGCGACGTGACGGGGTGCCGTCCGTGCGCTGGTGGCCGTCGTGACGACCAGGCCGACCATGACGGTCAGCAGGACCGACGTCACCGCGGTCAGCGACTCCGTCGTGAAGAGCGGCGGGTTCGCCGCGAAGGTGTACTCGTACGCCCCGGTCATCGCGACGACGCCGAGCAGCTGCGACCACAGCGGGACCCGACCGGCGCTGACGCCGGCGACGACCGCCACGACCGCGAACGTCACCGCGAAGGCGACGGCACGGCCGGCATCGGTGTCGGGCAGCAACGCCGCCCGCAGGCCGAACGCGACCCAGGCGACGACGGTGCCGATCGCGAGGCCGACCATCCGGGTCGCGAGCGTGCTGTCGTCGACGAGCACCGCGATCGCGCCGATGGCGAGGCCGAGGACCGTGACGTGGACGAGATCGAGGTCGAACGCCTCACCGATCAGCACGGTCAGTGCTGCGGCGACGGCCAGGACTCCCCCGGTGATGAACTGATTTCGCATGACAATGTGATCCACGCCACACAGCCACCATGGCATGCGTGAAACACGCGGATCTCCCTCCTCGGGCATGTAACCACGCAAAGGGGACATCGTGACGACACTCCGATGTTTCTTTTCGGTAACAATGACGAAGGTCCCGTAACCTCGCCGCGGAAGTCCCGTTCGCGTGGGGTCCAGTGCCGACCGCGAGAGCGCTGTGTGCCGACCGCCGCTAGCCTGACGCGGTGAGCCAGGTGCAGCAGCAGGTGGGGGGCGGCACCTGGGTGGCCGGGGGCATGGTCGTGCTCAACGTCGCGGCCTACGGCTTCACCGTCGCTGCCGCGCGGCTCCTGGTCCCGCGCGAGTTCGGCGCCGTCACCGCCCTGCTCGGCCTCCTGCTCCTGGGCAACGTCGCTGCCCTCGGGCTTCAGGCCACCACCGCTCGACGCATCGCGGTCGGTCCCGCGCAGCGTGACGCCGTCGTGAGGTCGACGCTCGAGGTCGCCGTCGGCACCGCCGTGGCCCTCGGTGGTCTCGTCGCCCTCGTCTCCCCTGCTCTCGCGGCGCTCCTGCGCCTCGAGTCGGCGTGGCCCGTCGCCCTGTGCGGACTCGCACTCGTGCCCATGACGATCACCGGCGCGCAGCTCGGCATCGCCCAGGGCACGGAGCGCTGGCAGCTGCTCGCCGCCGTGTACGCCACCCTCGGGCTGGGGAGGTTGGTCGGCGGCGTGGTCGGGCTCCTGGTCCTCGACGACCCGACGGGGGCGATGCTCGGCGTGGCGCTCGGCGCCTGGTTGCCCGTGCTCGTCGGTGCGCGGCTCCTGCGCCCCGGGGTCCGCCAGCACGCGTCCCACCGGCGGTCGTTCGCCCGAGAGGCGCTGGGCGGGTCCCACGCGCTGCTGGCCACGCTCGCCCTCAGCAACGCGGACGCGATCGTCGCCCGCAACCTGCTGGACACCCACGACAGTGGCCTCTACGCGGCCGGCCTCATCCTCACGAAGGCAGCCCTGTTCCTGCCGCAGTTCGTGAGCGTGGTGCTCTACCCCGACCTCGCGCGCGACGACACCCGACGGTCGAGGGCGCGGGCGGTCCTCATCGTCGTCGGCATCGGCGCCCTCGCCACCGCCGCGACCGCAGCCCTTCCGCGCCTGGCGCTCGTGCTCGCCGGCGGCGACCAGTACGCCGAGGTGGCCGACCGGCTCTGGCTCTTCGCGCTCGCGGGCTCGGCCCTCGCCGTCGTCAACCTGCTCGTCCTCGACGCCCTGGCCCGGCACGCACACGGCATCGTGGTGCTGGTGTGGCTGGCGCTCGTGGCGCTGCTCGCCGTCGCCTACGGCGTCGGCGTGGGGCTCACCGGACTGGTCCTGACCGTGGGCGCGGTCGCCTCGGCGTTGGCCGTGGTGGTCTGGTGGGTGCCCGGACGTCGACGCACACCGGTCGCCGCGACGTCCTAGTGGGCGGCCTCGTGCCAGGTGCGCCCGGTGCCGACCGAGACGTCGAGCGGCACGGAGAGGTCGGCGGCCGAGGCCATCTGCTCGCGCACCAGCGCCTCGAGGGCCTCGCGCTCACCGTCGGCGACCTCGAGCACGAGCTCGTCGTGCACCTGCAGCAGCAGACGTGAGCGCAGGCCCTGCTCGCGCAGCGCGGCATCGACGCCCAGCATGGCGACCTTGATGATGTCGGCCGCCGAGCCCTGGATGGGCGCGTTGAGCGCCATCCGCTCGGCCATCTCGCGACGCTGGCGGTTGTCGCTCAGCAGGTCGGGCAGGTAGCGCCGACGGCCGAGGATCGTGGCCGTGAACCCGGTCTGGCGGGCCTCCTCCACGACGCCGTGGAGGTAGTCGCGGACGCCGCCGAAGGTCTGGAAGTAGTCGTCCATGAGGCCCTGCGCCTCACCCGTGCCGATCTGGAGCTGCTGGCTGAGCCCGTAGGCGGAGAGGCCGTAGGCGAGGCCGTAGTTCATCGCCTTGATGCGGGCGCGCAGGCCGCCGTCGATGTCGTCGGGCTCGCGCTCGAAGACCTTGGCCGCCATCACGGTGTGGAAGTCGTGGCCGGAGCGGAACGCCTCGATCAGGTCGGTGTCCTCGGAGAGGTCGGCCATGATCCGCATCTCGATCTGGCTGTAGTCGGCCGTCAGGAGGGTCTCGAAGCCCTCGCCGACCGTGAACGCCTCGCGGATGCGTCGTCCGGACTCGGTGCGGATCGGGATGTTCTGCAGGTTGGGATCGGCCGAGCTGAGCCGTCCCGTCGCAGCGATCGTCTGGTAGTAGGTCGTGTGGATCCGGCCGTCGGGCTGGACCGTCTTCTGCAGTCCCTCCACGGTCTGGCGCAGCCGGGTCACGTCGCGGTGGGCCAGCAGGTGCTCGAGGAACGGGTGCTCGGTCTTGACGAAGAGCTGCTGCAGCGCCTCGGCGTCGGTCGTGTACCCGGTCTTGGTCCGCTTGGTCTTGGGCATGTCGAGCTGGTCGAACAGCACCTCCTGGAGCTGCTTCGGCGAGCCGAGGTTGACCTCGCGGCCGATGGCCTCGAAGGCGTCCTCGGCCGCCTCGGTCATGCGCCCGGTGAACTCGGCGTGCAGTGCGTCGAGGTGCTCGGTGTCGACGGCGATCCCGGCGGTCTCGGCGCGAGCGAGCACGTGCACCAGGGGCAGCTCGACGTCGCGCAGCAGGGTGAGCGACTCCTGCTGCTCGAGCTCCTCGCGCAGCACGCCCCAGAGGTCGAGCGTGGCGCGGGCCCGCTGCGCCGCGCCCTCGGCGCCGGCGGTGTCGTCGTCGAAGGCCAGCTGGCCGGAGTCGTCGGCCGGGGCGATGTCGCGCTTGAGCGCCCTCAGCGCGAGGTCGGCGAGGTCGTAGGACCGCTGGTCGGGCCGGACGAGGTAGGCGGCCAGCGCGGTGTCGGCGACGAGCCCGGCGACGGCCCAGCCCTGGGCCTCGAGCGCGTGCACCTGTCCCTTCGCGTCGTGCATCACCTTGGGTCGCTCGGCGTCGGCCAGCCACGCCGCGAGCGCGGCGTCGTCGTCGGCGTCGAGCGACTCCGGCGCGAGCGACAGTGCTCGACCCGACGCAGCGGCCAGGGTGAGGGAGTCCACCCGGGGCCCGACCGGCCGCAGGACCCCCACCACCTCGACCCCGACGGGGTCGGTGCCGAGGTGCTCCTCCAGCCAGGCGGCCACCGTGCCCGGGGACGCGACGTCGACCTGCAGCTCGACCGACGCGGCGTCGGTCGTGGACTCGTCGCCACCACCGAGGTACTCGAACAGGCGGGTGCGCAGCGCGGCGAACTCCAGCGCGTCGAAGACCCGGTGGATGGCCTCGCGGTTCCACTCCGTGCTGAAGGCGAGGTCGGCCGGTCCGGCGGGGAGGTCGAGGTCGCGCACGAGGGCGTTGATGCGTCGGTTGCGCAGCACGGAGTCGAGGTGCTCGCGCAACGACTCACCGGCCTTGCCCTTGACCGCGTCGACGTCGGCGACGAGGGCCTCGAGCGAGCCGTACTGGTTGATCCACTTCGCCGCCGTCTTGGGACCGACCCCGGGGACGCCGGGGAGGTTGTCGCTCGTCTCGCCGACGAGGGCGGCGAGCTCGGGGTAGTGCTCGGGCGTGACGCCGTACTTCTCCTCCACGGCGGCCGGCGTCATGCGCACGAGGTCGGAGACGCCCTTGCGGGGGTACAGCACGGTGGTGGTCTCGGTGACCAGCTGCAGCGCGTCGCGGTCGCCGGTGCAGATCAGCACCTCCATGCCCGCGGCCTGCGCCTGTGTGGCGAGGGTGCCGATGACGTCGTCGGCCTCGAACCCGTCCTTCTCGAAGGACGTGATGCCGAGCGCCTCGACGACGTCCTTGATGAGCGTGACCTGGCCCTTGAACTCGTCGGGGCTCTTGCTGCGGTTGCCCTTGTACTCCGCGTACTCCTGGGTGCGGAACGTCTGCCGGGACACGTCGAACGCGACGCCGACGTGCGTGGGCCGCTCGTCGCGCAGCACGTTGATGAGCATCGAGGTGAACCCGAAGACCGCGTTGGTGTGCTGGCCCGTGGTGGTGGAGAAGTTCTCCACGGGGAGGGCGAAGAAGGCACGGTAGGCGACGGAGTGACCGTCGATCAGCAGCAGGCGATCCACGCGTTCGACTCTAGACGTTGCGGCCGACACGGCCCGCGGGCGCGTCGGCCCGGCTCGTCGTCGTCCTGGGGCTGCCTCTCCTCGGCCCCTCGCGTCCTGCGGCTGCGCTGCCTCGGCTTGTCGTGGTGGTGGCTCGCGCACGGGGCCTCGACCGGGGAGCCGGGTGCGCGGCGGTCTGGGTTCTCGGGCCTGCGGGAGTCTGGGGGTGACGCAAGGTTCTGCGTTCGTGTGCTGGAGGGTGAAGGGTGCTGCGTTGGTGTCGGGATCCGGTCAAGGACGCAGCATCGTTCGGGCCAGGACGCGTGAATGCAGCATCCTTCGTCGGCTCCGTCCCAGTGAAGACCTCGAACGCGCGCAGTTCGGTGCCTCACCTACCGCCGACGACGGCGGGAGGGCAGGGATCCTCCCTTCCCGTGGACCGTGCCACGAGAAGGGAGAAGCCTTGCGCACGCAAAGGAAGAATCGTGTGTCACCCCCAGACCCAGCCCGGACCCCGAGAACCCGACCCGGACACGCACCCAGCTCCCCGGTCGAGGCCCTTGCGGGGACCGACGCCACGAGAAGCCGAGCCGGCGCAGCCGCAGGACGAGGAGAACGCGAGGGAACGCGCCCGCAGGACCAGAGGGAGTCTCAGATCTTCCCGAGCCGACGCTCGTCCTGGCGACGCCGCAGGGTGCGGCGGACGGCGATGAGCTTGCCGGTGTCGCGCGAGTGGGTGGCCTTGGAGGTGAGACGCGAGCGGAGTCGACTCGCCTGGATGGCGCGCACGGCGGCCACCTGGGTGAACCCGATCTTCGTGAGGTAGCGGTGCGGCTCGCGGGCCATGAGCGGGATCGCGGCGACGACGATCTCGCACGCGTTCTCCTCGCCGTAGGTCGCGGCGGCCGACAGCAGGGTCGCCGCGACGTTGCGCCGGCGATGGCGCGGTGAGACCTGGATGTCGGTGACCAGCAGCACGGGCGTGAGCGTGATGGGCGTGAGTGTCGTCAGGTCGCACACCGTCGCGCCGACGACCTCGCCGTCGACGAGGGCGATGATGATCCGCTTGCCCGGGCGCGCCAGGGTCTGCTCGATCGCCGACGCGGCCTCGGCCGTGGTCGGCTCGCGGAACAGCGACTGGTGGGAGAACGCCTCGCCACCGTCCTCCTCGCTCACCTTCGCCGACTCCGCCCAGAGGGCGACCAGCGCGGCGGCGTCCTCGGGCGTGGCGTCGCGCATCACGATCGGCGAACGGTGGGCCATCGGGTCCTCGGACGGGTGGGGGTCGACGGTGCCGGCAGGGGCGACTGACACCATGGAGCCGGATCGGGCCGTCGCCCCACCGGTGAGAGGAGAGCCTACATGTTCGTCGGTGCCGGCACCCTCACCAACGTCGTCACCGTCCTCGTGGGTGCGAGCCTCGGCCTGCTGGTCGGCCACCGACTGCCCGAGCGCGTCCGCACGACCGTCACGTCGGCGCTCGGACTCGTCACCCTGCTCATCGCCGCCGACGCCGCCGCTGCCGTGGGCGGCGAGGCGCTGACGTCGGTGACGGGGCGAGGAGCACCGACCCTCGTCGTGCTCGGGTCGCTGCTCGTCGGAGGGATCCTGGGATCCCTCGCGCGCCTCGAGGACCGGCTGGAGGACCTCGGCGCATGGCTGCAACGCCGCCTCTCCCGCGGCGAGGCGGGCGGCGACCGCGAGCGCTTCGTCCAGGGCTTCGTGGTGTCCTCCCTCGTCTTCTGCGTCGGGCCACTCACGATCCTGGGATCCCTCAACGAGGGCCTCGGCCGCGGCGCGGAGCAGCTCCTGCTCAAGGCGACGCTCGACGGGTTCGCCGCCCTCGCCTTCGCAGCGGCGTTCGGCGCCGGCGTGCTCGCGTCCGCGCTCGCCGTCCTGGTCGTGCAGGGGTCGCTGACCGCGCTCGGCGTGGTCGTCGGCGAGGTGCTGCCGGCCGCCCACCTCGACGCCGTCGGCGCCACGGGAGGGCTGATCCTCGTCGGTGTCGCCCTGCGCCTGCTGGACCTCAAGCCGATCCCGGTCGCCGACCTCCTCCCGGCCCTCCTGGTGGCGCCGCTGCTCACGCAGCTCGCGATCGCCCTCGCCTGACCGACTTCACAGAACCGTTACCTCGGGAGTCCCGAGAGCAGGCCCGCTGCCACCCCCGCGGGGATATAGTCCCCGGGACGAAAGCGCCACGAGCGCTGCCCGACCCCCAGGAGACCTGCGTGCGACTGACATCCAAGGTCCTCGTCTCGGCGTTCCTGGCGTGCCTGGTCGTCCTGGTACCGCTCGGCGGTGCCCAGGCGGCCGACGCGCCATCGCCCAGCGCGAGCCCCACCGCCCCCACCGGGCCCGCCACTCCCCCGGACGGCGCCTACATCGGGGTCACGCTGCGCGACAGCAGCGGCGCCGAGAAGCAGCCCATCCAGGGCGCCACGCTCTCGGTCTCCAGCGCCGACGGCACCGAGGTGGGTCAGGGGGTGACCGACGTCAACGGCCGCGCGTTCATCGCCATCCCCGAGCGCGGCAGCTACGTCGTCACGCTCGACACGGCCACGCTCCCCTCGGGCATCGAGTTCGCCGGCAGCCCCGAGCGCACCGTGAACGCACTGCTGGAGGGCGGCAACTTCGTCCAGTTCCAGATCGGCGTCGCCGAGAAGGTCGGTCCCTCGCTCGGTGAGCGGTTCTCCGCCGCGATGGTCAACGGCATCAAGTTCGGCCTCATCATCGCACTCGCCGCCCTGGGCCTCTCGCTCATCTTCGGCACGACGAAGCTGACCAACTTCGCCCACGGCGAGATCATCACGTTCGGCGCGATCGCCACCTACGTGGCCAACCGCGGGTTCGGGCTCCCGGTCATCCTCGCGATCGTCGCGGCGGTGATCGCCTCCGCAGCCTTCGGCTGGCTCCAGGACAAGTTCCTGTGGAAGCCGCTGCGCAACAAGGGCATCGGCATCATCGCGATGATGATCGTCTCGATCGGGTTCGGCCTCTTCCTGCGCAACATCTTCCAGTACACGTTCGGCGGGTCGCGCGAGTCGCTGTCGCAGTACGTCAACCAGCAGCGCAACTCCTACGGTCCCTTCGCCCTGGCCGACAAGGAGATCGCGATCATCGTCGTCTCCGTCGTGGTCCTCACGGTCACCTGCGTGCTGCTCATGAAGACCCGCCTCGGCAAGTCGATGCGGGCCGTCGCCGACAACCCCGCGCTCTCCGCGTCGTCCGGCCTGCGGGTCGACGGCGTGATCCGGTCGGTCTGGGTCCTCGGCTGCGCGCTGACCGGCCTGGCGGGCGGCCTCCTGGCCGTCAACAGCCAGGTCAACTTCCTCATGGGCTTCAAGCTGCTGCTGCTCGTCTTCGCCGCGGTCACCCTGGGTGGCCTCGGCACGATCTGGGGCGCGCTCGTCGGCTCGATGATCATCGGGATCATGGTCGAGGTGGGCACGTTGTCCATCGGCTGGTGGCCCGGCGTCCCCTCGTCCATCAAGGAGGTCGGCGCGCTCGTCGTGCTGATCCTCATCCTGCTGATCCGGCCGCAGGGCATCCTCGGCCGCGCCGAGCGGATCGGCTGAAAGGGCTGTCATGGACTTCGGAAACATCCTGAACGCGGCGCTGTCGTCCGCCTTGGGACCGCAGGCGATCGTCTTCGCGCTCGCCGCCATCGGCCTCAACATCCACTTCGGCTACACGGGCCTGCTGAACTTCGGCCAGGCCGGCTTCATGGCGGTCGGCGCCTACGGGCTCGCCGTCACCGTCGTCACCTACGACCAGTCGTTCTGGCTCGGCATCGTGGTCGCGCTCGTCGCGCCCATGGTGCTCGCCCTCGTGCTCGGCGTGCCGACCCTGCGACTACGAGCCGACTACCTCGCGATCGCGACGATCGCGACGGCGGAGATCCTGCGGCTCGTCTTCGGCGCCGTCGAGACGAAGGACGTCTTCGGCGGCTCCAACGGCCTCACCGGCTTCGCGAGCACCTTCCAGGACCTGAACCCGTACTCCAAGGGCATCGACCTCGGCATCGTGTCCTTCCGCCGCGGCGACCTGTGGTCCCTGACGGTCGGGTGGGCGCTCGTCGCCCTCGGCTGCCTCCTCGTGTGGCTGCTGATGCGCAGCCCGTGGGGTCGCGTCCTCCGATCCATCCGCGAGGACGAGGACGCCGTCCGTTCGCTCGGCAAGAACGTCTTCGCCTACAAGATGCAGGCGCTCATGCTCGGTGGTGCGTTCGGTGGCCTCGCCGGGCTGTTCCTGGCCCTCAAGCAGGCATCGGTCGTGCCGAGCGACTACTCCACCAACGTCACGTTCTTCGCGTACACGGCCCTCCTGATCGGCGGCGCGGCACGCGTCCTCGGTCCGGTGATCGGCGCGATGATCTTCTGGTTCCTGATGGCGGGCATCGGCTCGTTCTTCAGCCAGGCCACGGCGGGCGACAACCCGCTGATCCCCGAGTGGGCCATGACGGACATCCAGGCCTCCCTGGTGCGCCTCATCCTCGTGGGCCTCGGACTCATGCTGCTGATGATCTACCGACCGCAGGGGATCTTCGGCGACCGGAAGGAGCTGGCCATCGATGCCCGCTGACACCTCTGCCGCCATCGACGCGCTGTCCGGCGTCGCGAACACACCGGGCGTCGCGAAGCCCGACCCGATCCTCAAGGGTTCCTCGATCACCCGGCAGTTCGGCGGCCTCAAGGCCGTCGACGTCGACCACGTCGAGATCCAGCGCGGCGTCATCACCGCGCTGATCGGGCCCAACGGCGCCGGCAAGACGACGTTGTTCAACCTCCTCACCGGCTTCGACGCTCCCGACACGGGCGAGTGGTCGTTCAACGGCACGTCGCTCGCGAAGGTGCCCGCCTTCAAGGTCGCCCGCCGCGGCATGGTCCGGACGTTCCAGCTCACGAAGGTGCTCTCGCGCCTCACCGTCATCGAGAACATGCGTCTCGGCGCCACGGGCCAGCGTGGGGAGCGGTTCTGGTCCGCCCCGTTCCGCGCCCTGTGGTCGTCGCAGGAGGACTCGATCACCGAGCGCGCCGACGAGCTGCTCGCGCGGTTCAAGCTCGACGCCAAGCGCGAGGACTTCGCCGGGTCGCTGTCCGGCGGCCAGCGCAAGCTGCTCGAGATGGCGCGCTCGCTCATGGTCGACCCCGAGCTGATCATGCTCGACGAGCCGATGGCCGGTGTGAACCCGGCTCTCAAGCAGTCGCTGCTCGGGCACGTGAAGTCGCTGCGCGACGAGGGCCGCACGGTGCTCTTCGTCGAGCACGACATGGACATGGTGCGCGACATCTCCGACTGGGTGATCGTCATGGCCCAGGGCAAGATCGTCGCCGAGGGCACGCCGGACCAGGTCATGTCGGACCAGGCCGTCATCGATGCCTACCTCGGCGCGCACCACGACACCGACATCACCGAGATGGACGAGACCGAGCTCGAGCGGGCCGGCGAGGCCGAGCTCGACCAGGAGGCCTGACATGTCCGAGATCCACGAGCCCGGCCAGGACGCCGACCGCGAGGCGGCACGCGACGCCAACTTCGCGCAGGAGCGTGCCAAGCACGAGCAGGGGGCCGAGGGTGCCATCCTGCGCGCCGACGGTCTCATCGCCGGCTACCTGCCAGGCGTCAACATCCTCAACAGCGCCGACCTGTACTGCCAACCGGGCGAGCTCGTCGGCATCATCGGCCCGAACGGTGCCGGCAAGTCGACGCTCCTGAAGTCGCTCTTCGGCCTCGTGACCATCCACGAGGGGTCGGTGACGTTGAAGGGCGAGACGATCACCAACCAGCGCGCCGACCAGCTGGTCACGAAGGGCATCGGCTTCGTCCCGCAGACGAACAACGTGTTCCCGAGCCTCACCATCGAGGAGAACCTCGAGATGGGCTGCTACCAGGAGCCGAAGAGGTTCGCGGAGCGGTTCGCGTTCGTCACCGACCTGTTCCCGCGTCTCGGGGAGCGACGCAAGCAGCGTGCCGGCTCGCTGTCCGGTGGCGAGCGCCAGATGGTCGCCATGGGCCGCGCGCTCATGATGGACCCGCAGGTGCTGCTGCTCGACGAGCCCTCGGCCGGACTCTCCCCCGTCCTGCAGGACGAGGTCTTCGTGCAGACGCGCAACATCAACAAGGCCGGCGTCTCGGTCATCATGGTCGAGCAGAACGCCAAGCGCTGCCTGCAGATCTGCGACCGCGGCTACGTCCTCGACCAGGGCCGGTCCGCCTACTCCGGCACCGGCCGCTCGCTCGCGAACGATCCCAAGGTCATCGAGCTGTACCTCGGCACGCTGGGCAAGAAGGCCAGCTGACGCTTCACTGCACCACCCGCACCCGCCACGAGGCCCCCTGACCGATCGTCAGGGGGCCTCGTCGCGTCCGCGTCGCGCCGGGGTGGAAGAACGGTGCGTCCCCCACCGAATCGCCTCCGAGCGGTGACGTCTCCACCGTCCCAGCGCTCAGAGGGTGGAGTCGGCACCGTGCACCGGCCGACGCACCCCGACCGGACCGCCGCGGACGTGACGAGGCCCCCGGGGCAACCCCGGGGGCCTCGTGCGGGACGTCGTCGACGTCAGCGGGTCAGATCAGATCTGGCCGCTGATGTAGTCGACGGCGCCGTAGGTGTTGTCGGCCTTGTACTCGTAGATGCCGATCGAGGCGGCCGTCGGGCTGCCGGTCTTGCCGAGCTCGATGGGACCGGAGACACCGTCGTAGTCGATGTCCGCACCCTTGTCGTCGGCCAGCAGGTCCGCGCACTCCTTGAAGGAGGTGCACTTGGTGCCGCCCTCGGTGACGCTCGGGATCTTCTCCGCGATCTTGTCGCCGGCGTCGCTGTCGGCCGCGATGGCCGCGAGCGCCGAGACGACGACCGCGTCGTAGGACTCCGCGGCGTAGGAGAAGTCCTTCAGCTTCGGGTCGACCTCGAGCAGGCGGTCCTTGAAGTCACCGGAGGTCTCGGCGCCCGGGATCGTGCCCTTCGTCCCCTCGAGCGTGCCGTCGGGGAGCTTGCCGCTGTAGTCGGCCGTGTTGCCGTCGACGAAGTACTCCGGGACGTCCTGCGGGCCGACACCGGCCTGCACGAGCTGCGGGACGATCGTCGTGGTCTCCTCGAAGGCGACCAGGACGACCGCGTCCGGCTTGGCGTCGGCGACCTCCTGGACCTGCGAGTCGTAGGACTGCGCGTTCTCGCCGTAGAAGACCGTCGCGGCGACGGTGCTGCCGGCGGCCTCGAGGCCCTTCTTGATCTCGGCGGCGAGGGTCTCGCCGTAGGCGTCCTGGCGCGCGAGGATCGCGACGTTCTGGCGGCCGTCCTCGATCAGCAGGTTGGCCATGACCGCACCCTGCAGGATGTCCGACGGCGCCGTGCGGAAGTAGAGGTCGGGCTTGGCGTAGTCGCCCTTGTCGAAGTCGGTCGACGTGTTGGCCGGCGAGAACATGACGGCGCCGGCCGACATGATCTTGTCGATGACGGTCATGGAGACGCCCGAGGACGCGGCGCCCACGATGACGTCGGAGCCGGCGTCCAGCAGCTTGTCGGTCTCGGCCGGCGCGATGCCGGAGTCGGTGTCGCCGGAGTCGCCCTTGACGCTCTTGACGTCCTTGCCGAGCACGCCGCCGGCCTCGTTGATCTCCTTGACCGCGAGGTCGACGCCCGCGAACTCCGGCGGGCCGAGGAACGCGAGGCTGCCCGTCTGCGGGAGCAGGGTGCCGACGGTCAGCACACCGTCCGAACGCGAGGAGCTGGCGTTGTCGTCGCTCTCGTCGCTGCTGTCGTCGCCGCCACCACAGGCGGCGAGGACGAGGGCACCCGCGGCCGCGACCGTCGCCAGTCGCATGGTCCTGGTACTGCGCTTCATTGATCCTCCGGGGAACTGGGGTCCGGCCCCCGACGGGCCGAGCCGTAGGACGAAACTAGTCGGAGAGAAGGTCATCCTGGCCCCGCCTGCCGGATTCACCCGCTTCGTAGCCAAGTTGTAACCGTCCCGCGCCCCGGAGGAACCGGATCAGCCCTCGGGTGCGTCCTCCCCGTCGCCCCGGGCGCCGTCGCCGGCAGGAACGCCGTGCTCGAGCACGCGCTCGGCGAGCGTGCGCATCGGCATGCGCAGGTCCATGGCCGTGCGCTGGATCCAGCCGAACGCCTCCGGCTCGCTGAGGCCCAGCACGTCCTGCAGCTGCGCCTTCGCCCGCTCCACCAGCTTGCGGGTCGCGAGCTGCTCGGTCAGGTCGTCCACCTCCGACTCCAGCGTCCGGAGCTCGGCGAAGCGGCTGCGCGCCATCTCGATCGCCGGCACCAGGTCGGAGGCCGTGAAGGGCTTGACGAGGTAGGCCATCGCGCCGGACTCGCGGGCGCGCTCGACCAGCTCGCGCTGGCTGAAGGCGGTGAGCATGACGACCGGCGCGATCCGCTCCCCCGCGATGCGCGTCGCCGCGGCGATGCCGTCGAGGCGCGGCATCTTGACGTCCATGACCACGAGGTCGGGTCGCAGGCTCGTGGCGAGCTCGACCGCCTCCATCCCGTCGGCCGCCTGTCCCACGACCTCGTAGCCCTCCTCGGCGAGCATCTCGGCGAGGTCGAGGCGGATCAGCGCCTCGTCCTCGGCGATGACGACGCGCGGGCGGGCCCCCTCCCCCGCGGAGGTCGCGGCTGGTCCGGTGCTGCTCACGTGAGAAGGTTAGCGGGCACGTCGGGTGCGCCGACTTGGCGGAACGGTAGACGCGACGGTCTCAAAAACCGTTGTCCGAGAGGGCGTGCGGGTTCGAGTCCCGCAGTCGGCACCACGCACCGTGCGGTGCGCCCGGCGCGTCGCCTCAGCCGTCCGCACCGCGCCCCGTGACCTGCTGGAGACGCTCGATGTGCTCGGAGGCCTGCGCCTTGGTGAGGTCGGCCGGCAGGGTCTCCCCGGCGTCGCGGGCCAGCGTGTCGAGGTAGCTGCGCTGGGCGCCGGTCATCGGTTCCTCGCCTGTCACCCAGTCGTCGGGATCCTTCTCGGTGGTCCCGGGCGCGCCGGCTCCCAGCACGTCCTCGGCGGAGGCGTCGGGATTCGTGGGTGCCGCGTTCGTACGTGCGTTCGATTCGGTCATGGACCCACGCTACGCCCGCGGTCCGACGCGCGCGCGTCGAGCCGGGCCGGTCGTCGGGGCTAGACGCGGTCGTCCTCGTCCTCGGGGTCGAAGTAGGCGGGCACCACGCGGTTGATGGCGTCTCCCATGCGGTGGATCCGCAGGGCGTTCGTGGAGCCGGGAATGCCCGGGGGCGCTCCGGCGACGATGACGACCTCCTCGCCCTGCGTGCAGCGGGCGACCTCCAGCAGGCGCTTGTCGACCTGCATGACCATCTCGTCGGTGTGCTTGACCTCGGGCACGAGGAACGTCTCGACCCCCCAGGTCAGCGCGAGCTGGTTGCGGGTCATCGGGTCGGGCGTGAACGCGATGACCGGGATCGGAGAGCGGTAGCGCGCCATGCGCCGGGCGGAACCGCCGATCGTGGTGAAGGCGACGACGTAGCGCGCGTCGATCGCCTCGGCGACCTGCGAGGCACCGCGGCAGATGATGCCGGCACGGGTCTTCGCCTGCCACGTGTACGCCGCCATGCGGGGCAGGCCGTGGTCCTCGGTGGACTCGATGATGCGCGCCATGGTGCGCACCGTGTGGATGGGGTACTCCCCCACGCTCGTCTCGCCGGACAGCATCACCGCATCGGCGCCGTCGAGCACGGCGTTCGCGACGTCGGAGGCCTCGGCCCGGGTGGGCCGCGGCGCGGAGATCATCGACTCGAGCATCTGGGTGGCGACGATGACCGGCTTGGCGTTGCGACGCGCCTTCTCCACGATCTGCTTCTGGACCACCGGGACGTCCTCGAGCGGGAGCTCGACGCCCAGGTCGCCGCGGGCGACCATGACGCCGTCGAACGCGTCCATGATCTCGTCGAGGTTCTCGACGGCCTGCGGCTTCTCGATCTTCGCGATCACGGGGCGGTGGATGTCGACCTCGTGCATGACCCGCCGCACGTCGTCGGCGTCGCGGCCCGTGCGCACGAAGGACAGCGCCACGAAGTCGACGCCCAGCTGCAGGGCGAACCGCAGGTCCTCGACGTCCTTCTCGCTCATCGCCGGCACGCTGACGGCCACGCCGGGCAGGTTGATCCCCTTGTTGTTGCTCAGGCGGCCCGCGGTCTCGCAGATGGTCACGACGTCGGAGCTGGTGACCTCGAGGGCCCGCAGCCGGACGCGGCCGTCGTCGACGAGGATCTCGTCGCCGGGCGAGACGTCCCCCGGCAGGCCCTTGTACGTGGTCGACGCGCGCTCCGCGTCGCCCTGCACGTCGTCGACGGTGATGGTGAAGCGGTCGCCGACCTCGAGGTCGACCGGGCCGTCGGCGAAGCGTCCGAGCCGGATCTTGGGGCCCTGCAGGTCGGCCAGGACGGCGATCGCCTTGCCCGTCCGCTCGGCCGCCGCACGCACGTGGCCGTAGTTGGCCTCGTGGTCGGCGTGGTCGCCGTGGCTCATGTTGAGGCGGGCGACGTCCATGCCCGCCTCGGCCAGCTGGAGGATGCGCTCGGCGGTCGCGACGGCCGGTCCGAGCGTGCAGACGATCTTGGCTCTACGCACCCCTCGACCCTACCGACGGGGGCCAGTACCCGCGAGTCACTTTGTGGTCCGCGTCAACAAATCCCCGGCGTCCTCCCTCCATGCACGCAGAGGTGACCGCGGACGAGGCCGGGAGCACGCGCTCCCGGCCCCGCGCAGTGCGCGCCGACCCGCCGTCTCAGACGGTGAGGGGGCGGTCGCTGGGACCGATGGGCCGTGGCAGTGGGCTGTGCCCCCCCTGCAGGTACGCATCGACCCCCGCAGCCGCCGAACGGCCCTCGGCGATGGCCCACACGATGAGCGACTGGCCGCGCCCGGCGTCGCCGGCCACGAAGACACCGGGCACGGACGACATGAAGTTCGTGTCGCGCTTCACGTTGCCGCGCTCGTCCAGCTCGACGCCGAGCTGCTCGACGAGGCCCTCGCGCTGCGGTCCGGTGAAGCCCATCGCGAACAGCACGAGCTGCGCCGGGATGACCCGCTCGGACCCGGGGACGTCCTCGAAGCGGCCGTCCTTCATCTCCACCTCGACGATCCGCAGGCCCGAGACGGCACCGTCGTCGTCACCGACGAACTCCTTCGTGGAGACGGCGTAGACCCGGTCGCCGCCCTCCTCGTGGGCGGAGGCGACGCGGTAGACCATCGGGTAGGTCGGCCACGGCTGGTGCCCGGGACGCTCCTCGCCGGGCTGCGGCATGATCTCCAGGCTCGTGACGGAGCGGGCACCCTGGCGGATCGACGTCCCCAGGCAGTCGGCGCCCGTGTCGCCGCCGCCGATGATCACGACGTCCTTGTCGGTCGCGAGGATCTGCTCGGAGCCGTCGGTCGTGGCGTCGAGGCCGAGGGCCGCACGGTTGGCCTGGGGCAGGAAGTCCATGGCCTGGTGGATCCCGGCGAGCTCACGCCCGGGGGCCGGGAGGTCACGGCGGACGGTGGAGCCGATGGCGAGCACGACGGCGTCGTAGCGGTCGCGCAGCTGGCTGCCCGTGAGGGTGTCACCGACCTGGACGCCGTTGCGGAAGACCGTGCCCTCGCGCTGCATCTGCTCGATGCGGCGGTCGACGTGCACCTTCTCCATCTTGAACTCGGGGATGCCGTAGCGGAGCAGGCCGCCGGGCTTGTCGTCGCGCTCGTAGACCGCGACGGTGTGACCGGCCCGGGTGAGCTGCTGCGCGACCGCCAGGCCCGCAGGACCGGAGCCGACGACCGCGACGGTGCGACCGGTCAGGTACTCGGGCGGCTCGGGACGGACGTTGCGCCACTCCCAGGCCCGGTCGATGATCGACACCTCCACGTTCTTGATGGTCACCGGCTCGCGGTTGATGCCGACGACGCACGCCGTCTCGCACGGTGCCGGGCACAGCCGGCCCGTGAACTCCGGGAAGTTGTTGGTGGCGTGCAGCCGGTCGATGGCCTCGTTCCAGTCGTCGCGCCAGACGAGGTCGTTCCACTCCGGGATGAGGTTGCCGAGCGGGCAGCCCTGGTGGCAGAACGGGATGCCGCAGTCCATGCAGCGCCCGGCCTGCTCGGAGATGATCGGGAGCAGTGCCCGGCCGGGACCACCGGGGTAGACCTCGTTCCAGTCGTTGACCCGCTCGTCGACAGGACGCCGGTCGGCGACCCGGCGGGGCGTCGTGATGAAACCTCGGGGATCAGCCACGTGCGGCCACCTCCATCATGCGTGCGGTCGTGTCGTCCTCGGACAGGCCCTCGGCCTCGGCCTCGGCCTTCGCGTCCAGGACCTTGCGGTAGTTGACGGGCATGACCTCGGTGAAGCGGCCGAGCGACTGCTCCCACGCGCCGAGCAGCTGCTCGGCCACGGCGGAGCCGGTCTCCTCCTGGTGCTTCACGACGAGGGCCCGCAGGCGCTCTGCGGTCTCCGACCCGGTCTCGACCGGGTTGAGCTCCACCATCTCGGGGTTGACGAGCGAGTGGTCGAGGTCCAGCACGTAGGCCTGTCCCCCGCTCATGCCGGCCGCGACGTTGCGGCCCGTCGGGCCGAGGACCACCACCGTGCCGCCGGTCATGTACTCGAGCGCGTGGTCCCCCACGCCCTCGACGACGGCGGTGGCGCCGGAGTTGCGGACGCAGAAGCGCTCGCCCACCTTGCCCCGCAGGAAGATCTCGCCGCTCGTGGCACCGAAGCCGATCACGTTGCCGGCCACGATCTGCGCCTCGGCGGCGAACCGGGCGTCGCGCGGCGGCCGCACGACGATCCGCCCGCCGGACAGGCCCTTGCCGACGTAGTCGTTGCCGTCGCCCTCGAGCCGCAGCGTGACGCCGCGGGGCACGAACGCACCGAACGACTGTCCCGCCGACCCGAGGAACGTCAGGTCGATGGTGTTCTCCGGCAGGCCCTCGCCCCGGTACCGCTTCGTCACCTCGTGGCCGAGCATGGTGCCGACCGTGCGGTTGACGTTGCGGATGGCGAGCTGGGCGCGCACCGGCTCGCCGCGCTCGAGCGCGTCGGCCGACAGCCGGATGAGCTCGGCGTCGAGCGCGACGTCGAGACCGTGGTCCTGGCCCGTGGTGTTGCGCCGTGCCGCGCCCTCGGGCAGCTCGGGCACGTAGAGCACCGGCGACAGGTCGAGGTTCTGGGCCTTCCAGTGGTCGACGGCCTGACGGACGTCGAGCACCTCGGCGTGGCCCACGGCCTCGTCGATGGAGCGGAAGCCGAGCTCGGCGAGGTACTCACGCACCTCCTGGGCGAGGAACTCGAAGAAGTTCACCACGTACTCGGCCTTGCCCGAGTACTTCTCGCGCAGCTGCCGGTTCTGCGTGGCGACACCCACGGGGCAGGTGTCGAGGTGGCAGACACGCATCATGATGCAGCCGCTGACCACCAGCGGCGCCGTCGCGAAGCCGAACTCCTCGGCGCCCAGCAGGGCGGCCACGACGACGTCGCGCCCGGTCTTCAGCTGGCCGTCGCACTGCACGACGATGCGGTCGCGCAGGCCGTTGACGAGCAACGTCTGCTGGGTCTCGGCGAGGCCGAGCTCCCAGGGACCGCCCGCGTGCTTGAGCGACGTCAGGGGCGAGGCGCCCGTACCCCCGTCGTGGCCGGAGATCAGCACGACGTCGGCCTTGGCCTTCGAGACGCCCGCCGCGACCGTGCCGACGCCGACCTCGGAGACCAGCTTGACGTGGACGCGGGCCGACGGGTTGGCGTTCTTGAGGTCGTGGATGAGCTGCTTGAGGTCCTCGATCGAGTAGATGTCGTGGTGCGGAGGCGGTGAGATGAGGCCGACGCCGGGCGTCGAGTGCCGTGTCCTCGCGACCCACGGGTACACCTTCGGACCGGGCAGCTGACCCCCCTCACCGGGCTTGGCACCCTGCGCCATCTTGATCTGGATGTCGTCGGCGTTGGAGAGGTACTCGCTCGTGACGCCGAAGCGCCCCGACGCGACCTGCTTGATCGACGAGCGTCGCTCGGGGTCGTACAGGCGCTCGGGGTCCTCGCCACCCTCGCCGGTGTTGGACTTGCCGCCGAGGCGGTTCATGGCGATGGCCAGCGTCTCGTGCGCCTCACCGCTGATGGAGCCGTAGCTCATCGCGCCGGTCGAGAACCGCTTGACGATCTCGCTGACCGGCTCGACCTCGTCGATCGGCACGGGCGGTCGCACCCCGTCCTTGAAGGTGAACAGCCCGCGCAACGTCATGAGCCGCTCGGACTGGTCGTCGACCCGCTGGGTGTACTGCTTGAAGATGTCGTAGCGGCCCGACCGGGTGGAGTGCTGCAGGCGGAAGACCGTCTCGGGGTCGAAGAGGTGCTCCGGGCCCTCGCGACGCCACTGGTACTCGCCGCCCACCTCGAGGTAGCGGCGGCGTCCGACGATGCCCTGGCTCGGGTACGCACGGGCGTGCCGCGACGCGACCTCGTCGGCGATGACGTCGAGGCCGACGCCGCCGAGCTTGCTCGACGTGCCCGTGAAGTAGGCGTCGACGACCTCGTGCGAGAGGCCGACGCACTCGAAGATCTGGGCACCGGTGTACGACGCCACGGTCGAGACACCCATCTTGCTCATGACCTTGAGCACGCCCTTGCCGAGGCCGTACACGACGTTGCGCACCGCCTGCTCCGGCGCGACGTCGCGCACGAAGTTGCCCTCGCGGGCGAGGTCCTCGGCGGACTCCAGCGCGAGGTAGGGGTTGACCGCTGTGGCGCCGTAGCCGATGAGGAGCGCGACGTGGTGCACCTCGCGCACGTCGCCCGCCTCGACGAGCAGGCCGGCCTGCGAGCGCAGCTTCTCGCGCACCATGTGGTGGTGCACCGCCGCCGTGAGCAGCAGCGACGGGATCGGCGCCCGCTCGGCGTCGGAGTGGCGGTCGGACAGCACGATGATGCGGGCGCCGTCGGCGACCGCGCGCGAGACGTCCTCGCAGATCTCCTCGAGCGTCGCCTTCATGGCTGCCCCGCCGCCGTTGACGTCGTAGAGGCCACGGACCACGTGCACGCTGAAGCCCGGCATGTCGCCGTCCTTGTTCATGTGCCGGATCTTGGCGAGCTCGTCGCTGTCGATGACGGGGAACGGCAGCTGCAGCATGCGGCAGGACGCGGGGCTCGGCTCGAGCAGGTTCGCCTCGGGGCCCATGGTGCCCGCCAGCGAGGTGACGACCTCCTCGCGGATGGCGTCGAGCGGCGGGTTGGTGACCTGGGCGAACAGCTGGCTGAAGTAGTCGAACAGCATCCGCGGACGGTCCGAGATCGCCGCGATCGGCGTGTCGGTGCCCATGGAGCCGATCGCCTCCGCGCCCGTGCGGGCGATCGGCGCGAGCAGGACGCGCAGGTCCTCCTCGCTGTAGCCGAACACCTGCTGGCGGCGGGTCACCGACGCGTGGGTGTGGATGATGTGCTCCAGGTCGGGCAGGTCCTCGAAGCGGACGAGACCGGAGTAGAGCCACTCGTCGTAGGGCTGCTCGTGGGCGAGGCGGCCCTTGATCTCCTCGTCCTCGACGACGCGGTGCTCCTCGAGGTCGAGCAGGAACATGCGGCCCGGCTCCAACCGACCCTTGCGCGTGATCGTGGCCGGGTCGAGGTCGAGGACACCGGCCTCGGACGCGAGCACGACGAGCCCGTCCTCGGTGATCCAGAAGCGGCCGGGGCGCAGTCCGTTGCGGTCGAGGACGGCACCGATCTGCGTGCCGTCGGTGAAGCACACGCACGCGGGCCCGTCCCACGGCTCCATGATCGAGGAGTGGAACTCATAGAACGCCCGGCGGGCGGGGTCCATGACCTCGTTGTTCTCCCACGCCTCCGGGATCATCATCATCACGGCGTGCGGCAGCTCGCGGCCCCCGAGGTGGAGGAGCTCGAGCACCTCGTCGAGGGACGCGGTGTCGCTGCCCTCGGGGTCGCAGATCGGGTAGAGGCGGCTGAGGTCGCCCGGGATCAGCTCGCTCTCGAGGGTGGCCTCACGGGCGCGCATCCAGTTGCGGTTGCCGCGGGCCGTGTTGATCTCGCCGTTGTGCGCGACGAACCGGAACGGGTGCGCGAGCGGCCAGCTCGGGAAGGTGTTCGTGGAGAACCGGCTGTGGACGATCGCGAGCGCCGACTCCATGCGCTCGTCGCGCAGGTCGGGGAAGAAGGTGTCGAGCTGCTCGGTGGTGAGCATGCCCTTGTAGACCAGCGTCCGTGCCGACAGCGACGGGAAGTAGACGCCCGTCTCGTGCTCGGCGCGCTTGCGCAGGCAGAAGGCGAGCCGGTCGAGCTCGATGCCCTCACGCTCGACGCCCGCGGACTCGACGAAGAGGAGCTCGAACGACGGCATGGCACCGCGCGCCATCGAGCCGAGGATCTCCGGCTCGACCGGGACGGGACGCCAGCCGAGAACCGTGAGCGACTCCTCGGCCGCGATCTGCTCGACGCGCCCACGCGCCTCGGCAGCGGCCTCCGGCTCGACGGGCAGGAACGCCAGGCCCACGGCGTACCGCCCGGCCTGCGGCAGCTCGAAGCCCTGCTCGGCGGCGACGGCGCGTACGAAGCGGTCGGGCACCTGCAGGAGGATGCCGGCACCGTCACCGGTGTTCTCCTCGGCGCCCACGGCGCCGCGGTGGTCGAGGTTGCGCAGCGCGGTGAGGCCGTGCTGGACGATCTCGTTGCTCGGCACGCCGGAGAGCGTGGCGACGAAGGCGACACCGCACGCGTCGCGCTCGTGCTGCGGGTCGTAGAGGCCCTGGGCGGGCGGCAGGGCCGAGAACTTCGGACCGGAGGGGAGCTGGCTCACCGGGAGACCTTCTCTCGTCGTCGTGGTGGGGCGCGGGATCACCGAGGTGATCCGACCGGGACGACGTTGGCCCGAGGCAGCGCGACCACTGTACCCCGTCCTGGCGCGCGCGGGGTACGCGCGTCACGGACTCAGCCCACGCCGGTCCCCACGGCCTCGCCGATCAGGTAGGTCAGACCGGCAGCGACGCCGCCGAGCACGAGCTGGCGCAGGCCGCCGTACCACCAGCTGCGGCTGGTCACCCGCGTCACGATCGCCCCGCAGCCGAACAGCGCGAGCAGCGACAGCACGATGGTCGGCAGCGACGAGGAGGCCCCGAGCAGGAGCGGCAGGAGGGGCACGAGCGCACCGACGGTGAAGGAGAGGAACGACGAGACGGCCGCGACCATCGGGGACGGCAGGTCCTCGACGTCGATGCCCATCTCCTCGGAGGCGTGGACGGCGACGGCGTGGTCGAGGTCGCGGTGCACCTGGTGGGCGACCTCTCGCGCGGTCTGCTCGTCGACGCCCTTGGCCACGAACGTGGCGGCGAGCTCGGCCTCCTCGGCGGGGCCGTTGCGCCGGATCTCGTCGCGCTCGATGTCGACCTGCGCCTCGGCGAGCTCGCGTTGGCTGGCCACGGAGGTGTACTCCCCCGCCGCCATCGAGAACGCGCCCGCTGCGAGCCCCGCGAGTCCGGCGACGATCACCGGCCCTCGCTCGCTGCTGCCCCCGGTGACGCCCATGATCAGCGCGAAGTTGGAGACCAGCCCGTCCATCGCGCCGAAGACCGCGGGCCTCAGCCAGCCGCCGTTGACGTCGGGGTGCTCGTGGCTGATCGCGCCCGGGTCGGGCAGGGGCTCGGTCGTGCTCATGGGGCGAACCTACCCCCGGGAGCGGCGCCTGAGGTCCTGCACCGCTCAGTCCTCGCCCGGAGCCGTCCCCGACGTCGCGGGGGCGTCGGCCCCACGCGCGTCGCGGCGGCGGCTCCAGAGGAAGTAGGCGAGCGCCAGGACGAAGACGATGACGGCCGTGAACACGTTCAGGCGGATGCCGAGGATGTGGTTCGCGGTGTCGATGCGCAGCATCTCGATCCAGAACCGGCCGGCCGTGTAGAGCATCACGTACAGCGCGAAGGCCCGCCCGCCCGTGAGCCGGACCCGCCGGTCGACGACGACGATGAGCGCTGCGGCGGCGAGGTTCCAGATCATCTCGTACAGGAAGGTGGGCTGGAACGTCGCGAACTGCTCGTAGCCCTCGGGCCGGTGCTGCGGCGCGATCTCGAGCGCCCACGGCAGGGTGGATGGCTTGCCGAACAGCTCGGAGTTGAAGTAGTTGCCGATCCGACCGACGGCCTGGGCGACCAGCAGACCGGGCGCGAGCGCGTCCGCCACGGAGAGGAAGGAGACCTGGTGGCGACGGCAGGCGATCCAGGCGCCGACGGCACCGCCGGCGATGGCTCCCCAGATGCCGAGACCGCCGTTCCAGATGTAGAGCGCCTCGATCGCGCGTCGACCCTCGCCGAAGTAGAGCTCCGGGTCAGTGGCCACGTGGTAGAGCCGGGCGCCGACGATGCCGAACGGGATGGCCCAGATGGCCACGTCGCTGACCAGGCCCTCCCGACCGCCCCGGGCGACGAAGCGGCGCTCGCCGATCCAGATGGCCAGCAGCGCGCCGACGATGATGCCGAGGGCGTAGGCGCGCAGCGGGAAGGGACCGATCTCCCAGACGCCCGTGGAGGGGCTGGGGATGTACGACACGAGCCCGGCGCTCATCGCACGACCCCGGCGCGCAGCTCCTGCGCCAGCTCGCGGACCGCGTCGACCGCACTCTCGGTGTCCGGCGCGTCGAGCACCCGGCGCACGAAGGCCGAGCCCACGATGACGGCGTCGGCGTACTGCGCGATCTCGTGCGCCTGGGCTCCGTTGCTGACGCCGAGGCCCACCCCGACGGGCTTGTCGGTGACCTCCCGCAGACGGGCGACCAGCTCCGGCGCGGCCGAGCTCGTCTCCTGGCGCTGTCCCGTCACGCCCATGACGGCCGTCGCGTAGATGAACCCGCTGGCGGCCTCGGCCGTCATGACGAGCCGCTCGTCGGTGGACGACGGAGCGACGAGGTAGGTGCGGTCGAGACCGTGGCCACGGGAGGCCGCCTCCCACTCCTGCGCCTCGTCGGGGATCAGGTCGGGGGTGATGAGCCCCGCTCCGCCGGCCGCGGCGAGGTCGGCGGCGAACCGCTCGACGCCGTACCGCTCGACCGGGTTCCAGTACGTCATGACGACGGTGGGTGCGCCGGTCTCCGCGACACGGCGCACGACCTCGAACGCGTGGCTCGTGCGGAACCCGTTCGCGAGCGCCGTCTCCGCGGCGGCCTGGATCGTGGGTCCGTCCATCACCGGGTCGCTGTACGGCAGGCCGATCTCGACGAGGTCGCAGCCGCCCTCGATCATCGCCGTGAGCGCCGCGACCGAGGTCTCGACGTCGGGGAACCCGGCGGGCAGGTAGCCGACCAGGGCGGCACGCCCCTCGGCGCGGGTCCGCTCGAAGAGTGCGTCGATGCTGCTCGTGCCCACGTCGGTGCTCACTCCTCGACGCCTTCCTCGAGCACGACCGGACCGTCGATGAGCCCGAAGTACTCGGCAGCGGTGTGCACGTCCTTGTCGCCGCGCCCCGAGAGGTTCACGAGGATCGTGGCGTCGGGACCGAGCTCCTTCGCGAGCACCACGGCGCCGGCGAGGGCGTGCGCCGACTCGATGGCCGGGATGATGCCCTCGGTCCTGCACAGCAGGTCGAACGCCGACATGGCCTCGGCGTCGGTGGCCGGCACGTAGCGAGCGCGGCCGATGGAGGCGAGGTAGGAGTGCTCCGGCCCGACCCCCGGGTAGTCGAGGCCAGCCGAGATCGAGTGCGACTCCAGGGTCTGTCCGTCCTCGTCCTGCAGGAGGTAGGAGCGGGCGCCGTGGAGCACCCCGACGTCGCCGGCCGTGATCGGCGAGGCGTGGCGACCGGTCTCGTAGCCGTCGCCGCCCGCCTCGACGCCGAGGAGCTGGACGTCGGCGTCGTCGATGAAGGCCGTGAACAGGCCGATGGCGTTGGACCCGCCGCCGACGCACGCCACCGCAGCGTCGGGCAGGGAGCCCGTGAGCTCGAGCACCTGGCGGCGCGCCTCGTCGCCGATGCCCCGCGTGAGGTCGCGGACCATGGTGGGGAACGGGTGGGGGCCGGCCGCCGTGCCGAAGAGGTAGGACGTGTGGTCGACGCTCGCCACCCAGTCGCGCAACGCCTCGTTGATCGCGTCCTTGAGGGTACGGCTCCCCGACGTGACCGGGACGACCTCGGCGCCGAGCATCTTCATGCGGGCGACGTTGAGCGCCTGGCGCTCCGTGTCGACCTCGCCCATGTAGACGGTGCACTCGAGGTCGAGGTAGGCGCACGCGGTGGCCGAGGCGACACCGTGCTGGCCCGCGCCGGTCTCGGCGATGGCGCGAGGCTTGCCGATGCGCTTCGCCAGGAGCGCCTGCCCGAGGACGTTGCGGATCTTGTGCGCCCCGGTGTGGTTGAGGTCCTCGCGCTTGAGCAGCACGCGCGCGCCGACGGCCTCGGAGAAGCGGGTCGCGTCGTACAGCGGGCTCGGGACGTTCGCGTACTCGCGGAACATGCGGTCGAGCTCGCCGAGGAAGCTCGGGTCGGCCTGGGCCTCGGCCCAGGCGCGGGACAGCTCGTCGAGGGGCGCAACGAGCGCCTCGGGCATGAAGCGTCCACCGAACCGGCCGAAGTGGCCGGTGGCGTCCGGCTGGGTGTAGGTCATGGGGTCCTTCTCTGGCGTGACGGGTGGACGGTCGGCGCGTCCGTCACCATCGCCTGCATCGCGTCGCCGCCACGTCAGGACCTCTGCTGCAGCGCGGGGTGGGCGCCGGCGGCGACGAGGTCGGCCACCGTGGCGCGCGGGTCGTCACCGCGCACGAGCGTCTCGCCGACCAGCACCACGTGGGCGCCGGCACGGGCGTACTCGAGCACGTCGTGCGGGCCTCGCACACCGGACTCGGCCACGCGGACGACGCCGTCCGGGATGAGCGGGGCGAGGCGGCCGAAGGTGCCACGCTCGACCTCGAGGGTCTTGAGGTCGCGGGCGTTGACGCCGATGAGCTCGGCGCCCGCGTCGAGCGCACGCTCGACCTCGGCCTCGTCGTGGACCTCCACGAGCGGGGTGAGCCCGATGGAGCGGGCGCGCTCCACGAGGCTCACGAGCGCCTCCTGGTCGAGGGCGGCCACGATCAGCAGCGCCATGTCGGCGCCTGCGGCCCGCGCCTCCCAGAGCTCGTAGGAGGTGGTGATGAAGTCCTTGCGCAGGACGGGGACGCCGACGTGGGCACGGACGGCCCGAAGGTCCTCGAGGCTGCCGTCGAAGCGGCGCTGCTCCGTGAGCACGCTGATCGCCGCGGCGCCTCCGGCGGCGTAGTCGGACGCGAGACCGGCCGGGTCCTTGATCGCGGCGAGCGCACCCTTGCTGGGGCTGGCGCGCTTCACCTCGGCGATGACGCTCACGCCGTCGGCCCGGAAGACCGGCATCGGGTCGAGCGCCGGTTCCTGCCGACGGGCCTGCTCCTTGAGCTGCTCCAGCGAGCAGGACGCCTCACGGACGGCGCGGTCGGCCGCGACGCCCTCGAGGATGTCGTCGAGCACCGTCATGGCCACCTCCTCGCTCGTCGCACCTGCCCTCCCAGGGTAGACCGCCGCGCCCCCCACGGGGCCGCGAGGGTCCACCGACCGCGCCCGGACGCACAGCGGCCCCGGACACCTCCCGCTGGAGGGTCCGGGGCCACGACCGCGTGGTCAGGACTTCTTGAAGTACGCGTTCGACTCCGGGCGGTACAGCAGGACGAGCACGGCGATCGTGATCACCAGGCCGACCAGGGCCAGCACCAGCAGGACGGCCGGCTGACCACCGAGCGACAGCAGGCCGAAGATCACGCCGATGACGCCCAGCACGGTGTAGACGATGCGCGCCCAGTTGGCACCCTTGCCGATGAAGTAGGCGAAGAGGGCGGTCAGCGCGACGCTGACGACCAGTCCGAAGACCAGGCCGGCGATGACACCGGCGCGGGCGGCGTCGCGATCCAGCGCGCCGGCGCCGGTCCCCGCGTTCTCGATCGCGGTGTCGATGAGGTCGTCGATCATCGTGAAGGTCAGCAGCGTCGAGATCAGGTTCAGCGCGACGCCGACCCAGATCAGCTTGACGGCGTTCTGCACCGACGCGGGCGCAGGGCCCTTGGAGTCGGGACGGTACTCGGGCTCGGGACTGGCGGGGAACGGCTCCATGGGGGCTCCTCGGTCGGGCCGGGTGCTGCCCCGGCTCTGCCCCCATCCAAGCGTGATCCGAGGAGGACGTCCAACGATGGTGCTCGCGAGCCGGGGTCTCAGCGGCGACGCACCGGGTAGGTGCCGATGGCCTTGTCGTGCAACGTCTGCTTCTGGTCGTCGAACAACGGCCAGAGGACGTCGGCCAGGCCGCCGAGCAACGTCCACTGCAGGAGGGTGGCCACGAGCCACCGGAAGAACCCCTCGAGCGCACCGACGGGTCGACCCCGGCCGCCCACGACGTGCACCCCCACCGCCTGCTTGCCGAGGCTCTGCCCGCGGTACCCGACTCGAAGTCCCCGGTTCCAGAGGTCGACGGCGAGCCAGAGCAGCATCGCGGCGCCGGTGACGACCAGGCCCCACGGCTCCACGTCGTTGAGCTCGTCGGTCGCCTCGACGTAGGTGGCGTCCTTGAAGGCGACGACCAGCCCGCCGACGAAGGGCACGACGACGATCGCGGTCGCGACGAGCCAGTCGAGCACCGCGGCGAGGACGCGGATCCACCAGCCGGCGGGCTCCTCGACGGTGGCGGCAGGCCCGGGCCAGGACGGCGCGACCGACCCGGACGAGGCGCCCTCCGTCGCCCCGGGAGGCCGGGGCGCGCCCGGCGGAACGGTGTCGGGCTGCTGCTCCCCGGGGTAGCGGGGGTACTGGGGACGGGGGTGCTGCGCGGGCCCCGCCGGGTCGTCGGGGCTCATCGAGGTCTCAGTCGGCGACGCTGCGGTGCTCGTCCACCCCGCGCGAGAGGTCGCCGTGCCCGGCCGCGCGCTCGACGCCGAAGCCCATCCGGCTCATGACGAGGCCGAGGGGCCCGGCGATGACCACGAGAGCGGCGCCGACCGTGAACGGGACCCAGTGCGGCTCGGGGACCAGGGCGATCCCGCCGATGGTGAATCCGGCGAGACAGACCAGGACGGCGGTCCAGGACGCGGGCGACGATCCGTGCGACATGCAGCTCTCTCTCCTGCGAGGGGGACGACGCGGACAGCCTACCCGTGGGCACGCCGGACGACCGGCGACCCTCCCCGGACCGCCACCGGCGTCAGGACGGCTGGGTCTCGGCGAGCACCGGGATCGTGCGGGCGCTGCGTCCGGAGTGCCGGGCGATCAGGTCCATGACGTCGCGGTACCCCATCGAACGGCCGATGCCGAGGACCCCGAAGATCGTCGCGGCGAGGATCACCACGTCGAGCCGGGCCTGGTACCCCGCGATGCACGCACGGCAGTAGGCCGACTCGAGCTCGAGGCGCTGGGCATCGGTGAGGGCCTCACGGCCGACCAGCTGCGCCGGCCCCGTGAGCCCCGCCCTCGTGAGGAAGCGGTCGGAGACCTGCGGGAACTCCTCGCGGAGGCAGTCGATCACGTTCTGCGGGAGCGGACGGTTCCCGACCACGCTCATGTCGCCCCGGACCACGTGCCAGAGCTGGGGCAGCTCGGTGAGCGCGTAGCGCTCGATGAAGCGCCCGACGCGCGTGTAGAGCGGCGAGTCCGCCGGGATGTTGAGGAACCGCGTGTCGCCGGCGACGGGCACGGTGTCGCGGTTCACCAGCTGGTCGGCGTTGCGGACCATCGTCCGGAACTTCGTGAGCAGCACGACGCGCTCGGTGTCGACGCGCCGGCGCGAGCGGTAGAAGACCGGTCGACCCTCGGCGACCAGCACGGCGAGGCCGACCAGGGTCACCACCGGCACCCACACGACGGATCCCACGACGGTCAGGAACAGGTCGAGAGCACGCTTCTTCCACATCAGGTCGTCACCTCTTGGTCGGCAGCTCGAGGACGGGGTCGACGCGTCCGGCCCGTGCACCGGAGACGACGAGGGACAGGGCGCGAGTCACCAGCCACAGCCGGGCGTCGAGCCCGACCACGCGGCGACGCGCGGAACCCGCACGCAGCGCCCGCTCGACGTGCGCGGCGACCCGCGCGACGTCGGCGTGCAACCGGTGCCAGGGCCGGGTGCGCTCGTCGGCGTCGACGATGCGGCCCGGGTAGAGGACGTCGAGCGTGGCACCGGGGTGCTGCGCGACGAGCGAGACCACGGCCTGCTCGACCTGGGCCTTCGTGCCGCCGTAGTGGCGACGATCGGGTCCGGGCGCCAGCGCCACGACGGAGGAGACGAGCACGAGTCGCACGGGACGACCGTCGGCGGCGCGGAGGACGGCCTCGACGAGGGCGACGTCGCGACGGACGGCCGCGGCGTCGGCGTCGAGGTCCACGGGGCCCGGGTGGATCGGCCCGACCGCACACAGCGCGACCTCGACGGCTGCGGCGCCCTGCAGGGCCGCCGCCAGGCCGGTGCCGTCGGCCGGGACGGTGGGACCGGTGAGGTCCGCGTCGTCGGCGGCGCCACGGGAGACGGACAGCACCGGGCCGGTGTGCCGCTCGGCCAGGCGGCGACCGAGCCGGGTCCGCGGTCCGACGAGCACCAGCGGCGTGGAGCCGGTGACGGTCGAGGAGGAGCCGGGCGACGGCTGCAGCGCGGTCATCGGGCGCTCCGCTCGAGCACGGCCTCGAAGCGGTCGGCGCAGCCCTCCAGGGAGAACTCGCGCTCGGCCAGGGACCGGGCGCCGACGCCGATCTCCTCACGCCGTTCGCGATCGGCCAGGACCTCGCCCACCCAGTCCGCGGCGGCGGGCAGGGACGCGGCCTCGGGACGACCGACGTGACCGCCGGCCTGCCGGACGAGACCGGAGGCGGCGTTCTCCTCCGGCATGAGCCCGACGACCGGGCGACCCGCGCAGAGGTACGACAGCGTCTTGGACGGGACCGAGAAGGCGCCGGCCTGCTGGTCGAGGAGCACCACGAGGACGTCCCCGGTGCCGAGCACCTCGGGCAGGCGGTCGTAGGGCTGGAAGGGCAGCAGGGTGAGCGGCACGTCGAGACGCTCGGCCTCGGCCTGGAGGACGGGCACGGCGGGGCCCTCGTTGACGACGACCAGACGCACGGCGGTCCCGCGGTCGCGGACCTCGGCCGCCAGCTGCACGAGCAGCGCGGGGTCGTGCTTGAGGCCGAGCGTGCCGGAGTAGAGCAGCGTCTGGACGTCGTCGAGCTCGGTCTCCACCGCCCAGTCGTTCTTGCGCGGGACCGGCACGATCTCGTCGAGCGGCGCCCAGTTGGCGATGACGGTGACCTTGTCCCCCGTGCCCCAACGCCGGTGCACCGGCACGAAGGACTCGGCGATGACGACGACCTCGCGGGCGCGACGCGAGGTCCAGCGCTCGGCGACGTCGAAGCCCAGGGCGACGGCCCGGAAGGCGCGGGAGAGCTTGGCGCCCGCGAAGGAGCGCACGGCGATCGAGTAGACGTCCTGGTGCCAGAGCACCCAGGGGCGCCGCATCAGTGCCATGGCGGCCGCGAACACCACGAGCGTGGGGATCTGGACGTTCGACATCAGCGCGACGTCGGGGCGGACCCGGCGGACGTGGCGGACCAGCTCCACGCCGAGCCGCAGCTCCAGCAGCAGGCGCTGGACGAAGCGTCCCTTGTCGAAGACGATGCCGTCACCGACGGTCTCGAAGGTGAGGGACTCCCCCTCGTGGGAGGTGAGCCGACCCTTGCCGGAGACGTAGGCGTTGCAGGTGGAGTGGGTGACGACGTGGCCGCGGCGGGCGAGCTCACGGCTCAGCTGGGCCTGGAACGGGTGGCCGCTGAAGTCGTGCACGAGCACCCTCATGCCGCCTCCTGCCCGTGGTCGTCGCCCCCGCCGTCCATTCTCATCGACTCCAACGAGGCGGCACCACGGGAGTTACGAACATCATGGATCCGGCGGGACCTTCGACCCCCGCCGCCTCAGAGCGTCGGGTCGCGGCCCTCGTCGAGCGCCTTCCACGGGTCGTCGTCGACGCGACGTGACGGGGCCTCGTAGCGCCCGCTGAGGCCGGGCCAGGAGCGTCCGTGGCGCAGCACCACCGCGCCGAGCAACGTCGCTGCGGCGAAGCCCGCTCCGCTCAGGACGGGCCACGCCGTGGCGTCGAGGTCGCCCAGCGCCTGGCCCGTGAACGCCGGCGACTGCTCGGCGGCCGCTCGGGCGGCGTCGTCGACCGCGGACCCAGCGGCGAGCGAGAGCCAGGCGCCGACGACGCCGAGCGCGACGACGAGCACGCCGACGACGAGCCGCCCCCGACCCCGCGTGGCGAGGACGGCGAGGGCCGCCGCGACGACGACCACCGCGAGCGCGGCGGCCAGCGGGACGGCGTCACGGCCCGTGACGACGACGGTGTCGGGCGGGAGTCCGTCGGGGCGCAGGGTGGTGCGTGCCCAGGTGCGACCGAGGGCGAGCCACGCGACCCCGCCGGCGGCGAGGAGACCGAGCACGACCGGCCCGTACAGCCGTCGGCCGCGGGACGGCTCGCTCACAGCAGGCGATCGGCGTCGAAGCACGTCGCCGCTCCGGTGTGGCAGGCGGGACCGACCTGGTCGACGACCACGAGCAGGGTGTCGCCGTCGCAGTCGAGCCTGACCTCGCGCACGTGCTGGACGTGGCCGGACGTCTCGCCCTTGACCCAGTACTCCTGGCGGCTGCGGCTCCAGTAGGTGCCGCGGCCGGTGGTGAGGGTGCGGTGCAGCGCCTCGTCGTCCATCCAGCCCACCATGAGGACGTCGCGGCTCGTGGCGTCCTGCACCACCGCGGGCACGAGGCCGGCAGGGTCACGCTTCAGCCGGGCGGCGACGTCGGGATCGAGGGCGGTCACGCCTCCCATCCTCCCAGAGAGGCCTGGGCGACCCAGCTGGCGTGCAGCCGTGAGTAGACCCCGCCGGCGGTCACGAGGTCGTCGTGGGTGCCGTCCTCGACCAGGTGGCCGGCGTCGAAGACCAGCACCCGGTCGGCGTTCTCCGCGGTGGTGAGGCGGTGCGCGATGGTGACGCTCGTCCGTCCCTCGAGCAGGGTCTCCAGTGCTCTCGTGGCGCGCAGCTCGGTCTGCGGGTCGACGGCGCTCGTCGCCTCGTCGAGGACGAGGAAGTCCGGGTCCGCGAGGGCCGACCGCACGAGCGCCACGAGCTGACGCTCACCGGCCGACAGCGACTCGCCCCGCTGGCCGACGGCGGTGTCGAGACCACGGGGCAGCCCGCGGTACCAGTCGGACAACCCCAGGTCGTCGATCACGCCCACGAGGTCGGCGTCGGTCGCGTCGTCGCGACCGTAGAGCAGGTTCGCGCGCAGCGTCGCGTCGAACAGGAAGCCCTCCTGCGGGACCATGAGCACGTGCCGGCGCAGGTCGTCGAAGGCGACGCGGGTGATGTCGGTGTCGCCGAGCCGCACGGTGCCGCGCGTGGGGTCCATCAGGCGCGTGAGGAGCTTCGCGAACGTCGTCTTGCCCGATCCCGTCTCGCCCACCACGGCCACGCGCTGGCGGGGGTGGATCGTGACGTCGACGCCGGCGAGCACCTCCGGCCCGCCGGGGTAGGCGAACGCGACGCCCTCGAACCGCGCGCCGAGGACCTCCTCGGGCAGCCGGACGCCGGCGGGACCGGGGTCGACCACGTCGGCCGGGGTGTCGAGCAGCTCGATCACCCGGCGCCACGACGCGATCGCGTTCTGGGCCTCGGTGAGCACCTGCGTGGCCATCTGCGCGGGGCCGACCAGCAGCCCGACGAGGAAGGCGAAGGCGATGACGGTCCCCATCGACAGACCGCCGGCGACGCCGATCACCACACCCGCGGCGACGGCCCCCGCGTTGGCGAGGCCGCCGGCGAGACCGGCCGACGCGAACGTGACCGCGACCAGCTTCTGCGCCCGCACGTTGGCGTCGAGGTTGCGCTGGATCCCCTCGTCGACCCGCGCCTGGGTGCGCTCCTCGATGGCGTGCGCGCGAACGACGGACGCACCGACCACGGGCTCGGCGACCACGGCGAGCATCTCGCCGACGGTGCGTCGGACGGTGTCGTAGGCGCGGCTCAGGCTGCCGGCGAAGTACCGCAGGCTGGCGGCGAGCGGCAGGAAGCACGCCCACACGACGAGGGTGAGCTGCCAGGAGTAGAAGGCCATGATGACCGTGGCGACGATCATCTGGCCGATGCTGATGACGATCGTGATGCCGGTGAACTGCAGGAACAGCGACACCTGGTCGATGTCGGACGTCACGCGCGAGACCAGCACGCCGCGCCGCTCGGCGTTCTGCGTGAGCATCGACAGGTCGTGGACGTGCCTGAAGGCGGTGACCCGGAGCTCGGCGAGCCCGCGCTCGCTGGCCACGAACAGCCGCACGCGCATCCAGTAGGCGACGACGGCCGTGAGCAGCACGAGGACGAGCGCGCCGAGCAGGTAGGGGCCGATGGCGGCGAGCGACGTCGCCTCCCCCTCCCCCAGCCCGGAGTCGACGGTGCGCTGGATGACGACGGGCACGACGGAGCCGCCGACCGTGCTCAGCACGGCAAGAAGCATCGTCAGCCCGAGGCCGTCCCTGATGGCGGGCGACAGCGCGAGGCCACGTCGCACGATCTCGACGCCGGTGGCGCGGACGGGGGCGACGCCGGGCAGGCTCACGTCGGTGGCGGCGCTCATCCGCGGGCCTCCCTGGCCTGGTCGTAGGCGTCGACGAGGTCACGGTAGGCCCGGGACCGGGCGAGCAGCTCCCCGTGCGTGCCGCGGTCGGCGACACGACCCTCGTCGAGGAGGACGACCTCGTCGGCGAGGGCGATGGTGGCCTTGCGGTACGCGACGACGAGGACCGTCGGGCCGCTCCCGCCGGCGGTGCGCTCGGCGAGGGCCCGCAGGATGCGCTGCTCGACCTCCGGGTCGACGGCGCTCGTGGCGTCGTCCATCACGAGCAGGCGTGGACGGCGCACGAGCGCGCGGGCGAGCGCCAGGCGCTGGCGCTGTCCACCGGACAGCGTGGTGCCCCGCTCCCCCAGCTGCGTGTCGAGGCCGGCGGGGAGGCCGGCGACGAAGCCGTCGGCCTGGACCGTGCGCAGGGCCTCCCACACGTCCGCGTCGCCGACGTCGGCCCCGAGGGTGATGTTCTCGCGCACCGAGTCGTCGAAGAGGAAGGTGGACTGGGGCACGACGGCGACGGCCTCGGCGAGGGCGCGGTGGCCGAGGCTCGCGACGTCGTGGCCGTCGAGCTCGACGCGACCCGACCTCGGGTCGACCAGACGTGACAGGAGGGTCGTGAGCGTGCTCTTGCCGCTCCCGGTGGCGCCGACGAGGGCGGTGACCGAGCCACGCGGGACGGTGAGGTCGACACCGGTCAGCACGTCGCCGTCGTCCTGCGTCTCCTCGACGTCGTCGAAGCGGTAGGTCACGTCGCGCAGCCGCAGCTCGACCGCACCGTCGCCCGGCAGCGTGCCGGTGCCGTAGGTCATCGAGCCCGTGGCCTGCAGGACGCTGTCGACGCGGTCCCAGCCGACGACGCTGCGCGGCAGCTCGCCGAGGACCCAGCCGATGGCGCGCACGGGGAACGCGACGACCGTGAACAGGTAGGCCACCTGGACGACGTCGCCGGGCTCGGCGGCGCCGCTGGCGACGCGCCCGATGCCCAGCACCAGCACCAGCAGGATCCCGAGGTTGGGCAGGGCCTCGAGCAGCGGGTCGAAGATCGAGCGGATGCGCCCCACCTCGATGTTCGCGTCGCGCAGCTCGTTCGTGGCGCGGGCGAAGCGCGCCGTCTCGTCGGCCTCCCGGCCGAGCGACTTCACGACGAGCGCACCGTCGAAGGACTCGTGCGCGACGGCGCTGAGGTCGCCGCGCAGCGCCTGGGCACGGGCCGCCCTCGGCGACAGCCACCGCTGGTAGAAGACGTTGATGCCGAACAGCGCCGGGAACACGACGAGGCCCACCAGCGTGAGGACCCAGTCGGCCTCGACCATGGCCACCAGCGCGGCCGCGAGCATCGCGACGACGCCGACCGCCATCGGCAGCGGCATGAAGACCGCCCAGGTGGCCTCGACGTCGGCGTTCGCGTTGGAGAGGAGCTGCCCCGTGGGGTGGCGGTGGTGCCAGGACATGGGCAGGGCGAGGTACTGGCGCGTGACCAGGCGCCGGTAGGTGGCGACGAGCCGGTAGTAGACGATGCCGCCGACCAGGCGCCGGGCGATGACGCCGAGCGCCCGGAGCATGGCGACGCCCAGGAAGAGGCCGACCGCCGTCCAGAGCGCACCCTGGACGACCTCGCCCCGCTCGAAGGACGGGCGGATGACGTGGTCGGTGGCCCACCCGAGGACCCAGGCGTCGGCGACGGTCATGGCACCGAAGAGCACGCTGCCGACCACCGAGACCGCGAACAGCGGCTTCTGCTCGACGATGCCGCGCCCGAGCAGCCCGAAGCCGCGACGCATGATCCGGTCGGGCCGGCTCGAGCCGAGGCTGCTCGAGCGGGGGTCGCTACCTGACACGGTGTCCAGCTGCTCGCAAGGTCTCTTTCACCTGTCCGATGGTCAGCTCGCCGAAGTGGAACACGCTGGCGGCGAGCACGGCGTCGGCGCCGGCGTCCACCGCGGGGGCGAAGTGGTCCAGCCGTCCGGCACCACCACTGGCGATCAGTGGCACCTGGGTAACGTCACGGACCGCCCGGATCATTTCCAGGTCGTAGCCCGACTTCGTGCCGTCGGCGTCCATGGAGTTCAGCAGCACCTCCCCGACCCCGAGCTCGTCGGCGCGTCGCACCCACGCGACGGCGTCGAGGCCGGCGCTGCGCCGACCGCCGTGGGTGGTGACCTCGAACCCGCTGGGCTGCGCGTCGGGCCCGCTCGTCGGGCACCGACGGGCGTCCACGCTGAGCACCAGCACCTGGTTGCCGAAGCGCCGCGCGATCTCGGCGATCACCTCGGGGCGGGCGATCGCCGCCGTGTTGATCCCGACCTTGTCGGCCCCGGCCCGCAGCAGGCGGTCGACGTCCTCGACCGTGCGGACCCCGCCGCCCACCGTGAGCGGGATGAAGACCTGCTCGGCCGTGGCACCGACGATGTCGAACGTCGTGGCACGGTCGCCGCTGGAGGCGGTGATGTCGAGGAAGGTGAGCTCGTCGGCCCCCTCCGCGTCGTACACGCGCGCCATCTCGACCGGGTCGCCGGCGTCGACGAGGTCGACGAAGTTGACCCCCTTCACGACGCGCCCGGCGTCGACGTCGAGGCAGGGGATGACACGGACCGCGAGACTCACCCGCCGAGCCTATCCGCGGAGTCGGACGGACCCGGTCCCGCCTCGGTCGCGACGCCTCAGTCGCGACGCCTCAGTCGCGACGCCCGCGTCGCTTCCGAGCCACCTTCTCCTCGAGCTCCTCGACCCGTTGCTCGCGGTTGAGCCGCTGCAGGAGGGCGCCGACGCCGATCGCGACGCTCGGGAAGACGGGCCAGAAGAACAGCACGTCACCGGCTCCGAGGGACGTCGCCCCCCAGATGCCGGTCGTCAGGAGGGTGACCCCGAGCCAGCCGTTGCGAGCGTCGCGTTCCTCGCGGCGGACCGTCCGGAGGGCCTCGGCGTGCGCCGACTCCTGGCGCGACGGGGGGCGGGGCGGCGCGACCAGGTCGGCCAGGACGGGGAGGGCGTCGGCGACGACCCGCACCGCCAGGGCGTCCTCGACGCGTCGCTCGTACTCCTCACGGTCGAGCCGGCCGTCGGCGTAGGCGTCGCGCAGCGCCTCCAGCAGCACCTCGCGGTCGGCGTCGCGGGCCCGCAGCGTCGCGGCCTCCGGGGAGCGTGGGTCGACGCTCAGGCGTTCCCACTCCCCCGCCACCGGTCAGCCCTCCCGGGTGCCGCGGGTCAGGGCGAGAGCGTCCTCGAGCGTGAACTGCCCGGTGTAGAGGGCGGTGCCGGCGATCGCGCCCTCGACGCCGATGTCGACGAGTCCCATGAGGGCCTCGACGTCGGCGAGGGTCGTGACCCCGCCGGAGGCGACGACGGGGCGGTCGGTGCGCGAGCACACGTCGCGCAGGAGGTCGAGGTTCGGCCCCTGGAGCATGCCGTCCTTGTTCACGTCGGTGACGACGTAGCGCGCGCACCCCTCCGCGTCGAGGCGCTCGAGGGTCTCGTAGAGGTCGCCGCCGTCACGGGTCCACCCCCGCGCCGCGAGGGTCGTGCCGCGCACGTCGAGGCCGATGGCCACCCGGTCGCCCCACTCGGCGATGACCTTCGCGCACCACTCGGGGTGCTCCAGAGCGGCGGTGCCGATGTTGACGCGTCGGCACCCGGCGTCCATCGCCGCCTGCAGGGACTCGTCGTCGCGCATCCCGCCGGACATCTCCACGTCGATGTCGAGCGTGCCGACGATCTCGGCGAGCAGGTCGCGGTTGTGGCCGTGCCCGAACGCGGCGTCGAGGTCGACGAGGTGGATCCACTCCGCGCCCGCCGACTGCCAGCGCAGGGCCGCCTCCACGGGGTCACCGAACCGCTTCTCCGAGCCGTCGACCCCCTGCACCAGCTGCACGGCCTGGCCGCCCTTGACGTCGACGGCGGGCAGCAGCTGCAGGTAGTCGCTCACCCGGCCGATGCTAGTCCCCGCGTTTCGGCACACCATCGCCCGTTCCGCGCGTGGGGACGGGCGATGGTGCTCCGAAACGCGGAGACGGGAGGGGTCAGAGGGTGGCGACCCAGTTCTCGAGCAGGCGCCGGCCCGCGTCCCCCGACTTCTCGGGGTGGAACTGCGTGGCCCACAGCGGTCCGTTCTCGACGGCGGAGACGAAGCGGTCGCCGCCGTACTCGGTCCAGGTGACCCGGGGAGCCGTGAAGGGCGTGCCCTCGACGTCGAGCTCCCACCGCCGCACGCCGTAGGAGTGCACGAAGTAGAACCGCTCGTCCTCGACGCCCGCGAACATCCGCGAGCCCTCCGGCACGTGCACGGTGTCCCAGCCCATGTGCGGGACGATGGGCGCCTGGATCCGCTCCACGGTGCCGGGCCACTCGGCGCAGCCGGTCGTGCGGACACCGTGCTCGATGCCCTCGGCGAAGAGGATCTGCATGCCCACGCAGATGCCGAGCACCGGACGGTTCGCAATGAGGCGTCGCTCGACGATGCGCTCGCCGTCGACGGCGCGCAGTCCCTCCATGCACGCGGCGAACGCCCCGACCCCGGGCACGAGGAGCCCGTCGGCCGTCTCCGCGACCGTCGGGTCGGCGGTGAGCGTCACCTCTGCACCGGCACGCTCGACCGCGCGGACCGCGGAGCGCACGTTGCCCGACCCGTAGTCGAGCACCGCGACGCTCGGGCGCGAGGCGCCAGGGGCCACTACAGCGCGCCCTTGGTCGACGGGATGCCCGTCTCCCGCGGGTCGGGCTCGACGGCCTCGCGCAGGGCCCGCGCCAGCGCCTTGAACTGGCACTCCGCGATGTGGTGCGGGTCGCGACCGGCGAGCAACGTCATGTGCAGCGTGAGCCCGGCGTGGTGCGCGATCGACTCGAGGACGTGCGAGGTCAGCGACCCCGAGTACTGGCCGCCGATGACGACGGTGACCTGGCGCTCCGGCTCGCCGGTGTGGACGAAGTACGGCCGACCGGACACGTCGACGGTGCAGGTGGCGATCGCCTCGTCGAGCGGCACCGTCGCGGTGCCGTAGCGGCGGATGCCGGCCTTGTCACCGAGTGCCTCGCGCAGCGCGTCGCCGATGACGATGGCGGTGTCCTCGACGGTGTGGTGGGCGTCGATGTGCAGGTCGCCCTCGGTCCTGACCGTGAGGTCGACGAGCGAGTGGCGGGCCAGGGCGGTGAGCATGTGGTCGTAGAAGCCGACCCCGGTCGAGATGTCGTGCGTACCGGTGCCGTCGAGGTCGAGCTCGACGACGACGTGCGACTCCGAGGTCCTCCGCTCGATGCGGGCGGTCCTGCTCACGAGATCACTTCCCTCAGCGCCGTGAAGAACGCGTCCATCTCGGACGGCGTCCCGATGGAGACGCGCAGCCATCCTAGGGGGCCGGTCTCGCGCACCAGGACGCCCCGGTCGACGAGCGCCTGCCAGATGGCGTGCCGGTCCTCGAAGGTGCCGAACAGGACGAAGTTCGCGTCGGACTCGGCGACGGTGAGGCCGAGCTCGCGCAGCCGGTCGGCGGTGCGGTCGCGCTCGACCCGCAGGGCGTCGACGTTGGCGAGCAGCTCGTCGGTGTGGCGCAGCGCCGCCGACGCCGTGGCCTGGGTGACCGACGACAGGTGGTAGGGCAGCCGGACGATGCGCAGGGCGTCGACGACGTCGGGGTGCGCGGCGAGGTAGCCGAGCCGGCCGCCCGCGAGCGCGAACGCCTTGCTCATCGTGCGGGTGACGACGAGGCGACGGTGGTCCGCGAGCAGCTCGAGGGCGCTGGGGGTGCCGGCCCGGCGGAACTCCGCATAGGCCTCGTCGACCACGACCATGCCGGGAGCCGCGTCCAGCACGGCGCGGGTGTGGGCCGGGTCGAGCGCCGTGCCGGTGGGGTTGTTCGGCGACGTCAGGAACACGACGTCGGGCTGCTCGGCCTCGATGAGCGCGACCGCCGCGTCCACGTCGATGCCGAAGTCGTCGCGACGCCGGCCCGCGACCCAGCGGGTGTGGGTGTTGCGCGCGTACTCGGGGTACATCGAGTAGGTGGGCGCGAAGCTCAGCGCGGCGCGGCCGGGTCCGCCGAAGGCCTGCAGGACCTGCTGCATGATCTCGTTGGACCCGTTGGCGGCCCAGACCCGCGACGCGTCGAGGAGGACACCGGGCGCGTCGGCAGACAGGTAGGCGGCGAGGCCCTCGCGCAGTGCGGCGGCCTCGCGGTCGGGGTAGCGGTTCAGCTCGAGCGCAGCCGCGCGCACGGCCTCGGCGACGTCGGCCGCGGCCGCCTCGCTGGGTCCGTAGGGGTTCTCGTTGGTGTTGAGCCGCACGGGCACGTCGATCTGCGGCGCTCCGTACGGCTCCTCGTCACGGAGCTCCTCGCGGATCGGGAGCCACCCGGCGGGGGTGCCGGGCCGCGGGCGGCGACGGGGTGCGGGGACCGCCATCACCGGGTCCGACCCGGCAGGGGTGCCGGGCCCTGGGCGGCGGAGAATGCCGTTCGGACCCCTACCGCCGCGCCGTGCGACGGCAGGTCCTCCGCGTCCGCCAGCACCTCGACGTGGTGCCCGACCTCGCGCAGGGCGTCCTCGGAGTAGGTGACGACGTGCACGTTCTTGCAGAACGCCCGCACCGACAGGCCCGAGGAGTGGCAGGCGCAGCCGGCCGTGGGCAGCACGTGGTTGGAACCGGCGGCGTAGTCGCCGAGCGAGACCGGGGTCCAGGGGCCGACGAAGATCGCACCCGCGTTGACGATGCGGGCCGCCACGCCGGCGGCGTCGGCGGTCTGGATCTCGAGGTGCTCCGCGGCGTAGGCGTTCGCGACGTCGACGGCCTGGTCGAGGTCGTCGACGAGCACGATCGCGGACTGCCGGCCCGCGAGGGAGGTCGTGATGCGCTCGGCGTGGGTGGCCGTCGGCACCTGGCGCTCGAGCTCCGCGGTCACGGAGTCCGCGAGGGCGTCACTCGGCGTGACGAGGACGCTCGCGGCCATGGGGTCGTGCTCGGACTGGCTGATGAGGTCGGCGGCGACGAACGCGGGGTCGGCGGTGTCGTCGGCGATGACCGCGATCTCGGTGGGGCCGGCCTCGGAGTCGATCGCGACCGTCCCCTGCAGGTACCGCTTGGCGGCGGCGACGTAGAGGTTGCCCGGCCCGGTGACGAGGTCCACGGGCTCGACGGAGCCCCCGGTCGACGTGCTGCCGTAGGCGAGCAGCGCCAGCGCCTGGGCACCGCCCGCGGCGTAGACCTCGTCGATGCCGAGGAGGGCGCAGGCCGCGAGGATCGTCGGGTGCGGCAGGCCGTCGAAGGCCCGCTGGGGCGGCGAGGTCAGCGCGATCGAGCCGACGCCGGCGACCTGCGCCGGGACGGTGTTCATGACGACGGTGCTGACGAGCGGCGCGAGACCACCGGGCACGTACAGGCCCACCCGCTGCATGGCGACGATGCGACGCTCGACGGTGGCACCGGGCGCCACCGTCGTGACGACGGTCTGCTCGAGCTCGGCCTCGCACGTCGTCCGCAGACGGGCGATCGACTCCTCCAGTCCGGCACGGATGGCCGGGTCGAGGTTCGCGAGCGCCTTCTCCAGGTGCTCGGGTGCGACACGCAGCGACTCCGGACGCACGCCGTCGAAGCGCTCGCCGTACTCGAGGACGGCCTCCTCGCCGCGGGCGCGCACGTCCTCGCAGAGCGGTGCGACCACCTGGAGCGCGTGCTCGACGTCCTGCTGCGCGCGGGGCAGCTCGGCGGTCGGGTCGAGGCGGAGGTCGAGGCGTCTGATCACGCACCGATTCTAGGGACCGCTCCCCCGCCTAGGATCAGGCCCCGTGACCTCACGCGACCTGCAGCAGCCGGTGGTCGCCGGCGTCGTGACCGCGGTCGTCGGCTTCACGTCGTCGTTCGCCGTGGTGCTGGCCGCGCTGCGGGCCGTCGGCGCGTCGCCCGACCAGGCCGCCAGCGGCCTCTTCGCCCTCACCGTGGCGTTCGGGCTGCTGATGTCGGGGCTCGCGCTCTGGACGCGACTGCCGCTGACGCTCGCGTGGTCGACGCCGGGAGGGGCGCTGCTCGTCGGCACCGGCACCGTTGACGGCGGGTGGCCGGCCGCGGTCGGTGCCTTCGTGCTCACGGGCGTGCTCCTGGCGGTCACCGGCGTGGTGCCGTGGCTGGGACGGCTGGCGGCGGCGATCCCCGTGCCGCTGGCGCAGGCCATGCTCGCCGGCGTCCTCCTCCAGCTCTGCGTCGCGCCCTTCACCGCGTTCGCCGACGCTCCCCTCGCGGTCGGCCCGGTGATCCTCGTCTGGCTGGCCGGCACCCGGTGGGCACCCCGGTGGGCGGTGCCCCTGGCACTGGCGGCCGCACTGGTGGTGATCGGCGTCTCGCTCGCCCTCGACGGCACCCGCATCCCGGGCTCGAGCCTGCTCCCCCGCGTGGAGCCGACGTCCCCGACGCTCACGGTCGCCGCGGTCGTCGGGATCGCCCTGCCCCTGACGATCGTCACGCTCGCCTCCCAGAACATCCCGGGCGTCGCGGTGATGCGCAGCTTCGGGTTCACGGTGCCCTGGCGGGCGTCCATGGTCACGACCGGCGCCGGCACGTCGGCCGCGGCGTTCCTCGGCGGCCACGCGATCAACCTCGCCGCGATCTCCGCGGCGCTCGCGGCCGGCGAGCAGGCCGGCGAGCGGTCGAGGCGTTGGGTGGCGGCGTTCGTCGCCGGTCTCGCCGCGCTCGTCCTCGCGTGCACCTCCGGCGCCCTCGTGGCCGTGACGGAGGCCGCCCCCGCGGGGATCGTCGAGACCGTCGCAGGCCTCGCCCTCCTCGCCACCTTCGCCTCCGCGGTCGTCGCCGCGCTCGACGACCCCGCCGGGCGGACCAGCGCCGCCGTCACCTTCCTCGTGGCCGCGTCCGGGCTGCAGCTGCTCGGCGTGGGGGCGGCGTTCTGGGCGCTGGTCGTCGGGCTCGCGGTACGCGCGACGATCGAGCACCACCCCCGCCGGACCGGCGACACCGACCCGGGAGGTCCCGATGTCCCGCAGCCGTGACGCGGAGGGCACTCCCGCGCTGGTGCTGCTCCAGCGTGAGGGTGTCGAGCACCGGGTCCACCGCTACGACCACGACCCGCGTGCAGCGTCGTACGGGCTCGAGGCGGCCGAGGCCCTCGGCGTCGACGCCGACCGGGTCTTCAAGACGCTCCTGGCCGACGTCGAGGGGGAGCTGTGCGTCGGGATCGTGCCGGTGACCACCCAGCTCGACCTCAAGGCGATGGCCGCCGCACTCGGGGCGAAGAGGGCCGTCATGGCCGACCCCCAGCGTGCCGAGCGCGCGACCGGCTACGTCGTCGGGGGCATCTCCCCGCTGGGCCAGCGGCGGGCCCATCGCACGGTCGTGGACGAGACGGTCGAGCTGTGGGAGACGGTGCACGTCTCGGCGGGCCGCCGCGGTCTGGAGGTCGAGATCTCTCCTGCCGACCTGGTGCGGCTCACGCGTGCGGTGCCGGCTCCGGTGGCCCGGTGACCCGGCGGGGTCGTCCGACGAGCCAGGTCACGAGCAGCACCCCGACGAGGCCGGCCATCGGCCAGACGACGAACGACGCGAGCGAGTCGACGGCCAGCTCGGCCGGGATGCGCTGACCGACCTGCGGGTCCGGGGTGGCGGCCGGGTCGCCCGGGCCGAGCCACAGCCCGACCCTCCAGGCCACGACCGAGGCCGCGCCGGCACCGAGCACGACCACGGGTACCACGACCCAGCCGAGGCGGCGCAGCAGGTGTCCCACCACGAGCCCGGCGAGCAGGCTCGCCACCGCACCGAGGGCCACGAAGAGCAGCTCGACGCCGACCTGTCGGCCGGAGGCCTCCTCGGTCAGGAGGATGCCGCGCTCGGTGACCTGCCACTGCGCCGGACGGGCGAGCGTGTCCCACAGCCAGCCGACGGCCGCCCCCAGCAGGAGCATCGCGGCGACCGCGCCGAGCAGTGCCCTCACACCGGCCCGCCCGCGCGCGAGCGGCTCCCGCTCCGCGCTCAGCCCAGGCAATGCGGCCCCAGGAGCTCCTTGAGGTCGGCGATGAGCGACGAGGACGGCTTGACCCGCAGCCCGTCGTCGAGTCGCATGACCTTGGTGGTGCCGGTCCCGACCAGGCGCAGGTGCACCTCGGTCATGCCGGGATGGCTGCCGAGGACCTGCTTGAAGCGGCCGATCGTGTCACTGGTGCAGCGGGCGACGGGCAGCGTGACCACCACGGGCGCGTCGGGCTGGCCGGTGGCGCTCATCGCGGGCAGCGTGACCTCGAGGGCGTTGAGCTCGATGCTGTCGTCCTTGCGCCGGAGTCGACCCTTGACGACGACCACGGTGTCGGGCACGAGCACCGGCGCGGCGAGGTTGTAGGCGCCGGGGAAGACCATGACGTCGACGCTGCCGTCGAGGTCCTCGATGGCGACCTGGGCCCACGTGTCGCCCTTGCGGCTGAGCCGGCGCTGCACCGACGTGATGAGCCCGCACACGCGCACCGTGGTGCCGTCGGGGCGCTCGGCGTCGGCCACCAGGTCGCCGATCGTGCAGTCGCTGCTGGCCTTGAGCACGTGCTCCAGGCCCATGAGCGGGTGGTCGGAGACGTAGAGGCCGAGCATGTCGCGCTCGAAGGCGAGCAGCTGGGTCTTCTCCCACTCCGGCATGTCGGGCACCGCCACGGTGACACCGGTGAACGCGTCGTCCATGCCGCCGAACAGCGAGTCCTGGCCGATCGCGGCGTTGCGCTTGAGGTCGATGTACTGGTCGACCGCGTCCTCGGCGATCGTCGTGAGCGCCCGCCTGCGGTGGCCGAGGGAGTCGAAGGCCCCGGCCTTGATGAGGGAGTCGAGCACGCGCTTGTTGCACACGTGCGTCGGGACCTTGTCGAGGAAGTCGGTGAAGTCGGCGTACGCCCCCTTCTCCTCCCGCGCCGCGACGATGCCGGCCACCACGTTCTCGCCGACGTTGCGGACCGCGCTCAGGCCGAAGCGGATGTCCTCGCCCACGGAGGCGAAGTTGGAGACGGAGTCGTTGACGTCGGGCGGCAGCACCTGGATGCCCAGGCGCCGGCACTCGGCCAGGTAGACGGCCGACTTGTCCTTGTCGCCGCGGGTGCTCGTGAGGAGGGCCGCCATGTACTCGGCCGGGTAGTTGGCCTTGAGGTAGGCCGTCCAGTAGGAGATGACGCCGTACGCCGCCGAGTGGGCCTTGTTGAACGCGTAGTCCGAGAACGGGAGCAGGATCTCCCACAGCGCCGTGATGGCCTCCTGGGAGTAGCCGCGCTCGAGCATGCCCGCCTGGAACCCGGCGTACTGCTTGTCGAGCTCCTCCTTCTTCTTCTTGCCCATCGCGCGGCGCAGGTTGTCGGCCTGGCCGAGGCTGAAGCCCGCCAGCACCTGGGCGATCTCCATGACCTGCTCCTGGTAGACGATCAGGCCGTAGGTCTCGCCGAGGACGTCCTTGAGGGGCTCCTCCAGCTCGGGGTGGATGGGCTCGATCGCCTCGCGGCCGTTCTTGCGCCGCGCGTACTTGTTGTGCGAGTCCGCACCCATCGGTCCGGGCCGGTACAGGGCACCGACGGCGGAGATGTCCTCGAACTTGTCCGGACGCATGGACCGCAGCAGGGCACGCATCGGCCCGCCGTCGAGCTGGAAGACGCCGAGCGTGTCGCCGCGCGAGAGCAGGTCGTAGGTGGCCGGGTCGTCGAAGGTGAGGTCCTCGAGGACGACGTCCTCGCCGCGGTTGGCCTTGATGTTGACCAGCGCGTCGTCGAGGACCGTGAGGTTGCGCAGGCCCAGGAAGTCCATCTTGACCAGGCCGAGCGACTCGCACATCGGGTAGTCGAACTGCGTGATGATCGCGCCGTCCTGCTCGCGCCGCATGATCGGCACGATGTCGACGAGCGGCTCGCTGCTCATGATGACGCCGGCGGCGTGGACGCCCCAGTTGCGGATCTGGCCCTCGAGCCCGAGCGCGGTCTCGTAGATCTTGCGGACCTCGGCGTCGCTCTCGTGGAGCTCGCGGAACTCCTTGCCGTCGTTGAACCGCTTGTGGTTCGCGTCGAAGAGCTGCTTCAGCGGCACGCCCTTGCCCATGATGTCGGCGGGCAGCGCCTTGGTGATGCGCTCCCCCATGCTGAAGGGGTAGTCGAGGACGCGGTTGGCGTCCTTGATCGCGGCCTTGGCCTTGAGCCGGCCGAACGTGGCGATGTAGGCGACGCGGTCGTTGCCGTACTTCTCGCTGACGTAGCGGATGACCTCGGCGCGACGACGCTCGTCGAAGTCGATGTCGAAGTCGGGCATCGAGGGCCGCTCGGGGTTGAGGAAGCGCTCGAAGATCAGGCCGTGGGTGAGCGGGCACAGGTCGGTGATCCGCAGCGCGTAGGCGGCGATCGAGCCGGCGCCCGACCCTCGACCCGGTCCCACCCGGATCCCGTTGTCCTTGGACCAGCCGATGAAGTCGGCCACCACCAGGTAGTAGCCGCAGTACCCCTTGGTCTTGATGACCTCGAGCTCCATCTCGACCCGGTCGCGGACCTCCTGCGTGAGGGCGTCGCCGGGGTAGCGGGACTCGATGCCGCGCCAGACCTCCTTGACGAACCAGCTCTCCTCGGTCTCGCCCTCGGGCACGTCGGCGCGCGCCATGTAGCCACCGGTGTTCTCGGTGAACTGCACGTCGCAGCGCTCGGCGATGAGGAGGGTGTTGTCGCACGCCTCCTTCATGCCGAAGCGGTCCTCCCACAGCTCGCGCATCTCCGCCGCGGACTTGACGTAGTAGCCGCCGCCGTCGAACTTGAGGCGCTTGGGATCGGCGATGGACTTGCCGGACGCCACGCAGATGAGCGCGTCGTGGGCGTCGGCGTCGTGCGGGTGCGTGTAGTGGCAGTCGTTGGTGGCTACCGGCGGCAGGCCGAGCTGCTTGCCGAGCCTCAGGAGGTCGTCGCGGACCTCCTTCTCGATGGCGATGCCGTGGTCCATCAGCTCGAGGAAGAAGTTCTCCTTGCCGAAGATGTCGCGGAAGTCCGACGCTGCCTGGACGGCCTCGTCGTACTGGCCGAGGCGCAACCGCGTCTGGACCTCACCCGACGGGCAGCCCGTGGTGGCGATGAGGCCCGTGCCGTAGCGCTGCAGGAGCTCGCGGTCGGCGCGCGGCTTGTAGTAGTAGCCCTCGAGGCTCGACATCGAGGACAGGCGGAAGAGGTTGTGCATGCCCTCGGTCGTGGAGGCCAGCATCGTCATGTGGGTGTAGGCGCCACCTCCGGCGACGTCCTTGCCGCCCTCCTCCTCGGCACCGCCGACGCCGCGGCCCCAGGTGACCTTGCGGCGCTCGCTGCGGTGCGTGCCCGGCGTCAGGTAGGCCTCGATGCCGATGATCGGCTTCACGCCGTGCTTGCGCGCCTTGGACCAGAAGTCGTAGGCGCCGTGCACGTTGCCGTGGTCGGTCATCGCGATGGCCGGCATGCCGAGCTCGGCGGTGCGCTCGAAGAGCCCGTCCAGGAGCGCGTGCCCGTCGAGCATCGAGTACTCCGTGTGGTTGTGCAGGTGCACGAAGGACGAGTCGCTCGGCATCGGGTGATGCGCCTCCAGACATGGCGGACGGACGGCCCCGAGGGGCGGGTGGAGGGGAAGGACCTCAGCCTACGCGAGGGTCCCGACGCTCCGGACCAGGCTCGCGGGGGGCGACCGCCCGTGACCCGCCCGCCGGCGGACTCGGTCCCGTCCGGCGGGCTCAGTCCTGTCCGGAGGGCTCCTGCCGGGGCAGCGAGAACAGGCCGACGTCGAGCACGGGGCCCTCCGGCGGGTCGTCCCCCGCCTGAGGCCCGTAGGCCGAGGACCAGGCGTAGTCGTCGCGCGACAGCGCGACACCACCCTTCCAGGCCGTGACGGTCGGGGAGGTCTGCAGGCCGTTGCGGTCGTCCGCCCCGAGCCTCCACCGACCGGTGATCCGACCGTCCTCGGCGTCGAGCGTCATGAGCTCCGTGCTGATCTCGTTCGAGAGCGTGACGAGGATGGTGCGACCGCCGTCGACGAGGGTCAGGTCCTCGGTCACGTAGGTCCCGCGCCTTGCCTTCTCCATCGACCCCTCGATCGACTCGGTGTCGACCGCCCAGAGGACCTGCTCCCGGTCCAGCGAGTACCGCACGATGCCGCCGTTCTGCGTGATCGCCACCGAGCCGTCGTCGAAGCCGACGGAGGAGTACCCGCCGACCACGGCACCACCGAGGTCGAGCCTCGTCAGGTCGGGCTCGCCGTACACCCGCTCGCGGGTGCCGGTGCGCGCGGCGACCTTGCCGGTCCCGGCGTCGAGCCGGACGAGCGCGTCCGACAGGACCGAGTCGGGTCCGGTGTACTCCCCGAAGGTGACCCCGACCCACAGACCGTTGCCGGTGAACGGTGTCACGGTGTTGTCACCGTCGGGCTCGCGCCCGAAGAGGGTCGAGGCCGTGGTCGACCAGACCCGCTCGAAGGTCGGCGCCCGGTAGGCCGTGACCGTCCAGTCGCCACCCTTCGCGTCCTTCGCGGACGCGACGACGAGCGACGGGTCCTCGGGGGTGCGCTGCCAGACGTAGGGCGAGAGGCCCAGGTCGGCCACCTCGACCAGCCGGTCACCCTCGACGCGGTTGATCGTGTCGTCGCCGGCCAGGACGTAGTCGGTGCCGCCCTGCGTCACGACACGACCGACGGTCTTCTTCCCCGTCGGCACGTCGATCTCGACGGTCTTGCCCGTCGTGACGCCGACCTTCGCCAGCCCCGTGCAGTCCTTCCCCTCGCGGTACGCCACGAGCACGGAGGTGACCGAGCGGTCGGGCTGGGAGGCGCCGCACACCGTGGCGCCTGCGGGGAGCGTGCGCGACCAGCCCTTCTTCCCCCGCTTGGAGTAGGCCTGGAGCCGGTTCCCGACGTAGGTGACGACGTTCGTGCCGGTGTGCACCGCGCCCGCCGACACGGTCGCGTCAGGGTCGTCGGCCTCGACGGCGGCCAGCGGCTTGGCCTCGAGGTCGGGCGGGCCGCTCGTGGGCACCGGCCGGTCCTGCGGCGCCACCTCCTCCTGGGGCGGAGGGAAGGTGAAGACGCCGATGTCGAAGAGGTCGCCCTCGGGCTCCTCGAGGTCGCCGATGCCGTCGAACGTCGACTCCCACGCCTCGAAGTTGCGGGTGAGCACCAGCCCTCCGTCGTAGAGGGCGGCGCCGGGCTCGACCTGGAAGCCGTTCGCGTACTCCTCCGGCAGCGGCCACCGACCGACGAGCGTGCCCTTCGCGGCGTCGACGGCGATGACCTCGCTGACGGTGTCGTTGCTGACGGTGGCCACGAGGTAGCCGTCGTCGGTGAGTCCCTGGGGCAGCACGGTGCGCAACGGGAAGTCCTCCTCCGACGGCTGCTCGAGCTGCGTGAGGTCGAGCTCCCAGGACTGCTTCCCGGTCTCGAGGGAGTACCGCGAGAGGCCCCGCGCCTGGGCGAAGATCATCTCGCCCTTCGAGCCCACGGCGATGGAGCGGTCGAGCTGGTTGGCGGCGCTCGCCACGTCGAAGGTCCCCTCGGGCAGGGGCTTCTCCGGCGGCGTCGTCGGCGCCTCCGTCCGCCCGACGACCTCGCCGGACCCCGGGTCCAGCTTCGCGAGGTGGTAGGTGCTGTCGACCTGCTGCAGGAGCCACGTGGGGTCGCCGGGCGACAGCGAGACGACGCAGTCCTCGCCCTGCTCGGGGAAGACGTCGGCGCCGGACGTGGACCAGACCCTCTCGAACGACGGCAGGGCGTAGGCGTCGACGCGGCAGCGCGGCCGGTCCGACAGGCGTGAGCCGACGAGCATCGAGCCGTCCGGCGTGGGATGCAGGTCGAAGTACGCGTCGCTGTCCAGCCGGGCGAAGGGCTCGGGGTCGCTCTTCGTGCTGCGCCACACCACGCCGCGCATGTCGACGAGGTAGTCCTTGCCGTCGACGGTGAAGAGGTCGTCGAACGACCCGCCGGCGCTCTCCCCCTCGAAGGTCAGGCCGAGGTCCTGCTCGACCATGTTCGAGAGGACCTTCCCGTCGGAGACGCGGATCGTCGCCACCGACGAGCAGTACGAGCCCTCGCCGTAGACCACCGTGAACCGCTTCACGGGGCCGTCGGGCTGCGAGACGAGGCAGACCGAGCCACCCAGCAGGTCGAGCTTCGCGGTCCAGAGCTGGTCACCGCTCTGGAGGTCGTACCCGGAGATCGCGTCGACGGAGTAGCCGACCGCGGTGCCGCCGCTGATGAAGGCACCCGACCGGCGGTCGACCTGGGCGGTGTCGAGGCTGCCGAGCTGCTCCTCGAGGTCGTCGGCGGCCGCGAACAGCGCCTTCGGCTCGAGCGCCGGGCCTCGGGCGGGGCCCGCGGTGGGCGGCGGCTCGTCGGGCAGCGGCAGCGAGGCCTTCTTCTCCTGGGTGCCCCCGCCGGTGCATGCGCTCAGCACGAGCGCGGCGACGGCGAGCACGACGGCGGCGCGACGGCTCGACCGGCCGGCGACCGGGCGGGCGCTCATGCGCCCAGCCATCGTCGGGTCGCGGCGAGCAGGTCACGGGTGTGGCCGTCGACCTCCTCCGACCCGGAGGCCCGCGCCCCCGAGCCGTAGTAGCGCTCCGCCTCGTCGAACACCGAGGACCGGCCGCGCTCGGCGTCGAGGTAGGCGAAGACCGATGCCGCCGTGACGTAGTTCGCGTACCGCGTGGCCGGGTCCTTGGAGTAGAAGGCGTCCGAGCCCTTCGGGACGGTGTCGACGAACCGGGCGAAGTGGCCGCGCACGCGTCCGCCCTCCTCGGAGAGCAGCCGACGCGTGCCGCGCTCGCCCCACGCGGCGAGCCCCTCGGCCACCCAGGTGGGGGCGCCGCCCCCGGCGAGCCACTGGTTGGCGAGGACGTGCACGCCCTCGTGGCAGCACACGTCCTCGAAGTCCGGCCGCGACAGCGAGGACTGGTGCATGCCCACCCGGCCCGTGCCCAGCGGCAGCCCCTTCGCGGACGACGGGGTCTTCTGACCCTTCGCGAGCGCCTGCGGGTCGACGAACGGGTGGTAGTACGCGTGGGCGTCGGCCTCGCCGACCGCGACACCGCCCCACAGCTTGCCGTCGACCGCCGGCCAGGTCAGCGCGTAGAACACCTTGTCGACGCCCTTCGGACGCGGCATGAGGTCGAAGGCACGTGCGGCACCCCGCTCCACCGCCGCCGAGATCCGCCTGGCCGTGGCGGCGTCCTTCGTGCGGAAGGCGAGGTAGGTGTGCTTCGTCTCGATGGCGTCGACGTCGGCGACGTCCCAGAACGACGGGTCGTAGCTCTCCTCCGGCTCGCCGATGCCCAGCAGCTGCAGCGGCGCGCCCTCCTTCGCCTTGCGGAAGTCGGCGCGGTAGGTCTCCACCACCTGCTGCCCGTCGGCTCCGCGCACCTGGTGGGCGAAGACGAGGTCGCCGGAGTACTCGACGAGTCCCCCGGCGCCGTTGCGCGTCCGGCCACCGGGCACGCCGACGTACCACTGGCCGTCGACGAAGCCGAGCCGCTCGAAGTTCTCGAAGCGCCGGGACCACCGGTCGCGGACGTCCTCGAGCGCGTAGTCCTCGCCGTCGACCACGCCCACGAGCTTCTCGACGTCCCCGGTGGCGAACGCCTGGTTCAGGCGGTCGGCGAGGGCCTTCGCGTCGTCGGGCGTGACGGTGTTGCCGGCCTCGGGCCGGAAGATCTTCGGACCCTTCGAACTCGTGGCGTCGGGCGTGCCCTCCCCCGACGAGCAGGCCGCCAGGAACAACCCGGCCGAGCCCACGAGCAACGTGCGACGATCCAGCGTTCCCATGCTGCTCTCCCCGACCTGTCGTGACTGGTGGCGACCGATGGTAGCGGCGCGCAACGGTGTGCGCGACGCGAGTGCCGGCGCCGACCGCCGGGTCCGGCCCCGACGTCGCTCAGCGGCTCCCGGCGATGGCGTACTGGCGGATCGAGAGCGGCACGAACACCACGAGGATCAAGGCGACCCAGAGCAGCGTGTAGAGCACCGGGTGCTGCATGGACCACGCGTCCGGCACCGGCACCGCGGCGCTCGTGTTGCCGAAGAGCTCCCGGCACGCCTGCGTGACGGCCGAGACGGGGTTCCACTCCACGAACGGGCGGAGGAAGGAGTTGAAGCTGTCGGTGGGGACGAAGGCGTTGGACACGAAGGTCAGCGGCATGATGACGATGAACGAGGCGTTGTTGATGACCTCGACGCTCGGCACCAGGAGGCCGACGTAGCCCATGATCCAGCTGACGGCGTAGGCGAACAGCAGCAGGAGCAGGAACCCGGCCAGCATGTCGAGCACGCCCTCGCGGGCGCGCCACCCGACGAGCAGGCCGGTGAGCGCCATGATGATCAACGACAGGACGTTGTAGATGATGTCCGACGTGGTGCGACCCACGAGCACGGCCGAGGGCGACATCGGCAGCGACCGGAAGCGGTCGATGATCCCCTTCTGCATGTCCTCCGCGAGACCGGCGCCCGTGAACGTCGCGCCGAACACGACCGTCTGGGCGAAGATGCCGCCGATGAGGAACTCGCGGTAGTTCAGGCCGGCGCCCGCGTCGATCGCCCCGCCGAAGACGAACGCGAACAGCAGGACGAACATGATCGGGGAGATCAGGACGAAGACCAGGATCTCGGGGACCCGCTTGATCTTGATGACGTTGCGCTTGGCGACGACCCAGCCGTCGCTCGCGACCCGGGCGGCGCTCATGCGGAGGCCTCCTCCTTCTCGTCGGTGGTGGTGTCGTCGGTCTCGGCGGCGTGACCCGTCAGGCTCAGGAACACGTCGTCGAGGGTGGGGCGGCGCAGGCCGACGTCGACGACGGCGAGCTGCTGGTCCTGCAGGGCCTGGAGCACCGAGGCGAGCCGCGCGACGCCGTCGGTGACCGGTGCGGAGAGTCCACGGCCGTTGGCGTCGACCTGCACGTCGCCGACGGCGACGCCGGCCAGCACGCGGCTCGCCGCGTCCCGGTCGGCGGGGTCGGCCACGACGACCTCGATGCGCTCCCCGCCGGTCTGCGCCTTGAGCTCGTCGGCCGTGCCCCGGGCGATGGCCCGCCCGGAGTCGATGACGACGATGTCGTCGGCGAGGACGTCGGCCTCCTCGAGGTACTGCGTGGTGAGCAGGAGGGTGGCACCGGAGCCGACGAGCTCCTGGATGACACCCCACATCTGCTGGCGGGCCCGCACGTCGAGGCCCGTGGTGGGCTCGTCGAGGATGAGCACCGGCGGCGCCGCGACGAGCGCGCCGGCGATGTCGAGCCGGCGGCGCATGCCACCGGAGTAGGTCTTGGAGGGACGGTCGCCCGCGTCGGACAGGTCGAAGCGCTCGAGCAGCTCACGGGCCCGACGGCGCGACTCCTCGCGCCCCATCCCGTACAGCCGTCCGATCATGTCGAGGTTCTCGAAGCCGGTGAGGTACTCGTCGACCGCGGCGTACTGGCCGGACAGGCCGATGCGCGCCTTCACGCCGTCGGGGTCCTTCGCGACGTCGACGCCCGCGACCTCCGCGGTGCCGCCGTCGGCCTTGAGCAGCGTCGCCAGGATCCGCACCGCGGTGGTCTTGCCGGCGCCGTTGGGGCCCAGCAGGCCCAGCACCGTCCCCTCGGGCACGGACAGGTCGAGCCCGGCGAGGGCCTCGACCCCCTTGTACCGCTTGACGAGCCCGGTCGCCCGGATCATGTCGGTCATCCACGTGCCTCCTGGCTGTCTGTTCCGAGGTGGAACACCTGCAGGAGATCATGCCGTGCCGGGCCGACAGAACCCATCGGCCGAAAGGATGAGATCGCGAGCAGCCCGGCGGGGGTGCCGGGCCGTGGGCGGCAGAGGACCCGGCGGGGGTGTCGGGGCTGCATCCTCTCGTGGGGCGGCAGGACGTCCCGCGTGCTCAGACCTGGGAGGGCGGTGGCCGGAAGCCCGCGGCGCGCGCCGTCTCCGCGTCCTTGAACCAGACGTCGGGGGTGACGCGGGCGTGCGTCGGTGTGCCGGGCAGGTGGTAGGTCATGGAGTCGACGTTGGCCTTCACCTGGTGCTCGGCCGTCGGCGACGACCCGCCGGGGCCCGGCAGCACCGACCCACGGAACGCGCCGGGAACGGCTCCGTCCTTGCGCCGCGCACGCGGGGCCGCCGCCGTCTCGCCGGTCGACGGCGCCTTCGGCTCGCGCCGCTCGGCTGCAAGGCCCGGCCGGTCGTCGGCTCGCGACGCCGAGGGCGTGGTCGGCGTGGGGCGAGCGGCGGCCGCGTCGCGTGAGGCGGACGTGGCGAGCCGGCGCCCCTGGGCCAGCCCGAGCAGCCACCCGAGCGCTCCTCCCAGGACGGCGGCCAGCACGAGCCAGACGACGATCTCCCCTGCCGTGTACAGCGACATCAGCGTTCCTCCTCCACCCGGAAGTCGACCCGGCGGTACTGCGACGACGTGGGGTCGATGCCGCGATCGGCGCCGGAGCCGATCGCGGTGACCACGAGCCGGCCGGCCGGCACGCCCCGGGCGACGAGGTGGTCGCGGACGGCCTCGGCGCGCTGCGCGGCGAGCACGTCGCCCCGCGGCGGGTCGGCCGGTCCGGCGTGCCCGAGCACGTCGAGGCGCGCGTCGGTGCGTCGCAGCACGGCCGCGACGGCGTCCAGCGCCTTCTCGCCCCGGCCGTCGAGGCGGGCACTGCCGATCGCGAACACGATGCGCGTGGTCTCCAGGAGCGCGGCGTCGCGCTCGGTGAGGCCGGTCCGGCGGACCTGCACGTCGGCGCGGACGGTGCCGGCGACGTCGGTGTCCTCGAGCTCACGCACGGTGCGGTCGCGCGCGGCCGTGCTGGCGGTGGCGCCGCTCACGGTCAGCACCCCGTCGCGCACGCCGATGACCAGGTCGTCGAGCTGCGCCGTGGTGTCGAGCACGCGGGCCAGGCCGGGCCACCACCGCGGTCGCGGGAGCGTCCCGTCGACGGCGAGGTCGACGCCGACCGGCACGCCGCGCACCTGGGCAGCCCGACGACCGACCTCGTCGGCCAGGGCCCGGGTGGGCACGGCGCTCGAGAACACGATCCCGGTCGGGGTCACCCGCAGCGCGAGCGGGATGTCCCGAGGACGGGCCGACGGATCGGTGGCGACGTCGATCGGACGCACCCGCACGCGGTGGACCCCGGGCACGTCGCGGACGGCCCTCACGGTCCGCTCGACCACGGCGTCCGGGGCGTCCCAGGGGTCGACGTCGACGTCCCGGCCCCGCACGTCGAACCCGACCTGGTCGTCGGACGCGGCTCGGACGGCGTCGGCCACCGCAGGCTCGAGCGAGCGGGTGACGTCACGGGTGCCCACGACGGCGCCGCTGACGACCACGACGACGAGTGCGGCAGCCACCGTCGCCACGGCGGTCCGCCACCTCCGTCGCCCCGCATCCCCCTGGTCCACCGCTCAGACCTGCCGGTAGCTGCTGAGGAAGTTGCCGAGCCGCTGGATGGCGTCGCGCAGGTCCTGCGCCCACGGCAGGGTGACGATGCGCAGGTGGTCGGGCTCGGGCCAGTTGAAGCCGGTGCCCTGCGTGAGGAGGATCTTCTCCGAGAGGAGCAGGTCGAGCACGAGCTGCTGGTCGTCGTGGATCGGGTGCACCTCGGGGTCGAGCCGGGGGAACACGTAGAGCGCACCCTTCGGACGGACCACGGAGACGCCCGGGATCTTCTCCAGCTCGGCGACCGCGGTGTCGCGCTGCTCCACGAGCCGTCCGCCGGGCAGGACGAGGTCCTTGATGCTCTGGTAGCCGCCCAGGGCGACCTGGATGGCGTTCTGCGCCGGCACGTTCGGGCACAGCCGCATCGAGGCCAGCAGCGTGATGCCCTCGAGGTAGTCGCGCGCACCCTCGAGCGGCCCGGAGACCACCAGCCAGGCCGCCCGGTAGCCGCAGACGCGGTACGCCTTCGAGAGGCCGTTGAAGGTGAGCGTGAGCACGTCGGGCGCGACGCCGGCGAGCGAGACGTGCTCGGCGTCGTCGTACAGGATCTTGTCGTAGATCTCGTCGGCCATGAGGATCAGCCCGTGCCGACGCGCGAGGTCGGCGATGCCCTGCAACGTCTCGCGCGAGTAGACCGCACCGGTCGGGTTGTTCGGGTTGATGACCACGATGACCTTGGTGCGGTCGGTGATCTTGGACTCGAGGTCGGCGAGGTCGGGGTTCCACGCGTTCTGCTCGTCGCAGCGGTAGTGCACCGGGGTACCGCCCGCCAGGTTCGTGACGGCCGTCCAGAGCGGGTAGTCCGGGATCGGGATGAGCACCTCGTCGCCGTTGTCCAGGAGCGCCTGCAGGGCGATCTGGATGAGCTCGGAGACGCCGTTGCCGATCCACACGTCGTCGATGTCGATGTCGGGGAAGCCGTCGACCAGCTGGTAGTGGTGCACGACGGCCCGACGGGCGGACTGGATGCCGCGGCTGTCGGAGTAGCCGGCGGAGTCGGGCAGCCCCGCGATGACGTCCTGGAGGATCTCCGCGGGCGCGTCGAAGCCGAACGGCTGCGGGTTGCCGATGTTGAGCTTGAGGATGCGGTGCCCCTCCGCCTCGAGGGCGGCGGCTCGTGCGCTGACGGGTCCACGGATGTCGTAGAGGACGTCCCTCAGCTTCTCGGACTGGCGCACGCGCGGGCTGGGCATGGCGACATCCTCCCAGACCCCCTCCCACTCCCCGCTGAGTGTGACGTTGTGGCCCCTTTTTTGGGTGTCTCAGGGCCACATCGTCACGGTCGACTCAGAGCCACGGACGAGCACCGGGCCAGTCGAACCACCAGGGCGGCGGTTCCACGGTCCAGCGACGCCGAGGGGAAGCCCTCGCGGCGCGTTGCCCTCGCACCATGCGCGCGGCGAGCGCTGACAGGTCGCGGTGGTCCAGCGGGGTGACCCTCACCACGACGCAGCCGGCCTGCTCGAAGCCTTCCTCGCGGCGGTTGTCGGGGGTGTGCTGGAGCTCGTCGCGGTGCCCGGCCCCGTCGGTCTCGATCACCAGTCCGGACTCCGGGACCACCAGGTCGGCGATGCCGATCAGCGTCCCGTGCTCGTCGAAGACGGGTGCGTTGACGAGCAGACCGGTGAGGCCGGCATCGAGGACGGCGCACAGACGAGTTCGCGTCTCCGGCGGGCTCGCCGACCGGGACGACGCGAGGGCCATCGCCCGACGCGCCTGGACGATGCCGCGGACCTTGTGCCGCGATGCCTCGACGCGACGTACCGCCTCCAGCGCCGTGTGAGCGCACCCGTGGGTGGTGCTCACGGCCATGTCGACGGCCACCACGGCTGATCGGAGGTCGGGGCGAGACGCGCCTCGTCGAAGGCTGCCCGAGCCATCGTCGCGACGGGAACGGGAGCCGTCCCTGCTGTCCACTGCCACTCGTCCTCGCGCAGCGAGCCCCGGTAGGGCTCCAGCAGGTCTCGCCGCCGCAGCTGGGTACCGGGTGGGCAGTGGACGAGAGCACGACGAAGGCCGGACGGACCCCGGCCGTCGAACCAGTCGTTGCCGTGGTGGAGCAGCGCGGCCCATCCGCCGAGGACGGCGCCTGGCACGAGGAGTCCGATGGCGTCGTCGACCCGGCCCCTCACGTCGTCGCCATCGAGACCCGCTGGACGGTAGAGGCCGTGGGAACGTCGCTCCGCCCGCGGGCCACGCAGCACCTTGCGCGTCACGCCGGCCTGGACCAGCTCACCCGCCCGTCTCGCGTACACGCAGAGCAGCGTCGCCGCTCACCGCCGAGTCGGCCAGAGCCACGTCCACACCCCCGCTGACCGTGACGATGTGGCCCCGAATCACGCGACATCGGGGCCACAACGTCACGGTCAGCGGGGGGTGTGGGTCAGTCGGCGGCGCGCACGACCTCGAGGGCGTGGGCGAGGTCGGCCGGGTAGGGGCTCTCGAAGTCGACGCGCTCCCCCGTCGTGGGGTGCTCGAAGCCGAGGTGGACCGCGTGGAGCCACTGGCGCTCCAGCCCGACCCGGGCCGCGAGCGTCGGGTCGGCCCCGTACTGGAGGTCACCGACGCACGGGTGGTGCAGGGCGCTCATGTGGACGCGGATCTGGTGCGTCCGCCCGGTCTCGAGCTTGATGGTCAGCAGCGACGCGAAGCGGTGGGCCTCGAGCGTGTCGTAGTGCGTGACGCTCGGACGACCGTCGGCACGGACCGTGAACTTGAAGTCGTGGCGCGGGTGACGAGCGATCGGCGCATCGATGGTGCCGGTGTGCGGGTCGGGGTGGCCCTGCACGAGCGCGTGGTAGGTCTTCTCGACCGTGCGGTCGCGGAACGCCTGCTTCAGGACCGAGTACGCCCGCTCCGACTTGGCGACCGTCATGAGCCCGCTCGTGCCGACGTCGAGGCGCTGCACGATGCCCTGCCGCTCCGGCGCCCCGGACGTCGAGATGCGGACGCCGGCTCCGGCGAGGTGACCCACCACGGTCGGACCCTCCCAACCGACGCTCGGGTGCGCCGCGACGCCGACCGGCTTGTCGACGACCACGAGGTCGTCGTCCTGGTGGACGATGCTCATCCCCTCGACGACCTCCGCGACCACGGTCGCGGTGCGCGGCGCCGGGATGGTGGCCTCCAGCAGCGCCCCGGGCTCGACCCGCTCCGACTTCTGCGGCACGGCACCGTCGAGCAGCACGTGCCCCTCGGCCACGAGCTCGCTGGCGCGGGTGCGCGAGAGGCCCAGCAGCCGCGCGAGGGCGCTGTCGACGCGCTCCCCCGCCAGACCCTCGGGGACGGCGATGACCCGGTGCTCCTGCTGGTCGCTCACGCGGCGTCCTTCGTCGCCTCGGCGCGGACCCCGTCCAGACCGATCCCCTGCCACGTCCGCACCACGACGAGCACGGCCGCCACCGTGAGGTAGATGTCGGCGACGTTGCCGACGAACAGTCCCCCGTAGTCGATGAAGTCGACCACATGGCCACGGAAGGGTCCGGGCTCGCGGAAGATGCGGTCGGCGAGGTTGCCCAGCGCCCCGGCGAGGAGCAGCACGAGGGCCACCGTCCAGACGCGGTCGCGCAGCCGTGCGGCCATGCGCACGACCACGACGCACACCACCACCGAGACGACGCTCAGCAGCACGGTCATCGACGCGCCCATGCCGAACGCCGCGCCGGGGTTGCGCAGGAACGTCAGCTCGAGCACGTCGGGGACGACGCGGACGGGCTCGCCGCGGTCGGCGAGCCGTTCCACGGCGAGCACCTTCGTGGCCTGGTCGACCAGCCACGCCACGGCGACCGCGGCGAGGAAGAGCGGCAGGACGCGACGCGGCGCGGTCGGGGCGGTGTGGGGCGACTCGGACATCGTCGTCATGGTCCCACGGGGCACCACGGCGAGCGTCCACCGCGTCCCGGCGTGAGGCCGCCCGACGTCAGCGGCCGACCGGGCACACCGTCAGCGACGCTCCTCGCGCTGCTTGCAGTCCTTGCAGAGCGTCGCGCGCGGGAAGGCCTGGAGGCGCAGCTTGCCGATCGCTTGGCCGCACAGCTCGCAGGCACCGTAGGTGCCCTTGCCCAGCCGGTCGAGGGCCTTCTCGGTCTGCAGCAGCAGCTCGCGCTGGTTCGCGGCGAGGGACATCTCGGCGTCGCGCTCGAGGCTGGTCGAGCCGACGTCGGCCTGGTCGTTGCCGGCGCCGTCGACACCGTCGCGCAGCAGGTCCTGGAGCTCCTTGGCGGAGAGGTCGAGCTCCTTGCGGAGGCGCAGGAGGTCGTCCTGGAGCTCCGTGCGGATGGCCGCGGTCTCGTCGGAGGTCCAGGGGTCCTCGTCGGCCCGCACGGCCAGGGTGGTCTCGGTCATGCGGCGACAGTAGACCTGGGTCGGTCACCGCACAACTCAGCCCTGGGGAGGAGTCCGTCACGGTCCGGAGTACCCTGTCGGGACCAGCGTCAGAGCCGTCATCAGCGGCGAGCTTCCGGAAGAACAGGGCCCCGGCGGGACCCCCAGTAGAACCGGACGGGTGGCCCGTCACAGCCGCACGACGAGTGGTCGCGACCGGTCCTCCGGACGCGGCAACCGAGGTGGTACCGCGGTCCCGCAGGGGTCGTCCTCGAGGCAACGGACTCAGACGACACGCAGGAGCAGCGCGATGACCTACCCCAAGGCGCAGACGGGCACCGACCGGCCCGCCACCGACGTCCCCTCGACCCCGCGCTTCCCGGAGATCGAGGAGCGGGTGCTCGCCTACTGGAAGGACGACGACACCTTCCGCGCGAGCGTCGAGGCCCGCGAGGCCGGTCCCGACGGCACGAACGAGTTCGTCTTCTACGACGGCCCGCCCTTCGCCAACGGCCTGCCCCACTACGGCCACCTGCTCACCGGGTACGTCAAGGACGTCGTGCCGCGCTACCAGACGATGCGCGGACGACGGGTCGAGCGTCGCTTCGGCTGGGACACGCACGGCCTGCCCGCCGAGCTCGAGGCGATGCGCCTCAACGGCATCAAGACCACCGACGAGATCGTCGAGATGGGCATCGACCGCTTCAACGAGGCCTGCCGCGCCTCCGTGCTGAAGTACACCGGCGAGTGGGAGGAGTACGTCACCCGCCAGGCCCGGTGGGTCGACTTCGAGAACGACTACCGCACGCTCAACCCCGAGTACATGGAGTCGGTGATCTGGGCGTTCAAGCAGCTGCACGACAAGGGACTCGTCTACGAGGACTTCCGCGTGCTGCCCTACTGCTGGAACGACGAGACGCCGCTGTCGAACCACGAGCTCCGGATGGACGACGACGTCTACCAGAACCGCCAGGACCCGGCGGTCACCGTCGGCTTCCGCGTGACCACACCGGGCGAGCTCGAGGGTGCGCTGCTCACGATCTGGACCACGACCCCCTGGACGCTGCCCAGCAACCTCGCGGTCATGGTCGGCACGGAGATCGACTACGTCGCGGTGGACCACGTGCCCGGCGGGGGTGCCGGGCCCAGGACCGACGAGCACAGCGCGGCGGACGGCACCGTACGACTGGTGCTCGCCGAGGCGCGGCTCGGCGCGTACGCCCGCGAGCTCGGCGACGAGCCGACGGTCGTGTGGCGCGGCACGGGTGCCGACCTCGTCGGCCTGGAGTACGCACCGCCGTTCACCTACTTCGCCGGCCACGAGAACGCCTTCCGGGTCGTCGCGGCCGACGAGGCCGTCACCACCACCGACGGCACCGGGCTCGTGCACAGCGCCGGCGCCTTCGGCGAGGTCGACAAGGAGGTCACCGACCGCGAGGGGATCGTCGCGGTCATGCCCGTCGGCAAGGACGGCCGCTTCACGGTGCCCGTCACCGACTACGAGGGCATGCAGGTCTTCGACGCCAACCCGCACGTCATCGACGACCTCAAGAACGGCACCGGCTCGGTCTCCCCCGGCACGCTGCTGGTGCGCCGCGAGACCTACGACCACAGCTACCCGCACTGCTGGCGCTGCCGTGAGCCCCTCATCTACAAGGGCGTGGAGTCCTGGTTCGTCCAGGTCACGGCGTTCAAGGACCGGATGGTCGAGCTGAACCAGCAGATCCGCTGGGTGCCCGACCACATCCAGGACGGCCAGTTCGGCAAGTGGCTGGAGAACGCGCGCGACTGGTCCATCACGCGCAACCGCTTCTGGGGCTCGCCCGTCCCGGTGTGGAAGAGCGACGACCCCGCCTACCCGCGCATCGACGTCTACGGCTCGTTCGAGGAGATCGAGCGCGACTTCGGCCACGTGCCGCAGAAGGACGGCGTGCCCGACCTGCACCGCCCGTACGTCGACGACCTCGTCCGGCCGAACCCCGACGACCCGACGGGCCGCTCGATGATGCGCCGCGTGCCCGACGTCCTCGACGTCTGGTTCGACTCCGGCTCCATGTCGTTCGCGCAGGTGCACTACCCCTTCGAGAACGGCGAGTGGTTCGAGAAGCACTTCCCCGCCGACTTCATCGTCGAGTACATCGGGCAGACGCGCGGCTGGTTCTACACGCTCCACGTGCTGGCGACGGCCCTGTTCGACCGTCCGGCCTTCGAGGCGTGCGTGAGCCACGGCATCGTCCTGGGCTCCGACGGCAACAAGATGAGCAAGTCGCTGCGCAACTACCCCGACGTCTCGGAGGTCTTCGACCGCGACGGCGCGGACGCCATGCGCTGGTTCCTGATGTCCTCGCCGATCCTGCGTGGCGGCAACCTCGTGGTCACGGAGCAGGGCATCCGCGACTGCGTGCGGCAGGTGATGATCCCGCTCTGGAACAGCTGGTCCTTCCTGGGTCTCTACGCGAACGCGGCAGGGTACGAGGCGCAGCCGTTGACGGGGACGCCGTCGGACCCGCTCGACCGCTACGTGCTGGCCAAGCTCGGGCGCTGGGTGCGCGAGATGACCAGCCACCTCGACGACTACGCGGTCGCGGAGGCCTGCGAGTCGACCCGCGAGTTCCTCGACGTGCTCACCAACTGGTACATCCGCCGGTCCCGTGAGCGCTTCTGGCTGGCCGACGGGGGCGAGGACCTCACCGACGCGCAGCGGGAGCCGTTCGACACGCTGCACGCCGTGCTCGAGACGGTCTGCCGGGTCGTGGCGCCGCTGCTCCCGTTGACGACCGAGGAGATCTGGCGCGGGCTCACGGGCGGACGTTCGGTCCACCTGACCGACTGGCCGGACGCCGACGCCTTCCCCGTCGACGACGCACTCGTCGACGCCATGGACCAGGTGCGCGAGGTCTGCTCCGCCGGCTCGGCGCTGCGCAAGGCGTCGGGCCTGCGGGTCCGCCTGCCGCTCCCCGGGCTCGAGGTGGCCGTGGCCGACCCGGCCGCGCTCGCCGGCTTCGAGGACGTGGTGGCACGGGAGCTCAACGTCCGCTCGGTCCGCTTCCTCGCCGCCGACTCCGACGAGGCCGCCGCGTACGGGCTGACCTCGCGGTTGACGGTGCACGCCCGCGCGGCGGGGCCGCGGCTGGGCAAGGACGTGCAGCACGCCATCAAGGGCTCGAAGTCCGGCGACTGGTCGGTCGCCGACGACGGCACGGTGAAGTCCGGCGGCATCGCGCTGCAGGAGGGCGAGTTCACCCTCGAGCAGGTGGCGACGTCGTCCGAGGGCACCGAGATCACGGTGCTCCCCCGCGGCGGCTTCGTGGCGCTCGACGTCGCCGTCACGCCCGAGCTGGAGGCCGAGGGACTTGCCCGCGACGTGGTCCGAGGCGTCCAGCAGGCCCGGCGCGACGCCGGGCTGTCCGTCTCCGACCGCATCACGCTGCACGTCGACGGCGACGACGTCGTGCTCGCCGCGGTCCGGGCGCACGAGGCCCTGGTGGCCGGCGAGACGCTCGCGACGTCGCTGCTCCTGGGCGACCTCACCGAGGGGACGTCGATCGACGTCACCGGCGCCACCGCGCGCGTGGCCGTCGCGAAGGCCTGACCCCCGGCCGGCGGCGGTGGGAGATTCCCAGGTCGACCTGGGAATCTCCCGCCGCGCACGGCTTCCTCACGGGTGCACGGGATGCTCCCCGTGCATCCGTGGGTTTCCCAGGTCGACCTGGGAATCTCCGGACGGGTGGGACCGACGCACGAGGGCCCGCCACCGTGACGGTGGCGGGCCCTCGGCGCGTGTCGATCAGAGCGAGGCGTTGCTGTCCTCGTCGCCGAGCAGGGAGCGCAGGCGGCGGGGCGACCCGTCGTTCTGGCCCTGCGCCGGCGCGGCGGAGGTGTTCTCGTTCGCGGCGAGCTGGTCGAGCTGGCTCTGGAAGTAGTTCTTGAGCCGGGCCCGGTACTCGCGCTCGTACGCACGCAGGTGCTCGACCTCACGCTGGAGCTCGTAGCGCTCCCGCTCGATGGCCGCGACGGCCTGCTGGCGACGCTCGTTGGTCTCGTCGTCGAGCTTCTGCGCACGGATGCGCGCATCCGTCTCGAGGCGGTCGGCCTTGCCGCGCGACTCGTTCGTGAGGCGCTCGGCCTTGGCCCGCGCCTCGCCGACGATGCGGTCGGCCTCCTCCTTCGCCTGCTCCATGAGCTGGTCGGCGTTGTTGGAGGCGATCTCGAGCAGGCGGGCGGCGGCGGTCGACGCCTCGCCCATGCTGCGGGCGGGGGCCGGAGCCGGGGCGGCAGCGACCGGGGCCGGTGTGGGCTCCGGCTCGGGCTCGGGCTTCTTCTCGACGACCGGCTCGGGCTCCGGCTCAGGCTGGGGCTGAGGCGCAGGCTCGGCCTGCACGGCCGGGATCAGCCCCGTCGGCTCGCCGGTGGAGGCGGCCGCGACCTTCGCGCGCAGCTCCTCGTTCTCGACGGTCAGGCGCTCCAGCTCGGCCTCGACCTCGTCGAGGAACTGGTCCACCTCGCCCATGTCGTAACCCTCGCGGAGACGTACCGGAGTGAAGCGCTTGTTGCGCACGTCCTCTGGCGTCAGGGGCATGAGTTCACCTCGTGTCGTGGTTGCGTCGCAAGACCTGTGGGGGTTTCGTCCCACCGTACTCGGTCATCGTTCACTGCTGCCACACCCGTCCCACCCGGACGGTGTGCCGGGTCACTGGATCAGGGTGCGATTGACGATCGCCTGCAGGATGTAGAGCGCGATGAGCAGGATCATCGGCGACAGGTCCAGCGCCGCGCCCCCCAGCCGGATCGGCGGGATCACACCGCGGACGGCCCGCAACGGCGGGTCGGTGACCGTGTAGATGCCCTCGCACAGCACGGCCACGGCGCCGCTCGGTCGCCAGGAACGCGCCAGCAGCTGCACCCAGTCCAGGATGAATCGTGCCAGGAGCACGAGGATGCAGACGAGCAGGACGAAGCTGATCACCTGCCCGATGGAGCTCACCGTCATTCTCCTCAGCCGTGGTCGTAGAACCCGCCCGCAGCGATGCGCTGCTTGTCCTCGTCGGTCACCTCGATGTTCTCGGGCGACAGCAGGAAGACCTTGGCGGTGACACGGTTGATGGTGCCATGCACGGCAAAGACCAGGCCGGCGGCGAAGTCGACCAGGCGCTTGGCGTCGTCGTCGTCGATCTCGGAGAGGTTCATGATGACCGGCACGCCGGAGCGGTAGTGCTCGCCGACGGTGCGCGCGTCGTTGTACGTGCGCGGCGTGACGGTCTCGATGCGCGTGAGCTGCGACGGCGCGGGAGCGGCGGCCACGGCGCGCGGGGCGCGGCGGTGGTCGTCGATCGAGGCGACCTGGGCACGGCGCTCGGGGGCGCGGACGGCCGGGGCCGCGGCACGCTCGTCCTCGCGACGCACGGCGACGGGCCCGGTCGGCTCCTCGTCGTACTCGTCGAAGTCGGCCTGCTCGACCAGGCCGAGGTACTCGCCTACTTTTCGCATTGCGCCAGCCATGATGTCTCCGTGGGGTGCCGGTGAGCGGGGGGCTCGGGTGGTCGAGGTGTCGTGAACGACACCGGTGAGATTACCGGAGCGGAGGCCTCTCACCGAGGACCGCGCGCCCGATCCGCAGGTGTGTCGCGCCGGCCAGGACGGCGTCCTCGTAGTCGCCGCTCATGCCGGCGGAGACGACGTCGGCCCCGGGGTGGTCGGTCCGCACCGTCTCGGCGAGCTCGCGGAGCCGCTCGAACACTCCTCGCGGCTCCGCTCCGAGCGGCGCGACGGTCATGAGCCCGCGCAGCACGACACCGGGGAGCTCGGCGACGAGGTCGGCCAGGCCCGGCACGTCGTCCGGAGCAGCGCCGGAACGACCGGGGTCGGTGAGGTCGAAGTCGACCTGCACCAGCAGGTCCAGCGTGCGCCTGGAGGCCTCGGCCCCCCGGGAGAGGGAGCGGGCGAGCTTCGCGCGGTCGACGCTCTGCACGACGTCGGCGTAGCGCGCCACCGCGCCCGCCTTGTTGGTCTGCAGGCCACCGACGAAGTGCAGGCGCGGCGCGTCGACGCCGTCGGGAAGCAGCCCGTCGAGCTCGTTCCTCTTGTCCCCGGCCTCCGGGTGGCGGTTCTCCCCCACGTCGGTGACGCCCAGTCCGGCGAGCAGTGCGACGTCGAACGCCGGGTAGGTCTTCGTCACCACAATGGTCGTGACCTCGGCGGGGTCGCGTCCTGCCGCGGCACAGGAGGCCTCGACCCGCTCACGCACCTCGGCGAGGTTCGCGGCGAGCTCGTCGCGTCGGTCCATCGGCGCTCCCTTCGATCAGTTCCGCAGGACGACGACGGCGCCCATGCGACCCGCCGACTCGCCCTGGCGCCGGTGGGACCAGAAGCGGTCGTCCTCGATGGTGCAGGCGTGCGCCCCGACGTCGTGCACGGTGACGCCGAGCTCCTCGAGCTGGCGCACGACGCCCGCGCCGACGTCGACGGCCGGGGTGCCCCAGGAGGTCGTGGAGCGCGTACCCGGCACCGCGGCCTCCACGACGTCCGCCATCTCCTCGGGCAGCTCGTAGCAGCGTCCGCAGGCGCGCGGACCGACCCAGGCGTGCAGGTCGTGGGCGTGCCCGGGGTCCATGGCCTCGACGGCAGCCGGGACCACCCCTCTCACGAGACCCTCGCGGCCGGCGTGCACGACGCCGACCATCGGCAGCGCACGGTGCGCCAGGACGATCGGCGTGCAGTCGGCCACGCGCACCACGAGGGCGACGTCGAACTGGCTCGTGACGAGCGCATCGGCCGTGGGGGTACCCGCGTCCCCGCGCCCGACCCTCTCCGTGTGGTTGCCGTGCACCTGGCGCATCGACGTGACCTGGAGCGCTCGGTCCGCACCGCCGTCCCACAGCGCCTCGGCGACCCGCCGTCTCGTGGCGACGTGCTCCGGGTCGTCGGTGCGCCCGAGGTCCGTCGAGGCGTCGGTGAAGCCGACGCTCGCCGAGCCGACGGAGTCGTCGCGGTGGAGGAACACGCCGTCGACGCTACCGCCCTGCGCCGACCTGCTCAGCGCAGGAAGTCGGGGATGTCGAGGTCGTCGCCGTACGGCACCTCACGCGGCTCGCGCGACGGGACCGCGCGCGGGTCGCCCGAGGGCACCGTGTCGGCCTGCGTCGAGGAGGAGTAGCGCTCGCCCGAGTAGGTCTCCGCCGTGGGCGGCGGCGTGCTGCTCGACGTCTCCTGCGCCGCCTGGTCCTTGAGGAGGGCCGGCTGCGACGCGTCGCGCGACTTCGGCTCGCCGCCGTCGAAGCCCGCGGCGATGACGGTCACCCGGACCTCGTCGCCCAGGGCGTCGTCGATGACGGCACCGAAGATGATGTTCGCCTCGGGGTGCACCGCGTCGGCGACCAGGCCGGCGGCCTCGTTGATCTCGAACAGGCCGAGGTCCGAACCGCCGGCGATCGACAGCAGCACGCCCCGCGCGCCCTCGATCGAGGCTTCGAGCAGCGGGCTGGAGACAGCCATCTCGGCGGCCACGGCGGCGCGCTGCTCCCCGCGCGCCGAGCCGATGCCCATGAGGGCGGACCCGGCGTCGGACATGACTGACTTCACGTCTGCGAAGTCGAGGTTGATGAGGCCCGGCGTGGTGATGAGGTCGGTGATCCCCGAGACGCCCTGGTGGAGCACCTGGTCGGCCTGGCGGAAGGAGTCGAGCAGGCTGACGTTCGGGTCGCTGATCGACAGGAGACGATCGTTCGGGATGACGATGAGGGTGTCGACCTCCTCGCGCAGCGCCTGGATGCCCGCGTCGGCCTGGCCCGAGCGGTTGCGTCCCTCGAACGTGAACGGGCGCGTGACGACACCGATGGTCAGGGCTCCGAGCGACCGGGCGATGCGGGCCACGACCGGAGCACCTCCGGTGCCCGTGCCGCCGCCTTCGCCGGCGGTGACGAAGACCATGTCGGCGCCCTTGATGGCCGCCTCGATCTCCTCGGCGTGGTCCTCGGCGGCACGCTTGCCGATCTCGGGGTTGGCGCCGGCGCCGAGGCCGCGCGTGGAGTCACGGCCGACGTCGAGCTTCACGTCGGCGTCGCTCATCAGGAGGGCCTGCGCGTCGGTGTTGATCGCGATGAACTCGACCCCCTTGAGGCCGACCTCGATCATCCGGTTCACGGCGTTGACGCCGCCGCCGCCGATGCCGACGACCTTGATCACGGCGAGGTAGTTCTGGACCGCCATGTGCGATGCCTTTCGAGGGTGGGTGGCTCGGGTCTGTGCTGCTGGGTTCGGGGTGCTGCTGGGTGTGGGGTGCTGCTGGTCTGCCGACCTGAAGTCTGAACGTCAACGACAGGGTTATAGTTATGTCAACCTGCTGTCTGACGCTCACGCTACGCGCGCGTGCCGCCGCTCCCCGTGCGACACGCCGCGGACGTGGTGCACGCGCGTGTCGAGCCGTCGGCGCGGGACGCCTCAGCCGCGGGTGGTGGGCTGCTCGGGGGCGCTGACGTCGTACCCGGTCGCCTCGATCTTCAGCAGCGACTCGAGCACGGTGAGCTTCTGCTCGGGCTTGGCCGCGCTCCCCCACGTCACCGTCCGACCCTTCGTGAGGTCGAGCGTGACGGCGTCGCGGGTGGGGGCGTCGACCGCCTGGACCTGCTTCATCAGTGCCGGCGCGTCGGAGCGCAGGCGCGAGACGACGGAGGCCGCAGCGACGACGGCCAGCTGGCGCCGGCGCGGGTCGGTGGCGGTGGTGGCGACCTCCACGAGGCCCTTCGGAGCCGTGGAGACGGTCCGGAAGTCGACGCCGAAGCGGTCGAGCAGCCGGACGTCGCCGTCGACCCGGGTCCAGGCGACGGCGGTGCGCTCACGGACCACGACCGTGACGGTCCGGGGCCAGCTCCGCTCCACGTCGACGTGCTCGACACGTTCCAGCCGCGCGACCCGGGCTGCCGCGGCATCGGTGTCGATCCGCGCGAGCGGCGTCCCGACGACGAGGTCGGCCGCCTCTCGGACCTGGGCCGGCTTCATCGTGGTGAGGCCCTCGACCTCGACCGTCCTGACGCCCAGCACGTCGGAGAACCACACGAGCCAGACGAGGCCGGCCACGGCCGCCGCACCGACGACGGCGCCGAGCCAGCGGAGCAGCCGGCGACGTCCGGCTCGACGACGCCGCTCGGCGAACCGCTGCTCGCTCACGCGCCCGGTGCCCCGCGCGTGCGGAGGACGTCGAGCAGGCGCGGGCCGACGGTCGTGACGTCGCCGGCACCCAGCGTGAGCACGAGGTCGCCGTCCCTCAGCTCCGGCAGCAACACCTCGTGCAGCGTCGCGACGGGGCCCCCGAGACTCGCCGGCGGTCCGTGCACCGCGTCGACGACGAGCGCCGACGTGACGGCGGGGTCGGGGTCCTCGCGGGCGAGGTAGAGGTCGGCGACGACGACACGGTCGGCCACCGAGAGGGCCTCCCCCATCTCCGTCCCGTGTCGCCGGGTCCGACTGACGAGGTGCGGCTGGAAGGCCACCACGAGCCGTCCCTGGCCGCTCAGCGAGCGCGCGGCCGCGAGGTCGGCCCTGATCTCGGTGGGGTGGTGGGCGTAGGAGTCGTAGACCGTGACGCCGTGGACCGAGCCGAGCCGCTCCATCCGTCGCCGGGCGCCCCCGTACGCGGCGAGCCCCTCGACCAGCAGGTCGGCCCGGTGCCCGAGCCGCAGGCCGACGGCCAGCGCCAGCAGGGCGTCCTGGGCGTAGTGCCGGCCCGGCACCGCGAGGCGTACGACCAGCCCCTCCGCGCCCAGCCCGTCCACCACGAACGTGGTGGCACCGTCGACGACCTGCACGTCGCGCGCGACGAGGTCGGCCCACGCGGCACCGGGCCCGAGGCCCGTGGTGACGACCTCGAGACCACGAGCTCGCCCCACGTCGGCGAGCCCGGCGGCTCCAGGGTCGTCGACGCCGAGCACGAGCAGCTCGCCGACCGTGCCGACGAACTCCTCGAACGCGGCGTCGTAGGCCTCCTCGGTGCCCCACGTGTCGAGGTGGTCGGCGTCGACGTTGGTGACGACGGCGACCGCCGGCGCGTAGTGCAGGAACGCGCCGTCGCTCTCGTCGGCCTCGGCCACGAGGAGCGGACCCGCGCCGACGCGTGCGTTGGTGCCGAGGCTCGCCACCTCCGCACCGATCGCGAAGGACGGCTCCGCACCGGCGGCGACCAGCGCGCAGGTCAGCATGGCCGTGGTGGTGGTCTTGCCGTGCGTGCCGGCGACGGCGACCGTCCGCCGGCCGGCCATGGCCGAGCGCAGGCCCGCCGAGCGGGGCCACAGCGCGATCCCCTCCCGGGTCGCGGCGACGACCTCCGGGTTGTCCTCGCGGACGGCCGTCGAGACCACCACGACGTCGGCACCGGCGACGTGCTCGCCGTCGTGCCCGACGTGGACGGTGATCCCCTCCGACCGCAGGGCCCGGACGACCTCGGAGTCCGAGGCGTCGCTCCCGCTGACGGTCACGCCCTGCTGGGAGAGCAGGCGGGCGATGGCCGAGAGACCGGCTCCGCCGATGCCGACGAGGTGGACGTGCCCGAGCTCGTCGGGGCCCGGCACGACGTCCGGGACCGGGACCTTCATCGGTGCTGCCCCGCTGCCGCGAGCACGAGGCGTGCGAGACGCACGTCGGCGTCGCGCGGCACGAGGTCGCGGGCGGCCGCCGACATCGCGGCGAGCCGTTCGGTGTCCTGCACCAGCGGCACGACGACCTGGTCGACCCAGGCGGACGTCATCGCGTCGTCGTCGATGAGGAGGGCGCCGCCGGCCTGCACGACCGGGTGGGCGTTGAGCGCCTGCTCGCCGTTGCCGATGGGCAGCGGGACGAAGGCGGCGGGCAGGCCCACCGCCGCGACCTCGGTGACGGTGTTGGCGCCGGACCGGCAGACGACGAGGTCGGCCGCGGCGTACGCCAGGTCGATGCGGTCGATGTAGCGCTCCACCACGTACGGCGGCGCACCAGCGGGACGCTCGAGCACGACCTCCTCGGGGCGACCGGCGGCGTGCAGCACCTGCACGCCCGCCTCGGCCAGGTCGCGGGCGGCCCCGCTGACGGCGTGGTTGATGCGCCGCGCACCCTGGGACCCCCCGGTGACGAGCAGCGTCGGGCGGTCGGGGTCGAGCCCGAAGTGGGCCCGGCCCTCGGCCCGCGACGCCTCCCGGTCGAGCCCGGAGATCTGGCGCCTGATCGGCAGGCCCACGTAGCGGCCGTGGCGCAGCGGCGTGTCGGGGAAGCTGGTGGCCACGTGCGAGGTGAAGCGGGCGCCGAGCCGGTTGGCGATGCCCGGCCGGGCGTTGCCCTCGTGGACGACGAGCGGGATCTCCATCCGCCGCGCGACGAGGTAGGCCGGCACCGACACGTAGCCGCCGAAACCGACCACGACGTGCGGACGCACCCGCTCGACCACCTCGCGCGTGGCGGCCACGGCGGCGCGCAGGCGGCCGGGCACGCGCAGCAGGTCGGCTCCGGGGCGCCGCGGGAGCGGGACCGGCGGGACGAGCTCGAGCGGGTAGCCCGCCTCGGGGATGAGGGTGGTCTCGAGACCTCGGGGGGTGCCGAGGCAGGTGACCTCGACGCCCTCGTCGCGCAGGACGGCGGCGGTCGCGAGCAGCGGCGACGTGTGGCCGGCGGTGCCACCGCCGGCGAGGAGGGCACGCACGCTCATCGCCTCCGGGCGGCGGTGCGTCGAGCGCGCCGCGCCCTGCCGGCCGCGAGTGCCCGGGCCGCACCCGGCTCGGTCGTGGCGCACAGCAGCAGCACGCCGCAGCCGACGAGCGTGACGAGCACGCTCGAGCCGCCGTAGGACATGAGGGGCAGCGGGATGCCGATGACCGGCAGCAGGCCGAGCACCATGGCGATGTTGATGGTGGCCTGCGCGGTGATCCAGACCGTGATGCCGGCGGCGGCGTAGCGCGCGAACGGGTCGCGGCTGCGGGTGGCGATGCGCACGCCGGCGACGGCGAGGAGCACGAAGAGCACGAGGACGACGAGGCTGCCGAGCAGGCCGAGCTCCTCCCCCACGACCGCCAGGATGAAGTCGGTGTGCGCCTCGGGCAGGGCGCCCCACTTCTGACGGCTGCCACCGAGACCCACGCCGCCGAACCCCCCGCGCGCGAAGCCCATCATCGCGTGCACCGCCTGGTAGCCGTCCTTGTCGGGGTCGGCCAGCGGGTTGATGAAGCTCAGCATGCGCGCGACGCGGTGCGGCGCCGTCGCGACGAAGAAGACGCAGAGCACGCCGACACCGGCGACGATCGCCCCGAGGTACTTCCCGGGCAGTCCGGCGACCCAGAGCATGCCCACGATGACCGCGAACAGCACGAGCGCCGTGCCGAGGTCGTTCTGGGCGACGACGAGGGCCGCGCAGAAGCCCGCGACGAGGATCATCGGCATGAGCAGCAGGCGCGGTGTGTCGAGGTGCTTCTGCCGGCGTGCGTAGTGGTCGGCGATCCAGAGGACCAGCGTCAGCTTGAGGAACTCCGACGGCTGGAGCCGGAACCCGGCGGCGACCGGGATCCAGTTGGTGTTGCCGTTGACCTCGACGCCGACTCCCGGGACGAACGTGGCGAGCGTGAGCGCGATCGAGACGATCAGGCCCGGCAGGATGAAGCGGCGCAGCGTGGCGAGCGACATCCGGGTGACGATCCACGCCCCCACCAGGCCGGCGACCGCGAGGACGACCTGGCGCTGGACGATCGCGAAGGAGCTGCCGTAGACCTGCAGCGACAGCACCGAGCTGGCGCTGAGGACCATGATGAGGCCGAGCCCGAGCAGCAGCGCCGTGGTGCCGAGCACGAGCTGGTAGGAGGCCAGCGGGCGGTCGAGCAGACGCTGCCCGGCGCCCGCGACGGGACGGTCGTCGGTGGTGCTCACCGGGTGCCCTCCGCTCGCGCTGTCATGGGCCCTCGCCGGGTCATCGGCCCAGGTGCCGCCGGACCGATGCGGCGAACGCGTCGCCCCGGGCGGCGTAGTCACGGAACTGGTCCATGGACGCGCACCCCGGTGCGAGCAGCACCGTGTCACCCGGCCGCGCGAGGGCGGCTGCGGCAGCGACGACGTCGTCCATGGGGTCATCCTCCCCGCCAAGAACCTCCGTGACGGGCACATCCGGCGCGTGTCGGGCCAGTGCCTGCGCGACGACGGCTCGGTCGGCACCCAGCAGCACGACGCCGCGCAGACGGTCGCGGACCGCCTCCGCGAGGTCGTCGAACCGTGCGCCCTTGGCGAGACCGCCGGCCACCCACACCGCGGAGTCGACACCCCGCAGCGAGGCGAGCGCCGCGTGCGGGTTGGTGGCCTTGGAGTCGTCCACCCAGCGCACACCCTCGGCCTCGGCGACCACCGTGCCGCGGTGAGGACCGGTGCGGAACCCGCGCAGCCCGTCCCGGACGGCCCGCGGCTCGACGCCGTGGGCGCGCGCGAGGGCGGCGGCGGCGAGCGCGTTCGCGATCGTGTGGGGGGCGTCGTCGGGCAGGTCGGAGACCGAGCCGAGCTCCGCGGCACTCGTGTGCCGATCGGGTGCGAAGGCGCGGTCGGCCAGGAGCCCGTCGACGACGCCCAGCATGCTCGGGGCGGGCACGCCCAGGGTGACGCCGATGGCCCGCGCACCCTCCTGCACGTCCGCGTCGCGCACCAGCTGCTCGGTCCGCGGGTCCTCGACGGAGTAGACGCAGGCACGCTCGACGTGCTCGTAGACCCGCCCCTTCGCGCGGGCGTACTCGTCGAGCGAGCCGTGCCAGTCGAGGTGGTCGTCGGCGATGTTGAGGACGGCGGAGGCCTCCGCGGCGATCGAGGCGCTCCAGTGCAGCTGGAAGCTGGAGAGCTCGACGGCGAGGACGTCGAGGGGCTCGGGGTCCATGACGGCCTCGAGCACCGGTCGGCCCACGTTGCCGACCGCCGCGCTGCGCCGGCCCCCGGCGCGCAGGATCGCGTCGAGCATCTGGACCGTGGTGGTCTTGCCGTTCGTGCCGGTGACGCAGAGCCAGGGCGGTGCGTCCTCGCCCCGCAGGCGCCAGGCCAGCTCGACCTCGCCCCACACCGGGACCCCTCGCCCCGCAGCCTCGGCGAGCACCGGGGTCCCGGGCCGCCAGCCCGGCGACGTGACCACCAGGTCGACGTCGTCGGGCAGACTCGCCGTCCGGCCGGTGCCGAGGCGCAGGTCGACGCCGAGGGTCTCGAGCAGTGTCGCCTGCTCCGCACGGTGGGTGCCGCCCTCCGGCTCGTGCTCGTCGAGCACGACCACGTGCGCACCCAGGTGCTGGAGCGTGTCGGCGGCGGCGAACCCGCTCACGCCGAAGCCGGTGACGACGGCCCGGACGCCGCCCCAGTCGGCGTCGGGGCCGAGGGAGTCGAGGTCGGACGGGGTCACTGGCGGGCGAGCCATTCCCAGTAGAAGACCCCGAGACCTGCGGCGACGCACAGTCCGCTGATGATCCAGAACCGGACCACGATCGTGATCTCCGCCCAGCCCAGCAGCTCGAAGTGGTGCTGCAGCGGCGCCATGCGGAAGATGCGCTTGCCGCCCGTGAGCTTGAAGTAGGCCACCTGCAGGATCACGGACGCGGTGATGATGACGAACAGGCCGCCGACCAGGACGAGGAGCAGCTCGGTCCGGGTCATGAGGGCGAACCCGGCCATCGCGCCGCCGAGGGAGAGGGAACCGGTGTCACCCATGAAGATCTTCGCGGGTGAGGCGTTCCACCACAGGAAGCCGAAGCACGCGCCCGTGATCGCGGCGGCGACGACGGCGAGGTCGAGCGGGTCACGCACCTCGTAGCAGCCGGGGCTGGCGTCGGTGGCGCAGCTCTGGTTGTACTGCCAGACGTTGATGCCGACGAACGCGGCGAAGACCATGACCGAGGCGCCGGTGGCCAGCCCGTCGAGGCCGTCGGTGAGGTTCACGCCGTTGCTGGCGCCCGCGATCATGAGGAGGACCCACACGACGAGCAGCACGGTCGGCAGCTGGGTGCCGGGGATGTCGCGGGCGAAGGAGATGGCGTGCGAGATCGGCGTGCGGCCGTTCTCGTCCTCCCAGCCGATGGCGAGCACGGCGAACACCAGTCCGACGAGCACCTGCCCGACCATCTTGGCCTTGCTCCGCAGGCCGAGGCTGCGCTGCTTGGAGATCTTGATGTAGTCGTCGAGGAAGCCGATGAGCCCCAGGCCCGCGAAGAGGAAGAGCAGCAGCAGGGCCGACGCGCTCGGCGCGTACCCCGTCGCCAGCTTCGCGACGGCGTAGGCGACCAGCGACGCCAGGATGATGACCGTGCCACCCATGGTCGGGGTCCCGCGCTTCACGTGGTGCGAGGTCGGGCCGTCGTCACGGATGAGCTGCCCGTACCCCTTCTTGACCAGCACCCGGATGGCCACGCGGGTGCCCAGGAGGGTGCCCACCAGCGCGAGGGCTGCGGCGATCAGGACGGCGAGCATGCGGGGCGGGATCCTCTCGGCTGACGGGCGGGGGTCGGGACGAGTATGCCGTTCAGGCGTCGAGCAGGCCTCTCGTGACCCGCTCGAGACGTGCCCCCCGCGATGCTTTCACGAGGACCACGTCACCCTCGCCGAGCCACGCCCGGAGTGTGGTGAGCGCCACGTCGACGTCGGGGACGAGCCGGCCGACCTGGCCCGCGCCCTCGGCGACCCCCGCCGCTCCCGGACCCACCGCGAGCACGAGGTCCACCCCCACCTCGGCAGCGCGCCGCCCCACCTCCACGTGCCGGTCGTGCGCGGCGGGCCCGAGCTCCAGCATCTCCCCCAGCACGGCGACGCGCCGACGGGCCGTGACGCCGGCCATCGTGTCGAGCGCGGCCATCACCGACTCGGGGTTCGCGTTGTAGGAGTCGTCGAGCACCACGACACCGTCGGCGCGGTCGTGGCGCTCCAGGCGCTGCGGGCTGGCGGCGGCGTAGTCCGCGAGGTCGTCACCAGGGTCGACCCCCAGCGCGGCGCACAGCGCGCGCGCAGCCGCCAGGTTGGCCGCCTGGTGCGCGCCCGGGAGAGGGACGTGCACGTCGTGCCGCGCCCCGCGGTGCTCGAGGACGACGTCGGGCTCCCCGCGGGCGTCGAGCACCACGTCGGCCACGCGCACGTCCCCCGGCTCCGACGCGGCGCGGCCGAACCGCACGACACGGGCCCCGGACGGCACCCGCGTCGCCATCGCGGCGACCCGCTCGTCGTCGGCGTTCAGCACCGCGGCCCCGTCGGAGCCGAGCGCCTCGATGATCTCGCCCTTGGCCACCGCGATGTTGTCGACGGAGCCGAACTCGCCCACGTGGGCGCTCCCGACGTTGAGCACCGTGGAGACGTCGGGCGGTGCGACGGTGCAGAGGCGAGCGACGTGGCCGATGCCGCGAGCGCCCATCTCGACCACGAGGTACCGGGTACCGGCGTCGGCGCGCAGCACCGTGAGCGGCACGCCCAGCTCGTTGTTGTAGTTGCCGGACGTCGCGACGGTGGGTCCGACCCTCGCGAGCAGGTGGGCGGTGAGGTCCTTGACGCTCGTCTTGCCCGCCGAGCCCGTGATCGCGACGACGTCGACCTCGAGGGTCTCGAGCACGTGGCGGGCGAGACGGCCGAGGGCGTCGGTGACGTCGCCGACGACGACGCAGGGGGCATCGACCGGCCTCGAGGCCAGCACGGCGGACGCGCCCGCGTCGAGGGCCGCACCGACGAAGTCGTGGCCGTCGACGTGCTCTCCCGCTGCGGCGACGAACAACCCCCCACGCTCGACGAGGCGGGAGTCGAGCGTGGCCGGCGCGGTGACCACCACGTCACCGTCGCCGTGGACGACACCGCCGGTCACCTGGGCGACCGCGGACAGGCTCATCGGGATCACGCGGTCCCTCCCGCCTGCTCGCCGAGGAGGTGACGGAGCACGTCGCGATCGTCGAAGGGGTGGACGACGCCGGCGACCTCCTGGCCCTGCTCGTGGCCCTTGCCGGCGACGACGACGGTGTCGCCCCGGCCCGCCAGCGCGACCGCGTGGGCGATGGCCTCGCGCCGCCCGGCGACCTCCACGACCTGCGCCGCTCCGCCGCGCGCCCCCTCGAGCACGGCGTGCCGGATGGCGGCGGGGTCCTCCGAGCGCGGGTTGTCGTCGGTCACGACGACGACGTCGGCGTAGCGGGCGGCCACCTCGCCCATGAGGGGACGCTTGCCGTGGTCGCGGTCGCCCCCGGCACCGATCACCACGACCAGTCGGCCCGCGGTGACGGGCCGCAGGGCCGTGAGGACGGCCTCGACGGCGTCGGGCTTGTGGGCGTAGTCGACGACGGCGGTGAACTCCTGGCCTGCCTCGACCCTCTCCATCCGTCCCGGTACCCCGGGGCTGGAGCGGATGCCCTCGACCAGCTCGTGCGGGTCGTGACCGACCGTCGCGAGGGACGCCACGACGGCCAACGCGTTGGCGACGTTGAAGACGCCGGGTAGCGGCACGTGCATCTCGAGCTCGAGCCCGGCGGGGCCGAGCACCTGGAGGTCGGTCCCGAGACGGTGCGGACGCACGTTGACCGCGCGCCAGTCGGCCGCGGCACCCTGCGGCGAGAAGGTGGTGGTGGGCAGCGGCGTGAGGCCGACCAGCCGACGACCGTGCTCGTCGTCGACGTTCACGACGGCGTGTCGGGCGTGCTCGGGCGTGAAGAGGCTGGCCTTGGCGGCGAAGTAGTCGTCGAGGTCGCGGTGGAAGTCGAGGTGGTCGCGACCGAGGTTGAGGAAGGCCGCGACGTCGAACGCGAAGCCGTCGACGCGCCCCTGCACGAGCGCGTGGCTGGAGACCTCCATGGCGCAGAGCTCGACGGCCTCCTCGCGCATGACCGCGAAGAGCGCCTGCAGGTCGGGTGCCTCGGGGGTCGTGAGCGCCGACGCCGCGGGGACACCGTGCACCCGGGTGCCGATGGTGCCGACCACGGCACTGCGGTCCGTGCCGACGGCGGACTCGGCCAGGTAGGTGCTGGTCGTCTTGCCCTGCGTGCCCGTGATGCCGAGCGTGGTGAAGGCACGGTCGGGGTGGTCGTGGAACCAGGCGCTGAGGCCGGCGAGGCGCGCCCGAGGGTCGTCGACGACGACGGTCGGGAGCGTGGGGAGCCGGGTCGCGCCGTCGGGGTCGGTCAGCACCGCGACCGCGCCCGCCGTCGCGGCCGCGTCGGCGAAGTCGGCGCCGTGGGACCGGGAGCCGGGCAGCGCGGCGTAGAGGTCGCCGGGCTGCACGGTGCGCGTGCTCAGGCTGATCCCTGCGACGGTCACGTCGCGACCGTCGCCGACCTCGGCACCGAGCTCCTGCGCGACGTCGCCCAGGGTGACCCGCCGGACCTTCCTCGGCCGCGTCCGCATCGTCACGTCACTCACCCCCCCAACGTATCCAGGACGTACCCTCCGGACTCGGCGAGCCCGGGAATCCTTCACCGACGAGCGAGCGAGGAGAGCCGGGCCGCGGCCAGGGAGCCATGGTCCACACTCACCTGCAACGCCGAGCGAGCGCCAGCGAGCGACGGCGAAGCGGTCCGTGGGGAGCGAGCCCCAGCGCCGTCCCACCTGCAACGCCGAGCGAGCGCCAGCGAGCGACGGCGAGCCGGGCCGCGGTGAGGGAGCCCTGGCGACCGATCCGCGCTGAAGCGCGAGGAACGAGCGCGCCCGGCTACCATTCCTGCTCCACCTTCGGCGATGCCGACCCGGTCGGTGTCACGCCGAAGCGCTCGAGCGCCATCGACATGATGTCGTGGAAGACGGGTGCTGCGGTGGAGCCGCCGCCCGCGGCCGCGTACGGCTTGTCCAGGACGACGTAGGTGATGAAGCGAGGGGCGTCGGCCGGGGCGAAGCCGATGAAGGAGACGGTGTTCTGGCCGCGGACGTAGCGGCCGGTCACCGGGTCGACGCGCCAGGCGGTACCGGTCTTGCCGGCGACGCGGTAGCCGGGGATCTGGGCGGCGGGTGCGGTGCCGTCGTCGGCCGTGACGGCCTCCATCATGCGCGTCACCTGCGCCGCGGCCTTCTTGGAGACGACGCGCCGGGTGGCGGTCTCCTTGGCCTCGGTCGTGGTGCCGTCGGCGTCGACGAAGCCGCTGACGACCGTGGGGTCGACCATGACGCCACCGTTGGCGATGGCGCCGACGGCGCGGACGACCTGCATGGCGGTCACCGAGATGCCCTGGCCGAAGGAGATCGTCGCGTGGTTGGCCTTGGTCCACTCCGCCGCCGGCTTGAGGATCCCCCGCGACTCGCCGGGAAGCTCGACGCCCGAGGTGGCGCCGAAGCCGAACTTCCGCAGGTAGTCGTGCATCGTCTCGTCGCTCATCTGCTGGGCGGCGACGATGGTGCCCAGGTTCGAGGACTTGGCGATGACGCCGGCCGCGGTGAGGTTGATGGTGCCGTGCTTCCAGTAGTCGCCGATCGGGTACTTGTCGATGACCATCTGGCCCGGGACCTTGATCTGCGTCTCCGGGGTGATCTTGCCCTGGTCGGCGAGCGCGGCCATGGTGACGGTCTTGAGCACCGAGCCCGGTTCGTAGACGGTCTGGACGAAGCGCGACACGGTGTTCGACGACTGCATCGAGGACTTCGTGTCGGGGTCGAAGGTCGGGGCCTGCGACAGCTGGACGACCTGGCCGGTCCGCACGTCCATGGTGATGGCGAGGCCCCAGTCCGAGCTCGAGGAGCGGACGGCGTCGGCGAGGCGCTGGTCGGCGTACCACTGCAGGTCGCGGTCGATGGTGGTCTCGACGTCGCGACCGGGCACCATGTCGACGACCGTGCTGTCGGCCATCGGGATGCGCTGTCCGCTCGGTGACACCTCGTAGGTGGCCGAGCCGTCCTTGCCGGTGAGGACGGCGTCGTACTGGCGCTCGAGACCCTGGACGCCGACCGGCTCGTCGGACTCCTTCGTCTGGCCCATGTAGCCCACGAGGTTCGCTGCCAGCCGGCCGCCGGGGTAGCTGCGCAGGCTGACGCTCTCGCCGAAGACGCCGGTGAACCCGGCCTTCCGCACGGCCTTCAGGGCCTCGTCGGCCCGGGCCGCGGGCAGGTTCTTCTCGAGCACGACGTAGCGCGACTTCGGGGTGCGCAGCTTCTCGATGGTGTCGAAGTAGTCGATGCGGTCCTCCCCCAGCGTCGAGACCAGGATGCGCGCGATGCGGGGCGCGTCGTCGACCGTCATCGACGGGTCGGCGGTCAGCGTCAGGCCGTCGACGCTCGTGGCGATGACCTCGCCGTTGCGGTCGAGGATGTCGCCGCGAGGCGCGGGGACCGTGGTGGTGTGCGTACCGGCCTGGCGGGCCATGGCGGCATAGGCCTGCGCGTCGAGGCCCTGGATCCAGAAGAGTCGCACGCCGAACAGGCAGAAGAGCGCGACGACCAGCACGAGGCTGGTGCGCAGCCGGCGACGACTGAGGCGCTGGCGCTTCATCGATCGACCCTCCTGACGTTGCTGCGGGGCTCGGCGGGTTCGGGGTCACCGATGACCGTGCCGTCGCTCGGCCGCAGGAAGACGGGGTTGGCGTTCGGCACCATGCCGAGCCGTACCGCTCGCTCGGCCAGGGCGGCGGGCGCCTGCAGCCGCTCGACCTCGCGGCGCAGCTCCTGCTCCTGCACACCGAGGGCGTCGGCCTTCGACGACAGCCGGGCGATCTCGAAGGCCTGCGCCTGGAGCACGGTGCTCAGCAGGATCAGCCCGACGAGGCCGGCCCCGAGGACCGTGAGCACCACGACGACGAACGGCGCGCGGCTGGCACGGCTGCGGACGGGTGCGACGAGCCGCAACGGGAGGCTGGAGGGGCGGGCGGGCCGGGTGCGCGGGCGGGGCCGGACCGCGTGGAGCGTGCTCATGCCGCGATCCGTTCCACGGCGCGCAGCCGGACCGACCGGGCGCGCGGGTTGTCCTGGGCCTCCTGCTCTCCGGCCTGCTCGGCGCCACGCACGAGCAGCCGGAAGCGCGGCTCGAGCTCGGGTGGCACGACCGGCAGGCCGGGCGGGACGTCGAGCGAGGTGACGTCGACGAAGGCGCGCTTGGTGATGCGGTCCTCCAGCGAGTGGTAGGCGAGGACGACGACGCGGCCGCCGACGCCGACGGCCTCGAGTGCGGCAGGGAGCGCCCGGGCGTAGACGGCGAGCTCGTCGTTGACCTCGATGCGCAGCGCCTGGAAGGTGCGCTTGGCGGGGTGGCCGCCGGTGCGCCGGGCCGGCGCGGGAATCGCCTCGCGGACGAGCTCGACCAGCCGCGCGCTGCGGGTGAACGGCTCGTCCGCACGCGCGGCGACCACGGCGTCGGCGATGCGGCGGGCGAACTTCTCCTCGCCGTGGACACGGAGCACGCGGGCGAGCCGGTCGGCCGGGTAGGTGTTGAGCACGTCGGCCGCGGTCATGCCGACCCCGGGGGTCATGCGCATGTCCAGCGGAGCGTCCTGGGCGTAGGCGAAGCCGCGGTCGGCGAGGTCGAGCTGCATCGAGGAGACGCCGAGGTCGAAGAGGACCCCGTCGACGCGGTCGATCCCGAGGCCCGCCAGGACGTCGGGGAGCTCGTCGTACACCGCGTGGGCGGCGACGAACCGATCGCCGAAGCGGGCCAGGCGTCGGCCCGCACGGTCGAGGGCGTCGGTGTCACGGTCGATGCCGACGACCCGCGCCTGCGGGAAGCGGTCGAGCAGGGCCTCGGCGTGCCCGCCGAGCCCGAGCGTGGTGTCGACGACGGCCGGCACCCGGCCGGCCTCGCGCGCCTGCTGCACCGACGGGGCCAGCAGCTCGAGCACGCGGTCGAGGAGCACGGGGACGTGCGTGGCGTCCACGCGCTCCCCCGTCATGCCGCGCCGCTCATGCCGCGCTCGAGGTGAGGGCGACCGCCAGGCCGATGAGCAGGGCGAGCCCGACCGAGACCGAGGCGGAGAACACCATGAGCACGGCGGCGTCGGCGACCTCGTGTCGGACGCGTCGTCGTGTGGTCATCGCACCTCCTCGGGCGCTGGCGGGGGTCTGGCGGGCGGGGTGGGTGGTGGAGCGGGACGACCGTGTGGCCTGATCCCCGTCCGTACGGCTCTGGCACCGGGGAAGTGGTGCCAGGACCGGACAGCCGGAGGTCGGACCCTGCGGGCGTGGTCAGAAGAGGCCGGGCATCACCTCGTCGGACATGTCGGAGAACTGCTCCTCCTGCGCGGCGGAGTACTCGTCCCAGCGCCGCGCGTCCCAGATCTCGATGCGGTCCATCGCGCCGACCACGGTGACGTCCTTCTCGAGCCCCGCCCACGTCCGCAGCACCGGCGGGATGGAGATGCGGCCCTGCTTGTCGGGGACCTCCGAGGAGGCGCCGGAGTACAGCATGCGGACGAAGTTGCGGGCCTCGCGATTGGTGAACGGCGTCTCGCGGATGCGGTCGGTGAAGGCCGTGAACGACTCGGTGGTCCACCCGTAGATGCAGTTCTCCTGCCCGCGGGTCAGCACGACGCCGCCCTCGAGCCGGGGGCGGAACTTGGCCGGCAGGAACAGTCGAGCCTTGTCGTCGAGCCGCGGTGTGTAGGTGCCGAAGAAGTTGTTGGCATCGATCCCCACCTCCTTCCACCTCGCCCTCTGCGACCCGCCTCGTCAGGCGACGAGATCGACGTGTGCTCCATTTCGCCCCACAGTACTCCACCTTCCACCACCGTCAAGGCGAAATCGCCGGTTTCGTGTCGTGTCGCGGGACGGGGCCGTCTGCGCTGCCGCACCACTCGAGGCCCGCCGTTGCAGCCCGGAGGGGCCATCGGGTCAGGGCGGGGTGCGGGGTGGGGCGTGGTGGAGCGGATCGAGCCGCTCGGGACGTCGAGAGGGCGCAGGACACGACGAAGCCGGGTCCCGCAGAGGCGGGACCCGGCTTCGGGGTCAGTGCTGGTGGTCCAGGCGGCGAGCCGTCAGCGCGGCTCGAGGTTCAGCGGTCGTCGCCGTCCTGGCGACGCTGCCACCGCTCCTCCATGCGGTCGACGAACGAGCCCGAGGACTTCGGCGAGGAGGGCTTGCGGGTGGAGGGGGCGGCGTCCGGCGCGGCCGCCAGGCCGTGGCGCCAGGCCGTGACGAAGAAGTACGCGCCCACCAGCATCACGAGGAACCCGAGGACGCCGAGCCACGTCGTGGCCGTGACCGCGCCGCCGAACATGACGCCGAGACCGACCAGGAAGCCCAGCCCGGCGAGGACCGCGATCCGGCGGTTCCTGGCGGCCTGCTTGGAGCCCCGCAACGTCGAGGCGAAGTCGGGATCCTCGGCCGCGAGCGACTGCTCCAGCTGCTGCAGCAGACGGGCTTCTTCGTCGGAGAGTGGCACCGGAGGCCTCCTGTCGGGCGGAACTAGTCCAAGTCTAGGCGGGCGATGGTGTGCAGACCAGCCGAGATGCCTGAGAAGTCGCTGGACGTGCGGACGAGACGCTCCAGAGCGTACAGACGCTCCCGGGCCCCGGGCTCGGTGTCCACGACGGCGCTGGGCACCAGGTCGGCGAAGGTCCGCAGGCCCACCGGCGTCGAGGTCGCGTACCCCGCACGGGAGAGCAGGGACCGCAGCTCCTCCGCGACGTAGCGGCGAGGGCCACGCACCTTGAGGTCCCAGCCCTCGACCGGGGCGGAGGCGAGCGCTGCCGCCCCGTCGAAGTCTCCCGCCAGCGCCCGGGCCAGCACGGCGGCCGGGCGGCCGGCCACGACCACGCTCACGACGCCGTCCGCGCGCAGGGCCCCGGCCACGGCGCGCAGCGACTCCTCCGGGTCGTCGACGTGCTCCAGCACCCCGTGCAGGAGCGCGAGGTCGGTCGAGCCCGCCGCGACGTGCTCACCGAGGTCCGACGTGTCCGCGAGGACGCCGACGACCCGGTCCTGCACGCCCGCCTCCACCGCCCGGCGGTCGAGCGACGCGAGCGCGTCCGGGCTGGGGTCGACGACCGTCACCCGGTGTCCCAGCCCCGCGAGCCGCACGGCGTCGCCACCGGTCCCACCGCCGACGTCGAGGACGTCCAGCGGCTCCCCGAGACCGGTCGCGTCGATCGCGTCGAGCACCGCCTGCCACATGATCTCCTGACGCACCGGACGCATGTGGCCACTGTGTCACAGCGCTCTGCTCGTCCGCCGCCCACGGCCCGGTCGTCCCTGCGCCTGTCGAAGGGCACCCGCGCCGGACGCTCCACCGCCCACGGCCCGGTGGTCCCTGAGCCTGTCGAAGGGTGGTCCCTGAGCCTGTCGAAGGGTGGCCCCCGAGCCTGTCGAAGGGTGGTCCCCGAGCCCGTCGAAGGGTCGTCCCCGAGCCTGTCGAAGGGTGGTCCCTGAGCCTGTCGAAGGGCACCCCTCGCCGGGCCGTGGCCTAGGGTGCGGGCATGGCGCGGGTCGTGGTGGTGGGAGGCGGCTTCGCCGGGACCTCGCTGGCGGCTCGCCTGGCCAAGCTGCGGCACGACGTCGTGCTCCTGGAGGCGACCGAGGCCCTCGGCGGGCGACTGCGCGGACACCGCCTCGGGGACGGGCGCTGGTACCTCGACCCGCCGACGTTCACGATGCCGGGCGTCCTGCGCGACCTCTTCCGCAAGTCCGGGCGGCCGCTCGACTCCCTCCTCTCCCTCGCCACCGTGCCCGGGCGCCGCCACGTCTTCGCCGACCGCACCGTGATGGACCTGCCGATGGGTCGGCGTTCCGGCCAGGTCGACGCGATGCTCGCCACGTTCGGCACCGACCCGTGGAGCCCCTGGCTCGACCCCATGACGGAGCGCTGGGACGTCGTGCGACGACGTCTGCTCAACCAGGTCCCTGGCGCCGACGCCCTCGATCGTCCCGCGCGCAGGAGTCTCGACGTCCGACGCAGCCTGCGCCGCGAGGCGGTCCGCACCTTCGACGACGAGCGTCTGCGCCGCATCGTGCTCGACCCCGTCGTCCTCGCCGGCGACGACCCGCGCCTGGTGCCCGCGGCGGCCGCCGTCGTCCACCACGTGGAGCGGGGGTTCGGCCGGTGGGAGGTCGACGGCGGGCCGGTGGCGCTGGCGGACGCCCTCACCACGCGGCTGGGCGAGCGACGCGTCGAGGTCCGCACCGGCGTCACGGCGACCGGCGTCGCACGCGACGGCGCGCGGGTCGTCGGCGTGCGGACCGACGACGGCGTGCTCGACGCCGACCTGGTCGCCTGGTGCGCCGCTCGGTGGCCCGACGAGCTCCCCGAGCCCGACCTGCACCCCCGGATCCCGGCCCATCGCACGCTGGTGCGGCTCGCGGCCGATGCGCCCGCTCCCCCGGCCGACGTCGCCGTCCACTCCGACCCGCCGATGCACCTGTGGGAGTCCACGTCGACGTGCTGGACGATCGTGCACCAGAACGCCGAGGACCCCCTCGTCGCGCTCGTCCGCGTCGGGATCGACCTGCGCGAGCACGTCGTCGAGCGCCACGACCTGCGACCGGCGGACCTCGTCCGCCTCGCCCACTGGGGCTGGCAGTGGCGCGGCTGGCGCTCGCTCCTCGAGCGACCCGGGCCACGGCTGCCGGAGGGCCTCGTCATGGCCGGGGCCCACGCGTACCCGAGCGGGAGCCTGGAGCTCGTCGGCCTCGCCACCGAGGCGCTCGCCGAGCGCCTCGGGCCCGTCCCTCGCCGCCCGACGGGCTAGACCAGACCCTCGCTGCGCAGCGTCTCGAAGATCTCGCGCGTCGCCTTCGACCGGTTGAGGGTGATGAAGTGCAGTCCTGGGGCGCCTGCCGCCAGCAGGTCGCGGCACAGCTGGGTGGCGAGCTCGATGCCGCGCGCCCGGACCGCGTCCTTGTCGTCGGCGACCGGCTCGATCACGTCGAGCACCTCGCGCGGGATCTCGGCGCCGGAGAGCTCGGCCATGCGCGCCACCTGCGCGAAGTTCAGGATCGGCATGATGCCCGGCACGATCGGCAGGTCGCTGCCGCGTGAGCGCGTCCGCGCCACCAGGTCGACGTAGTCCCGGGCACGGAAGAACAGCTGGGTGATCGCGAACTGCGCACCCGCGCGATGCTTCTCGACGAGCACGTCCGCGTCGGCGTCCAGACCGCCGGCATCGGGGTGGCCCTCGGGGAAGGCGGCGACGCCCACGGTGAACCCGCCGAGGCCCTGCGCCAGCTCCACGAGCTCGATCGCGTGGTCCATGCCGTCGGGGTGGGTCTCCCAGGGAGCCCTCGGGCCACCCTTCGGGTCCCCGCGCAGTGCGAGGACGTGGTGGATGCCGGCGGCGGCGTACTGCTTGAGCACCTGCTCGATCTCGTCGCGGCTCTGCCCGACGAGCGTGAGGTGCCCGACCGCCCGGATCCGCGACTGCTCGGCGATGCGCTGGGTGATGCGCACCGTGCGCTCCTGGCTCGTGCCGCCCGCGCCGTAGGTCACCGACACGAAGGTCGGCTCGAGCGGCTCCAGGTCGGCGATCGTCCGCCAGAGCACCTCCTCGCCTGCGTCGTCCTTCGGCGGGAAGAACTCGAACGAGACGCAGGGACGCTCGTGGCGCAGCTCCTCGGCCAGCGACGACGAGGGCGTGGGGGAAGGACCGTCTGTCACGCCCCCACGGTATCGTCACGCGCCGTGGGCCCAGACGACCTTTCCCGATTTCGGGACGACGTGGCACGTGAGCTCGCCGACTTCGTCGAGCGTCGGCGGGCCGAGCTGGTCGCCGTGGGACCCGACCTCGGCCCGTTCCTCGACGCCGCCGCCGAGTTCGTCGCCGGCGGCAAGCGGCTGCGCGCCGCCTTCTGCCGGGCCGGCTGGCTGGTGGCGGGAGGCGACCCCGACGAGCCGGCGGTCGTCACGGCAGCCGCCTCCCTGGAGTGGCTCCAGGGCAGCGCCCTCGTCCACGACGACCTCATGGACGGCTCCGACACACGCCGCGGGCGGCCCAGCGTGCACCGCGCCTTCGAGGCCGTCCACCGCGAGGGCAACGCCGTCGGCGACGCGCGGGCCTTCGGCCTGTCCACGGCGGTGCTGCTCGGCGACCTGATGCTCTCCTGGGCCGACGAGCAGCTGCGCTCCTCGGGGCTGCCACGGGTGCCCCGGGCCCTGCGCTACCTCGACCTCTGCCGCTCCGAGGTCGTCGCCGGCCAGTACCTGGACGTGCTCGCCCAGACCCGCAGCGCGGTCTCGGTCGAGGAGGCCATGACGATCGTCCGCTTCAAGGCCGCCTCGTACACCGTCGAGCGTCCCCTCCACATCGGTGCGGCGCTGGCCGGGGCCGACGACACCCTGCTCGCGGGACTCAGTGCCGTGGCGATCCCGCTCGGCCAGGCGTTCCAGCTCCGCGACGACGTGCTGGGCGTCTTCGGTGACCCGGCCACCACCGGCAAGCCCGCCGGCGACGACCTGCGGGAGGGCAAGCGCACCGTCCTGGTGGCGCGGGCCGCCGAGCTCGGCACCGACGTCGACCGGGAGACCCTGACCCGCCTCCTCGGCACACGCGAGGGCGTGGAGCCCCTCACCGAGCTCGTCGTGCGCACGGGCGCGCTCGCGGCAGTCGAGCGCGACATCGCGCGCCTCGAGACCGAGGTCGACGCCGCGATCGACGCCCTCGGCCCGCGGGCGCAGTCCACGCTCGGTCCCCTGGCCCGCAGCGCCACCCGCCGCACCTCCTGACGCCGCGCACCCGCCTGAACTGCCCACGGGGGACACGCCGTCGCACCACCGCAGGTCAGAGGCCGTTCTCTACACTCATCTGAGGTGTGTCCGCCCGACGGCGCGAGGGAGGAGGTCCGGCTGTGACGGTCATGCGTGACGACGCGCTCGCCGGCCGCGTCCTCGACGGGCGGTACCGGATCGAGGGCCGGATCGCCCGTGGCGGCATGGCCAGCGTCTTCCACGGCCACGACGAGCGGCTCGACCGCCCGGTCGCGATCAAGGTCATGCACGCCGGTCTCGGCGACGACGACGAGTTCTCCCAGCGGTTCGAGCGCGAGGCGCGTGCCGCGGCGAAGCTCAACCACCGCGGGGTCGTGGCCGTCTTCGACCAGGGGCGCGACGGCGACGTCACCTACCTCGTCATGGAGTACGTGCCCGGTCGCACCCTGCGCGACGTGATGCGCGAGGAGACGCCGATGCCGCCGTTGCGGGCCCTGCGCCTGCTCGCGGAGGTCCTCACCGCGCTCTCGGCCGCCCACCGCGCCCACCTCGTCCACCGTGACGTGAAGCCCGAGAACGTGCTGATCACGCCCGACGGCGAGGTCAAGGTGGCCGACTTCGGCCTCGCGCGCGCCGTCAGCGCGGCCACCACCGCCACGGGCGGCACCCTCATCGGCACGGTGTCCTACCTGGCCCCGGAGATCGTCGTCAACGAGGGCGCCGACGCCCGCTCCGACGTCTACGCCTGCGGTGCCATGCTCTTCGAGATGCTCACGGGCACCAAGCCCCACACCGGCGAGTCCCCGATCCAGGTCGCCTACAAGCACGTCCACGAGGACGTCGCGCCGCCCTCCTCCGTGCAGCCGGACCTGCCGGCCTACGTCGACGCGCTCGTCGCCCGGGCGACGGTGCGCGACCGGTCGCAGCGCTCCCAGGACGCCGGGGTGCTGCTGCGCCAGGTCCGCCTCGTGGAGCGGGCCCTCGAGGAGGGCCTCGACGACGAGCCGGAGCTCACCGCCGACCTCCTCCCCCGCCCGACCTCCGCCGACGAGGAGCCGACCCGGCCCGTCGTGCTGGAGCACGAGTCCCCCGACGGCGACCTGTCCGGACCACTGCCCGCCGACGAGGTCGACGACCTCGACGACGGCGGCGAGACCGTGCTCGTCGACCGCGAGACCGGCGAGGTCGTCGCCCGGGCCGAGCCCACCATGCGGTGGAGCAGCGAGGCCTGGTCGGGGTCGGACCGGGCCACGACGGGCCTGCACCCGGCGATGACCGCCGAGGCGTACCGCGCCTCCCAGGAGACCGAGGGGTCGGGCCGACGCGGTCGGGTCCTGCTCGTGGCCGCGGTCGTCGCCGCGCTGCTGCTCGCCGGGTTCGGCTACTGGCTGGGCATCGGCCGCTACGCCGAGGTGCCCCAGCTCGTGGGGCAGGCCGAGGCACAGGCCACCGAAGAGGCCGAGGCGGCAGGGTTCTCCCTCGAGGTGACCCGGCGGGCGTTCTCCGAGACCGCGCCCCTCGGCACGGTCCTGTCCACCGACCCCGCCGCGGGCGACCGCCTGCTGCCGGGCGACACGATCAACGCCGTCGTGTCCAAGGGCAAGGAGCGCTACGCGATCCCGAACGTGCAGGGCGACACGGTCGAGCAGGCCCGAGCCGTCTTCGGCGAGCTGACCCTCCAGGTCGGCGACGTCACGCAGGCCTACAGCGAGAAGATCCCGGAGGGACGCATCGTGCGCGCGGTCGACTACAAGGTCGGCCAGCAGGTGAAGCGTGGCACCGTCATCGACCTGGTGGTCAGCCGTGGACGCCAGCCCATCGACGTCCCCGACCAGACCGGCAAGCCCCGTGCGGAGGCGGAGAGGACGCTGCAGGAGGCCTCGTTCGAGGTGAACGTCACCGAGCGCTTCTCCGACGACGTCGCCAAGGGCGTCGTCATCAGCCAGTCCCCGAACGGCGGCAGCCGGTTCAAGGGCGACACCATCACGCTGGTGGTCTCGCGTGGCCCGGAGAACGTCGAGGTCCCCGACGTCACCGGTCGCACCCGCGAGGAGGCGGTGAAGACGCTCGAGGACGCCGGCTTCGAGGTGGACGTGCAGAACCGCATCCCCGGCACCGACCGGGTGGTCCTGCAGCGCCCGGGCTCGGGCGAGGCGCGCGTCGGCTCCACGGTGGTCATCTTCGTCTGAGGCGGAGAACTGGTGCAGACGTACCGGTCCCACCTACGCTGGGCCGGTGAGCACCGACCTGTCCGCGTCCCCGTCCTCGTCCGGGCGCTCCCTCGATGCCCCTCCCACGCCACCACCACCGGCGCGCGTGGCTCCCGGCGGCCTGCGCGAGCTGGGGCTGGTCAACCACGGCATCGCCGGCATCGCCGGACGCGTCATCGGCGGCCAGCGTCCGAACGTGTTCACGGTCCTCGGCCGCCAGCGCCGACTCTTCCGCGCCTGGCTGCTGTTCAGCGCGGCGCTGATGCCGTTCGGGCGGCTGCCTCGCCGCGACACCGAGCTGGTGATCCTGCACGTAGCGACGCTGCGCGGCTGCGACTACGAGCTCGACCACCACCGTCGCATCGGACGCAGGGTCGGCCTGCGGCCCGACGAGGTCGAGCACGCCGGCGACACCAGCTGGAGGGGCTGGAGCGATCGTCAGCGCGCACTGCTCGAGGCGACGTCGTCCCTCGTGCGCGAGCGCGACCTCGACGACGCCACCTGGGCCCGGCTGCGCGAGCACCTCGACGAGGCGACGGCGGTCGAGCTGCTGCTCCTGTGCGGCCAGTACGACGGGCTCGCCACGACGCTCATGACCCTCCGGGTGCCGCTCGACGGCCGCTGAGGGACGCCCGCCCGTCCGGTCAGCGCTCGCGCAGCATGTCCGCCACGAGGAACGCCAGCTCCAGCGACTGCTCGCGGTTGAGCCGCGGGTCGCACAGCGTCTCGTAGCGGGTGGCGAGGTCCTCGGCCGAGAGCCGGCGGCCACCACCGACGCACTCGGTGACGTCGTCGCCGGTCAGCTCGACGTGCAGCCCCCCGGGCCACGTGCCGAGCGAGCGGTGCACCTCGAAGAAGCCGCGCGTCTCGTCGATGACGTCGTCGAACTCGCGCGTCTTGTAGCCGGTGGACGCCTCGAACGTGTTGCCGTGCATCGGGTCGCAGACCCAGGCCACCTCGAGGCCGGCGGCCGTGACCTTCTCGACCAGGCCGGGCAGGAGGTCGCGGATCTTCTCCGCGCCGAAGCGCGTGATGAAGGTGATCCTGCCGGCCTCGCGCTCGGGGTTGAGCTTCTCGTACAGCGCGATGGCGTCGTCGGCGGTGGTGGTCGGCCCGAGCTTCACACCGATCGGGTTGGCGATGTGGCTGAGCAGCTCCACGTGCGCACCGTCGAGCTGGCGCGTGCGCTCACCGATCCACACGAAGTGGCTCGAGACGTCGTACGGCCGCTGCGTGCGCGAGTCGATGCGCGTGAGCGCGTGCTCGTACTCGAGGATCAACGCCTCGTGGGAGGAGTAGAAGTCGACGGACCGGAACGCGTCGGGCTCCACGCCGATGGCGTCCATGAAGGCGAGCGCGCGGTCGATCTCGCCGCCGACGCGCTCGTAGCTGACGCCGACGGGGCTGTGCTTGACGAAGTCCTTGTTCCACTCGTGCATCTGCCGCAGGTCGGCGTAGCCGCCCGTCGTGAAGGCGCGCGCGAGGTTGAGCGTGGCGCTCGAGGCGTTGTACACGTCGACGAGGCGCTGCGGGTCGTGGACCCGCGACTCCGGGGTGAAGTCGAAGCCGTTGACGGCATCGCCACGGTAGGCGGGCAGCGTGACGCCGTCGCGCGTCTCGGTGTCGCGCGAGCGCGGCTTGGCGTACTGGCCGGCGAGCCGGCCGACCTTCACGACGGGCACGCTCGCCGCGTACGTGAGGACGACGGCCATGGACAGCAGCACGCGCAGCTTGTTGCGGACGTTCTCGGCGGTGACGCCCTCGAACGTCTCGGCGCAGTCGCCACCCTGGAGCAGGAAGGCCTCGCCCCGCGCCACGGCGGCCAGGCGGTCGCGCAGGTCGTCGCACTCGCCCGCAAAGACGAGCGGAGGCATCCGGCGCAGCTGCTCGAGCGCGCGGTCGCGGGCAGCGGGATCGGCATACGAGGGCTGCTGGGCAGCTCCCATCGCATGGAGGTCGGTCAGGCTCGGGATGCTCACCCGCCAAGTCTAGGCCGTCGCTCACGACGGCCCGAACGCCCGTCCGCACCGCGGAGCGCTGCGACGAGGAGCCGCGCGGCTCACCAGCCGAGCGTGCCCGGCGCCCCCTTGAACGGTCCGCTGACACGCGAGGTGATCCACCCGCCGTAGAAGTCGCCCTCCTGCGCCTGCACGACCTCACCGTCGACGGTGCAGCGGTCCATGCGGCCCGGGTAGAGGGCGACGTGGCCGGCGAGCTGCTCGAAGCCCGGCCGGGGGCTCGGGTACGTCCAGGCACCCGCGGGCACCACCCGCTCACCTCCGACGACGTCGAGGTAGTCGGCCCGGCCCTTGAACTCGCACATGGTGTGACCGCTGGCCGGGCGCAACGCGCCCTCGGCGACGTCGGTGATCGGCAGGTAGTAGGTGGGTGGGTGGCTGGTCTCCAGGACCCGGAACGCCCGCGTCGTGCGCACGACCTCCACACCGCCCAGCTCGACGACCACCAGCTCGTCGCTCGCCTCCACCGCAGGCGGCCTCGGGTAGGACCACACGTCCTCGACCTCGTGCCGGCTCATCCGAACAGCACCTCCGCCTCGTCGTACAGCTCGGGCCGCACGAGCTTGAGCTCGCCGGTCCCCTCGCTGAGGGGCACGCGCACGACGTCGGTGCCGCGCAGCGCGACCATCGTGCCGAAGTCGCCCTCGTGCACGGCCTGGATCGCGTGCAACCCCAGCCGGGTCGCCAGCCAGCGGTCGAACGCGGTGGGGGTGCCGCCGCGCTGGACGTGACCGAGCACGACGGCGCGTGCCTCCTTGCCGGTCCGCTGCTCGATCTCCTGCGCCAGCCGTTCGCCGACGCCGCCGAGGCGCACGTGGCCGAAGGCGTCCTTCTCGCCGGACTGCAGGGTCATGTCGCCGCCCTCGCGCGGCACGGCGCCCTCGGAGACCACCACGATCGGGGAGAAGTGCGTGGCAAAGCGGCTCTCGACCTGCGCGCACACCTTCTCGATGTCGAACGGGCGCTCCGGGATGAGGATGATGTTGGCCCCGCCGGCCAGGCCGGAGTGCAGGGCGATCCACCCGGCGTGTCGCCCCATGACCTCCACCACGAGCACGCGGTGGTGGGACTCCGCAGTGGTGTGGAGCCGGTCGATGGCCTCCGTCGCGATGTTCACGGCGGTGTCGAAGCCGAAGGTGAAGTCGGTGCCCGACAGGTCGTTGTCGATGGTCTTCGGCACGCCCACGACGTCGACCCCGAGCTCGGCCAGCCGCGTGGCCACGCCGAGCGTGTCCTCACCCCCGATCGCGACGAGCGCGTCGCACCCGCGGCGTTCCAGGGTGGCCGTGATCCGCTCGACCCCGCCCTCGACGGCGAACGGGTTGGTCCGCGACGACCCGAGGATCGTGCCCCCGCGGGGCAGGATGCCACGGACCTCGTCGACGCCGAGCGGCCGCGCGTCGTCCTCCAGCGGGCCACGCCAGCCGTCGCGGAAGCCGACGAACTCGTCGCCGAAGGACTGGACGCCCTTGCGGACGACCGCCCTGATGACGGCGTTCAGGCCGGGGCAGTCCCCGCCGCCGGTGAGCACTCCGACCCGCATGTCTCGCTCCTCCCCCGGCCCGGCACGCCCGCGCCGGACCTCACTCGGGCTTGATCTGGTCCCAGACCTCGTCGGACTCGGCGCGCTCGACGGCCTTGGCCGCCTCGCGCTCCGCGTCCTTGTCGCGCTTCTTGGCGTCCTGCGCGTACAGGTCGACGTACTCCTGCCCGGACAGCCTCATGATCTCGTACATGATCTCGTCCGTCACGGCGCGCAGGATGAAGCGGTCGCCCTCGAGGCCCTCGTAGCGGGAGAAGTCGAGCGGCTCGCCGAAGCGGACGCCCGGGCGGGCCATCTTCCCGAAGACCTTGCCGGGCGGCGCCACGACGTCGGTGTTGATGACGGCGCACGGGATGACCGGCACGCCGGCCTCCAGCGCGATCCGGGCGACGCCGGTACGTCCGCGGTAGAGCTTCCCGTCGTGGGACCGGGTGCCCTCGGGGTAGATGCCGCAGACCTCGCCCTCGGACAACAGGCGGAGCTGGGTCGCGATCGCGCCCGCGGCCGCGGACCCGCTGGACCGGTCGATCGGGACCTGACCGGCGCCGGAGAAGAACTTCTTCTGGAACCAGCCCTTGATGCCGGGGCTCTCGAAGTACTCCGCCTTCGCGACGAACGTGACCCGGCGCGGGATGACGAGCGGCATGAACAGCCAGTCGCTGTACGACAGGTGGTTGCTGGCGAGGATCACCGCGCCCTCACGGGGCACGTGCTCGGTGCCCTCGGCCCACGGCCGGAAGATCAGCTTCAGCAGCGGACCCAGCGCCAGGAACTTCAGGAACCAGTAGAACAACGTCGCCTCCTCCAGCGTCTACCGGACACTACCGCGCCGAGGGGGGTGCACGGCGTCGACACCGTGAGGGAGGATGACGTCATGAGCGCGTCGTCCTCCGACCTCCAGCCCGCGGAGCCGTTCGCCAGCGACGGCGGCCCGGTGGGCGTGCTGCTGAGCCACGGCTTCACCGGCTCCCCCGCGTCGATGACCCCCTGGGGCCAGGACCTCGCCGCCCGGGGCCACACCGTGCGCGTCCCCCGGCTGCCGGGACACGGCACGACGTGGCAGCAGATGAACCGCACCACGTGGGAGGACTGGTACGGCGCGCTCGACGTCGAGCTCGACCAGCTGCGCTCACGGTGCGAGCGCGTCGTGGTCGGCGGGCTCTCCATGGGCGGCTGCCTCGCGCTGCGGCTCGCCGAGCAACGCCCGCACGACATCGACGCCGTCGTCGTGGTCAACCCGGCGATCGCCTCGCGCGACCCGCGCCTGCGGGCGGTGCCGCTGCTCAAGTGGGTCGTCCCGTCGCTGGAGGCGATCGGTGGCGACATCAAGAAGGAGGGGGTGCAGGAGCACGCGTACGACCGCACGCCGCTGAAGGCCCTGCACTCGATGATGCGGGCGTGGGGCGACGTCCGCGCGAACCTTGGTGCCGTGCGGGCACCTGTCCTGTTCTTCCGCTCCACCGACGACCACGTCGTCGACGACAGCACCATCCAGCTGGTGCGCGAGGGGCTGCGACCCGGTCTCGGCACCTTCGTGACGCTGGAGGACAGCTACCACGTCGCCACCCTCGACCACGACGCGCCGCTGATCTTCGAGCGCTCGGCGGACTTCATCGCCGAGCACACGGGGGCCGCCCGTGGCTGAGCACGGACGTCGGGGCGAGGACGACGAGGGCCACGACGCCTTCGACGACATCGTCAGCCGGCTCGAGCTCGACCTCCCGTTCCCGGAGGAGGCCGACCGCGTCGAACCACGTCCCGCGCGACAGCCCGAGCCCGAGCCCGAGCCGGTCGCCTTCGAGGACCGGCCCGACCCGGTCGACGAGCAGTTCTACCGCAGGGTCGAGCCGCCGCGGGGCGGACCGCTGCACCGCGGCCGCGCGCTCGCGTGGGCCGGCCTGCTCGGCGCGCCCGTGCTGCTGGTCCTCGCGTCCTTCACCGTGGGTCGGGTCTCGGGGGCCGTGCTGCTGGGCGCCGCGCTCACCTTCGTCGCCTCGGCGATCTACTTGATCGCGCAGCTGCCCGAACACGGACCCTCGCAGCGGGATTGGCCGGACGACGGCGCCGCGCTGTGAGCCGCGCCATGTCGGCCGCGCCGATGAGCCCGGCCTCGGGCCCGAGGTGGGCCCGCACGATGCGCGCCTCCGAGCGGTAGCCGCGACCGGTCAGCGTGCGTGAGTAGGCCGCCCTCGCGGGACCGAGCAGCAGCTCGCCCGCGTCGCTGACCCCGCCCCCGACCACGAACAGGCCGGGGTCGAGCGCCGCGGCCAGGTTGGCCATGCCGACGCCGAGCCAGTCGCCGACCTCGGCGATCCACGCGATGGCCTCCTCGTCGCCGTCCTGCGCCAGCGGCGTGACGTGCGCCCCCTCGACGCGCTCGGGGCCCCCCGCGGCCTCGGCGAGGCGCCGACCGATCGGCGAGCCCTCCCGGACCGCTGCCGCCGCGCGTCGACCGAGGACACGGCCGCTGGCGTACTGCTCCCAGCAGCCCAGGTTGCCGCACTCGCACGGGTTGCCGGCCGGCACCACCTGCATGTGGCCGAACTCGCCGGCGATCCCGAAGTGCCCCCGGTACGGCAGGCCGTCGATGACGAGGGCGCCACCGATGCCGGTGCCGAGGGTGATGAGGACGAGGTCGGGCTCGTTCTGCGCGGCACCGAAGCGCCACTCGGCCCACCCGCTCGTGTTGGCGTCGTTGTCGACCATGACCGGCAGGGCCGTGCGCCGTGCGACGCGGTCGCGCAGCGGCTCGTGGCGCCAGGCCAGGTGGGGCGCGAAGAGGACGGTCGACTGCGAGGCGTCGACGAAGCCCGCTGCACCGATGCCGACCGCCTTGACGGGCAGCTCGGCCCGGAACTCGGCGGTGATCTCGACGATGGCGTCGAGCACGGCCTCGGGCTCGGTCGTGGGGGTCTCGCGACGCGTGCGCGCGACGACCCGTCCGTCCTCGTCGACCACGCCGGCCGCGATCTTCGTCCCGCCGATGTCGATGCCGACGGCCAACCTGTCCGCCACGTCAGGCTCCTTCGTGCTCGGCGGGCTGCGCGCCGGTTCCGGTCGGTGGTGCGGTGCGGTCGGGCGCGGTACGGCCGAGGTCGGCGGCGCCGACGATGCCCGCGTCGTTGCCGAGCGTCGCGAGACGGACCTCGGCGACCCGGCGGTGGAACCGTGCCGGCAGGTGCTCCTCGAACGCCGCTCGCACGGGCTCGAGGAGGAGGTCGCCGGCCGCCCCGACGCCGCCGCCGATGACGATGACGGTCGGGTCCAGGACCGCTGCGAGCGACGCACAACCCTCGCCGATCCAGGTGCCGAGGTCGTGCAGCAGATCGACCGCGAACGGGTCGCCCTCCTGCGCGAGGTCGGTGACCAGGGGGCCGGTGATCGCCTCGACCGATCCTGCGCGGGACAGGAGCGCGGCGGCGGCCGGGTCGTCGCCGGATGCACGATCCTTCGCGTCGACCACCAGGGCGCTGCCGCTGGCGTACTTCTCGAGGCACCCGTGCTGCCCGCAGCCGCAGAGCCGGCCGTCGCGCACGAGCCGGAGGTGGCCGATCTCCGCGGCCGCCCCGAACCCCCCGCGGACGAGGTCGCCGTCCTGGATGACGCCGCCGCCCACACCGGTGCCGATGGTCACGAGGAGCAGGTCGTCGGAGTCCGCACCGGCACCGAAGCGGTACTCACCCCAGGCGGCCGCGTTGGCGTCGTTCTCCACGACGACCGGCAGACCCACCAGGCGTGCGATGTCGGTGCCCAGCGGCTCGTCGCGCCAGTCGATGTTCGGGGCGAAGGTGACGGTGGTGCGATCCGCCGAGACGAAGCCCGCAGCGCCCACGCCGATGCCGGCGACGGGGACGTCGACGTCGGCACGCAGCTGCCCGACGAGGTCGGCGACGAGGGGCGCGATGCCGTCGGCGGCCGGGGTCGGCTCGGCGACGTGCGCCAGGATCTCGCCCTCGGCGCTCACCAGGCCGGCGGCGATCTTGGTGCCGCCGATGTCGACGCCCACCCCGAGTGCCGTCGAGCGATCCTGCGGCTCGGTCATGCGGGTGCCTCCGGGTCGTGGGCGGGGTGGTCGGTCGGTCGGGAGGGCGGCGCGTCGTGGCGCAGGGCGGCGTCCACGGCGTCGCGCACGGTCCGGGCGAGGTGGACGGCCGCCTGCGCCACCTCGTCGACGACGTCGGGGTTCGCCTTCACGTAGCCGACGACCTGGCAGACGGGGCACCACGTCGTGGTGCACACGTGGGACGACCCGGGGTCGTGGCCGGCGCCCGGGGGGTCGTGGTGCTGTCCCTCCACCGCGAGCGCGCGCAGCAGCTTCAGGGTCTCCTGCCCGAGAGACCCGACCTCGTCGTCAGCCAACGTTCTCGACCCGTTGCTTCAGCCCGCTCAGCGCCGCGTCGATGATGACCTTCTCGGCCTTGCGCTTGAGCGTGCCGAGCAGCGGCACGACGACGTCGACCGCGAGCTGGTAGGTGACCCGCGTGCCGCCGTCGACCTCGGCCAGGGCGTACGTGCCGTCGAGGGCCGTGAGCACGGTGGCCTTCTCCGCGAGGCTCCACGAGACGGAGCGGTCACCGTCCCAGGTGTAGAGCAGCTCGTAGGTGTCGCGGATGGGGGCGGCGTCGAGCGTGAAGCGCACGCGACGGGCCCGCTCGCCGTCGCCGTCGTCGACCACCTCGGCGCTGCGGACCCCCGTGGCCCACTCGGGGTAGTCGCCGAAGTCGGCGATCACGGACATCACGGCGGACGGGGCGGCATCGATGACGATGTCGCTGGTCGTGCGCGCCATGGCGGCCCTCCTCGCGTCGTGGGATCTCATCGTAGTGGGACGGCAGGGGGCTCTCGCCCTGCGGCTCCCCACCGCGTGGCGCCCCGAGTAGCCTGCCGTACGTGAACGCTGCGCACGAGGGGACCCTGACCGACGACGTGCTCGAGCGGCTCGCGGCCGACCCGGACGCGGTGGCCCTCGCCCGGCGCGGTCCCGACGGCTGGACCGACGTCACGATCGGCGCCTTCCACGCCGAGGTCGTCGAGGTGGCGAAGGGGCTCCGGGCGGCGGGCGTGAGACCCGGCGACCGCGTGGCACTGCTCTCGCGCACCCGGTACGAGTGGACGCTGGTCGACTACGCCATCTGGTGGGCGGGCGCCGTGACGGTGCCGATCTACGAGACGTCCTCGGTCGAGCAGGTGGCCTGGATCCTCGCCGACTCCGGCGCGGTCGCCGCCGTCGTGGAGAGCGCTCAGCACCTGGGGCGGGTCGACGAGGCCCGCGCCCAGGCGCCCGCGCTCCAGCACGTCTGGACGATCGACGAGGGGGGACTGGAGGAGGTCCGCACCGGGGGGTCGGGCGTCGACGACGCCGCGCTCGAGGAGGCCCGCGCGACCCTGACGTCGGACTCGGTCGCCACGCTGATCTACACGTCCGGGACCACCGGACGCCCCAAGGGGTGCTGCCTGACGCACGGCAACTTCCGCGCCGAGCTCGGCGGGGCGCTCGAGCAGCTGCCGGAGCTGTTCGGGCGCGAGGGCGCCTCCACCCTGCTCTTCCTGCCGCTCGCGCACGTCTTCGCGCGGATCATCCAGGTGGGTGCCATCCGCTCGGGCACGCGGCTCGGCCACACGGCCGACGTCAAGGACCTCGTGGCCGACCTCGGCGAGTACCGGCCGACCTTCGTCCTCGCCGTGCCGAGGGTCTTCGAGAAGGTGTTCAACAGCGCCAGCACGAAGGCGTACGCCGACGGCAAGGGACCGGTCTTCGACCGGGCCGTCGCGACGGCCATCGCCTACAGCCGCGCCCAGGACGCGACCACGCGCCGCGGTCGTCCGAAGCGCGTCGGGGTGGCTCTGCGTGCACGTCATGCCCTCTTCGACCGCCTGGTCTACGGGCGTCTGCGCGAGGCGCTCGGCGGCCGCGCCGAGTGGGCCATCTCCGGCGGCGCGCCCCTGGGCGACCGGCTGGCGCACTTCTACCGCGGCATCGGCGTGACCGTGCTCGAGGGCTACGGGCTCACCGAGACGACCGCCGCACTTTCCGTCAACACACCGGACGACCAGCGCATCGGCACGGTCGGCCGCCCGTTCCCCGGGACCGAGGTGCGGGTCGGCGACGACGGCGAGCTGCTGTTCCGCGGACCCCAGGTCTTCTCCGGCTACTGGCAGGACGAGGAGGCCTCGAAGGCCGCGCTCGACCCGGAGGGGTGGTTCGCCACCGGCGACCTCGGCGACGTCGACGACGACGGCTACGTCCGCATCACCGGGCGCAAGAAGGAGATCATCGTCACCGCCGGGGGCAAGAACGTGGCCCCGGCCGTGCTCGAGGACCGTGTCCGGGCCCATCCGTACGTGAGCCAGTGCCTCGTGGTCGGCGACGGCAAGCCGTTCATCGCGGCCCTGGTCACGATCGATCGGGAGGGGTGGACGGGCTCGCTCGAGGACCCCGAGCTGGAGAGCGCGGTCCAGCAGGCCGTCGACGACGCGAACTCCCTCGTCTCGCAGGCCGAGTCGATCCGCAAGTTCGTCATCCTCGAGGACGACTGGACCGAGGAGAACGGCTTCCTGACGCCGTCGTTCAAGGTGAAGCGCACCGCCGTGCTGCGCGACCTTCACGACACGGTCGAGGCGCTCTTCTCCAGGTAGGACCGCCACTGCGCCGTGAGCGCGCGCACCGTCAGGCCGAGGTGCTCGCGCGCCGCCGCGTCGACGTCCTGGCCGTCACGGACGGCCTCGTAGAAGGCGACGATGCGCGCGTTGGGCACCTCGTCGGACAGCATCCGGAAGACCAGCCAGGCCGACTCGTACACCGCCCCGAGCCCGTGTCCTCCCGCGGCGGCGAACGCCCGCGCGTCGGGCAGGGCGTCGGGCGGTCCGTCGGCGCGGACCCGGGCGAGCGCCTGGCCGGCGCTGACCGTGAGGGGTGCGTCGTCGCCACGCAGCGCCACGTAGTCGGCGAAGCCCTCGGAGACCCAGGTGACCATCGAGCTGCCGACGGCGCCGGTGAGCAGGTGGGCCGCCTCGTGGGTGATCACCACCTGGCGGGCGCGCGCGTCCATGTCGGCGAAGAGGTCGGGGTTGAGCACGACGACCGTGGCGGTGCCCGCGGACCCGTCGACGGTCGTGGTGACCCCGGCGATGGCGGCGACGTCGTCCTGGGAGCGGCCGACCAGCGCCGCCGTGGTGGCGCGCGACGAGGGCGCGACGACGGTGAGGCGGCCGTCGGCGTCGGGCACCGTCGCCCGGACCCGCTGGTCGGCGGTGCGCGCGGCCGCGAGGGCGTCGAGGCCGGGGACGCCGCCGTCGATGCTGACGACCCGGACGTCGTCACCGGCGGCCTGGACCCGCACGCGGCCGGCGAGCCACAGGGGGACGCGCTCCTGCCCGACCGGCTCGGCGCCGCGGACCGCGAAGGTGCCGTCGGGCCGCGGGTCGAGGCGCAGGCCGACGCGGCTCGAGCGCACCGCCGTGCCCTCGACCGGCGAGCCGGTGCCGGCCCGCCAGGACACCTCGACCGTCGCGAGGGTCGAGCCGTCGGCACGGTCGGCGACGTCGCCACCGGAGACGTAGCGCAGGCTCACCCCGGTCACCCCGAGCTCCTCCCGCGCCCTCCACGCGTCGTCCGCGAACCGCTCGGACCCGGCCGCCTCCGCGAACGCCCGTGCGGTGCGCGCCGTCGAGAGGGCCTCGAGCTGGTCGGCCAGGACCGCTCGGGCGTCGGCAGGCACGGCCACGCGGTGGGACCGTTCCTCGCCGCCTGCGGACCAGGGCTGCTGCCACAGCAGCAGGCCGCCCGCGACCAGGACGAGCACGAGCACGGCGACGACGTTCGCCGACGGTCGCCTCATGACCGGGCCGCGGGACGCGCCATGGTCAGACGACGCGCCCGGCCTTGGTGAAGCCGTACGACACGCTCGTGACCTCGACGCTCTTGCCGGGCCGCGGCGCGTGGATGACCTTGCCGTTGCCGATGTAGATGCCGTCGTGCGACATGTCGCCGTAGAAGACGATGTCGCCCGGCTTCAGCTCGCTCATCGAGATGGGACGCGATGCCGCGTACTGCGGGCCCACGACGCGGGGCAGCGAGATGCCCGCGGCGGCGAAGGACTTCATGACGAGGCCGGAGCAGTCGTAGCCCTTCGGGCCGACGCCGCCGTAGATGTAGGGCTTGCCGAGCTGCGCGGACGCGAAGTCGATGGCGGCCTTCGCCCGGCCGCTGGCGTCGACGTCGAAGCCGATGTCGGTGGTGCTGGCGTTGAAGGAGGCCTGCTCGGCGGCCGTGAGGCGGGCGAGCTCGGCCTTCGCGTCCTCGTACTTCCGCTGGACCTTCTCGCGCTTCGCGTCGGCCTTCGCCCGGTCGCGCTCGAGCTCGGCCGTCCGGTCCTGCAGGAGCGCGCGGCGGTTGCGGAGCTCCTTCGCCGTGGCGGCGAACGCCTCCACGGCGTCGGCGCGCGTGCTGTTGAGGGCCTGCACGGCGCCGAGCCCCTCGAGGAACTCCTGCGGGTCCTTGCTGCCGAACAGGCTGGCCGTCGGACCGAGCGGTGAGTCGAGCTGCTGCTGCACGACCGACGCCCCGAGGGCGTCCCGCTGCTTCGTGTAGACGGCCAGCTGCTCGCGGATCTCGTCGTCGAGGTCGGCGATCTCGGCGCGCGTGTCCTTGACGTCCTCGTCGAGCTGGTTGACCTGCTCGTTGACCACCTCGGCCTCGTGGAACGCGGCCTCGACGTCCTTCTTCGTGACGCGGTCGGCCTGCGCCGGCCCCACGAACGCGACGGTGCCGCCCAGGGTCAGGGCGACGACGGCGATCGCGGCGAGGGTCGAGCGGGTGGTGCGGGTCTGTCCTCGTCGATGCACAGGTGGGGTCTCCGGTCGTCCTCGACGCCTACCGGGTGAGCTGACGGGTTCGGGCCAAGGTCGTGCCCTACACCTGGGCGCATGCGCCCTGGTGATTCACCCCAGGTACCTGGGTCCCCGGTCCGGCCCGGACGTCTTCCCCACGTCCGCACCGGTTCGGCGGCGCCTACGATGCCGCTCGGGTGAGCAGCATGCTCCGCAGGCACGGTCTCGAAGTCTAGCCGACGCCCGGCGCATCCGGTCGGCGCCGTGGGGCACGTCGCTCAGCCGGCCTGGACGTCGGGCCCGGAGACGGGGGTGACGAGCCGCAGCGGCGGGACCAGCCCGCCGTCGGCGAGCGCCGAGAGTGCCGCGAGCTCGTCGGCCGCGACCTCCACCCCCTGCGGCGGACCGCCCAGCAGCACGCTGACGACGCAGTCGCCGCACGCGCTCGGGCTGCGGACGAGGCAGCTGTCGCAGTCGATGACGACGGGTTCGGGGTTCATGGCGGTGACGCTAGGCAGCGGTCCCGACAGAATCGTCGGCCTCCCGGCCCTGCGGCGGCGTCGGCTCGGCCTCTCCTCGGCCTGCGGCCGCGTTGCCTCGACTCCTCCTCGTCCTGCGGCTGCGCCGCCTCGGCTCTCGCTCGTCCTGCGGCTGCGCCGGTTCCGCTTCTTCGCGTCCTGCGGCTGCGTCGGTTCGGCTTCTCGTGGTGGTGGGTTCCGTGAGGGCCTCGACCGGGGAGCTGGGTGCGTGTCCGGGCTGGGTTCTCGGGCCTGCGGGGTCTGGGCGCGTGGTGACGCACGATTCTTCCTTTGCGCGCGCAAGGCTTCTCCCTTCTCGTGGCCCGGTCCACGAGAAGGGAGAATCCCTGCCCCTGCGCCCCCGTCGGCGGTGGGTATGCCACCGAATCCCGGCCCCCGAGGCAGGTCTCGACGAGCCGAGGAAGCGCAGCCGGAGGACGAGACCACGCCGAACCGACGCAGCCGCAGGACGAGGAGGAGCCGAGGCAGCGCAGCCGCAGGACGAGCACGCCACGCCCCGACTCTGTCCGACCCGACACCTAGGTTCGGCGCCGTGACACCCCCTTCCCCCACGAGCCCCACCCCGCACCAGGCGACGTTCGACGAGCTCGGGCGGCCGTTGAGCGACGTCACGTTCTGCGTCGTCGACCTCGAGACGACCGGGGGGTCGCCGAAGGCGGGGTCGCGGATCACCGAGATCGGCGCGGTGAAGGTGCGGGGAGGTGAGGTGCTGGGCGAGCTCCAGACCCTGGTGAACCCCGAGGAGAGCATCCCGGCGTTCATCACGGTGCTCACCGGCATCACCGACGCCATGGTGGTCGAGGCGCCGCGGATCGCCGAGGCGCTGCCGAGCTTCCTCGAGCTCGCCGCCGGCTCGGTGCTCGTCGCGCACAACGCGCCCTTCGACGTCGGCTTCCTGCGTCACGCTGCACGCGAGCTCGGCATCCCGTGGCCACGCTTCGAGGTCCTCGACACCGCCGTCCTCGCAAGGAGGGCGCTGCTGCGCGAGGAGGTCCGCAACGTCAAGCTCTCCACGCTCGCCGCGCACTTCGGCGCCACCACCACGCCCGACCACCGCGCGCTGCACGACGCCCGGGCCACCGTCGACGTCCTCCACGGCCTGTTCGAGCGGCTCGGGTCCCTCGGGGTCCACACGCTCGAGGACGCGGTCACGTTCACGTCGAAGGTCACCCCGGAGCAGCGCCGCAAGCGCCACCTGGCCGAGCACCTCCCCCACGCCCCCGGCGTCTACCTCTTCCGCGACGCCCGCGACGAGGTGCTCTACGTCGGTACCTCCCGCGACCTGCGCAAGCGCGTCGGCAGCTACTTCACCGCCGCCGAGACCCGCACCCGCATGGGCGAGATGGTCCGGCTGGCCGAGCGGGTCGACTCCGTCGTGTGCGCCACCCCGCTGGAGGCCCAGGTGCGCGAGCTCCGGCTGATCGGGGCCCACCGACCGCCCTACAACCGACGGTCCCGCTTCCCCGAGCGCCTCACGTGGCTCAAGCTCACCCGCGAGCCCTGGCCCCGGCTCTCGCTCGTCCGCAGGGTCCTGGACGACGACGCGGTCTACGTCGGCCCCTTCGGCTCGCGGCGCCAGGCCGAGCTCGCCGTGGCCGCCCTGCACGAGACGTTCCTGGTGCGCCAGTGCACCACGCGCATGGGCGCGCGCCCGCGTGGCAGCACCTGCGCCCTCGCCGACCTCGGTCGCTGCCTCGCACCCTGCACGGGCGAGCTCGATCCCGACGTCTACGCCACGGAGGTCGCGCGACTGCGGGAGGCGCTCACGGGAGACCCGCACGAGGTGGTCGCCCGCCTACGGCTGCGCATGGGCGAGCTCGGCCACCAGCAGCGCTACGAGGACGCCGCCGAGGTGCGTGACCGGCTCACCGCCTCCCTGCGCGCCGTCGACCGCACGCAGCGGCTGCGCCAGCTCACCGAGGTCGACGAGCTCGTGGCCGCCTCACCCGCTGCGCAGGGGTGGGAGGTCCACGTCGTCCGCCACGGACGCCTGGCCGCCGCCGGTCTCCTGCCCCGTACCGTCCACCCCACCGCCTGGGTCGACGTCCTGCTCGCCACGGCCGAAGAGGTCTCGGCACCGCCGGGGCGCACCCACCCGGCACCGGCGGCGTCGGTCGAGGAGACGGAGGTGCTGCTGCGCTGGCTGGAGTCGCCCGGCGTCCGCATGGTCCGCGGCAGCTGGCACGTCCCCGCAGCCGGGGCCGCGCGTCACGTCGCCGCCCTCCCGGCCGAGCCCGCCGACCACCGCGCCACCCGCACTAGGCTGTCGGCGTGATCACCGCCATCGTCTTCATCCAGGCCGAGGTCTCCCGGCTCCCCGAGACCGCCGCGCAGATCGCCGACCTCGACGGCGTCAGCGAGGTCTACTCCGTCACCGGCGACCACGACCTCATCGCGATGGTGCGGGTCCAGCGCATCGACGACGTCAGCGCCGTCGTCGCCGACCGGCTCAACAAGGTCGGGGGCGTGCTGTCGACGCAGACGCAGATCGCCTTCCAGACGTTCAGCCGTCACGACCTCGAGGACGCGTTCAGCATCGGCCTGTAGGCCCGTCCGCTCCTAGCGCGCGGGAGCCAGCTCCTCGGTCACGGCCGACCAGCGCTCCAGCACCTCGCGCGCAGCGCCGGAGTCGATCGACGCCCGCGCCCGCTCGATGCCGGCGGACAGTCGTTCCTGCAGCGTCCCGGCCTCGTCGGCGTGCACCGCCAGGGCGGCACCGGCGTTCAGCAGCACCGCGTCGCGCACCGGGGACACCTCGCCGTCGAGCACGCGGCGGAACACGTCCGCGTTGTAGGTGGGGTCGCCGCCGCGCAGCGCCTCCGGCGCCGACAACGTCATGCCGTGGTCCCGCGGGTCGAGGACGTCCTCGACGACGCCGCCGCCGCGGGTCGCCCAGACCCGGGTCGTCGTCGTGGTGGTGATCTCGTCGAGACCGTCCTCACCGCGCACCACCCAGGCGTCGGCCCCGCGGTCGGCGAAGACCTGAGCCATCAGCGGCGCCGTGCGCACGTCGGCACACCCGATGGCCGAGGCCGCCGGGCGCGCCGGGTTCACCAGCGGGCCGAGCACGTTGAACGGCGTCGCGATGCCGATCTCGCGACGCGGCGGTCCCGTGAACCGCAGGCCCGCGTGGAACAGCGGCGCGAAGCAGAAGGTGATGCCGGCCCGCTCGAGCACCGTCGGGACCGCGGCGGCGGGCACGTCCAGCCGGATCCGGAGCACCTCGAAGACGTCGGCCGTGCCGCTGTCCGACGACGCGGCGCGGTTGCCGTGCTTGACCACCGGGACCCCGGCGCCCGCGACGGTCACCGCGGACATGGAGGAGATGTTCACCGTCTTGGCCCGGTCGCCGCCCGTGCCGACGACGTCGACCACCCGACCCGGGACGTCGACGAGCGTGGCGCGCGAGAGCAGCGCGTCGACCAGGCCCTGCAGCTCGGCCTGCGCGATGCCCTTTGCCCGCAGCGCCACCGCGAAGGCGGCGATCTGCGCCGGTGTGCTCTCGCCGTCGAGGATCGAGGCCATCGCCCAGGCGGTGCTGTCCGCGTCGAGGTCGTGCCCGCCGACGAGGGCGTCGAGCACGTCGGGCCAGGTACGGCTCACGAGCTCGGCTGGAGCACGGTGCGCGCGAGGCCGATCACGGCCTCGGCCAGACGCAGCGGGTCGATCGGGTGCGGCACGGCGGCCTCCGCACGCGACCACGTCGCGAGCCAGGCGTCCTGCGGACGGCCGGTCAGCACCAGCACCGGCGGCGCCTCGTACACCTCGTCCTTGAGCTGCCGCGCGACCCCCAGCCCCCCGGCCGGCGTCGACTCGCCGTCGAGGACGACCAGGTCGGGCCGGCCACGGCGGTCGTCGAGGTGCTGCCAGACCACCGGCTCGGTGGCGCACTCGACGTACTCGAAGGCCGGCAGGTCCGGGTGCGGACGCGTCCCGAGCGCCGTGATCACGGCGTTCCGGACGTCTCGGTCGTCGCTGTAGACGAGGACTCGGAACCTGCTGCTCTCGGTCACCCGGGAATCGTACATAATGAGCGCGTGGCCACTACTTCCGTGATCCCCGCGTCCCGACTGCACGGCACCGAGGGACGCCCCTCGATGGTGACGGTCGGCACGATCGTCTGGCTGTCGAGCGAGCTGATGTTCTTCGCCGGGCTGTTCGCCGCCTACTTCACGGTGCGCAACGTGACCCCGGAGCTCTGGGCCCAGGAGACGCAGCTGCTGAACGTCCCGTTCGCCGCGGCCAACACCACGATCCTCGTGCTGTCGTCCCTCACCTGCCAGTTCGGCGTGTTCGCCGCCGAGCGCGGCCGTCCGGGCCGCACCGGCTCGCTGCTCCAGGTCCGCGCGTGGGGCATGCGCGAGTGGTTCGTCCTCACCTACGTCATGGGCGCGATCTTCATCGGCGGCCAGGCGTTCGAGTACGCCGAGCTCGTGCACGAGGGCGTGACCATCCCGTCCTCGGCCTACGGCTCGCTGTTCTACCTCGCCACCGGCTTCCACGGCATCCACGTCGTCGGCGGCCTGCTGGCCTTCCTGCTCGTCATCGGCCGCACCTTCGTCGCCCGCCGGTTCACGCACGAGCAGGCGATCTCCGCGATCGTCGTGTCCTACTACTGGCACTTCGTCGACATCGTCTGGGTCGCCCTGTTCGCGACCATCTACCTGATCCAGTGACCACTCCCGGCAGCCCTGCCGGGAGCCCCGTTAAGGCCACCCTTCATCTGCGGACCCGGCGCCTCGCTGGGTACCCTGGAAACACCTGACAGGAATGAGGTTCTCGGTGCGCACTCTGTCGACCCGACGCCGTCATCCCCTCGCCGGACTCGTCGTCCTGCTGATGGGGCTCGTGACGGTGGGGGCCCTGTGGGCCGCCGCCGCTCCCAAGGCCGCCCAGGCCGACGAGTACACGGCACGCGACGTGGAGGCGGGGCGCGAGCTCTTCCTCATCGGTTGCGCCAGCTGCCACGGACGCAACGCCGAGGGCATCACCACCAAGGACGGCGGCAACTACGGTCCGTCGCTGATCGGCGTCGGAGCCGCGGCCGTCGACTTCCAGGTCGGCACCGGCCGCATGCCCATGGCCCAGACGGCACCGCAGGCGCCGCGCAAGACGCCCGAGTACGACGCCGAGGAGACCAAGCAGCTCGCGGCCTACATCGCCTCCCTGGCACCCGGCCCGGCCATCCCGGCCGAGGAGTACCTCGACTACCAGAGCGTCGACGAGGAGGGCCTGCGCGAGGGCGGGGAGTTCTTCCGCACCAACTGCACGGCGTGCCACAACTCGGTCGGCGCCGGTGGCGCCCTGCCCGACGGTCGCTACGCGCCCAAGCTGTCCGGCGTGAGCGCCAAGCACATCTACGAGGCCATGCAGACCGGACCGCAGCAGATGCCGGTCTTCAACGACGACCTCATCACCCCCGAGGACAAGCGCAACATCATCGCGTACATCAAGGACGTCCAGTCCCAGCCGAGCTACGGCGGCCTGGGCGGTGGCGGCCTCGGCCCGGTCGTCGACGGCGTGTTCGTCTGGCTCGTCGGCATCGGCGGCCTGGTCGGCTTCGCCATCTGGATCGGCGCCCACGGGGCGCGCTCGAAGAAGAAGAAGGCGGCGTGAGCGAAGGCATGAGCGACGAGATCGAGCAGCACGGCAGCAGCACCCCGGCTCGCACGGAGCCGGTCCAGGACCCGGGCCTGCAGCCGCACCAGTGGCGTCCGACGGACGTCGACCCGGCGCAGGAGCGTCGCGCCGAGCGCCAGGTCGCGGGCATGTTCATGGTCGCGGCGCTGCTCTTCGTGCTCTTCGTCGTCTCCTACTTCGCCATCGGCGCGGACCAGACCTTCCTGAACTGGTCGGCCCAGAACTTCGCGCTGGGCGCCACGCTCGGCGGTGGTCTGCTGCTCATCGGCGTCGGCATCATCCAGTGGGCCAAGAAGCTCATGAGCGACCACGAGATGGTGGAGATGCGTCACCCCGCCAAGTCCTCCGACGAGGACCGCGCGGCCGTGATGGCCGACATCAACAGCGGCCTGGAGGAGTCCGGCGTCGGTCGCAGGCCTCTCATCCGCAACACGCTCTTCGCCTCCGTCGCTGCCCTGGCGCTGCCGTCGGTGGTCCTGCTGCGCGACCTCGGCCCCAGCCCGCACGGGCAGGACGAGACTGTGTGGAAGAGGGGCATGCGTCTGGTCAACGACGTCTCGGGCCTGCCGATCCGCCCCGAGGAGATCGAGGTCGGACAGCTCATCAACGGCGAGCCGGCCGTCTTCTTCCCCGCCCCCGGCGAGGAGGAGGCCGAGTACCACGGTCACGAGCTGCTCGCCGCGAAGGCCAAGGCCGCGATCATCATCGTGCGGATGCGCCCGGAGGACATCACGCCCTCGGAGGGCCGCGAGAACTGGGGCATCGACGGCATCCTCTGCTACTCCAAGATCTGCACCCACGTGGGCTGCCCGATCTCGCTGTGGGAGCAGCAGACGCACCACCTGCTGTGCCCCTGCCACCAGTCGACGTTCGACCTCGCCGACAACGGCAAGGTCATCTTCGGCCCCGCGCACCGGCCGCTCCCCCAGCTCCCCCTCGGCGTCGACTCCGAGGGCTACCTCATCGCGATGAGCGACTTCCCGGAGATCGTGGCGCCGAGCTACCCGGAGCTGGCGCGCGACCAGAAGCGGTTGGACCAGAGAAACCAGGAGGGTGACGCATGAGCACCGACACCACCTACACCCCGGTCCAGGACACGGGGTTCGGCAAGAAGGCCGCAGGGCCGGTCGGCTGGCTCGACGACCGGCTCGGCCTGGCCGGTGTGGCCAAGAAGAACCTGCGCAAGGTCTTCCCCGAGCACTGGTCGTTCATGCTCGGCGAGATCGCCCTGTGGAGCTTCGTCGTGCTGCTGGTCACCGGCGTCTTCCTGACGTTCTGGTTCCAGCCCAGCATGGCCGAGGTCGTGTACGACGGCTCCTACGCCCCGTTCCGTGGGCTGGAGATGTCCCAGGCCTACGCCTCCACGCTGCACATCTCCTTCGACATCCGTGGCGGCCTGCTCATGCGGCAGATCCACCACTGGGCGGCCGCGCTGTTCGTCGGCGCGATGATCGCGCACATGCTCCGCGTGTTCTTCACCGGCGCCTACCGCAAGCCGCGCGAGATCAACTGGGTCATCGGCGTCGGCCTGCTCACGCTCGGCATGGTCGAGGGCTTCGCCGGATACTCCCTGCCCGACGACCTGCTGTCGGGCACGGGCCTGCGCTTCGTCGACGGCATGATCCGCTCGATCCCCATCGTCGGCTCGTACCTGGAGTTCTTCATCTTCGGCGGCGAGTTCCCGGGCGAGGAGATCATCCCGCGCCTCTACATGGCGCACATCCTGCTGATCCCGGCGTTGATCCTCGGGCTCATCGCCGCCCACATGCTGCTGCTCGTCTACCACAAGCACACGCAGTGGCCCGGCGCCGGGCGCACGAACGACAACGTCGTCGGCTACCCGATGCTCCCCGTGTACGCGGCGAAGGCCGGCGGCTTCTTCTTCGTCGTCTTCGGCTTCACGGCCCTGATGGGCGCGCTCATCCAGATCAACCCGGTCTGGTCCTACGGTCCGTACAACCCGTCGGAGGTCACGGCGGGCTCGCAGCCGGACTGGTACATGGGCTTCTCCGAGGGCCTGGTCCGCATCATGCCGCCGCTGGAGACGACGTTCCTCGGCTACACCTGGAGCTGGAACATCTTCATCCCCGGTGTCGGCGGGCTCGGCGTGCTCTTCACGACCCTGTTCCTCTGGCCGTTCATCGAGCGCTGGATCACCGGGGACGAGCGCGAGCACCACCTGCTCGAGCGTCCGCGAAACGCGCCCACGCGCACCGCGTTCGGCGTCGCCGGCATGACGTTCTACGGCGTCGGCTGGGCTGCGGGCGGCAACGACATCATCGCCACCCAGTTCCACCTGGACATCTTCGCGCTGACCTGGATCTTCCGGTTCGGTCTCTTCCTCTTCCCGATCGCGGCGTTCATCATCACGCGTCGCATCTGCATCGGGCTGCAGCGGGCCGACCAGAACCGGATCCTGCACGGGTACGAGACGGGCGTCCTGGAGCGTTCCCCGGACGGCAGCTACAGCGAGCGTCACGCGCCCCTGCCGGTGCTCGAGCAGTACCGCCTCACGGCGCACGACCGCCTGCCGGAGCTGGAGGCCCCGGCCGAGGCCGATGCGAACGGCGTCGCCGCCCCGCACGGCCGCGTGGCCAAGCTCAAGGCGAGGGCACGGTCGTTCTACTACCACGGAGCGATCGACAAGCCGACGACCGCGGACGTGCAGCACGCCGAGGAGCACCTCGCCCACCTCGACGGCCACCCCAACGCCATCGGCGACGACTTCCAGGGCGTGTCGGAGACCGGCATCCCCAAGTCGCACTGACGCACTGCCAGGAGACACGAAGGCCCCCGCCATCGGCGGGGGCCTTCGCCGTACCCCCGGCACAGCCGTCGATCGGTGGAGCAGCAACCTCATGAGAACTCCTGCTGTTGCTGCTCCACCCATGGACGCTCATCCGATGGAGCGCCGGACCACCCTTCAGGGCACAGCGACGCAGCCAGGCGAACGCCCATCCGCGACGACACGACGACGCAGCAGCGAGCCAGGCCTGGCCGGGGACGCACCAGAAGGCGATGATCCCCCGCCGAGCATGCGGCGACGAGCGAGAGCCCCCTCAGCGGCTCGAGCAGCCGCTCAGGACGTCGTGGAGTCCAGCGCCGAGCCCTCGACCCAGTCGACCCAGTCGACGTTCCAGTCGGTCCAGCCGTTGTTGTCCTCGAGTCGGCGCGGGCTGTTGACGAACCGGACGACGTCGCCGCGCCGTGAGCGGTCGTACACCCACTTCGCGTCCGCGGTGCTCATGCCCACGCAGCCGTGGCTGACGTTCTCGCGTCCCTGGGAGCCGACGGACCACGGCGCGGCGTGCAGGAACTCGCCGGAGTTCGTCACGCGCATCGCCCAGCGGACGTCGCTGATGTCGTAGTAGTCCGGGTCGGAGGGGTCGACACCGGTGCTCGCGGCGTCCATGTCGACGGAGGAGAACTTCTCCATGACCACCTTGGTGCCGTTGCGGGTCTCGTGGCCCGCCTTGCCGGTCGAGACCGGGATGGTGCGGACGTCCTTGCCGTCGACGTTCATGGTCAAGGTGTGCTTCGCGACGTCCACGGTCGTCACGACGCGGCGACCGATGGTGAAGGGGACGTGCTGGTCCTGCTGCCCGTACACCCCTCCCCCCGCCGGGAGGCTGTTGAGGTCGAGGTCGACCGTGACCTTCGTGCCGGCCGGCCAGTACGTCTCGGGGCGGTAGTGCACCACGGTGTCGCTGATCCAGTGCCACGACCCTGTCACCGGCGTGCTCGTGCGTACGTGCATGTGCTCCTCGAAGAGCCTGCGGTTCTCGACCGGGATGTCGAAGGTGACGATGACCGGCATCCCCACGCCGACCGTCTCGCCCTTCAACGGGGCCACGGACGGGTAGGTCTGCTCATCGAGCGTGAGAGCCTGCGTGGAGAACGTGCGGGAGAGCCGCTGCTGCTTCCCGTCGTCGCCGGTGGCCGTCGCGTCGAGCGTGTAGGTGGTGCCGGGCTCCAGCCGCGCCGTGGCGGTCCAGCCCGACTCGCCGCCCTCGCCGTCGATGGTCTGCTCACCGTCCTCGCTGCGCAGCGTGGCGCTGCGGACGGTGCCGTGCTCGACCCCGACGGACACGAGGGTGTCGACGGGCACGTCCTTCGCGTCCGCCTTCACGTTCGACGTCACGACGGCGGCCTCGGCCGGCGCCACCACGTCCTTGACGGCATCGGCACCGCCCGTGCAAGCGGCCAGCAGGGACGCCGCCAGCAACCCCACGAGCAGCGTGGCAGCGCGCTCCTTCGTCGTCGTGCTCACCGCGTCATCCTACGTGGCGGGCCATGACCCCACCGGTCTCAGTGCGCGTGGACCCCGCGGTAGTACTCGAAGATCCAGCCGGTGACGGTCACGGCACCGATGGTGGCGCCGATGATGAAGAGCCACCAGCCGACGACGACGCCGAGCACGATGGTGCCGAGCGCGAGGGCGCAGTACAGCGGCCACCAGCTGTACGGGGGGAAGAAGCCGAGCTCGCCGGCGCCGTCGGCGATCTCGGCGTCGTCCAGGTCCTCCGGGCGCGCCGGGATCTGCTTGGCGACCACGTACAGGTAGAAGCCCAGGAGGGCGCACAGCAGGGCGGTCATGACCAGGGCGGTCGTGCCCGTCGGGTCCTTCGTCAGCACGCCGTAGACCGGCGCGATGAACACGAAGAACAGACCACACCCGATGATCGTCCAGTACTCGGCCTTCATGCCCTTCATGGCTCAGTGACCGTCCTTCCCGGGGTGCTGCGTCTTCTGGTTCTCGTGGACCGCGTCGGCCTTGCCGTTGGTGTTGGGGACGTCGGCGAACACCGAGTCGGCGTCGGGGTTGTGGATCAGCTCCAGCTCCGCGATCTCCGGGTGGTGCAGGTCGAAGGCCGGGCTCTCGCTACGGATCCGCGGGAGCGAGTGGAAGTTGTGCCGCGGCGGGGGCGAGCTCGTGGCCCACTCCAGGGACCGGCCCCAGCCCCACGGGTCGTCGAGCTTGACGAGGGGGCTCTTGCGCGACTTCCAGACGTTCCAGAGGAACGGCAGCGTGGAGGCGCCGAGCAGGAACGCACCGATCGAGGAGATCTCGTTCAGCGTGGTGAAGCCGTCGTTGGGGCCGTAGTCGGCGTAGCGGCGCGGCATGCCCTCGACGCCCAGCCAGTGCTGGACGAGGAACGTCAGGTGGAAGCCGATGAACAGCAGCCAGAAGTGGATCTTGCCGAGCTTCTCGTCGAGCATCCGCCCGGTGAGCTTGGGCCACCAGAAGTAGAAGCCCGCGAACATCGCGAACACGACCGTGCCGAAGACGACGTAGTGGAAGTGCGCCACCACGAAGTAGGAGTCCGACAGCTGGAAGTCCAGCGCCGGCGAGGCCAGCACGACGCCCGTCAGACCACCGAAGAGGAAGGTGACGAGGAAGCCGAGCGAGAAGATCATCGGGGTGTCGAAGGACAGACTTCCGCCCCACAACGTGCCGATCCAGTTGAAGAACTTCACGCCGGTCGGTACCGCGATCAAGAACGTCATGAAGCTGAAGAAGGCGAGGTCCACCGCCCCCGTCACGTACATGTGGTGCGCCCAGACCGCCACTGACAGCGCCGCGATCAGGAGCGTGGCGGCCACCAGGCCGACGTAGCCGAAGATCGGCTTGCGGCTGAAGACGGGGAGGATCTCGGTGATGATGCCGAAGAACGGCAGCGCGATGATGTAGACCTCGGGGTGCCCGAAGAACCAGAACAGGTGCTGCCAGAGGATGGGTCCACCGTTCGCGGCGTCGAAGACGTGCGCCCCGAGCATGCGGTCGGCGGCGAGCGTGAGCAGCGCGGCGGCGAAGATGGGGAACGCGATCAGCACGAGCAGGCTGGTGACGAGCGTGTTCCACACGAAGATCGGCATCCGGAACATGGTCATGCCGGGCACGCGCATGCAGAAGATCGTGGTGATGAAGTTGACGGCGCCGAGGATCGTGCCGAGGCCCGACATCCACAGGCCCATGACCCACAGGTCGCCGCCCACGCCGGGTGAGTTGACCCCGTCGGACAGGGGGGCGTAGGCGAACCAGCCGAAGCTGGCTGCGCCACCGGGGATGAACAGGCCGGAGACGACGATGGTGGAGCCGAAGAGGTACAGCCAGTAGCTGAACATGTTCAGCCGCGGGAAGGCGACGTCGGGCGCGCCGATCTGCAGCGGCATGATCGCGTTGCCGAAGCCGAAGAACAGCGGCGTCGCGAACATCAGCAGCATGATCGTGCCGTGCATCGTGAAGGCCTGGTTGTAGGCCTCGTCGCTGAGGATGTTGGAGCCCGGCTGGGCCAGGTTGGCGCGGATCGCGAGCGCGAGGACGCCGCCGATGAGGAAGAAGACGAACGACGTCGCCAGGTACATGTTGCCGATCACCTTGTGATCGGTGGTGGTGAGGACCGCGACGACCTTCTGGCCCAAGGTCGTCTCACGGACGGCGGTGCGCTCGCGCCCGTCGTCGAATGCCGCAGTGGTGGCCATCAGTTACCCGCGCCTTCTTCCTGGAGGTCCTGGTCCTGGTCGTCCGGGGAGTCCGCCCCCTCGAGGCCGGCGACCGCCTCGGCCTCCTTCTGTCCTGCCGGAGCGCCGACCTGGCCGATCTCGACGAGGTCGCGCAGGTGCGCCTCGTACTCCTCGGGGGAGACGACGTTCACCTTGAAGATCATGCGCGAGTGGTACAGGCCGCACAGCTCGGCGCAGCGACCCGTGAACGTGCCCTCGCGGGTGGGCGTCATGTCGAACGTGTTCTCACGACCGGGGACGACGTCCATCTTGAAGTAGAACTCGGGGATCCAGAACGAGTGGATGACGTCGGGGCTCGTCAGGTCGAAGCGGATGGACTCGCCCACGGGCAGCCACAGCTCGGCCGGCTCCGCCGGGGTGCCGAAGTCGTAGACGTCCTCGCCGCCGGTGGCGGACTCGTCGAGGTAGTTGAAGGCCCACTGCCACTTGGAGCCGACGACCTCGATGGTGTGGTCGGGGTTGTCGACCTTGGCGAGGATGTCGTTCTGGGCGGTGACGGTGTGGAAGAAGAACACGGCCACGACGATCACCGGGGCGATGGTGTAGAGCGCCTCGAGCGGCAGGTTGTAGCGGACCTGCGTGGGCACCTCGTCGTCGCGACGACGGCGGTAGCGCACGGACGCGTAGACGATCAGGCCGAAGACGAGCACGAAGACCACGAGGACCGCGATCCAGGCGCCCAACCACAGGTCCCAGACCGTCTGCGAGCGGTCGCTCGCCGCGATCGGGAGCGCGAGCCGCTTGACGTCGTGGTCCGCGACGGGGGAACAACCACTGAGGAGCACTGCCACGACGACGGCAGCCGCCAGCTTCATCCGACCCACGAGGCGCCTTTCTTGTCCACACCACTCATGCGATGACACTTCACAGTACCTTCCCAGCCTCCGGCCCGCGGACGTGAGGTCACCCTTCGGGGCCGCGTGCCGCGGGCTCGCGTCACGCGACGGAGAGGGCTGCGCCAACCTCGGCCGCGGCGGCTTCGCCGTACGCCCCGGAGAGACGGGCCAAGAACCCCTCCCGCGTGAGGCGGTACTCCTGGGTCCCGGTCGTCTCGACCACGCTCGCGGCGATCGTGCAGCCCACCTGAGCCGCACGCTCCAGGCCGAGGCCCGCCGCGACGCCCGCGAGGAAGCCGCCTCGGAACGAGTCACCGACACCGGTGGGGTCGACGGCCTCGACGTCGGGGACGGCGGGGACCTCGAGCGGTGCGGACCCGTCGGAGGTGTAGATGCTCACGCCGTCCTTGCCGCGGGTCACCACCCGGGTCCCGACGCGTGCCTGGACCTCGTCCTGGCTCCAGCCGGTCTTGGTCTCGATGAGCGCGGCCTCGTAGTCGTTGCTGAAGAGGTAGGCGGCACCGTCGACGAGGTCGCGGATGAGGTCACCGCCGGCCCACGCGAGCTGCTGGGAGGGGTCTGCCGCGAAGGGGACCCCGGCCTCGCGGCAGGCGGCCGTGTGCCGGCTCATCGCCTCGGGGTCGTCGGGACCGATCAGCACGAGGTCGAACGAGCCGAGCGACAGGACATCGATCTCCCGTGCGTCCGCCATGGCACCGGCGTAGAAGGTCACGATCTGCGCGTGCGCGTCGTCGGTGGTGATGGTGCACAGCGCCGTGTGCTTGCTCGGCGAGACGTGGACCTTCGAGCAGTCGACGCCGGCCTCCTCGAGCCACTGCTGGTAGCCCTGGGCGGCGAAGTCGGTGCCCACGGACGCGACGAGCGTCGGGCGCAGCCCGAGCGTCGCGAGCGCGAAGGCGATGTTCGCCGCGCACCCACCGCGACGCACGTCGAGGTCCTCCACGAGGAAGGAGACGGACAGCTTGTCGAGCTGGTCCGGGACCAGGGAGTCCGAGAACTTCCCCGAGAAGACCTGCAGGTGGTCGGTGGCCACGGAACCGGCGATCGCGAGATGCACCCGACGAGACTAGACGACGGCCCCCTGCGGGCGCAGGAGGCCGTCGTGTGAGGAAGTCGTGCGTGACCGGGAGGGCCGTGGCTCGTGCGGCCCACGCCCGTCACCCGCTGGTCGAGTAGCCGGGGCCCGCGAGGCGGGCGCGTGGCCGTGGGGTGTCGAGACCACTTGCGCGGTCAGGGTCGCCGACGTGCGCGTGGCTGGGTCTCGACGCTCGCCAGGTCTCGATACAGCGGGACGCCTTCGGCGTGGACCACTCGACCTGTCGTGACCGTCGGTCGCAGAGCTCCCGAGGTCACTCCATCAGTGAAACGAGTCGCCGCAGGCGCAGGAGCCGGTGGCCATCGGGTTGTCGATGGTGAAGCCCTGCTTCTCGATGGTGTCGACGAAGTCGATGGACGCACCGTGCAGGTACGGCAGGCTCATGCGGTCCACGACCACGTTGACGCCGTCGAAGTCGCGGACCTCGTCGCCGTCGAGCGTGCGCTCGTCGAAGAACAGCTGGTAGCGCAGGCCGGAGCAGCCACCCGGCTGCACCGCGATGCGCAGGGCGAGGTCGTCGCGACCCTCCTGGGCGAGCAGGCTGCGCACCTTCTCCGCGGCCGCGTCGGACAGCGTGACGCCGTCGGCGGGCGCGCTGGTCTCGGTGGCGGTGGTCTCGGGGGTGGTGCTGCTGTCGACGCTCATGTCATCTCCGTCGGTCTCGGGTGCTCTCCCTGGCGTGAACACGGAGGAAGCCGGTTCTGTTCCATCGTACGCGGCGCCCCCGACGCCGGCGGCGCCGCGGCCCTAGCGCGACCAGGTGCGCGCGACCCGTTCCGCGACCTCGGCCAGGGCTCCGGCGGGATCGGCGAAGGAGCGCTCGCGCCCGACGAGGTCGAGCATGGCGTAGGCGGACTCCACACCCATGGCCCGCATCTCGCGGGCCCCGACCGTCACCTGCCCCGCGAGGGCGACGCACGGCCGCGCGTGACGGGCGGCCACCTGGGCGACGCCGTGCACGACCTTGCCGCTGCGCGACGTGTGGTCGTAGGAACCCTCCCCCGAGACCACGAGGTCGGCGGCGGCGCACGCCTCGTCGAGCCCGACGGCATCGGCCACGACGTCGACCCCCGGCCGACGCTCGGCACCGAGCAGCAGCAGCGCGAGCCCGAGGCCCCCGGCCGCACCCGCTCCGGGGGCGTCCGCGACGCGACGCTCGGCGGGGGTCGTCCCGCACACCGCCTGCACCCAGCCGTCGAGGAGTCCGTCGACCTCGACCACGTCGGCCTCGTCGAGCCCCTTCTGCGGGCCGAAGGTCTTGGTGGCGCCGAACATGCCGAGGAGGGGCACGTCGACGTCGCTGGCCGCGACGAGGGCGACGTCGCCCAGCAGGTCGCGCGCCGGCTCGAGGTCGACCTGGGTGATCCCGCGCAGGCCGTCCGGACCGGCGTCGAGCGGCCGGTCGGCCACGGCGCCCAGCGCGCCGAGCAGGCCCGCTCCCCCGTCGTTGGTGGCGCTGCCGCCGAGGCCGACGACGACCCGGGACGGTTCGAGGTCGAGCGCGGCTCGCACGGCCTCGCCGACCCCCGAGGTCGACGCGGAGCGCGCGGTCGGCGGGCCGAGCTGCAGACCGCAGGCCTGCGCGGACTCGAGGTAGACGACGTCCTCGACCTCGAGCAGCGTCACGGGGACCGGGACGCCGGTGGACCCCTGCACGGTCACGCCGTGCAGACGGCCGCCCAGGGCGTCGTGCAGGGCGTCGACGAAGCCGGGGCCACCATCGGCCATCGGCACCCGGACCAGCTCGTCGCCGGGAGCCGCGCGTGACCACCCGTCGCAGATGGCCCGCGCCGCCTCCGGTGCGCCCAGGGTGCCGGCGAACTTGTCCGGCGCGACGAGCACGCGCACGGGCTCAGGCCAGCCGCTGCTCGCTGGCCGCCAGCAGCACGCAGGTGGCCAGGCCCTCCATCGCGGTGCGGAGCTCGTCGATCGGCGGGAACGACGGGGCGATCCGGATGTTGCGGTCGCGTGGGTCCCGGCCGTACGGGAACGAGGCGCCGGCCGGCGTGAGCGCGATGCCCGCCTCCTTGGCCAGCTGCACGATCCGCGTGGCGCACCCGTCCGGGACGTCGAGGCTCACGAAGTAGCCTCCCTTCGGGTCGGTCCACGTGGCGACGTCGTAGGGACCCAACCGCTGGGAGAGCACCTCCTGCACGACTGCGAACTTCGGAGCGAGGATCTCGCGGTGCCGGCCCATGAGGGCGTGGACCCCGTCCACGTCGACCAGGTGGCGCAGGTGCCGGAGCTGGTTGACCTTGTCGGGACCGATCGTGCGCTTGCCGATGAGGCCCGTGTACCAGGCCACGTTGTCGGGCGAGGACGCGAAGAAGCTGACGCCAGCGCCCGCGAAGGTGATCTTGGAGGTGGACGCGAGGACGAAGGGTCGGTCGGGGTGGCCGGACGCGGCGCAGAGCCCGAGGATGTCGGCGGTCTTCGTGCGCTCCTCGGTCAGGTGGTGCACGGCGTAGGCGTTGTCCCAGACGATGCGGAAGTCGGGCGCCGCGGTCTCGAGCGCGGCCAGCTCCGCGGCCACGGCCTCGCTCACCACCGCCCCGGTGGGGTTGGCGTAGGTGGGGACGATCCAGATGCCCTTGACCGCGGGATCGGTGACGGCCTCGCGGACGGCCGCCATGTCGGGTCCGTCGTCGAGCATGTCGATCGTGCGCATCGTGATGCCGTACTGCTCGCAGATGGCGAAGTGACGGTCGTAGCCGGGCGCCGGGCAGAGGAAGACGACCTCGTCCTCCTGGGCCCAGGGGCGATCCGAGCCGACCGTCCCCTTCAGCATCGACAGGACCACCAGGTCGTGCATGATCGCCAGGCTCGCGTTGTCGCCGGCCACGACCTGCTCGACCGGCGCGTGCAGGATCTCGGCGAAGATGGAGCGCAGGTCGGCGTTGCCGACGATGCCGCCGTAGTTGCGGGTGTCGACGCCGGCGGAGTCCTTGAAGTCCTGGCCGGGCAGGTCGAGCAGCGCGTTCGACAGGTCGAGCTGCGCGGCGGACGGCTTGCCACGCGTGATGTCGAGCGCCAGCCCGGCCTCCTGCAGACGTGCGTACGCCGCCTGCTGCTCGTCGTGGAGGGCGCGGATCTCGTCGGTCGAGAGGGTGTCGAGGCTCACGCCGTCCAACCTATCGAAGCCTGCGGCGTCGGCAGGTCCCAGGCGCCCTCAGACGGACAGGCCCGGCGCACCCCACAGCGCGAGCCAGCGCTCGAGGCGCGGCTCCACCGGCACGTCGCCCTCCACGAGCGCCTTCACCTGGATCTCGACCGGGTTGTCGCGCCGTTGCCCCGCGACGGGGGCGAACGGGTAGAACGTGCCCTGCTTGAACAGGTAGACCAGCGCGACGGGCCCGCCGCTCGGCGCGGCGAACAGGACGGTCGAGCACAGCAGCTGGGTCCCGAACCCGGCGTCGGCCAGGGACGAGTTGGCCGCGTGCAGGTCGGTCACCAGGTCGTCGACGTCGCCGGGCGCGCGGGAGACCTCCATCCACCGGAAGCCGTGACCGTCGTCGCTGAGGCGGACGGCGGCCGTGGCGTCGGTGCCGATGACCTCCTGCACCTCGGCGACGACCCGGTCGTCGCTGACGCCGTCGACGTCGCGGAAGCAGACGGCTCCTGCGCCGGTGGCCGAGAAGCCGGCCGCCTGGAGCGTGATCGCCGCCTGCGGCACGCCGAAGAGCACGTCGAGGTCGGCCTCCGGCGGCTTGGACCGCCCGAGGATGCCGTCGAGCCAGCCCATCAGAGGGGGCCCATCGGATCGGGCCCCATCAGATCGGATCCGAGAGCTCGGCGCCGACCTTGGCCAGCTGGGCGAGCCGCTGCTCCAGCGGCGGGTGGGTGGCCATGAGCGCGCTCGCCGAGGCCCGGTTGATGGCCGGCGCGAAGAAGAACGCGCTGAGCGCCTGGGCGTCGCGCAGGTCGCGGTTCGGGATGCGGGCCATGTCGCCGGAGATCTTCGTCAGGGCCGAGGCGAGCTTGGACGGTCGGCCCGTGAGGTACGCCCCGCTGCGGTCGGCGCTCAGCTCCCGGTAGCGCGACAGCGCCCGCGTGAGCAGGAAGCTGACGAAATAGACGACCATGCTGACGAGGAAGACGACGAGGAACGGCACACCGTTGTTGTTCCGGTTGCGCCCGCCGCCCAGGTACATCCCCCAGCGGGTGATGAAGCCGGCGAGCAGGCCGAGGGACGAGGCGACCGTCATGACGGACACGTCGCGGTTGGCCACGTGCGCCAGCTCGTGGGCGAGCACGCCCTCGAGCTCGTCCGCGTCGAGCCGCTGCATGATGCCGGTGGTGACGCACACCGCCGCGTGGTTCGGGGTGCGCCCCGTGGCGAAGGCGTTGGGCATGTCGGTGACGGCGACCGCGACGGTCGGCTTCGGCATGTCGGCCATGACGCAGAGGCGGTCGATCATGGCGTGCAGCTCGGGCGCCTGCTCGGGACCGACGACCTTGGCCCCCATCGACCTCAGGGCGAGCGTGTCGGAGAAGTACCACTGGCCCCACGCCATGCCGAGCACCACGACCAGGCCGAACGCGAGGTTCGTGTTGGCGACGAGGATCGCACCGAAGGCGACGTAGAGGGCGCCCAGGCCGAGACCCACGCCGGCCATCCGGCGCGAGAGTCCTGCGTCAGCCCTGAATCTGCTGCGGGCCACGGCCGTCGTCCTTCCTGTCGTCGAGGGTCGGGGTGTCGGAGCCGAGCAGCTGGTCGAAGCGACGCGCCTCGAGGTCGTCCGCCGACTCACCCGGTCGCGAGATGACGCCCTCGGCCACCAGCTCGTCGACGGCGTCGGCCTTCGCCTCGAGCTCGCGGGTGTGGCGCTCGGCGGCCTCCATCTGCTGGTTGACCGTGCTGAGCGACGACGTGATGCCCGAGCCCGCGCTGGTGAGCTCCGAACGCGCCTGCGCGGCGGACTGACGGGCCGTGAGCGTGTCTTTGCGGAGGCGGAAGTCCTCGATGCCCTGCTCGAGCCGCGTGGCCGCCTCGGTGATGGTCGCCTCCTCCTGCTGCAGCGCGGCGTGCCGTGCACGGAGGTCGGTGAGGGCGTCCTCGAGCGTGACCTTGCGACCGAGCGCCGCGCGGGCCGCGCCGTCGTCGCCGGCAGCGACCGCCGCGCGCGCCTGGGCGTCGAGGGCCTGCGCCTGCTGCTCGAGCTGGCGGAGCCGGACCTCGACGCGCTTGCGGCTCGTCGTGACGTCGGCGACGCCGCGCCTCACCTTCTGCAGGTGCGCGAGCTGTCCGCGGTAGGTGTCGTCGAGGGAGCTGCGGAGCTCGTCCCCGTCGAGCTCACGGTGGGATCGCGACCTCACGATGTCGCGGATCCTGCGTGCGATGCCCATGACGCCAGGGTACGGGCAGACCTCACGGGTAGGGTCGTGGCTCGTCCGCCACCCCTGCACCGGAGGACCCATGCACCCGACGACGACGCGGCGCCTCGACGTCGCGGCCGCCCTGCTCCTGCTGGCCGCGTGCGTGTGGGCCACGGGTGTGCTCGCCGTCGTCTGGGCGGCCGACCTCGACGGCTCCGGCGGCTCGTCCGCGGTGGCGGGCGTGTCGGCGGTCCTGCTCGCGATCGGCCTGCTCGCCGCGGTCGTGCTCGCGCTCGTGGCGCGGCGCTGGCGCACCATGAGCCTGGTGCTGCTCCTGTCGGCGGTCGTCGCGGCCCTGCCCTGGCTCAGCCTGCTGGGCTGACCCGACCTCGGACCGGCGGGCCCAGGGCGTCTGGGCCCTCGGGCCCTGGCCCCGTCGGACGTGACCGCGGTCCCATGGGTGCATGGACGGACACGGGGGCACGGTCCGGGAGGAGCGGCGTCGCTCAGCCGGACGTGTGGTGGCGCAGCTCGGGCAGGGATCGCTCGAGCTGGTGGGCATGGTCGTGCTCGCGGCGCTGCTGGTCGGCGGCACCGTCTGGGCCGTCGCCAACAACGGCGAGGCGATCAAGGCCACCGTCAGCACGAAGATCTGCGAGATCACGGGCGGGACCGACTGCGGCGGGGTCCCCGAGCCGGCGGCCGTGCCCAGCACCGGCACCGGGGCGGTCCCGACCTACCTCGACCCCTCGCTGACGCCGCAGCAGCAGGCCGAGTCCGGCGAGTACGTCGCGCTCGGCGACTCCTTCTCCTCCGGCGAGGGCGGGTCGGAGTACGAGCCCGACACCGACGAGAACTACGCGTCCGAGGCCGAGGACTACTACGACAGCCTCGACGAGGACGGCAACCCGCAGCCCCAGCTCTACTGCCACCAGTACGGGTGCATCGAGCTGCCGGTCACCCAGACGGAGCCGCCCTACGTCAACATGTGCCACCGCTCGACGGGTGCCTACTCGAACCAGGTGAACGACGCCTTCGACTTCGCCGGTGGCTACACCTTCGCCGCCTGCTCGGGCGCGGTGACCGCCGACTTCACCGAGCCGAACGGCGACAACGACGGGGAGCCGGCGCAGCTGGACAACCTCGACGAGGGCACGAGCCTGGTCACCTTCACGATCGGCGGCAACGACGCGAAGTTCGCGAGCACCCTCGAGGGCTGCATCAAGGCCGGCCTGAACCCGTTCGCCCAGTGCCTCGACGACGACGACGAGCGCGAGCAGGTGGAGCAGGACATCCGGACCGCGATCGAGAACCTGCGCGAGCTCCTGCCCCAGGTGCGCGAGCGGGCACCCAACGCGCGGATCCTCGTGCTCGGCTACCCGCGGTTCTTCCCGGAGGACCCGGGCAGCGCCTGGAGCGACGGCACGCAGATCGACACCGAGGACATCCTGGCGATCAACGACCTCGTCGAGGACATGGACGCGCAGATCTCCGACCTCGTCGACGAGCTGAACGAGGAGAACCCGGGATCCTTCCAGTACGTCGACATGTACGACGCGTTCTCCGGCTGCGAGATCGGTACCGGCGACCCCTGCATGAACAACATCGACATCCGCTTCTCCGACGGCAAGCCGACGCCGAACGGCAGCTACCACCCCAACGACACCGGCCACGCCCAGATGGCCGAGATCCTCGAGGAGGCGATCCGCAATGGTCCGTCGTGACGGGTTCGCGGCGTCGGTCGGCGTCCTCGCGCTGGCGCTCGCCGTCGTGACCGGCTGCTCCGGCGGCGACGACGACCCGGCAACGCCGAAGCGCACGTCGGCCGACGCCCGGGCCGACCTCACCATCGTCCCCGAGGACGCTCTCCCCGACGGCTGGGCCAGGGTGCCGGCGCGCGAGCGGCTGCAGGGCGACCCCGGCAAGCCGCGCTACTGCGGCGTGCCGGCCGAACCGGACGGTGTCGTGGAGGGTCGCGTGTCGTACTACGAGCAGGAGGGACTGCCGCGCTCGGTGCTCGAGTACGGGATGGTCGCCACCGAGGCGTCGGCGACCGCCACGCTCGACGCGCTGCTGGCCGTGCGCGACACCTGCCAGGAGGAGGGGCTGCGCGCCGAGCCGGTCCCGGCCGGCGAGATCGCCGGCATCGGCGACCAGCAGGTGGCGTGGGACTTCGACGACGGGGCGGGCATCCGCTTCCGTGCGCTCGTGGTGCGGCGGGGCGAGGTCGTCGTCACGCTCGTCGCGACGGGTGACACGTCCGTCCCGACCGCCGAGCAGCTGGACCTCGCGCGGACGATCGACGAGCGACTGGGGTGAGCGGGCCGTCCGGACCGCCCTTGTAGGGTGGCGCCGTGACGCAGGACAACGCCACCCCCGACGGCGGGACGAACGCGAAGGGCAAGCCCACGCCGAGCCGCAAGGAGGCCGAGGCCGCGCGCAAGAAGGCGATGAAGACGCCCCTGACGCGCAAGGAGCAGCTGCGCCGCGAGCGCGAGGCCCGCGCCCAGCTCCGCCAGCGCCAGCAGCAGGCCCTCCGCTCCGGCCGCGGCGCCGACCTGCCGCCGCGCGACCGGGGCCCGGTCCGTGCCTTCGCCCGCGACCACGTCGACCGTCGCCGCAACGTCGCGGAGTACCTGCTCCCGATCCTCGTGTCGGTCCTGCTGCTGAGCTTCGTGAAGACGCCGTTGGCGCAGCTGCTGGTGTTCTACGCCTGGGCCGTGATGATCCTGCTGACGATCATCGACGAGGTGGTGCTCGTCCGCGGGCTCAAGCGAGGCCTGCGCGAGCGGTTCCCGGACGCGCCCACGAAGGGGGCCACCGGGTACGCCGTCCTGCGCAGCACGCAGCTGCGCCGCTTCCGGCTCCCGACGCCGACCATCGAGCGCGGCGCTCCGCTGCGCGACCGCTACTGAACCGGACGCTGCGGGACCGACGGGTCCCCGGCTGAGCGCGGACGCGCCGGCCCGGCGGTGTCGACCTGCTGGGGCACCGACCTACTCGGCGTGCAGGGACATCGGTCCGTAGACCTCGTCGTCCCCGTCGAGCAGCCGCGCCTGGTCGACCCCCTGCTCGAGCAGCTCGGCGAACGTCTCGCCGATCCAGGACTCGGCGTCGCCGCGGCTGTCGAAGGACTCCGAGCGTCCCCTCTCCTGGCCGTCGGCGGTCTCCAGCACCCAGCTCCAGCTCATGATGTCTCCTCCTCGTCCCGGCTCCACCGGGGTGGGTCGTGCGGCGTCAGGTCGACGGTTGCACGAACGGCGGCTTGGTGACCCGGAACGGCTCCCCACGTCGTCGGACCTCGACGACCACGTCGTCGCCGTCCCCGACCGCACGGTCGAGCAGCGCCAGGCCGATGCCCTGGCGCAGCGTCGGGGAGAACGTGCCCGAGGTGACCTCGCCCACGACGTCGCCGGGCTCGCCGTCCGGACCCGCGGCGCGCACCACCATGCCGGGTCGCGGGATGCCGCGCCCCGAGGCCACGATGCCGCGCACGAGCGGCACGGTCCTCTCCTCACGCTGGCACACCAGTGCGTCCTTGCCGGTGAAGGTGGCCTTGTCCCACCCCACCGCCCACCCGGCTCGCGCCATCACGGGCGAGATCTCGGTGGACAGCTCGTGCCCGTGCAACGGGTAGCCCATCTCGGTCCGCAACGTGTCGCGGGCGCCCAGGCCGCACGGTCGCAGGCCGTGGGGCTCGCCCGCCTCGACCAGCGCGTCCCACACGGTTGCGGCGTCCTCGGCGCGCACGACGAGCTCGTAGCCGCGCTCCCCGGTGTACCCGGTGCGGCAGACGATGGCCTCGGCCCCGGCGACCGTGTCCTCGACGAACGACATGTAGGCGTGGTCCGTGGGCACGCCCACGCCGGACAGCACGGCGTCCGCCGCGGGACCCTGCACGGCGAGCACGGCGAGCTCGCGGTGACGATCGACCACCTCGATGCCGGCCGGCGCGTCGGCCCGCAGCCGCTCGACGACGGCGGCCGTGTTGGCGGCGTTGGGCACGAGGAAGACGTCGAAGTCGCTGCGCACGTAGGCGATGAGGTCGTCGACCGTGCCGCCCGCCTCGTCGCAGCAGAGCGTGTACTGGGCCTGGCCCGGGCCGATCCGACGCAGGTCGTTGGTGAGTCGCGCGTTGACGTGGTCGACGGCTCCGGCACCCCGGACGCTGGCCTTGCCGAGGTGGCTGACGTCGAAGAGCCCGGCGGCCTCGCGCACCGCCGCGTGCTCGGCGAGGACACCCCCGCCGTCGTACTCGAGCGGCATGGTCCAGCCGCCGAACTCGGCCATCTTGGCGCCCAGCGCCACGTGGTGGTCGTGCAGCGGCGAACGGAGCAGGTCCATCCGGTCAACCTAGCGGGCGTCGTGGTTACATGGGCGCCATGGCCCCTTCGACGCCCGCGCGCGTGAACGAGTCCCCTCTCCCCGACGTCTCGGTCAGCACGGCCAAGCCGTCCACGGCCAAGGCCGACGTCCTCGTCCTGGGGGTCCGCAACGACGACGACGCCGGTGACCTCGCGGCGACACTCGGCCTCCTCGGCTTCACGGGCGAGAAGGGTCAGGTCGTCCTCCTGCCCGGCGGCGACGCCGCGAAGGCACCCACCGTCGTCGCCGTCGGACTCTCCGCCGAGCCCGACGCCGAGGAGCTGCGCCGGGCCGCCGCGTCCGGCATCCGCGCCGCCGTCAAGGCCAAGGCCGCGACGGTGGCCGTCGCGCTGCACCCGGCCGCAGCCGACGAGGTCACCGCCGTCGCCGAGGGCGCCCTGCTCGGCGCCTACCGCTACGACGCCTACAAGACCAAGCCGGACGAGTCGCGGGGCCGGCTCGGCGAGGTCGTGGTGCTGTCCGCCTTCGCCCGACAGTCCACCGTGGTCGACGCCGTGCAGCGCGCATCGGTCGTCGCCCGCGCCACGGCACTGGCCCGCGACTGGGTCAACACCCCGCCCGGTGACCTGCGTCCGGCGGCGTTCGCCGACCAGATCGCCGAGCGCGCCTCCGGGACGTCCGTGAAGGTGAGCGTCTGGGACGAGAAGCGCCTGGAGAAGGAGCGCTGCGGCGGCATCCTCGGCGTCGGTGCCGGGTCCGAGGCCCCACCGCGCCTGGTGCGCCTGTCGTACGAGCCCCGCAAGGCCGTGACCCATCTCGCGCTCGTCGGCAAGGGCATCACCTTCGACTCCGGCGGCCTCTCCATCAAGAGCGGCAGCGGGATGCAGACCATGAAGATCGACATGGCCGGTGCCGCCTCCGTCGTGGCCGCCACCCTGGCGATCGCCGAGCTCGGCCTGCCGGTCGAGGTCACGGCGTTCGCCTGCCTGGCCGAGAACATGCCCAGCGGCTCGGCCACGCGTCCCGGCGACGTGCTCACCATGCGCTCGGGCGCCACCGTCGAGGTCCACAACACCGACGCCGAGGGTCGGCTGGTGCTCGCCGACGGGCTCGCCCTGGCCGTCGAGGCCGAGGCCGAGCGCATCGTCGACGTGGCCACCCTCACGGGCGCCTGCATGGTGGCCCTCGGCGAGCGCACCACGGGCGTGCTCGGCAACGACGACGCTCTCAGCGACGCGGTCCTCGCCGCCGCGCGCGCCACGGGTGAGTCGATGTGGCCGCTGCCGATCGTCGAGGAGATGAAGTCGGCCGTCACGTCGTCGAAGATCGCCGACATCCGCCAGCACAACCCGAAGCCCTACGGAGGCACGCTCTTCGCCGCCGCGTTCCTGCGCGAGTTCGTCGGGGAGACCCCCTGGGCGCACCTCGACATCGCCGGGCCGTCCTTCAACGACGGGGCCGAGTTCGGCTACACGCCCGCGGGCGGCACGGGCGCCTCCGTGCGCACGCTGGTCCGGCTGGCGAGCGACCTGGCCGCGGGTGCCTGAGCCGGGCCTGGCCGAGGCGACCCGGCGTCGCCTCGACGCCCGCGTCGCGCAGGAGCAGCGCGACCACCGGCTGCCCTCCGTCACGACCGCGGTGGTGCGAGGCGGTCGGACGGTGTGGTCGGGAGCAGCCGGGCACCTCGACGGGACCGACGCGTCCCCGCTCGCGACGCCGCGGACCCAGTACCGCATCGGCTCGATCACCAAGACCTTCGTCGCGGTGCAGGTGCTGCGCCTGCGCGACGAGGGCCGCCTCGAGCTCACCGACCGCGTCGGCGACCACCTCCCCGAGCTGGCCTTCGTCCCGGCGACGGTCGCGCAGCTGCTGAGCCACACCGCGGGCCTGCAGGCGGAGACCGATGCCGAGTGGTGGGAGCGCTCCCCCGGGCTCGACTGGACCGCGCTGCTGACGTCGGCGCTGCCGCGGACGGTCTCGACCCCGGGCACGCGGTTCCACTACTCGAACACCGGGTTCGGGGTGCTCGGCGAGCTCGTCGCGCGCCTGCGCGGCACGACCTGGCACGAGAGCGTCGTCGCCGACCTGCTGGAGCCTCTCGGGATGCACGGCACGAGCCTGCGCCCCGGCGAGGGAGCTGCTCCGGGGCTCGCCGTCCACCCCTTCGCCGACGCCGTGCACGTCGAGCCCGAGCACGACGCGGGCGCACTCGCCCCCGCCGGGCAGCTGTGGTCGAGCGCGGAGGACCTCGCGCGATGGGCGACCTTCGCCGCCGGGGACACCGGCGAGGTGCTGGACCGCTCGACGCTGGAGGAGATGCTGCGCCCGGTCGCGGTCGTCGACGTCCGCCGGCAGGCCTGGACGGGCGCGCACGCCCTCGGCTGGCAGGTCTGGAACGTCGCCGGACGCCGGTACGTGGGCCACGGCGGTTCCATGCCGGGCTTCCTCGCCGGCCTGCGGGTCGACCTCGAGACGGGCGACGGCGTGGTCGTGCTGGCCAACGCGACGACGGGGCTCGGACCGCTGGCCGCCGACCTGCTCGACCTGGTGCGCGAGCTCGAGCCCGTCGCGGCGCCCGTCTGGACGCGGCGCGGCGACCACGCCGACCGTCTCGACCTCGTCGGCGACTGGTTCTGGGGCACCGCGCGCTACCCGGTCCGCCTCGACGGTGAGCACCTGGTGCTCGGGCAGCCGGGCGTCGGGCGCGGTGCGCGGTTCGCTGCCTGCGACGACGGGTCCTGGGTGGGGCTGGAGGCCTACCACGAGGGCGAGCGGCTCACCGTCCGTCGCGACGCGGACGGCCGGCCCGTCCAGCTCGACCTCGCGAGCTTCGCCTTCACCCGCACCCCGTACGACCCCTCGCCCGACGCCGACGTCCCGGGCGGGCTCGACCCCACTGGCTGGGCCTGACGTGGCGGCGGCCGACGACCCGCTCTGGGCCGACTACGTCGCGGCGCACCCCGAGCATGCCGACGAGCGACCCGCCGTGGGACCGTTCGGCAGCTCTGCGGCGATGGCGGACCGACTGCTCGCCTACGTGATCCACGGCCCGAAGCGGGCCACCTGCGGACTCCCCGACCCCGAGGAGCCGGTCGTCCTCGGCGGCCACTGGGTGGTGCAGGACGGTGGCGGCCGCTCGCGGGTCGTGCTGCGCACCACCGACGTCCGGACGGGTCGGCTCGACTCCGTCGACGACGCCTTCGCCTGGGACGAGGGCGAGGACGACCGCACCCGCGACTCCTGGCTCCGCGAGCACCGTCCCCACGTCGCCCGCGGCCTCGGCCTGCCCCCCGACGCCGACGTCGACCACGTCGAGGTCGTCTTCGAGCGCTTCACCGTGGTCTGGCCCCCCGAGCACGCCGACTGAGACCTGGCAGTCCCCGCGTTTCGGAACGTCATCGCCCTCTTCGCGCGTCGGAACGGGCGATGGTGTTCCGAGACGCGGAGAGGGCGCGCGTCAGTCGGAGGTCAGGCCGAGGGTGCGGGCGGCCTGCTCGACCTCGTCCCACTCGGTGCGGTCGCCGCCGCGACGGTCCGGGTGGGAGCGGGCCCGCGCCTGCTTCCACCAGCGGCGCAGCACCTCGTCGTCGGGTCGCACCGAGGCGTCGCCGACGACGTCGGCCGAGACCTGGAGGGTCGCGAGGGCCGCACGCTCGCTCGGCGAGAGCGGACGGGGGCCAGACGGGGCCGACGGGCTCGAGCCGCCCGGTGCGGCACGACGCGGACCCGGCCCCGAGGTGGGACGTCCGCCGCCCTGCTGGCGGACCGCGTAGTCACGCATGCGTTGGGGGTAGCCGACCCGGTTGGCGTCGTACACGGGGATGGCGAGGGACTTCGCGAGGTCGGCCGCGGCCTTCGGCGAGGCGACGCGACGCCGGATCGACTCACCGTCGGAGGCCACGAGCACCACCGTCGGCTCGTTGAACGACGTGCGCGGCTCGACGTACGCCTCGACGCCGTGACGGATGCTCGCCCAGTCGCGCAGCGCCGCCATGTCGTCGCGCTGGGCGCGGCGGTCGGAGGTGCCGCGACGGCGGCCGAACAGTGCCATGGCGCCATTCTGCCCGACGGCTGGTGGACCCTCGGCGGAACGACCGGGACGGGGCGCGGCGAACCTACTCGCGGGTCGCTCCCCCCGTGGTGCGGGTGAGCGCGAGGGTGACAAGATGGCGGGCGAACGATCCATCCACGCAGGAGGAACTGTGGCGGACAGCCCGGGCGACCAGACCAACACCTTCGACATCGTCATCCTGGGCGGCGGCAGCGGCGGGTACGCCTGCGCGCTCCGCGCGGTGCAGCTCGGCCTCAGCGTCGCGCTGGTGGAGAAGGGCAAGCTGGGCGGCACCTGCCTGCACAACGGCTGCATCCCGACCAAGGCGCTGCTGCACGCCGCCGAGGTCGCCGACGAGACCCGCCACAGCGAGACCTACGGCATCAAGGCCACGCTCGAGGGCATCGACATGCCGCAGGTCAACAAGTACAAGGACGGCGTCATCGACCGCCTGTACAAGGGCCTCCAGGGCCTCATCAAGTCCGGCGGCATCACGGTCGTCGAGGGCGAGGGACGCCTCGTCGCGAAGGACACCGTCGAGGTCGACGGCCGGCGGTACACGGGCCGCAACGTCGTCCTCGCGACCGGCTCCTACGCCCGCACGCTGCCCGGCCTGGAGATCGGCGGCCGCGTGATCACCAGCAACGAGGCCCTCACGATGAGCGAGGTCCCCGACCGCGTCGTCATCATCGGCGGCAGCGTCATCGGCGTGGAGTTCGCCTCCGTCTGGCGCTCCTTCGGCGCCGAGGTCACGATCATCGAGGCCCTCCCCACGCTCGTCCCGCTCGAGGACCCCACCCTGTCGAAGAACCTCGAGCGCGCGTTCCGCAAGCGCAAGATCGCCTTCAAGACGGGCGTGAAGTTCTCCGGCGTCGAGCAGACCGAGGACGGCGTCACCGTCTCCCTCGAGAACGGCGACACCATCGAGACCGACCTCGTGCTCGTGGCCGTCGGCCGCGGCCCCAACGGCACCGGCAACGGCTTCGAGGAGGCGGGCATCACCGTCGACCGCGGCTGGGTGCCCACCGACGAGCGCCTGCGCACCAACGTCGACGGCGTCTTCGCCGTCGGCGACCTCGTGCCCGGCCTGCAGCTGGCCCACCGCGGCTTCGCGCACGGCATCTTCGTCGCCGAGGAGATCGCGGGGCTGAACCCGCAGCCGGTCCTGGACCCGGGCATCCCCCGCGTCACCTACTGCGACCCCGAGCTCGCGTCGGTCGGCATCACCGAGCCGCAGGCGAAGGAGAAGTACGGCGACGACAACGTGGAGACCGTGGAGTACAACCTCGGCGGCAACGGCAAGAGCCAGATCCTCGGCACGGCCGGCGTCATCAAGCTCGTCCGCGAGAAGGACGGGCCCATCGTCGGCGTCCACATGATCGGCGCCCGCTACGGCGAGCAGGTCGGCGAGGCCTCCCTCATCGTCAACTGGGAGGCCTACCCCGAGGACGTCGCGCAGCTGATCCACGCGCACCCCACCCAGAACGAGGCCCTCGGCGAGGCCGCCCTCGCCCTGGCCGGCAAGCCCCTCCACTCGCACGCCTGACCTGAACGAGGACGACACCATGGCAACGACCGTCACCCTTCCCGAGCTCGGCGAGAGCGTCACCGAGGGCACCGTGACCACCTGGCTCAAGGCCGTCGGCGACACCGTCGAGGTCGACGAGCCGCTGCTCGAGATCTCCACCGACAAGGTCGACACCGAGATCCCCTCCCCCGTCGCGGGCACCATCCTGGAGATCAAGGTCGAGGAGGACGAGACCGTCGAGGTCGGCGCCGTCCTCGCCATCGTCGGCGACGCCGACGAGAGCCCGTCCGACGCCGGGGGTGACGACCAGGCCCCCGCCGAGCCGGAGGAGACCGAGGACGCCGAGGTCGAGGAGGGCTCCGGCGACGAGGCCCAGGCCGAGGAGCCCGGCGAGGAGCCCGCCCGCGAGGACGACGGCACGCCGGTGAACCAGCACGGCGAGGAGCCGCACCTCGAGACCAGCCAGACGGGCGAGGGCACCGAGGTGAAGCTGCCCGAGCTCGGCGAGAGCGTCACCGAGGGCACCGTGACCACCTGGCTCAAGGCCGTCGGCGACACCGTCGAGGTCGACGAGCCGCTGCTCGAGATCTCCACCGACAAGGTCGACACCGAGATCCCCTCCCCCGTCGCGGGCACCATCCTGGAGATCAAGGTCGAGGAGGACGAGACCGTCGAGGTCGGCGCCGTCCTCGCCATCGTCGGCGACGGCTCGTCCGCCGGTTCCTCGTCCCCGGCCCCCACCGACGGCGACCCCGCGGAGCAGCCCGAGGCGGCCGAGCAGGTGGAGGAGGCCGCCGAGGCCGAGAAGAGCCAGCCGGAGAAGGCCGAGGAGGTCACGAAGGACGAGGCTCCCGCCCCGACCGCCGAGCCCGCCAAGGAGGCGCACCCGGAGAACGAGGCACGACCCGAGCCCCAGCAGCAGGCCCCGCAGACGTCGGGCGCCTCGACGCAGGGCGGCGGCGACACCTACGTGACGCCCATCGTGCGCAAGCTGGCCAAGGAGCACGGCGTCGACCTGGCCACCGTCAGCGGCAGCGGCGTCGGGGGACGGATCCGCAAGCAGGACGTCCTCGACGCGGCCAAGAAGGCCGAGCCCGAGGCCGCCCCTGCCGCGGCCCCCGCTTCGTCGGCGCCCGCGCCCGCCCCCAGCAGCGAGCCCTCGCCGCTGCGCGGCAAGACCGAGAAGCTCAGCCGTCTGCGCAAGGTCATCGCCTCGCGCCTCACCGAGTCGCTCGCGATCTCCGCGCAGCTGACGCAGGTGCACGAGGTCGACGTCACCGAGATCGCCCGGCTCCGCGCCAAGCACAAGGACGCGTTCCTCGAGCGTGAGGGAGTCAAGCTGACGTTCCTGCCGTTCTTCGCCAAGGCCGCGGTCGAGGCGCTCAAGGCCTACCCGACGCTCAACGCGTCGCTCGACCTCGAGGCCGGCACCGTCACCTACCCGGCGGGTGAGCACCTCGGCATCGCGGTCGACACCGAGCGCGGTCTGCTGGTGCCGACGATCAAGGACGCCGGCGACCTGTCGATCGCGGGCCTGGCCCGCAAGATCGCCGACGCCGCCGAGCGGACGCGTACGAACAAGATCACCCCGGACGAGCTGTCCGGCGGCACCTTCTCGATCACGAACCTCGGCAGCAACGGCGCCCTCTTCGACACGCCGATCATCAACCAGCCGCAGGTGGCGATCCTCGGCGTCGGCGCCGTCGTCAAGCGCCCCGTCGTCATCACCGACGCGCACGGCAGCGACAGCATCGCGGTGCGCTCGATGGCCTACCTCGCCCTGACCTACGACCACCGGATCATCGACGGCGCCGACGCCGGCCGGTTCCTCACGGCGGTGAAGGAGCGGCTGCAGAGCGGCGCCTTCGAGGGCGAGCTCTGATCGGCTGACATGCACGTCGTCGTCGGCGGTGCCTCCGGGTTCCTGGGCTCGGCCCTCGTCTCGCACCTGCGGGCCGAGGGTCACCAGGTCACCCGGCTGATCCGGTCGGGCCACCCCGGCTCGGACTCCTCCGTCTGGGACCCCTCGGCCGGTCGGATCGACCAGGTGCTCATCGACCGGGCCGACGCCGTGGTCAACCTCTCCGGCGCCACCATCGCGCGATGGCCCCGGACCCGCTCGTACAAGAAGGAGCTGTGGTCGTCGCGGGTGGACGCCACGACGACGCTCGCCCGTGCCGTGGCCCAGTCCGACTCCCCCACCGTGCTGCTGTCGGGATCGGCGATGGGGATCTACGGCACCAACCGCGGGGACACCCCGCTCACCGAGGGTGCCACCCCCGGCGACGGCTTCCTGGCCGACCTCTGCCTCGCCTGGGAGGGAGCCACGGCGCCCGCGAGCGAGGCCGGCCAGCGGGTGGTCCACCTGCGCACCGGTCTGCCGCTCGACGACGACGGCGGCCTGCTCGGCCCGATGCTGCTGCCGTTCAAGGCCGGGCTCGGTCCCCGGCTCGGCAACGGACGGCAGTACATGTCGGTCATGTCGCGACGGGACTGGGTCCGTGCCGTCACCTTCCTGCTCGGACGCGACGACCTCACCGGCCCCGTGAACCTGTCGATGCCGGAGCCGCCCACCAACGCCGAGTTCACGGACGCGCTGGGCGAGGCGCTCGGGCGCCCGACGTTCCTGGTCGCACCCGCGCCGGTGCTGCGCGTGGCGCTCGGCGCGCTGTCCGACGACCTCCTCGGCTCGCTGCGGCTCGTCCCCGACGTGCTCGAGTCCGCCGGCTTCGTGTTCCAGGACCCGGACCTGCGCGCTGCGCTCGCGACCGCGCTGCGCTGAGGCCGGTCATCCCGCCGACCGGCTGCTCCCGACCCGCCACCCGTCGTCGGTGAGCACCAGGACCACGGTGCGACGTGTCGGGGCGTCCTTCGGGAGCGCCTGGGACCCGGCGACCCCCACGACCCGGGTGGGACCGAGCCGGTCGACCACGTCGAGGACCACCCGGTCGGGCTCGACGTCGACGACGGCGCACGAGAGGCGCAGCTGCGCGGCACCCTCGAGCCGCAGGCCACGCGCGGCGTAGTCGTCGAGGAGCGTCCGGTCGCCGTCACGCAGCGTCTCGGACGCGTACACCTCCGACAGCCTCGCGACCTCCCCCGTGACGAGCGCCTGTGTCCGCACGGCGTCCAGCCGGCCGAGCAGCAGGCACTGGGGATCGGCGTCGCCGGGCCCGAGCAGCGTGGCGCACGTGGCGGCGAGGGCGGCGAACCAGGACGTCATCGCTCCAGCGTCCGCCGTCGCGTCGTGCACGTCGAGCCGCCATCCACAGCGGGGCTACGGTAGGGGCGTGGGCCTGCAGATCATCGACGACTGGTACGGCGACCGCGCCCTCGACTACGAGGCCGCCTGGGAGCTGCAGCGCGAGCTGCACGCGCAGCGCGTCGCCGGCGAGGTCGACGACATGGTGCTGCTCCTCGAGCACCCGCCGGTCTACACCGCGGGCAAGCGCACGGAGCCGCACGAGCGCCCCTTCGACGGCACGCCGGTCGTCGACGTCGACCGTGGCGGCAAGATCACCTTCCACGGCCCCGGCCAGCTCGTCGGCTACCCGATCACGAAGCTGCCGTCGCACGTGCTGGTCGTCGACTACGTCCGGCGCGTCGAGGAGGCGCTGATCCGCGCGGTGGCCGACCTCGGCGTCACGAGCGGTCGGGTGCACGGTCGCTCGGGCGTGTGGATCGGCGCCGACGACCGGGGCCCCGAGCGCAAGGTGGCCGCGATCGGCATCCGCGTGACCCGCGGCGTCACCATGCACGGCTTCTCGCTCAACGCCGACGTCGACCTGTCCTGGTACGACCGCTTCGTGCCGTGCGGCATCGCCGACGCGGGCGTCACGACGCTGTCGGCCGAGCTCGGTCGCGACGTCACGGTGCCGGAGGCCGCCGACGCGGTCCGTCCGCACCTCGACGAGCTGCTCGCGTGGCAGCCGTACTCGTCCTCGCCCGACCTGCACGCCGCGGGCTCGGCCGAGCCCGCGCACCCCTCGGTGCCCGTGCTCGGCCTGCCCGGCTGAGGCCGGCTCAGCCCGCGTCGGCCGTCAGCGCCTCGCGGTAGGAGATCTTGTCGCCGGTGCGGAGCAGCGTGCGCTCGTACACCGCCGCCCCGACGCGGACCATCAGGGCCGCGACGACGATCGTGCCCACGAGACCGACGGCGATCTGCCAGGCCGGCACGCCGCCCTCGGCCATCCGCGCCGGCATCATCATGGTCGAGACCACGGGCACCATCGAGACGACCTCCTTGACGGCGTCGCCGGCGAAGAAGAACACGAAGTAGGGGATCATCAGCAGCATCTGGGCGGGCATCGTCGTCGACTGCAGGTCCTGCTGGCGCGACGCCAGGGAGCCGGCCACCGCCCAGAGGCTGGCGAGAGCGGCGAAGCCGACCACGAAGAACCCGACGTAGCTCAGCATCGCCGGGGCGATCACGCCGAGCCCGGAGAGCTGGTCCGTGACCCCCAGACCGATCGCGGCCGCGACGACCAGGAGCACGACCTGCCCGATGGCGAGGACGGTGGAGCCGGCGATCTTGCCCCACAGCAGCTGGCGGATCGGCACGGCCGCCGCCAGGATCTCGACGACACGGCTCTCCTTCTCCTGCGTCACGCTGCCCGCGATCGACATGCCGAACCCGAGCGCGGTGATGAAGAACAGGATGATGAAGCCGAAGGCCGCGGCCTGGCGCAGCCCGGCGTCCTTCGAGGCCGGGTCGAGCAGGCGCTCCTGCGACGTCGTGCCGGACTGCAGCGCACCGAGGTCGACGTCCTGCTCAGCCGCGTTGCGCTGCAGGGCCGTGGTGGAGATCGCGGTCTGCAGCGCCTGCGAGACGGTGGTGTCGACCTCCTTGTCGCCGACGATCTCGAAGCCGTCGGACGTCGCCACGAGCGCGGCGTCCGCCGACCCGGACTCCACGGCGCGCTCCGCCGCGCGGGTGTCGGCGACCCGGTCCGCGGTGAGGGTCACCCGGTCGTCGAGGCTGCTCGCGACGGGCGCCGCCGCCTCCACGACCTGTGCCGCGGCCCCGTCGGCGACGGCGACGGTGCGGTCCTGGTCGCGGCCCTGCACGACGTGGGACACGACGATCGCGCCGAGGATGATGACGAAGGTCAGGGCGGTGGTGATGAGGAAGGACTTCTCACGGACTCGGGTGGTGATCTCGCGCTGGGCGACGACGCGCCACAGCGAGCGGGTGCTGGTCGTGCTCATCGGACGGACTCCTTGAAGATCTCGGACAGGGGCTGGTGGTCACGGGCGACCTCGAGGACGGCGCTGCGCTCGCCGACCGCGCGGACCAGCTCGGGAGCCGTGAGCCCGGCGAGGTCGAGCAGGGCGGTCGGGCCGTCGACGTCGCGGACCGCGACGCCGCGCAGGTCGCGCAGCCAGGCGGCGTCCTCCCCGTCGAGCACCACGCGGTAGCGGTCGGCGCCGCGGCTGCGAAGCTCGTCCACCGGGCCCGCGGCGACGAGCCGACCACCGGAGAGGATGACGAGGTCGTCGCAGAGCCGCTCGACGAGGTCGAGCTGGTGGCTCGAGAACAGCAGCGGCAGGTCGCGTGCCTCCTGCTGGAGGAGCTCGACCATGGAGTCGACGGCGAGCGGGTCGAGCCCGCTGAAGGGCTCGTCGAGGACCAGCGCCGAGGGGTGGTGCACGAGCGAGGCCGCGATCTGGATGCGCTGCTGGTTGCCGAGGGACAGCTCGTCGAGGAGGTCGTCGGCGCGGTCCTCCAGCCCGAAGTGGGCCAGCAGGTCGTCCGCACGACGCTGGGCGTCGGCCCGGCTCATGCCGTGCAGCCGGGCGAAGTAGACGAGCTGGTCGCGCAGCTTCATCCGCGGGTAGAGGCCGCGCTCCTCCGGCATGTAGCCGAAGCGCCGGCGCTCGTCGGCGGTGATCGGCGAACCCTGCCACAGCACGTCTCCCGCGCTGGCTGCGAGCACGCCCATGATCATGCGCATGGTGGTGGTCTTTCCGGCACCGTTGGCGCCCACGAACCCCGTGGTGCGTCCTGGCCGGACCTCGAAGGAGACGTCGTCGACGACCGTGACGTCCCCGTAGCGTCTGGTGAGCTTCTCGACGGTGATCATGCGTCCACGCTAGGGAGCCGGCCGGGTGACGCGCATCGGCCGTGGGGCCACACCCGCCTCCCCCTCGCGGCTAGTCGGCGCCGACCGAGGAGCCCGACCCCGGTCACCGCTGGTCGAGCAGCAGGCACGGCGAGCGCGAGCGAGCTCGTGCATGGGTATCGAGACCGCTGCGGCGACTCAGCGACCATCCCTTCCGCTGGTCGAGCAGCCGCGGCCCGCGAGGCACGAGCGTGGCAGCGGCGTATCGAGACCACTCCAGGCGGCTCAGCGCTCGGTGTGGCCGAGCCCGACCGCTGCAGAGGTCTCGATACAGCGGGGACCGGCTCCGCCGGTGAGACAACTCGACCTGCCTGAACCGCTCGCTCGCAGAGCTCGCTCGGGTTCAGTCATCGCAGAGCTCGCTCGGGTTCAGTCATCCATCAGGCCGGACTCGAAGGCGACGATGACCGCCTGCACGCGGTCGCGGGCGCCGAGCTTGGTCAGGATCCGGGAGACGTGCGACTTCACCGTGGCCCCGCTGACGTACATCTCGGCCGCGATCTCGGCGTTGCTGAGGCCGCGCGCCAGCGCGCGCAGGACGTCACGCTCGCGCTCGGTGAGCTCGTCGAGGACGGCGGCGTCGCCGCGCCCGCGGCCGGTGGAGCGTGCGATGACCCGCTGGGTCACCTCCGGCGCGAGGAGCGCGTGACCCTGGGCCGCGAGGCCGATCGCGCTGACGAGGTCCTCCGGCGGACAGTTCTTGAGCAGGAAGCCGCTCGCCCCCGCCTGCAACGCGGCGAACAGGTACGCGTCGTCGTCGAAGGTGGTGAGGATGAGCACCCGCACGTCGGGGTGGTCGGCGACGATGCGCTCCGTCGCGGTGATGCCGTCGGTGCCGGGCATCTGCACGTCCATCAGCACCACGTCGGGGCGCAGCGCCTCGACCTGCCGGACGGCCTCCTCGCCGTCACGGGCCTCGCCCACGACCTCGACGTGCTCCTCGACCTCCAGGATCATCGAGAAGCCGGCGCGGATGAGCTCCTGGTCGTCGACGAGCAGCACCCGGGTGGTCTCGCGCGTCATGCGTCCTCCTGGTCGATCGGGATGCGGACCCGCACGCGGAACCCTCCCGCCGGACGCGGTCCGACATCGGCGAGGCCGCCGTGCATGGCCACGCGCTCACGGACGCCGCCGAGCCCGTAGCCGCCCCCGTCGCGCTGCCCCGACGCACGCGCGGGTCCGTCGTCGAGCACCTCCAGCTCGACCGCGGCCCGGTCCCCGTCGGCCGGCAGGAAGCGCAGGGTGATGCGGGCGTCGGTGGCCAGGGAGTGGCGGCGGACGTTGCTCAACGCCTCCTGCGCGATGCGGTACAGCGAGTGCCCCACGGTGGCAGGCACGTCGAACCGCTCGCCGACCACGCTGACCTCGACGACGGGCCGGTCGGTCGTGACCGCCAGGGCCTCCACGTGCTCCAGGCCCGGCTGCGGACCGCGGTCGGGCGGCGGTGCGTCGTCGTCGGACCGGAGCAGCCCGACGATCTCGTGCATCTGGGCGACGGCCTGCCGCGACGACGACTCGATGGAGCCGAGGGCCTCACGGGCCCGCTCGGGCCGGGCCTCGAGCAACCGGCTCGCACCGGCCGCCTGGACGCCGATGCCACTCACGTGGTGCGCGACGACGTCGTGCAGCTCCCGCGCGATGCGCACGCGCTCGACCTGCACCGCCTGGCGCTGCTCCAGCTCCTGGACGGCACGCTCACGGTCGCGCTGGTCGGCGACCAGGGCGTTGCGCCGGGCACTGAGGTAGGCGGACTGTCCCCACCCGATGGCACCTGCGAAGTAGACGACGTTGATGACGAGGCTGTAGACGATCACCGCGGCCGTCGGGCTGAGCCACCCGGTCTGCTCGCGCGGCGGAGCAGGGGCGTTCAGCAGCTCGTAGAGCAGCCAGCCGAACATGGCCACCAGCACCACCGCGGTGAGCACCAGCAGGGCGCGCGGACGCCGCGACCACGCCCAGGCCGCGTAGATGGCGGCGAACAGCACCATCTGGATGGTGAACACCACCCCGAGCTCCGTCAGCCGCTCCCCCACGGCGATGAAGACGACCGACTCGACGCCGAGCACCGACAGCGGGAAGCGTCGACGTCCGCACAGCGCGAGGCCGGCGACCGCGAACCACAGGTACGCCTCGACGTCGCGCCAGCCCAGGGAGGCGCCGCTCGCGCTCGCGTAGACCTGGGCCGACAGCACGCCGACGACGACCGTCACCAGGCCGAGCTGCACGTCGGCGCGCACCTGGCGGGGCGTCGGCGGAGGTCGCGTCCACGACCGGTCGAGGCGGTACACGGCTCGACCCTACCGACGCTACGCGGTGGTAGCCCCGCGACCGCGGCGGCGCTGGGAGGCGGGCGTACGCTGGACGGCGTGACGATCGCTCCCGACGGCCGCAAGATGCTTCGACTCGAGGTCCGCAACAGCCAGACCCCGATCGAGAAGAAGCCCGAGTGGATCAAGACCCGCGCGAAGATGGGCCCGGAGTACAACGAGCTGATGAAGCTCGTGAAGGGCGAGGGGCTGCACACGGTCTGCCAGGAGGCGGGCTGCCCCAACATCTTCGAGTGCTGGGAGGACCGCGAGGCGACCTTCCTCATCGGCGGCGAGCAGTGCACGCGGCGCTGCGACTTCTGCCAGATCGACACCGGCAAGCCGGCCCCGCTCGACCGCGACGAGCCGCGTCGCGTGGCCGAGAGCGTGCAGACGATGCAGCTGCGGTACTCGACCATCACGGGTGTCGCGCGCGACGACCTGCCCGACGGCGGCGCCTGGCTGTACGCCGAGACGGTCCGCAAGATCCACGAGCTCAACCCCGGCACGGGCGTCGAGAACCTCATCCCCGACTTCAACGGCAAGCCCGACCTGCTCGAGGAGGTCTTCTCCTCCCGGCCCGAGGTGCTCGCGCACAACGTCGAGACCGTGCCGCGCATCTTCAAGCGCATCCGCCCGGCGTTCACCTACGAGCGCTCGCTCGACGTCATCACCCAGGCCCGCGACTACGGGCTCGTGACCAAGAGCAACCTCATCCTCGGCATGGGCGAGACCCGCGAGGAGGTCTCGCAGGCGCTGCGTGACCTGCACGAGGCCGGCTGCGACCTCATCACCATCACGCAGTACCTGCGGCCCTCCCCCCGCCACCACCCGGTGGAGCGCTGGGTGAAGCCCGAGGAGTTCGTCGAGCTCAAGGACGAGGCCGACGAGATCGGCTTCGCGGGCGTCATGTCGGGCCCGCTCGTGCGCTCCTCCTACCGTGCCGGCCGCCTGTACCAGCAGGCCGTCGAGAAGCGGGAGTCCACCGGCGAGGTCGTGCTCCGCCACACGGACGACGTCGCCTGAGCGACCCGTAGGATGGACGCCATGTCCTCCCCCGCCGCCCCGCCGAAGGGACGCATCGCGCAGCTGCGCCAGGCGTACTCCATCACCAAGCAGAACGACCGCAACATCGGGTTGATCCTGCTGCTGACCTTCCTCGTGGCGGGGGGCATCACGGCGGTCCTCGGCATCCTGGTGCTGGGCACGGGCCTGTTCGGCACGATCATCACCGCCGTCTTCTCGGTGCTCGTCGGCATCCTGGCCCTGCTCGCGGTGTTCGGTCGACGCGCCGAGAAGGCCGCGTACGCGCAGGTCGAGGGCCAGCCGGGAGCCGCCGCCGGCGCCCTGCAGATGATGCGTCGAGGCTGGCAGGTCAAGCCCGCCGCGGGGTTCACCAAGAACCAGGACGTCATGCACCGCGTCGTCGGTCGTCCGGGCGTGATCCTGGTCGGCGAGGGCAACCCCTCCCGTGTCCGGAGCCTGCTCGCGGCGGAGCGCAAGAAGCACGCGCGCATCGTCGGCGAGGAGGTGCCGGTGCTCGAGGTGGTGGTCGGTCGCGGCGAGGGCGAGGTGCCCCTGCCGAAGCTCGTCAAGCACCTGCGGAAGATGCCGAAGGCGGTCAAGCCGGCCGAGCAGACGGCCATCATCAACAAGCTCAAGGCGCTCGACGCGATGCGACCGTCCGCGCCGATGCCGCGCGGCCCCGTGCCCACCAGCATGAAGGGCGCACGCCGCCAGATGCGCGGCTGAGTGCGTCCCGTCCTGGCAGCGGTCGCGCTCGCGTGCGTCGTCTCGGCCTGCGGCGCGTCCGCCACACCCGGGGAGATGTCGAGCCAGCGGTACCGGTCGCTGGTCGCCCAGGGTGAGGGCCTGACCCTGCAGGACGTCCGGGACGCCGGCGGCGTCGAGGAGGAGGGGCTCGCCGAGACGTTCGTCGACGAGGGCGGGGCACCCGCGCCGAGCGGTGCGACCTGCCTGCTGGCGCGCACCACCTACCGCGAGTCCTACCGCGGCACGGCGCGCTTCTGCTTCGACGGCGAGCGGTTGGTCTCGGCCGAGCGCAACCGCGCCGACCTCGACGACTGAGCCTCAGGCCCCGCTGGCGCCCGACGACGGCGCACGGCGGGCGACGCGGGACCCGCTGACGATCTCGTGCAGGCCGCGCTGGTCCTCGTTCTGGATGATGGCCGGGACGAACAGGCACAGCAGCACCGTGCGCAACGCCGCGCGGGGCACGCCGATCGGCCGCCCGTCGGGATCGACGACCTTCAGCCCCGTGATGCGCTTGCCGATGGAGAAGCCGAGCGTGCCGGTCAGCAGCGTCACCTCGACGAAGAAGACGGCGAGCGTCACGAACGAACTCACCGCGCCCTCACCCGCCAGCGGTGTGCCGGTGAAGGCGACGACGCTGAGCATCGCCACCACCCAGTCGATCAGGAGGGCGACGAGGCGTCGGCCGAAGGAGACGTCGTACACGTCTGGAGCCTAGCCGGACGGTCGTCACGGCCGGTTCACATGGCCCTCGGACTTGTAACATGCTCGAAACAATCGGGTGACGGCCGGGAAACTGCCTCTGCCTAGCGTCGGAGACGCGGCCGTGGACGGCCGCGCCCGCCACATCGACGATCAGGCCACGCGCGTGGCCGAGGAGGCCCCATGTTCGGCAGTGCCGACGAGTTCTTCAAGTACGTCAAGGACGAAGGCGTCGAGTACCTCGACGTCCGCTTCACCGACCTGCCCGGCATCCAGCAGCAGGTGACGCTGCCGGCGTGGACGTTCGACGCCGACGCCGCCGAGAACGGTGTGGCCTTCGACGGCTCGTCGATCCGCGGGTTCCAGAGCATCGACCAGTCCGACATGGTGCTCTACCCCGACTTCGGCACCGCCTACGTCGACCCCTTCAAGCGCCGCAAGACGATCGCGATGGACTTCTTCGTCCACGACCCGATCACCGGCGAGGCCTACTCGCGCGACCCGCGCAACATCGCCCGCAAGGCCGAGGCCTACCTCGCCACCACGGGCATCGGCGACACGGCGTTCTTCGCGCCCGAGGCCGAGTTCTACATCTTCGACCGCGTCAACTACGGCACGAGCGCCAACAAGTCGTTCTACGAGATCACGTCGCTGGAGTCGGCCTGGTCGACCGGCGAGGACATCGTCGACAACCGTGGCTACAAGGTCCGCTACAAGGGCGGCTACTTCCCCGTCGCGCCGACCGACCAGCTCGCCGACCTGCGCAACGACATGATGACGAACCTCGCGAACGCGGGCCTGGTCCTCGAGCGTGGTCACCACGAGGTCGGCACCGCCGGCCAGGCCGAGATCAACTACAAGTTCGACACGCTGCTCAAGGCCGCGGACGACATCATGAAGTTCAAGTACATCGTCAGGAACACGGCCTGGGCCGCGGACAAGACGGTGACCTTCATGCCGAAGCCGATCTTCGGAGACAACGGCTCGGGCATGCACGTCCACCAGTCGGTGTGGAAGGACGGCTCGCCGCTGTTCTACGACGAGGCCGGCTACGGCGGACTCTCCGACACCGCCCGCCACTACATCGGCGGCATCCTCAAGCACGCACCGTCGCTGCTGGCGTTCACGAACCCGTCGGTGAACTCCTACCACCGCCTGGTGCCGGGCTTCGAGGCCCCGATCGCGCTGGTCTACTCGGCCCGCAACCGGTCGGCCTGCGTCCGTATCCCGATCACGGGCTCGAACCCGAAGGCCAAGCGCATCGAGTTCCGCTGCCCCGACCCGTCGAGCAACCCGTACCTGGCGTTCTCCGCCCTGCTGCTCGCCGGCATCGACGGCATCAAGAACAAGATCGAGCCGCCGGCCCCGATCGACAAGAACATCTACGAGCTGCCGCCGGAGGAGTACAAGGAGATCGACATGGTCCCCACCTCCCTCAACGCTGTGCTCGACAGCCTCGAGGCCGACCACGAGTTCCTCACCCAGGGCGACGTGTTCACGCCCGACCTCATCGAGACGTGGATCGACTACAAGCGCACCGAGGAGATCCTCCCGGTCCAGCTGCGTCCGCACCCGCACGAGTTCGAGCTGTACTACGACATCTGAGTTCCGATTCCTGTAATTGCAGGTCAGATCAGCAGTTCAGCAGGGAGCAGTCCTCATCTTGTCCTTGCCAGACTGCAGAACCGCCCCCGGCCATCGGCCGGGGGCGGTTCTCCTTAGCCCTCGTGACCGATCTACTCGACCGGCTCATCGGCGACGACGGCACGAGCCATGAAAGCCTGCTCGACGGCAAGCCGGGTGCTCTCGTCGGAGTCGGGGAAGAGGTGCGAGTAGACATCCAGGGTCGTCTTGGCCGACGCGTGACGGAGTCGCGTCTGCACGACCTTGACGTTCGTGCCGGACGCGATGAGCAGCGACGCAAAGTGGTGGCGAAGATCGTGGAACCGCACCGCCTCTGGCAGGTCGGGGCCGTCACTCCTCACCGAGGCCACGGCGGACCGGAAGGCGCGCTCGAGCGTGCGGGGCGAGAGCGGCTTGCTCCACTCGTTGAGCATGAACTCACCGTCATGGTCGGCCCACCGTCCGGCGTGCGTGGCGAGCTCGGCCGACAGAGCTGACGGGATCGGGATGTCGCCGACCGAGGACTCCGATTTCAGCGGCGCGCCGCGGAACTGCACGCGGGGCGACACGACCCCGCCCGCCAGATCGACATCGGCCGTGCGGAGTCCACAGACCTCGGCCGATCTGAGCCCGACGAACGCGCCGAGCAACACCGCAGCGCGCAGGTGCTGCGGCATCGCTTCGTGCAAAGCCCAGACCTGCGACGAGTTGAGAACGTACGCACGCTGGACGGCCGCCTTCGGCGACGTGCGCCGCGAGCAAGGGTTACGAGCCACGACGCCGTCGTGGATGCCGTCACTGAACAGTTGCGACAGCCGCCGATGGAGCGCGTAGACGTAGGAGTCGGCGAACCCCTCGTTCTGCAGCTTGACGATCCACTGCCGGACGTCCGACGGCTGGATGGTGTTGAGCCGGCGGCTGCCAAACTCGGCATCGATGTGCTTGAGGTGAGTGCGGGCCTGGCGGACGGTCGAGGCACGGTTGACCTCGTACCCCTGGAGCCACCGGGCGGACCACTGCGACATCGTCATCCGAGCGTTCGCCGGGGCCACATACGTGCCGACGTTCACCGAGGTCGTCACCTCGTCCAGCCACAACTTCCCGTCGACCTTGCGAGCGAAATTTCGGGCCACCTGCTTGCCGTTGGGGTCGTAGTAGCGGGCCTGCCAGCGGCCGCTCGAGAGCTTGCGGAGACTTGCCATCAGTTGCCTTCCAGGTAGGGGCGGCCGGTGTCGGGATCGACTTCCTGCCGTGCGCGGGCCTTCCACTGCTTCGCCGACCGCTCCCCGACGCCCAGCAGCTCCATGACGTCCGGGAGTGGTGTCTCCGACGCTCGGAAGATAGTCGCGACCTTCCTCAACGTCTCCGGGTTCACTCGGCTGGACCGAGAGGTGATCAACCGACGGTCGCGGACAGGCACGTCGTCATCGACGGCTGAAAGGCCGGGAAAGTCCTTCACGATGGCTTGACCGTTCTCGGTGAGCACGGGACTAGCCACCATGAAGAACGCCTCCTCCGTGCGGTCCCGCAAGGACACTTGGTAGAGGTCGAGAGACCTTCGGATACGTCGTCCGCCGGGGCGGGCCGTGATGAGTACGGACTCGACCTCGATCCCCCCGTCCTCCACGACGAAGGTCATGCGAAGGCTCGGGTCCGCCGACGCCGGGTCGTCACTCGTCCACTCGGCCCAGAACTGCCGTGGCACCTTCACGTGGTCGCTGATCATGACGGCCTCGGCGTCCCGATCCCATCCTGCGCTCTTCCCCATGTGTCCTCCCTGGTGGTCGTGGTGATCGCCTCCCTACCCGCCTCACGGGTGAATACCCGTGCAACGGGAGATGCAAGCGAATTCCTTGACCATCCTTCACTCGCGCATGCACCGTGTCAACGAGGTCATCAACAACCACTACCGAGGGAGCCTTCCTGATGCCTGATCTGCTCACTACCGATGAGGTCGCGGACATGTTGCGCGTGCCTGTTTCGACCGTTCGTTACTGGCGACACACCGGTACCGGTCCGAAGGGCTTCCGCCTCGGCACTCGCGTCCTCTACGCCCGTGCGGATGTCGCCGCGTGGCTCGAGGCGAAGGCCGGTGGGTTCGGTGTGTGAGGAGACCTCGCTCAGTTCCGATCTCCCCGACTGGCCGCTCCCCTCCGACTGGCCGGGGCCCGCGCGTTCGTCGTCCGATCTTGATTCGATCCATCGTCGGCGGGAGGCTGCAAAGCGGTTGCCGCCCCTGCGCGACGGACGTCGCGATCCGTGGCTCGACCTCCAGGCACGCGACGGTGCCGGCGCGTGAACGACCTCGCCGCTGACGGCCTTGAGCGCGGCACCTACTGGGACGCCGCTGATCTCATGTCGAAGCAGTTCCCTGCTCCGCGCTGGGCCGTGCCCGGCGTAATCCCCGAAGGGTTGACGTTGCTCGCCGGCTCGCCGAAGGTGGGCAAGTCTTGGATGTGCCTGGGGCTGGCCGTTGCGTGCGCCACTGGCGGTCTGGCTTTCGAGGCCGTTCGCGTCGAGGCGGGCCCCGTCCTCTACTGCGCGCTCGAGGACACCCCTCGCAGGCTTCAGGACCGGCTTCGCAAGGTTCTCGACGGCGATCCCGTCCCGAACGCTTTGGCCTTCGTGACCGCACTCCCGACGATGCCGCTTGCAACGAACCTCGTGGCCGGTTGGCTCGGCGACCATCCCGACGCCCGCCTGGTCGTTGTGGACGTTCTGCGGAAGATCCGGCCGGCCGAGAACGCGACCGACCTCTACGAGCGGGACTACGCGATCATGGGGCAACTCAAGCGCGTCAGCGACCACTTCGGTGTCGCCGTCGTCGTCGTTCACCACACTCGGAAGACCGTCGACGAAAGCGACGTGTTCAACGAGATTTCCGGTTCTACCGGTCTCACCGGCGCTGCCGACGCGATGATCGTCGCCAAGAAGGCTCGTCGCAACACGGCCGAGGCCACCCTCCACATCACAGGTCGGGAGGTCGAGGAGACCACCCACGCTCTCGCCTGGGACGCGAGGCGGTTTCGCTGGTTGATGAGCGGCAAGCCTCCCGCTCTCCTCGGCCAGTCGCCCAATCGCCAGCGCATCTCGATGCACCTCGCCGACCACCCCGGGGTCACGCCGCAGGCCATCGCTAACGCGCTTGACCTGTCGGAGCCCAACGTCAGGAAGACCGTCCGCCGCATGTTGGTCGATGGCGAGCTCGACAGCGACGGCGAGGGTCGGTACTTCGCCCCTGCGGGAGACGTCACTGCTGTCACTCAGTCACTCGAGTGGGTGACTCAGTGACAGAAGTGACTCACGATCCATTCCGAATTTCGCCACAGAGAGAGACATGACCGCACGTAGCCACACCCGATCCCGCCACCGACGGAAGCGCCTGCGCGCCCTCCGCCAGTCCACCTACAACACCCATCTCTACGAACTGACTACCGACCAACTCGCGGTCCGACTCGTGGAGCGAGGCCTCGCCCCGCTCAGCGTGCTCGGCCCAGGGCCCCACCCCAACCTCAAGATCCCGACTACCGACAGGACCGACCGATGACCAGCACGACGACCTTCGCGCCCGGCCACGCCTACGGCACCATCTGGGCCACCAGCTCTCCCAACCTCACCGCTGCCCTCAGGTCGGTCAACGACATCGAGAAGTCCGACCGTGCCATCAACGCCGTCGCCATCCGGCTTCAGCGGGCCCAGGATGCGAGCAGCCTGGGAACCCATGACCATCTTGTGGACGCCGTCGTGGCCGCCGCGATGTCGGATGGTGGCATCGGCTCGGCGGCCGAGAAGCGGATCAAGGACGCCGCCGTCGCGCGCCAGGCAGCGAGCGAGTCCGTCGCCATCTTCGGAAAGGCTCGCGACCAGCTCGTGCACACGCGCGAGCAGGCATTCGTTCGTCACGTCGACGACGTCCTCCGGTTCTTGAATCACCGCCTCACCGAGGTCGTGGCCGATGCCACCAGCATCGACCCGAACTCGGTGCCGGCGAACAGTCGTGACGCCATCGATCGGAACGAGGTCGACGCCTACCGCCAGGTTGAGGCCCTCGCCGTCAGGTACGAGGACATCCGGTCCGCCCAGCACCGCGTCGACAACCTTCATCGCCACCGGAGTCTCCCGACCTACTACAAGCAGGCTCGCCTCTGGCGCGACGTCATCGGTCTCGCGGGGGGCGCGACCCGCGCCAGCGCCGCGCTGCGCGGTACGTACGTCGAGCGGAGGGACGGCACTCGGGACTTTCCCGTCCTCGCCGGCCCCGAGCAGTCCGGGAGTCTCGGTGAGCTCATGTGGCTCGCGCACGGACCGGCGACGGCCTGGGTGCCGACCACCGTCGAGCTCGACGACGCCGTCGCTGCACTCCACGAGTGCGCCACGATGCACGCCGCCACCGCGCGGGTGCGGTACGACAAGCGAACCACCCACTGACCAGCCCAGGAAAGGACCGACCGATGACGCTTGAGCAGGGACACCACCTTCACGACGCCCTCAGCGGCAAGACCCAGAAGCCGAGGCGGGCGACCTCGCTTGACCTGGGCGACCTCCTGTACGCCGACCCCGGCCGCGCGCACGAGTTGCTCGAGGTGCGCGCCACGCAGAGGGCTGCCGCCTACGCCGACATCCAGCGCCAGCGCACTCACCGGATGCAGGAACTGCTGGACGACCTCTCCCACTAGGGCTTAGTCGTCGCCACCCGTGCACGGCGGGCCGGCTCACGTTGTGAGGCGACCACCCGCCACCCCCTCCCCCGCCGTGACACGAAAGAGCGTCCCGTTCGGGGCCTCCCTCTCCGCGCAAGTCTGGAATCCTGACACGTCCCGTCGGGCTGACTGGGAAGTCTGCATTCTCCAGACGGCAACCCTGGAAAGCGGGTCGCACTTCGCGATGTTCAGACCCCAAACAGCAGAACGCGGGTTACGACCGCCACACGGTCTTCCTCGTCAAGACGCTCGATGAGGCGGAGAATCTGAGCCAAGGCTACGGCTGGTCCGACAGAGTTGATCTGCTCCTCAAAGATTCGTTCGCAGGCGTACGCGACTGCATCTCTCGTGGCGTCGCGATCGGCGTGCGCAGCCTTGGCACCTGAGCGGATTCCATCTACGACGAACCGAATGGCATCTGCATTCGCCCAAGGCCGACGCACTATTCGGCCGAAAAGGACCGCCAGGTTCCTGATCTCTTGTTCACCACCGACTGACACTCTAGATAGGCCCGTGGCAGCGTAAGAGACCCAGAGTTGAAGCTCCTGTGGATCAGTTTGGGCATGTTGGTCGAGCGCGGAGATGAGCAACTGCGCAACCGCATCTGGTCGACGCCAAGAGACCGGTCTGGAAAGCGTGACGGCCGCCCCACCTGCCCGCCAGCCGTCCAGCTGCGCCGCGAGCCGAATGGCATCGTGGTCGAACTCCAGGTCAACGTAGCCGGCACGAATCAGGGCGGCTCTAGCGACCGTGGCGTCTTCGACCGAAAGCTGATTGCTGGTGACCAGTTGCTCGATGAGATCCACGGTCCCGAAAACAGCTACGCCGCGATCGCGAGCAGCTGCAGCGATGATCCGATCGTCACACCACAATGGAAGCGACCTCGTGACGGCGAAATCGACCGCCGCGAGCCATGAGGCTTGGACAGGATCGAAGTCGTCGAGGCTCTGGAAGGTGTGCCAAGAGTGTCTATCAGTAGCGAGCAAAATCTCGAGGACTCTGTCCGCTTCCCGCGCGAGGCGGTCCGCTACCTCATCAGGAATAGAGGAGAGCGCGAAACCGTCGCTCTCCCCGGTCCAGCCGAGGGACAGGGTCGATCGCAAGCGGAGGTCCCGCTGCGCGGCGAGTGCGTCCTTGTACAAACTGTCGGTCGATTCCAACTTGAGGAACTGTCCGAGGATGAGTTCGGCTGTCTCGACGTCGAGTCTCGCGAGAGAGACAGCGGCAGTTGCATCAAGAGCGACTGAAGCGCCGAACGCCTCGGATGCCGAGGTGTTGAGCCGAGGATCGCGCGCGAAGATTATTCCGACGCCGCCTCGGATCAGGAGTTCGATGTATCCCTTACCTCCGACCGTCGCGAGCACTCCAACGGGGAGTTCACCATTCGCCACGCGGGAGGCGAGTTCGCGGAAATCGTCATGTGCACCGATCGGTTGCGCCAGTTCCTCCAGAGACGCGAGCGGGTTGTCCGGGTCGACCTTGATGGCGCGGAAGGTCTGGCTGTTGGGGTGGTCCTGCTCGTAGTCGGAGGTGATCCGATGCAACGTCGCCAGTTCCTCATCCGGGACATCCATATTGCGATGAGTAAGTCCCAAGTAGGTCTGAGCCAAGATGGTGCCCAACAGTTCTCCATCGTGAACCCATTGAGTCATCAGGTTGAGCGCGCGCTCCAGAAACTGACCAGATTCGTCGTGCTCGGCAGCAAGAGCCATAAGGCACCTCACTTCGTGAGGGGACCGGGGTTGGGCAGGTTCTCCGCTACCGCATAACGCTGCCCACGCTTCAGCCGTATCGCCGCGGCGCAGCAAGCACTCAACGAGCACCCATCTTGCCCCGAGGCTTGAGGGCGATGCAGACGCTAGTCTCCGGGCGACGATGAGTGAGTCGTCGAACTTTCCCTGGGCCTCAAGCGCATCGAATTGGATCTTCATCGCATCGACTGCGCCCGCCCAGGATGCGCCCCCCAAAGCGATAGCGTCCGCCGCCGCTTCCTCGGCTTTAGCCCAAAGGTCGTCCTGCATGTAGTAGGTGGCGGCCATGCGCATCAAGAGGGGGTGCTGCCAACGTCTCGCGCTGGCAACAAGGATCTCGGCTGCGTCTTGCCGCCGGGACTCGGTGGAGAGTCGCTGCGCAACTGCGACGGTTAGGTGCTCGCTAGTGAGAGCTTTGGACTTCAGCGCCGAAAGTTGCCCTGGCGAGGCTGTCATCACCTGGTGTATCAGTTCAATGTCGCGCACGTGCGAAGCGTGTTTGGTGCGAAGGTCGTCAAGATCGGGCAGAGGTCCGGAGTTCGTGGCAAGGGTGTGCGCCACCTGCAGTCGAGCTTCGTCCGTAGGGGCGAGCCCGGCGGCTTCAGTCCAGAACTCGAACGCGACCGCGAGATCGTCCCTCCATAGTGCGGACCAACCCTTGGCGTACGCGTGTGCGTAAGCGTCATCCACATTCTCAGCGACGGCGAGTGCGGAGGCTGCATCTCCGGACATGGCGGCGAATATCGCTCTTTCACGTGCGAGGCGCTGGTCCTGTGACTCCGCGGCGGTCGCTTCGCCATCCGGTGCTGCGACTGCCAACAACTTCACAGTGTCGGTGTCAGACATCAAGGCCGCGGCCTTCATCGCAACCAAGATCGCTGCGACACTGTCTCCGTGCCAGGTTCGACGGTGATCTCGCGCGCGGACGGCAAGGGCGTAAGCGTTGGCAAAGTCGGTAAGACGATGGTCGGAGTAGCCGTGATACCCGCGTTGAAGCAGCAGCTCGGCCGTGTGCATTAAGACCCCTGCACCGGCGTCCTCTTGCTCGCAGTACCGAGATCCGATCTGTATTGCCAGATTCAGGTTGCCTTCTGCATTGGCTAACGCAGATAGAAGTGCGACCCGTATCGCCTCGTCGGACTTGGAGTCCGGAGCCCAGCTCCCCAACTCGGTCCTGGCGGTCGACCAGTCTTCATTCCAGATGGCCTCGTGAGCCAGCGCGAGCGGATGCTGAGGCTGATGGCGGGCAAACAGATCCAGTGCAGTCGAGCGGCGATCGTCGTCTCTCGCGATCAGGATGCCTAGACGCGCAGCCCAGTAGTTCTCAGGCACGGCCCCACGGACGATCGCCGCTTCAAGAAACTTCTCTGCTGCGGCGGAAGCCTCGTGGTCCAGGGCCACCGACGCAAACCATGTCAGTGCGTCTGCCGGCGCGTCTTCGAAGACCTCTGCAATCTGTTGGGACCACTGTTCGAGTGTGGAACTTGGAGAATTGCTGGCATTGAGCTGGCGCAGCAGATGCTGAAGTGGGGGCCACGAAATCTCTGCGGCGTCCTCGCGTCGCCACGGGTGGATACGCTCCAGCGCCAGACCCCGTGTGGTCACCGCAGAGGCGAGCTCTTCGAGATCGTTTCGGACTAGCGCTGTACCCATGGTCGTTGCATCGCGCGGTGACAGCGCTCGCTGAAACTCCGTCAGGATCAGCCCGAAAAGCCGCTCGGCGCTAGTTCCCTCGCGCCCGTCTGGGAGGCCTTCAACCAGAGGGCCCAATTTCGCGACGCAGTTGCGCACATTCGGTGCCCGACCAAGCTTCAGCTCCTGCTGGACCGCCGGATCAGATAGCCACCCCCGCAGCGCCCGAGCCGAGACTGTGATTCCATCTCGCTTCGCTGCCCTGGACGCGAAGAACGCCACTCTCCAGCGAAAGGTTTGCTTCGACAGGGCGGCGAGTAGAGGCTGCTTGAGCACAGTGAGCAACGCGCTGTGGGGTTCCATAGTCGGGACCTCCTCGGTCCTCTCCATTCTCTCCTACGAGTCCGACATGGTCCCGGGCGCGGAATCAGCCGCTTCAGCGTGTTGCGGGATACCCACGTCAGGGGACCTGGTTCACGCCGTCCCGATCGTGCCGACCAGTGGGGACTATCGGCGAAGTCATTTGGCCCGCGCACGAGGCTGCGACGGCAAGGCAATCGATTTCGCGCAACGACAGAAGGTGACAGGCCTCCCGGGTGCAAGTCTGAGACTCTGCCCGGAAGCGGCGATCCAGTTCAAGCGCTAGTGGCAAATCGCCAGGGCGGTCGTTCCCATGTCATCAACGATGTTCCGGATCCATTTCGGCGTGTTGAGGGGGTCTGAAATGTCTTCGGACCGAAGCATCCGGCCAGGTTTACCACCATGTTTTCCACCGCTGATACTGGTCGCTGCGGCCTCGAACTTCGCGCGCGAGTCCCGCGAGTTGTGCGCAATGTGGTGTCGGATTGCGGCATACGCCTCGAGTTGAGTTCGATTGGCGTCCAGTGCCGTCTCGACAGGCGCAGCAACTAAATACTTCTGCGACCGCCTTATGTCCTTGCCCATGTCGTGCCAGAGCAGAAATGGGCGTGTGCCGTATAGCGTCGAGAGTGCGCCGCTGACAGTTGTGTGGAGACTGCCGGTAGCAGCCGCCGGGGTGTACGTCGGAGTTGCGTAGCCCGCCATGTAGTGGGCAAGGCTGTCTTCAATGAAAGACTCGAATGATGCGAAGATCCTCAGAAATGTAGCTTCGTAGAGCGCCTCCAGTTGAGCGACCTTGAGTTGCTTCTTGATTTCAGATGCGGGCGGCGCTGCGAGCCAGAGACCCTCGGTGGTTGCAGCAATCTTGAGAATTTCGTTGAACCTCGAAACGCACTTTGTCCCAAGTTTCGGCATCGTCTTCATCTGGACCCGAGTTCCGCCCGTTCCCAGATGATGGAAAGCCGTTCACGTCGGGGGGCGAGGTTGTCGGTCTGTCGGGCCGCTGAGACCAGGAAGGCGCGCCGCCACCCAGAAAGTTCATCGACGTCTGGCTTCTCGGATACCAGGTCAGACAATTGAGCCATTGTGTCCAGGAGACGCGACCTCGCGGCACCATCAAGCGGACGCTCAGGAGTCGGAGCCTCGAATCCTGGAACTCCATAAAGCCGGTGGTGCACAGCCCCATATAGCGAGTAAAAGAGCGGCACCCTACGGAACTCGGATTGCGCGATTGCCGCTCCAATCGCATCGGAGATCTCGTCCATCGTGCGACGGAAGCGCCCCTCAGCCGTCGCGCGCGACTGCCATCTCAGTGGAACGGTCGGACGGGTTCGAGTAGTCCACGCCTCCTCTACGTCACCCCAGTACTCATCGAGATTTCCGTAGAACTCATTCAGGGACTTCTTTTTGTCCTGCAGTCCATCAAGCTGGAGAACAAGGAGCTCGCTGACGAGCTCGGCTTCATTCATCCGGGCGATGCTGGATTCGGTAAAGATCCTCGATTGCCGCCAGAATGCGAGGTGCTCGAAACTCAAGTCGTAAACCGACTGACGAAATTCGCCAAAGAATTTTCCGTGCCTCAGTTCTTGAGCATTTAGAGGTACGGAGTAGGTGTTGATTCTTTGAAAAATCTCCATCACGATCTCATCGCCGATGTTTTGGTACTGGTACGTCTGGAATCGAAACTCCATTAAGCTAGAGACCTCGTCCGCGCCGAGGTCGTCATACCCCTTACCCGCCCATGGTGCGTCAAGTTGCTTCGGAAGTCGAAACTTTCCAGCAATGAAGTCGAATAGGGCACGCAATCGTTGTTGCCCATCGATGACCTCGCGTACCACCCCTCTTGTCGGCTCGACTTTGGCTCGAAGGTGGATGGGGGGAACCGGGAATCCGCGGAGCATCGTGTCTATGAAGTAGCTCCGCGCACCAGGACTCCAGACCCCACGCCGTTGAAACTTGGGGCTGAGGATCAAACTGCCCTGCTGCTGCCAGGTCAAGAGATCCAGCGCAACGTAAACGGTGTTGGTCTGTTCGAGGCCCATTGGGCCAGACAATCATGTGAGGCAGTTCGATCGGGTCATTGTCAACGATTCGGTGCAGTCACTTGCAGTCTTCAACAGGTTGTCGGTCCGTCGGACCTCGCCCTAGTTGGGATGCTGCCGGCGACGTCCGAAAGGGCGCGGGCCCGGGACCGCCTGGTGTAACCCCCAGTCTGCTGCGCTGTCGCGATGCCGCCCGAGAGTCGCACCGCATCGCTGTGAACCCTCGGCCGCATCCTCCATGGCACGGCCAGTCCTCAGATTGTCCTTGCGAGGATCCCAAACGGCCGTTGCTCCCTCGGGCCAGTCAACGCTTGCAAGGCCGGAATTGCAGGAATTTTGCGGACAGTTCCGGATGCATATCAAGTGATGAATGTTCGAGCTGTACTACGACATCTGAGTCGACGACGGTCGCCCGCGAGGGGCCCCGAGCTGCACGGCAGCTCGGGGCCCCTCGTTCGTCCGGGCCGCGAGAGTCGCCGAATGCGCCCCAGGCGTCCGGTCGACGTGCCACGCTTCCTCGATGGTCGCAACGTCAAGCAGGCCCTGGTACCGACGCTGGACGGTCTGGGTCGTCGCCGCGGTGCTGGTCGGGTGGTTCGCGACCAGCGGTGCCGAGGACTCGACGGAGCAGGTGGCCGACGTCTCCCGGACCGCGCCCGTGGCGGAGGGACCCGTCGCCGGGAGTCCCGCGCCCGCCGACGAGTCGGCGGCTGCGAACGATCGCGCGTTGCTGTTCGTGACGGATCTGAAGGACGGTGACTCGTGGGACGCCTCCGACGGCAACGAGTACCGCGTCGGGCTGGTCGACACGCCTGAGCGGGGCGAGCCCTGTTCCGTGGAGGCCACGCGCTTCACCAGGACGTTCCTGGCGGAAGGATTCACGGTCGACGCCTACTCCTCGGACACCCACGGCCGCGTGGTCGCCGAGGTGTTCGACGCCGACGGGGAGTCGCTGAACGTCGCTCTGGCCAAGAGCGGACTGACCGGAGACCGCTACCTCGAGACGTTCCGTCACGAGAACCGCGAGCTCGCCGGCCGCATCGATGCGGCCCTCGCCTCCGCAGCCACTCCCCGCTGCCGGTCGGACAGTCCCCTCGGCTTCGTCGGGTCGGGGGCGGAGGAGGCCGACACGGTGCCGAAGGTCGAGGCTCCCGCGAAGAGCTGCGCAGCGGGGTACTCCCCCTGCCTGCCCGTCGTCGCCGACCTGAACTGTCCCGACATCGGCCACCCCGTGGCCGTCACCGGGAGGGACCAGTACGAGCTCGACCGCGACAGGGACGGCGTCGGCTGCGACTGAACGTCGATCGAGATCCGTCCCACGATCACGTCACGACACCACGCGCCGCGCGTCTCACGACCGACGGACGATCGGCGGGGGTAGGACGATGTGGGACGAGAACTGGGCTGCACGAGCCGCCTGCACGGCTGCGGACGACCTGTTCGTCCAGGGTGCTGAGCAGCACCTGGCCAAGCGGGTCTGCACCGGGTGCGAGGTGAAGGCGGCGTGCCTGGCCGAGGCTCTGGACAACCGCATCGAGTGGGGCGTCTGGGGTGGCGCCACGGAGCGCGAGCGTCGACACATGCTGCGCCGGCGACCCGAGGTGACGGCGTGGCGTGACCTCCTGAGGCCTGCCGCCTAGTCTGACGCGACCTCAGGCGGAGATCTCCTTCTCCTGGCCGAGGCGAGCGCGGTCGGCTGCGGCCATGCCGCGCCGGGCGGAGCGACCGTCGGTGACCTGGGCACCACCGCGCCAGGTGCCGCGGACGCCGTGCTGGCGGAGCATGTAGCCGTAGTAGTCCGCGACCTCGACGTCCTTGGCGACGAGCGCCGGGAGCCGTGCGAGCGAGACCTCGCCGGTCGCGGCATCCACCTGCTCGGTCGCACCGCCGGCCGAGAGCTGGGCGCGGTCGCGCGCCTCGAGCAGTCGCTCGCCGATGCGACTCGTCCAGCCGGCGTAGAAGGCCGCACGCGCGGTGCTGCCGTGCACCGGCCTGTGCGCACCGGAGCGGAGGTACGCGTCACCGTCGGTGACCATCTGGACGGCGAGCGAGGCGTACAGGGTCTTGGCCATCTCGATGTCGGCGGCGAACCCGTACAGCGTGACCCCGGTGTTGTCGCCGCGGATCGCGCAGCGCAGGTCGTTGGCCCGTGCGATCGCGATCATGAGGCTGACGTACCGCACGTTGGAGCGCTGCCCGGCGTGGCCGAGCCGCACCGACTCGAAGGTGGGCTGGGGAGCGGCATCACGGTCCGCCTGCGCGGCGCGCGCGAGCGTGAGCTCGACGGAGTGCGTGGTCGCGAGCTCCTGCGCCTTGGCCAGGAACGCGTCGCGCTCGGCCTCGGTGGAGGCGCCCTCGGCGTGGCGCAGCAGCTTGCCGATCTTGGCGGCCATCCCGTCGTCGACGTGGTCGGGACGGTCGGCCCCCACCTCGATGAACGCCGCCCGCAGCATGGCCGAGGTCTCCGCCCACCCGAGGTCCTCGAGCAGGCGGACGAACGTGGCTCGGAACCCGGCCCCGTGGTGGTCGATGATCGCGCCGTCGCCGGTGTTGAGGTGGTGCGCGAGCTCGTGGGCGACGACGAGTCCGCGCAGGGCCCACGCCCCGCCGCGCTCGCGCTGGGGCAGCCAGATGATCCCGTCGCGGTACGACGCCCGACGGAAGCCTCCGTGGGGCAGGACCTGCACGTCCTTGACCTCGCGACCCCGGTAGGCCGACCCGAACTGCTTGGACTGCGCCCGGAGCCTCTCGAGCGCCGCGTCGACGAAGCGCTGCACCTCCGTCGGGCGCGTGAAGAGCGGCTCGGGCTCGGGCATGAACGTGACCTCACGGACGGCCCCACCGCGGGTGAGACGCACCTGGACGGTGCCGTCGTCGGACGATACGGCGTCGAGCCAGTCGGCCACCAGGTCGTCGGCGGCGTACGTGGCGGCGGTCTCGCGATCGGTCATGCCATGAACCCTGCCAGGCTTCTCCGACACGGGTCCTGGCCGCGGGCGGCGTGGCGTCGTACGCTGCCGCATGGGCACCCTGACCTTCACCGCGACCATGTCGCTCGACGGCTACGTGGCCGACGCCGACGGCGACTTCCAGTGGGCCGGGCCCGGCGACGCGGTGTTCGCCGCGCACGTCGACCGGCTCGCGCGCGTGTCGACCGAGGTCCACGGACGGCGCACGCACCAGCTCATGGCCTACTGGGACGCCGAGCCCGAACCCGGCGCGTGGAGCGACGCGGAGCACGAGTGGGCCCGACTCTGGGCCGCCACCGACAAGGTCGTCGTCTCGAGCACCCTCTCCCCGCAGGAGGTCTCCCCCGGCGCCCGCCTGGTGCACGGCCTCGAGCTCGACGAGCTGGAGCAGATCGTCCGCGACGCGCCGGGCGACGTCGAGATCTTCGGCCCGACGACCGCCGGTCCCGCTCTGCGTGCCGGCATGGTCGAGGAGCTGCGCCTCTACGTGGTGCCCAAGGTCGTCGGCGGCGGACTGCGCGCGTTCCCCGACGGTCTCGACCTCGACCTCGAGCTCGTCGACGAGGACCGTCTCGACGCGGTCACGTACCTGCACCTGCGTCGACGCTGACGGCGTCGTCGCAGGCGTCACCGAGTCGCAACCTGCACGAACCTGGACGCCGTCCTCGGGTTGTGGTGGGGTGGACGGGCCGGTCTCGGTGCCGTCTCTCGGGCGGCCGCCGGCAGTTCCAAGGGGGGACACCACGTGAACACAGGCATGTCTCGAGCCCGACGCGGGCTCGTCGCCGGGGCCGCGGCCCTGGCCCTCGGCGTCGTCGCCACGACGCTCTCCACCGCGCAGGCCGCGCCGACCCAGAAGTCGACGCCCGTCCCGATCGCGACGCCCGAGGGCCAGGTCAGCGCCTACGTCGTCAATGCGAAGAAGGCGAACGCCCAGGGCACCGCCGAGGCGCGCAGGATCGTCAAGGAGGCAGGCGGCACGGTCGTGCAGCAGTGGCCGCAGATCGGGGTGGTCGTCGCGCACTCCACGCACGCCGACTTCCGCACCGACGTCTACCGCCTCGGCCGCAAGAGCGTCGTCTCGGTCGGGGCGACCCGCACCGTCGCGGTCAGCGAGCGCACACAGGCCACGACGCTGCGCAGGGCCGAGCGCCTCGTCAAGGGCGAGTTCGCCAACACGCCCGACGAGTACGTCAAGCCCGACCCGCGCGAGGGCGAGCAGTGGGACATGGCGCACATCAAGGCCGACCACGCCCACGAGATCACCGACGGCTCCCGCAAGGTCCTCGTCGGCGTGCTCGACAGCGGCATCGACGCCGACCACCCCGACCTCGCGGCGAACATCGACGTGAGGAACTCGGTCAACTGCACCGACGCCGGCACGATCGACCGCTCGGCCACCGGCTGGCAGCCGACCACCAGCGACCACGGCACGCACGTGGCCGGCACCATCGGCGCGGCCCGCAACGGCATCGGCATTACCGGCGTCGCGCCCGACGTGCGCATGGCCTCGGTCAAGGTCGTCAACGACGACGGCTTCATCTACCCCGAGTACGCCGTCTGCGGGTTCATGTGGGCCGGCATGAAGGGCATGGACGTCACCAACAACAGCTACTACGTCGACCCGTTCGAGTTCTGGTGCGGCGACCAGCCCGACCAGGCCGCCGCGCTGGAGTCGGTGCGTCGCGCCGTCACCTGGTCCACGAAGCAGGGCACCCTGCACGTCGCCGCCGCGGGCAACTCCGCCTACGACCTCGCGAACAAGACCACGACCGACAGCGCGCCGAACGACAGCACGCCGGTGGAGCGGACCATCAACGACGGCTGCCTCGACATCCCGACCGAGCTGCCCGACGTCGTCACCGTCTCGTCGTACGCCCGCATCGGCACGTCGAACGAGACGCAGCTGTCGTCGTTCTCGAACCGCGGCAAGAACGTCATCGACGTCGCGGCCCCGGGGTCGCGCATCCTGTCGACGATCGTCGCGGGCAACGGCTACGGCCTCAAGAGCGGCACGTCGATGGCGTCGCCGCACGTCGCGGGCGTCGCGGCGCTGATGAAGAGCCAGCACCCCACGTGGAAGCCGAGGAAGATGATCCAGAAGCTGCACGAGCAGGCCGACAAGCGGCCCTGCGCGCCGCAGCAGGCCTCGGCGACGCCCGGCGCGCCGTGCGTCGGCTCGCCCGCGAACAACAGCTACGCCGGCCACGGGATGGTCGACGCGCTGGACGCGGTCCGCTGAGCCAGCGAGCGGGCGGGACGTGCTCGTCGTCCCGCCCGCTCCACCTCAGCCCTCGGAGTGCTTCGCCTCGACCGGGTTCTCGGCGCCGCCGATCCGCTCGGTGAGGGAGACGATGATCCCCTCCGGTCCACGGACGTAGGCCATGAGCCACGTCCCCTCGTGCTCGCCGACCTCGCCCACGAGCGAGTGGCCGGCCGCGAGCAGTCGTTCGATGGTGGCGCGCAGGTCGGTGATCTCGAGGCAGACGGCGCGCAGGCCGGCGGCGTGCGGCGGGTCGTCCGCCGTCGGCAGCGTCGTCGGTCGCTCGTACGTGGAGATCTCCAGCGCTCCCCCGCCGCCGGGCGGCCGGAGCCAGGCCGTCTCGGTGCGCGCGTCCTCCAGCCCGACGACGGTGTCGAGGAACGCTCCCTCGATCGTCATCCGCTCGGCCGGCTCCAGCCCGAGGTCGGTGAAGAAGGCGACGGCGGCGTCGAGGTCGGCGACGGTGACGTTGACGTGGTCCAGACGAGGCAGCGCACTCATGCCTCCATCCATGCCGCCATCGACGCGCACGTCAACCGTCCGCGACACCCACGGCGCAACCTGGCGCGGTTCGGCGTGACGGACCGCCGCGCAACAGGACCGCAGGCTCAGGGCTTGCCCTTGCCCTTGCTCTTCCCGTTGCCCTTCCCCTTGCTGCCCGGTTCGGGCTTTGGGGCCTTGCCCCTCGGCTCCGCGGGGGCGGGAGTGATCGCCGCCGGCGCCGTGGCCACGGTGAGCGTGATGGTCGCACCGACGTCGTGACGTCCGGTCGGGTCGACGTCGAGCACCGTGCCGGCGGTCTCCCCCGACGCCTGGGACGTGGTCTCGACCTCGAAGCCGCGCTTCTCCAGCATCGCCGTGGCGTCGTCGACCGACTCGCCCACCAGGCCGTCCGGCACGGTGGCCTCGCCCGAGGCCACCTCCAGCCGAACGACCCCGTCGTCGGGGAGCTCCTCGCCGGCCTCGGGGCTCTGCGCGACGACCTCGCCCTTCGTCGCCGTCGGGTCGTCGACCGACGTCGTGCGCACGACGGCCCCCTCTCCCTCGAGGGTCTCCGTGGCGAGCGTCGACGACTGCCCGACGACGTCCGGCACGATCGACGGGTCGGAGCCTCCCCACATGCCACCCAGCGCACCCAGGAGGAGCACGGCCACGGCGAGCGCGGCGACGCCTGCCACCACCCGGGGCCGGGTCGACCACCCGGGGCGAGCACCGGGGGCTGCCTGCCCGACGCCCGGCACGGGCGTGAGGGCCGAGGTGGCCGCAGGAACCAGTGGGGTGGGCACCGCGGCGGTCCCGGCAGGCAGGTCGCCGGCGGCAAGCGGCCCCGTGTCCACGTCGACGACGGGCAGCACGGAGGTCTCACCGCGGGTGGGACCGGCCACCGCGTCACGCACCTGGGCGGCACTCGGGCGCGCGTCCGGGTCCTTGTCGGTCATCGAGGCGACGAGACGGGCCAGGTCGGGCGGCACCGAACCCGTGAGCGGGGGCACCGGCTCCCCGACCTGAGCGAGCGCCGTGGCCACCGAGGTGTCGCGACGGAACGGCGATGTTCCGGTCAGGCACTGGTACGCGACCAGTCCCAGCGAGTAGACGTCGGACGCGCCCGTCGCGGTGTGCCCGCGCGCCTGCTCCGGGCTGATGTACTCGACGGTGCCCAGGACGGTGCCCGTCTCCGTGAGCGGTTCCCGACCGGTGCTGACCGCGATGCCGAAGTCGACGAGCACGGGGCGCGAGTCCGTCGAGAGGACGATGTTGGCGGGCTTCACGTCGCGGTGGACCACGCCGGCTGCGTGCGCGGTCGCCAGCGCGTCGGCCACGCCGCCCAGCAGACGTTCCACCGCGTCGGCCGGCAGGGTGCCGCGACGACGCAGGACCTCCGAGAGCGACGTGCCCTCCACCAGCTGCATCACCATGAACGGGTCGTGGTCGTCGCTCGCCGCGTCCTCCCCGACGTCGTGGACCGTGGCGATGCCGGGGTGGTTCAGGCTGCCCGCGGTGCGGGCCTCGGCCATGAACCTCGCCCGCGCGCCGTCGTCGCCGACCTTGTCGCCGCGCAGCACCTTGACGGCCACGTCTCGGCCGAGCCGGAGGTCGCGGGCACGGTGCACCCGTCCCATCCCGCCGGCGCCGAGCTGCTCCCCCAGCTCGTAGCGACCGTTCAGCTGCTCGGCCATCGCACCAGGCTAGGCCCACTCACGCAGCGCCGCCTCCGGAGACGTCGACGGACGGGCGACTCGAGTCGTCGGGTCCGCCGACCGCTGGCAGGCTGGGACGGTGCCCGTCCTGCCCGCCCTGCCGCCCCCGGACGACCTCGAGGCGGTGGTCGCCTGGGTCGGCGAGCACCTCGGGCACCTGGCCCTCGAGTCGCCCGACGAGGTGCGGCCGGGCGGTCATCGCGGTGGCCAGCGCGCCGCCGACGTCGCGCTGGCCGGGCTCGACGTGACCGGCTACGCGCGGACCCGCTCAGAGGTGCTGCCGCACGAACGTCGAGGCGCGAGCCGGATCTCGCCGTACCTCACGCACGGCCTCCTCGACCTGCCCACCGTGTGGGACGCGGTGGCCGACGCGCCACCGACGGATCGGCGCAAGTACCGCGACGAGCTGCTCTGGCAGGAGTACGCGCGGCACCTCTACGCACGGCTCGGTCCGGCCCTCGGGCAACCGCTGCGACACGAACCGCCGCGACCCGCCGACGCGCCGGTCTGGGACGAGGCGATGGCGTGCGTCTCCTGCGTCGAGGACGAGCTCGAGCGAGACGGCTGGCTCGTCAACCAGACCCGGATGTGGTTCGCCTCCCACTGGACGGTGCGCCACGGCCGCGACTGGCGTGAGGGCGAGGACCACTTCTACCGCCACCTCCTCGACGGCTCGCGCGCCGCGAACCGGCTGGGCTGGCAGTGGACCGTCGGCACCGGGAGCGGCAAGCCCTACGGCTTCAGCCGCTGGCAGGTCGAGAAGCGTGCACCCGAGCTGTGTCGGCGCTGCCCGTTGAGCGACGCGTGCCCCGTCCAGGAGTGGCCGGAGACGTCGGCCGGTCCACGGGTCGAGGACTCCCCCGTCCGCGTCGGCCACGCGGCCGGGGCCCCCGGCCCCGGACCCGCCGATCCCGAGGGCTCCGCCGAGCCGGACGTCGTGTGGCTGACCCCCGAGTCGCTCGGCGACGCCGACCCCGCCCTCTCGGCGCATCCCGACCTCCCCGTCGTCTACGTCCTCGACGAGCCGAAGCTCGCGCAGCTGCGGTGGTCGGGCAAGCGGCTCGTGTTCCTCGCCGAGTCGTTGGCGGACCTGGCCTCCCGCCGCGAGGTGGAGGTGAGGCTCGGGACCGTCGCCGAGGAGCTGCACGGGACGTCGGTCGCCGTGACCTTCGCGCCCGTCCCGTGGTTCACGAACCGCTCGCGCGACGTCGACCTGGCCGAGGTGCACCCGTGGCCGTGGCTCGCCCGCCCCACGTCGCAGCGCCTCACGTCGTACAGCGCCTGGCGCAAGGGCGTCCGGGTCTGAGGCCCTGCCGACCCGAGATTCCCTGCCGACCCGAGGTTTCCAGGCCGACCTGGGAATCTCCTCCCGTCAGGCGGGGGCGAGGCGGAGGAGGCGGCCGGAGCCGGCGTCCTCGAGGATCCAGATGGAGCCGTCGGGGGCCTGCTCGACGGCGCGCACCCGCTGGCCCTCGACCACCGTCTCGTCGTCGACGGCGCGGGTGCCGTCGAGGTCGACGCGGACGAGCGACTCGCCCGACAGGGCACCGAGAAACGCGTCGCCCTTCCACTCCGGGAACAGGTCGCCGTCGTAGATCATCAGGCTGCTGGGCGAGATGGAGGGCGTCCAGCTCGTCACGGGCGACACGAACCCGTCGTCGCCCGTCGCGCCACCCTCGCCGTCGTGGTCGGGGATCTCCCCTCCGCCGTAGTCGCTGCCGTTCGAGGCCTCAGGCCAGCCGTAGTTGCCGCCCTCCTCGACGACGTTCAGCTCGTCTCCGCCCTCGGGGCCCATCTCGCTCGACCACAGCGTGCCGTCGGCGGAGAACTCCAGACCGAGGGGGTTGCGGTGACCCCAGCTCCAGATCTCCGCGGACGCACCGCCCTCGTCCTCCAGCGGGTTCCCCGGCGCCGGCTCGCCGTCCAGCGTGAGGCGGACGATGGTGCCCAGGGTGTTGGACGTGTCCTGCGCCGGAGTCTTCTTCTGCCGCTCCCCCGAGGAGACGAACAGGTGCTCGCCGTCCGGCGCGACGGCGATGCGGTGGGAGAAGTGGCCGTTGCCCGAGACCTTGGGCGTCTGGCGCCAGACGACCTCGAGGTCCTCCAGCGAGGCCTCGCCACCGTCGACCGCCAGGCGCGCCGAGCCGACGACGGCCCCGGTGCCCCCGTCCCCGGCCTCCACCCAGCTGAGGAACAGGCGACCGTCGTCCTCGAAGGTCGGCCCGGGCACGACGTCGCCGAGCCCGCCCTGGCCGGCGGCGACGACGTCGGGCACGCCGTCGACCTCGACGCGGTCCCCGGACTCGGCGTCGCGCAGGTGCATCGTGCCGGTCCGCTCGGTGACGAGCAGGTCGCCGCTGCCGGGCAGGAACGCCATGGCCCACGGCGCGTCGAAGGAGTCGACCTCCTCGACCTCGAACGGCGGGTTGCCGCTCGCTGCGGGCGCCGGTGTGGAGGCCGGCGAGGCGTCGGAGTCGTCGGTGCGGTCGGTGTCCATGGAGCAGGCCGCGAGGAGCACGGCTGCCAGTCCCAGTCCGAGGTGCCTCATCGGTCCAGTCTCACCGACGTGGCCAAGCCGCGCAGCCCGGTGCGGTGCGCGTGCCGACCCGCTCCAGCGGTGCCACGGTGGTGCCATGAGCAGCGACCGGCAGGACCGACCCGCACCCCGTCACCAGCGCCCCGAAGGGGTCTCCGACGACACCGTCGAGGCGCTCGGCAAGCTGAGCGAGGCCCTCGAGGCCGTCGAGGAGGCGCGCGGCTCCCTCTACGCGTTCCACCGTCTCTCCGGCCATGCCGACCTGCAGGCCGGTGAGGCCGCGGACATGCTGCGCGACGCCGGCCACGGCGAGCTCGCCGATCGCATCGAGACCGCGCTGGTAGGACGCAACGTCGTCGAAGGACGCTGGACGTTCCAGCTCGTCGAGGAGTACGACGAGGGCTACTACGCCACGTTCCGCGGCCTCGAGCGGGACGCTCGCGACGCGCTCGTCGAAGGCAGGCCGCACCTGTTCGAGGCCGAGATGAAGGAGGACCGGCGCACCCACGGCCGTCGCCACCACGAGGCCACCCCGGTCGACGGCGCCTGACACCGGACACACGAGGGCCCCGGACCGGCGAGTGGTCCAGGGCCCTCGGTGCCGCGGCGATCAGGCGTGGTCGAGGTCGCCGCGCCAGGCGCCGGTCTCGTCGCCGCCGCGGCTCTCGATGAACTGCTTGAAGTTCTTCAGGTCGCCCTTCGTGCGGCGCTCGAGGATGCCGGTCTTGTCGGCGAGCTCCTCGACGAAGCCGTCCGGGTCGACGTCCATCTGCACGGTGACACGCGTGCTGGTACCGGAGAGCCGGTGGAAGGTGACGACGCCGGCGTGCTCGGGGCCGCTGTCCGAGCGCCACGCGACGCGCTCGTCCGGGTGCTGCTCGGTCACGGTGGCGTCGAACTCGCGCCTCACGGGTCCGACCTGGATCACCCAGTGCAGGTGCGTGTCGTCCTTCTGGTCGATCCGCTCCACGCCCTCCATGAAGGCCGGGAAGTCCTCGAACTGCGTCCACTGGTTGTAGGCGGTCGTGACGTCCACGTCGACGTCGATCGAGTCGGTGATGGTGCTCATGGCAGGTCCTTTCGCAGACTGACCTTCACCTACCCGCGCCTCGCCCCCTCAAACGAGGCGCGGGTCCGCCGACGTCGACGATCAGGTGAGGACGCTGACGCCGCCCGGCCCGACCAGTAGCGCGACGACGATGAGCACGGCCCCCCAGAGGATGTCGCCGCGGATGATGCGCAGCACGCCGAAGATGCCGATGATCACCGCAGCGATCCACAAGATGGTGTCCCACATGATGGTGCTCCCCTCTGCCGGTCCCGGGTGGACCGACGTCCCTGCACCGTAGGGCCGGTGGGCGCCTGCCGCACCCGCGGCGGACGGCGCCCCTGCCAGGATGGCGGCATGCGCGCTGTCGTCCTCGACGTCGTCCGGGCGGACCCCGAGGTCCGGGACGTCCCTGCACCCACCGCCCCGGACGGCGGGGTGGTCGTCGAGGTGCATGCCACCGGCCTGTGCCGCAGCGACTGGCACGCGTGGGCCGGGCACGAGGACCTGGCGTTCCCGCACGTCCCGGGACACGAGCTGGCGGGCGTCGTCGTCGAGGTCGGCGCCGGGGTGGAGGCCTGGACCGTGGGCGACCGCGTGACCACGCCGTTCGTGTGCGGGTGCGGACGCTGCTCGTGGTGCCTGCAGGGGGACGCGCAGGTCTGCCCCGACCAGCAGCAGCCCGGCTTCACGCACTGGGGCTCGTTCGCCGAGCGTGTCGCGCTCCACGCGGCCGACACGAACCTCGTCCGCGTGCCCGACGGCGTCGCGACCACCACGGCGGCGGCGCTCGGGTGCCGCTTCGCCACCGCGTACCGCGCCCTCGCCCACCGCGCGAGGGTCGGCGCGGGCGAGTGGGTCGCCGTCGTCGGCGCCGGAGGCGTCGGGCTCAGCGCCGTGATGATCGCCAAGGCCCTCGGCGCGTCCGTCGTGGCGGTGGACCGCACCTCCGCCGCCCTCGACGTGGCGACGCGACTCGGTGCCGACCACGTGCTGCTCGCCGAGGACGACGTCGCCACCGTCGTCGCCCGACTCACCGACGGAGGCGCGCACGTGTCGGTGGACGCCGTGGGCAGCGAGGAGACCAGCTCCGCCGCCGTCCTGTCCCTGCGCCGGCGCGGCCGTATGGTCCAGGTCGGGCTGCTCCCCGGGGTCGAGGGACATCCCCGGGTGCCCATGGAGCGCGTCATCGGCTGGGAGCTCGACGTGCTGGGCAGCCACGGCATGGCGGCCGTCGACTACCCGGAGATGCTGGGACTCGTCACGTCGGGACGGCTCCGGCCCGACCTGCTGGTCGAGCGCACCGTCGACCTGGCGACGGCCGCGACGCTGCTGCCGCAGGTGGACCGGTCCAGCCCGGCCGGCATGACGATGATCGATCCCAGGCGGTGAGGGCGGTCAGGTCCGAGGTCGCGCCTCGTAGAGCGCCAGGCTCCGTCGTCCGACACCCTGCTGCCTGATCCGCTGCAGGTTCCGGCCGCCCCTCGCGAACGTCGCGAGCACGGCGTCGGGCACGTCGACCGGAGGCACCGGGTCGTCGAGCCACCGGCACGGCCGGATGTGCTGGAGGTCCAGGTCGGCGGCCTCCGGCGAGGCGTCGAACCGCCACGGGCCCTCGACCCGACCGAGCCACAGCCGGCCGTCGCCCGAGCGCGTCCAGGCGAGCGTCCCCTCCGTCTCCGCGGCGAACCGGCGCAGCCTGTCGGCCGTGCGCGGGCCGTGGCGGTCGGCGACCTGCTCGACGGCCTCGGCCAGTTCCGCGGGCGTCGAGTCGAGGCGTCCTCCGACGCCGACGATCCCGCTGCGCAACGCATGGTCGACGGCGCGTTCGTGCGCGACCCCGTCGTCGCGCGAGCGCAGGGGGGCGCGCAGGACGACGGGGTCGGACGCAGTCAGGGAACGGGTGGGGGTCAGCCGAGCACCGAGGCGGCGTCGACGGTCCCGTCGGCGGACTCGATGGCCTCCGCCAGCGCGGTCACGTGAGCGTCGTCGAGACTCAGGTCCGCCTCCTCCAGCCCCTTGCGGAGCTCGGTCTCGACGGTGCCCTCGGGGGCACCGTCCTGGTAGGCCCCCACACGGTTCACCACGAGCTGGAGGGCGTCGAGCTGGTCTGCAGTCAGGTCGGTCATGGACCCGACGCTACGGATCCCTCGCCGGTCCGCATCCCGAGCTCAGAGCGCGCCGACCTCCGGCACCGCATCGCCGAAGTAGCGGTGGAGCTGCTCGTCGCGGTACCGCTCGGACCACGCGTCGATGCGTCGCCGTCCCCAGGGCGTGCGGCCCAGGACGCGGTAGCGGACGGTGTTGCCGGCGACGGCAGCCGCGGTCGCCCACGGCAGTCGCAGCGGCAGGCCGAGCTCGCGCATGCTCGCCGTCCCGAGGAACGGTCGCAGCATGCTCAGGAGGCGTCGCGGCGCGTACCAGCGGTGGAACCACGCGAGGCGCCGGAAGTGCAGCACAGGCTGCGCCTCGACGATGGCGTGCGTGAGCCGGCGGCCCGCGTCGGTGAGGTCGTCCTGGCTCAGCAGGACGTGGTAGCTGAAGTGGTGCTGCTCGCGCTCGGTCTCGAACAGCCAGGGCTCGTCGACCCCGAGCAGCCACCCGACGTAGCGCCACAGGTGCATCACCGCGCGCGAGTCGGCGCGCGAGACCGGGACGCCGAGTGCCCGGACGCCCAGGAGGAACGTCCCGGAGAACAGGGCCAGCGTCGCGGCCTGGTCGGACTGGTTGATGGGCGCTCCCCAGTGCGCGGTGTCCCACCGGTCCCCCTGGGAGAAGCGGTGGTTCACGAGGGCGTGCATCAGGCGGACGTGCACGCTGAGGCGCCAGCCGGAGTCGTACGGGCGCAGCGCGCCGGGCTGGGTCACGGCGATCGTCCAGTGCTGCGTCTCCGCGAGGCGACGGACGGTGGTGTCGCCCGTCAGACCACCGGTGGCGACCAGGAGGTCGGTCGGCCCGCCGAAGCGGTAGCCACCGATGAGCGAGAGCTGCAGCAGCACGTCGCCGGCGTTGCGCCCGCACGCGCGGTAGAAGCGAGCCCCCTGCTCGACCAGGCCCCAGTCGACCCAGTCGGGCGTCCGCGCGAGCGACTCGACGAGGTCCCGCAGCGAGGCGGGGACGTCGTCGAGCTGACCGCGCAGAGCCTGGCGCAGCTGTGCGTGGGTCACCTTCTCGGGCCCCGTCGCGCCGAAGTCCCGCGCCACGCGCGCGCCCGCGTCGTCGACCCTCAGGTACCCGCGCCCGATGCGGTCGAGGAGCGCCTCGTCGACCCGCCCGACACGACCGAAGACGCGCAGGGGTCGCCCCATCCGGGCCCCGCGATCCTGGGCGGCGCGGTGACGGGTCGGGACGGCGGCGGACAAGGAGGCTGTCGTCCCGACCACGTCGGCTTGCGTCGTGCTCATGCCGGCAGCGTGACACGAGCATTTGCTCGCATACAATTCGCGTATGCCCCAGCAGCCTGCGACCCTGCGCAAGGCTCCGCGACAGGTGCGGTCGCGCCGCATGGTCGAGAGGATCCTCGACGCCGCGCGGCTCGTGCTCGTCGAGGAGGGCTACGAGCGGGCCACGACCAATCGCGTCGCCTCGCGTGCGGGCATCAGCCCCGGTTCGCTCTACCAGTACTTCCCCGACAAGCAGGCGGTGCTCGTCGCCGTCATCGACCGCTACTCCGCCGAGGTGTCCGAGGAGCTCACCGCCGTCCTGGCCGACCGTCTCGACCTGCCACCCGAGGAGCTCGTGCGCGCGGCCTACCACGGGCTGCTCGACGTCCTGGAGACCCACCGCGAGTACCTGCGCCTCGTCACGCAGGAGCTGCCGCGCTCGCGCGTGACGGGCCACGTCGAGCAGGTCGAGCGTCGGGTGGCCGAGCTCGTCGGCGCCTACCTGACGGTCTCCCGGACGCCCACCCCGCTCCCCGCGGCATCGTCCGCCTGGCTGCTCGTGCGCATGGTCGAGCACCTCGGGGTCGACTACGTCCTGCAGCGTCCCGCCATCGACCGCGGGACCTTCGTCGACGAGCTCGTCCACCTCACCGCCGCCCACCTCGCACCACGGAGGTAGGGGTCTCCCGGCTTCTCGGGCTCGATGCGTCCTGCGGCTGCGGCCCTCGGCGTCCCCTGGTCCTGCGGCTGCGCTGCACCGGCTTGTCGTGGCGGTTGGTCACGCAAGGGCCTCGACCGGGGAGCCGGGTGCGTTTCCGGGTTGCGTCCCTCTCGGCCCCGAGAGGTAGGTAGCGCTCGCTCCCCACGGGATGGAGGGGCAGGGATCATCCCTTCTCGCGAACCGTGCCACGAGAAGGGAGAATCCCTGCCCGCGCGAAGGAAGAATCGTGCGTCACCCCAGCGCCCAGACCGGAACCCGAGAGCCCGACCCGTGCGCGCACCCAGCTCCCCGGTCGAGGCCCCTGCGGAGACCAGACCCACGAGAAGCCGGAGCAGCGCAGCCGCAGGACGACGAGGAGCCCAGCCAGCGCAGCCGCAGGACGAGGAGGACCCTCCGCGACACGGCCGGACGACGAACGTGAGCAATGCCTCACCGTGGAGGCAGGACACCGACGCCGAGTCCGGGTTGGATGATGCGAGCACCTGCCCATCGACCGGAAAGCCCCATGAGCCGCATCTCCCGCAAGACGTTCGTCGCCGCCCCCGCCGACCTGGTGTGGGACCTGGCCCAGGACTTCGCCCGCTGGCACCCTCGCCTCAACATCTACTCCGGAGGCCCGGAGGCGAGCGCCGACCTGGTCGTGACGGTGCTGTCGCAGGACGACGAGGCGCGCACCCTGTCGTACTCGATGCCGGAGCCGCCGTTCCCGATCACGGACCACAAGGCGACGATCGAGGTGCACGAGGGCAACGGACTGACCTGCTACGTCGAGTGGTCGGCGGAGTTCGAGTCCGACCCCGGCATCATCCACCTGCTGGAGGACCAGCTGGGTGACGACGTCTTCCGCCTGGCCCTCGACAAGCTCGCCACCGCCGCCCAGGAGCAGCACGCCGCGAACGTCCTGGCCTGACGTCGATCGACGCCACCGCGTCGCTCAGGCGTCGCTGTCCCACTGCTCGAAGCCGAGGACGATCAGGCGCATCTCGCGCTTGGCCTTGCGCTTGATCTCCTCCTCCAGGTCGGGCCGACCCACGGGCATCTGCACGACCTGCTCCGCGCGGTAGACCATGTTGCGCACGAACACGCCCGAGGCGAGCTTGACGTCCTCGGCGGACCACCGCTCGAGGTGCGGGAGGCGGGCCAGGACGACGGCGAGCTCGGAGATGAACAGCTCGAGCTCGCGCTGGATCGCCTGCCTGACCGCCTCCGAGCCGCTGGTGCGCTCACGCGCGACGAACGCGAAGTGCGCCTTGTTCTGCTTGACGACGCGCACGAGGATCTCCGCCGAGGCGTCGATGATGTCGGCGAACGTCTCCGGGTCGCGCTGCGCGTCACGGATCATGGCCCGCAGCGTGCCGAAGCTCTGCTCGACGAGCGCGAGGCCCAGCTCGTCCATGGACGCGAAGTGGCGGTAGAACGCCGTCGGCACGACCCCGGCCTGGCGCGCCACCTGCCGCAGGCTCGTCTGGGCGAATCCCTGCTGCCGGCTCAGCTCGAGCGCGGCCGCCAGGATCGCGTCACGCGTGCGCTCCTTCTGCGCTTGGCGCGACGTGTCGCCCCGAGGAGAGGACGAGGGAACCGGCGCGGACACGCGGAGAGTCTAGTGGCGCGCTGGCAGGGGCCGTCGGGTGAACATGTGTTCGCGTGGGCGAGGTCACGACACGCGCGTCTTCACAGGGGATGGTTCACAGGTCCACACTTCGAGTGTACGCTTGTTCACTGAAAGCATCTCGACTCGATGGAGGCACCGATGGGACTGGTCCGATCCGCCCTCGCGTCCCGCGCCGTGGCGTCCCTGACCTCTCCGCACTCGGTCGACCACTACCTCGAGCAGCTCCACCCGCTCCTCACCGTGGAGGCCGTGCGGGCGCGCGTCGTGGAGGTTCGCCGCGAGACCGGTGCCGCGAGCACCGTGGTGCTGCGTCCCAACGGTGCCTGGCGGGGCTTCGTCCCTGGCCAGCACGTCCAGTTCGGCATCGAGGTCGACGGCACGCGCAAGGTCCGCGTCTTCTCGGTGTCCAGCTCGCAGGCGAGCGACGACGGCACGTTCAGCGTGTCCGTGAAGGCGCACCCGGACGGCTACGTCTCGCAGTTCCTGCACCGCGAGCTCGCGCCGCGCACCATCGTCTACCTGTCCCAGGCCCAGGGCGAGTTCGTGCTCCCCGACCAGGTCCCCGACGACGTGGTGCTGCTCAGCGGCGGCTCCGGCATCACCCCCGTGATGTCGATGGCACGCACGCTGCGCGACCGCGGTCACGCCGGACGCGTCACGTTCCTGCACTACGCCCGCTCGCGCGAGGACGAGATGTTCACGCCCGAGCTCGACCGCCTGGCCGACGAGCTCCCCGGCGCCCGGGTCGTCCGCGTCTACACGCGTGAGCCCGAGGTCGGCGCGACGCTCGCGGGACGCTTCACCCCCGACCACCTGGCGCGCCTCGGCATCGACCCGGCGACGACGCCGACCTGGTGCTGCGGCCCTGCAGGCCTCATCGCCGCGGTCCGCGACGCGTACGAGACCGCCGGTGCGAGCGAGCAGCTGCACACCGAGTACTTCAAGGTGCCGTCGGTGGACCTCACGGCCGCCGATGCCACCGGCACGCTCACCTTCGACAGCTCGAGCGCCACCGCGGAGAACTCCGGCGCCACGATCCTCGAGCAGGCCGAGGCCGCCGGCCTCAGTCCCGAGTTCGGCTGCCGGATGGGCGTCTGCAACACCTGTGCGGTCAAGAAGCTCAGCGGCGCCGTCCGCCACGTCGTCAGCGGCGAGGTCTGCGCCGACACCGACGAGACCATCAAGGTCTGCGTCCAGGTCCCGGTCGGCGACGTCAGCGTCGCGCTCTAAGGAAACCAGGAAGAGGGAGACCAGCCATGTCACGCAAGCGCACCCCCGTCGCGTCCTACGACGCCTCCGGGCACGACGAGGCACCCGCGCCGCTCGTCGGCGCCGACCGCACCAAGCGGTCCACCATCGGCCTCGAGCACATGACCTACGACGAGCTCGACCGCTTCGGCGAGGAGCTCGACGCCATCCGCCGACGCACCCTCGACTCGCTCGGCCAGGCCGACGCCGACTACATCCGGCGCGTCATCCGCGTCCAGCAGGCGTGCGAGGTCCTCGGACGCATCGGCATCCTCACCCCGTTCTTCTGGCCCACCTTCGTCGCCGGCATCGTGCTCCTCGGCCTCTCCAAGATCCTCGAGAACATGGAGATCGGGCACAACGTCATGCACGGCCAGTACGACTGGATGAACGACCCGCTGGTCGACGGCCGACGCTACGAGTGGGACAACGTGGCGCCCGCACAGGACTGGAAGCACGGCCACAACTTCATCCACCACACCTACACGAACATCCACGGCAAGGATCGCGACATCGGCTACGGCCTGCTGCGCATCGACGACGACCAGCCCTGGTACCCGAACCACCGCTTCAACCTGCCGCTGGCGTTCGTCCTGATGCTGTTCTTCGAGTGGGGCGTCATGTACCACGGCCTGGAGCTCGATGAGTACCTCGGCGGGAAGATGAGCAAGAAGGAGTTCCGCGACCGCAAGAGCCGTGCCGCCCGCAAGGCGCGCCGCCAGGTCGTCAAGGACTACCTCGCCTACCCGGCCGTGGCGCTCGCCCTCGTCCCGTTCGTCGGCTGGTGGGCCCCGCTCGCCGTGCTGGGTGCGAACTTCGCCGCAAACCTGATCCGCAACATCTGGACCTTCCTCATCATCTTCTGCGGGCACTTCCCGGCCGAGGTCCAGACCTTCGCCGAGGAGGACGCCGAGAACGAGACGCGCGGCCAGTGGTACCTGCGCCAGCTGCTGGGGTCCGCGAACATCACCGGCAGCCGGGTGTTCCACGTGCTGAGCGGCAACCTGAGCCACCAGATCGAGCACCACCTCTTCCCCGACATCCCCGCCCGGCGGTACCCGGAGGTGGCCCAGGAGATCCGTGCGATCTGCGAGCGTCACGGCCTGCAGTACAACGCCGGGCGGCTCAGCAAGCAGCTCGCCAGCGTCGGGCGCCAGCTCGCCGCCTACTCGGTGAAGCCCGACGACCCCTACAAGCAGGGCAAGAGCCCGGAGTCGAAGGCGCTGCGCCGGGCGAAGCGTGAGGCCGCCGCAGCCGAGCGCGAGCTCGAGCAGACGGCCGCCTGATCCTCCTGCCCCGGCCCCGACGGCGCCCCGACCACGGTCGGGGCGTCGTCGTGCGCCCCCCGCCCCGTGCGCCACAATGAACCGTCACGGGAACCACCCACACGACGAGACCTGGGAGACGGACATGGCCCTGAGTCGACGCGAGATCGCGAAGGACGCCGTGCAGCAGGGTGTGGAGGCCGCCATCACCACGAGCAGCCGCATCAGCGCCATCCTGTTCGACACCGCGCGGCGCATCACCACCGAGGTGGGCGCCTTCGGCACCGAGATCATCGAGATCACCGAGGCAGGTCGCCGCGCCGGGGCGGACCCGGACGACGACGAGACCGGTCCACGGACCCATCCTCAGGACGACTGAGGGCGAATCCCCCACATGAGCTCCTCCCCCGCCGCCGACGCAGGTCACGCGGGCCCGCGCCCACGCGTCGCCGTCATCGGGTCCGGCATCTCAGGCCTCACGGCCGCCTACGTGCTGCGCCGCACGCACGACGTGACCCTGTTCGAGGCGGACGACCGGTTCGGTGGACACGCCCACACCCACACCCTCGACGCCGGCGGGGCGACGCACCACGTCGACAGCGGCTTCATCGTGCACAACGACCGCACCTACCCGCTGCTGCGCCGCCTGTTCGGCGAGCTCGACGTCGAGGTCCACCCGACCGAGATGTCCATGAGCATCCGGTGCGAGGGGTGCGGGCTGGAGTACGCCGGCGGGCGCAAGCTGCCCGGCCTGTTCGCCCAGCGGCGTCGCCTCCTCGATCCCACCTACCTGGCGCTGCTCGCGTCGGTGAAGCGCTTCCAGCGGGCCGCCCTCGCCCTGCTGGACGCCGAGCCCGACGCGGCCGACCCCCAGACCTACGGCGACTTCCTCCGCGAGCACGGATTCTCCGACCACTTCGTCGCGCACTACGCGGTGCCCGTCGTCTCCTGCGTGTGGTCCACCGGCCAGGAGACGGCGCTGCAGTACCCCGCGCGGTACCTGTTCTCGTTCCTGCGCCACCACGGCTTCCTCTCGATCAGCGGCTCGCCCCAGTGGTTCACCGTCGTCGGGGGTTCTCGCTCCTACGTCGACAAGGTCACCGCGGCGATCGGCGACGTCCGGGCCTCGACCCCCGTGCGTGCGGTCTCGCGCAAGCCCGACGGCGTCGTGGTGCTCGACGCCCACGGTCGCGAGCACGTCGTCGACTCGGTGGTCATCGCCACGCACGCCGACGACGCGCTGGGCCTGCTCACCGACCCGACCGACGACGAGCGCCGCGTGCTCGGGGCGTTCCGCTACTCCCGCAACGAGACGGTGCTCCACCGGGACGCCACCGCCCTGCCGCACGCGCCTGCCGCACGCGCCTCCTGGAACTACCGCATGGACACGTGCCACGGGGGCGGCGACTCCACGGCGGTCACCTACTGGATGAACCGCCTGCAGGGCATCGAGAGCGACGCCCCCTACCTCGTGAGCCTCAACTCCACCGAGCGCATCGACCCCACCACGGTCGTCGCGACGATGCAGTACGCCCACCCGGTCTACACGCCCGAGTCGGTGGCGGCGCAGCGCGAGCTGCCGACTCTCTCCGACACGCGCACAGCGTTCGCCGGCGCCTACCACGGCTGGGGCTTCCACGAGGACGGCTGCCGCTCGGGCGTCGAGGCGGCACGAGCGCTCGGAGCCACCTGGTGACGGCCTCCCAGCCGACCACGACGCCGTCCGGGGCCACCGGCGGCGGGCTCCTGCCGTCGATGCCCGCGCTGGTGGTCGGGTCGGTCTCCCACACGCGCCGCGCGCCGCTCGTCCACCGGTTCCGCTACCGCGTCTACCAGTGGCTGGTCGACCTCGACGACCTGCCGCACCTGTCCCGCTGGCTGCGCCCGTTCTCGCGCTTCCACGCTGCCGACCACATCGGCGACCCGCGCCGCTCGATCCGCGAGAACGTGGAGGCCTTCTGCCGGGCCCAGGGACTCGAGGTGGCAGGTCGGCGCATCGTCATGCTCGCCAACGCGCGCACCTTCGGCCACGTCTTCGACCCGCTGTCGGTGTTCTGGGTGCTCGACGGGCCACGCGTCGAGGCGATCGTCGCCGAGGTCCACAACACCTACGGCGAGCGCCACGCGTACCTCCTGCGACCGGACGACGAGGGCCGCACCAGCACCGCGAAGGCCTTCTACGTCTCGCCGTTCTTCACCGTGGCCGGCCGCTACGACCTGCAGTTCAGGCTGCAGCCCGACGCCGTGGCCACGACCATCCTCCTGCGCCAGTCGCCGGGCGAGGGCTCACCGGCCACGCAGGAGGACGAGGTCGTCTTCAGCGCCACGTTCCACGGCGAGCCACGGCCCGCCACGGCCGCCCGTCTCGCCCGTCTGCTGGTCACGCGGCCCTTCATCACCCACCGGACCAGCCTGCTCATCCGTCTGCACGGCGTGCGGCTCTGGCTCCGCCGCCTCCCGGTCGTCCCTCGACCGGCCCACCGACCCCAGGAAGGCACCCGATGACCGACACGATGGCCACCCGGTGGCCGGGCATCGCCCACTCCCCCCGAACCCCCGTCAAGGCCCGCGTCGCCAAGGCGGTCGTCCGGCCGGCGGTGAACCGCCTGCCCGTCCGCCTCACGTTCCCCGACGGCACCGTCTGGGGAGCCGGCGGCCCCGACGCGCCCGAGATGGCGGTCCGCCGTCCGGCGGCGTTCTTCAGCAGGCTCGGCCAGGACACGAAGATCGGCTTCGGCGAGGCCTACATGGCCGGGGACTGGACGACCGGTCCCGGCACCGACCTCGCCGACCTCCTGACGCCGTTCGCCGCGCGGCTCACCACGATCGTGCCCCCCTCGCTGCAGAGGCTGCGCGGGCTGGTCGATCGCCAGCTGCCCCAGCACGAGCGCAACACCAAGGAGGGCTCGCGCTCCAACATCGAGCGGCACTACGACCTCTCCAACGACCTGTTCGAGCGGTTCCTCGACCCCTCCATGACCTACTCCTCGGCCTGGTTCGAGAGCCCCGACGAACCGCTCGAGCGGGCCCAGGAGCGCAAGCTCGACGGACTGCTGGACCAGGCCGGCGTCGGTCCCGGCACCCGCGTGCTCGAGATCGGCAGCGGATGGGGCTCGCTCGCCATCCGGGCCGCGCAGCGCGGTGCCCGGGTCACGACCATCACCATCTCGACCGAGCAGGCCGCCCTCGCGCGGGAGAAGTTCGCGGCGGCGGGGGTCGCCGACCGCATCGAGCTGCGTCTGCAGGACTACCGCGACGTCACCGGCGAGTTCGACGCCGTGGTCAGCTGCGAGATGATCGAGGCCGTCGGCGAGGAGTACTGGCCCACGTACTTCGCCAAGATCGACGAGGTGCTGGCGCCTGGCGGCCGCGTGTCCATCCAGGCGATCACCATGGCGCACCACCGCTACCTGACCACCCGCAACTCCTACGGCTGGATCCAGAAGTACATCTTCCCGGGCGGGCTGATCCCCTCTCTCGAGGCGATCGACGCCTCGCTCGAGGCGTACACGGGCGGACTGGTCGTGACGGAGCGTCGCTCCCTCGGCCTCGACTACGCCCGCACCCTCCGGCTCTGGCGCGAGACGTTCGAGCGGCGGTGGCCGGAGATCGCGGCGTTCGGGTTCGACGAGACCTTCCGGCGGCTGTGGGAGTTCTACCTCGCCTACTGCGAAGCGGGCTTCGCGGTGCAGTACCTCGACGTCTTCCAGCTCCGCATGGAGCGGCCTGCCTGAGCCGTCGAGCACGTCACACCCGCCCCACCCATCCCACCCCTGCCCGGCGGCGAATCTCCCGTGAGAAGAGACCGTCAACAGGAGGGATCATGGCGAGCACGAGCCGCCTGCCGGCCCCCATCCAGGAGTCGTACGAGTGGCAGCACCGCGGCGCGTGCCGCGGCGTCGACCCGGAGACGTTCTTCTCGCCGGAGACGGAGCGAGGTCCGCTGCGCCGACGACGGGAGGCGCAGGCGAAGGCGCTCTGCGCCGTGTGCCCGGTGAGGGCCGCGTGCCTCGAGCACGCGCTCGCGGTCCGCGAGCCGTTCGGCGTCTGGGGCGGGCTCAACCAGACCGAGCGCGAGCACCTGCTCCGCGAGGCGGGCTGAGGACGCTCAGAGCTCCTTGACGAGCGGCCAGGGGTTGGCGCGGCAGCCGTGCAGCCCCTTCGACTGCTGCTGCATGACCGGCGCCAGGCGTCCCGTGCCGGAGCAGCGGGCGTGCCCGCGCCCGAGGAAGTGACCGACCTCGTGGTTCACCACCATGTGACGGTAGTCGCGGATCGAGCGGCGGGCCTTCGACCAGACCGCGGTGCCCTTGTTCCACCGGGTCTCGTTGATGATGACGTTCCGACCGACCCGGCAGCTGTAGGTGGCGCTGCAGCCGGAGGAGTACGACGGGACGCGCGAGGCCTTGGCCAGCACCAGCGTGAATGAACCGCCCTTGGCGACCTCCCTGAACCGCACGCCGCCGGCGCGCCACCCTCGCGCGTCGGCCAGCGTCTCGGCCGCCTGTCGCCGGAAGGTCGCGAGGCTGGCCTTCGCGCCGTCGCGTCGGACGGAGTAGGTGATCGTGCGACGGACGTCGCGCCGGTGCCTGACGGTGCCCGCTCCCGTGGCCAGCCACCGGGTCTCGTGGTTGGCCTTGCTCACGGTCACGCGGACGGCCAGCGCGTGCCCGACGTCGCCGGGAGCGATCGTGTAGGTGCGCCGGGTCGCACCGGCGACGGGCTTGCGGTCGCGGTACCACCGGTAGCGCACCGTCAGGCCGCTCACGCCCCACCGTCCCGGGGAGGCGGTGAGCGTGCGGCCGTACCGGGCCGCTCCGCCGACCGTCGGTCGCGCCCGGTTCGCGATGAGGGCCCGCAGGACACGCCGCGGCGTCGTGGGGACGTCGGTGTCGGCGAGCCCGGGGGCCGAGGCCGTCGTCCGCACGGAGATCGCGTGCCCGACGTCCGCGGCGCCGAGGCGCCACGTCGAGGCGGTGGCGCCGACGATCGGCGCGCCGTCACGCAGCCACTGGTGGGCGACGCTCGCACCGTCCGGGTCCCAGGACCCGGGTGACACCGTCAGGACGGACCCGTAGCGGGCGGTGCCCGAGACCGTCGGGGCCTCGAGGAGTTGCACTGCGGTCGCCGGCGGCTCGGCCGGGGCCGGTGCGTCCTCGGCCGACGCCGGTGCACCGACGAGCACGGACGCCGTGAGGACGAGGCCGACCATCGTGACCAGGCCGTGCGGGCCCAGCTTCCTCGCGACCCGGGTCCTGGCCACCGCCCTCACCCCCAGAAGATCCGTTCGACCACCTGGCGGGCGTGCCGAGTGGTGCGCAGGTAGTCGTCGACCATGCGCTCGCTGTGCTGCTGACCGTACCCCAGCAGGTGCGCCACGCCGGCCCTTTCGTCGGACTGCTCCACGAGTGACTCGGCCGGCTTGCCACGCATGAGGACGACGGCGTTGCGCAGGCGGCTCACGAGGCGCCACGCCTGCCGGAGCACCTCGGCGTCGTCCGCCCCGACCAGCCCGGCCTCCGTCGCGGCGGCGAGCGCAGGCAGCGTGGACGTGGTCCTCAGGCCGGGCACCGCGTGCGCGTGCTGCAGCTGCAGCAGCTGCACCGTCCACTCGACGTCGGCGATGCCGCCGCGGCCGAGCTTGAGGTGGGTCTTCGGGTTCGCGCCCCGCGGCAGTCGCTCGGCCTCCACCCGCGCCTTGATCCGCCGGATCTCCCGCACCTGCGGCTCCGCAAGACCCTCCGCCGGCCAGCGCAGGGGGTCGACGAGCGCGGTGAAGCGGGCACCGAGGTCGCGGTCGCCGACGGTCGCCCGGGCGCGCAGCAGCGCCTGCGTCTCCCAGACCGCCGAGTACCTCTCGTAGTACGAGCGGTAGGCCGCGAACGAGCGGACCAACGGGCCGTTGCGGCCGTCCGGACGCAGGTCGGCGTCGACCTCGAGCGGCGGGTCGTCACCGGGCGCGGCCAGCGTCGTGCGCAGCATCGTCGCCGCCGCCGTCGCCGCGGCCGAGGCCTCGCCCTCGTCGGCGCCGTCGAACGGCTCGTGCACGAACATGACGTCGGCGTCCGACGCGTACCCCGACTCGCGGCCGCCGAGACGCCCCATGAGCACGACGCTCATGCGCGTCGGGAAGGGCTCCTTGCCCGCCTCCTCGCGTTGGCGGGACACGGCCTGGACCGACGCGGTGAGCGCCGCGTCCAGCGTCGCCTCGGCGATGTCGGACAATGCCGTGCCGACCTGCTCGACGTCGAGCCTGCCGAGGACGTCGGCGATGCCCACCCGGGAGAGCTCGCGTCGACGCACCCGGCGGACGGCCTTGGCCGCCTGCTCGGGGCGCGCGTGCCGCCGCGCGGCCAGCTGCATCTCCCCGACCAGGCGCTCGGCGTCGCGCGGCACGAGCTCGCCGTCGTCGCCGAGGAGGGCGACCGAGTCGGGCGCACGCAGGATGAGGTCGGAGACGTACCGGCTCGACCCGACGACGGCCGCGAGCTGCTCGGCCCCCTCCCCCTCGTCACGGAGCTTGCGCAGGTACCAGTGGGACTCGCCCAGCGACTCGCTGATCCGCCGGAAGGCGAGGAGCCCGGCATCGGGTGCGGGCGACTCGGCGAACCACTGGAGCATCGCCGGAAGCAACGACCGCTGGATCGCGGCGCGGCGCGAGACACCGCTGGTGAGCGCCTGGATGTGCCCCAGCGCCCCCCTCGGGTCGACGAAGCCGAGCGCCATGAGTCGCGCCTGCGCGGCCTCCGGGGTGAGCCGCAGCCCCTCGTCGGGCAAGGACGTCACCGCCTCGAGCAGCGGCTGGTAGAACAGCTTCTCGTGCAGCCGCCGGACCAGGCGCCGGTGCGCCTGCCAGTCCTTCTCCAGACCCTCGGCGGGGCTCTGGCGGTAGCCCATGGACCGACCCAGCCGGCGCAGGTCCTCGCGGTCGTCGGGCACGACGTGGTTGCGACGCAGCCTGAAGAGCTGGATGCGGTGCTCGAGCGTGCGGAGGAACTCGTACGCCTCCTCCATCGCGGCGCCGTCGCGCCGTCCGACGTAGCCGCCCTCGATCAGCGCCTGCAGCGCGTCGAGGGTCGTGGGGCTGCGCAGCGTGTCGTCGCCGCGACCGTGGACCAGCTGGAGCAGCTGCACCGCGAACTCGACGTCGCGCAGACCCCCGGCGCCGAGCTTGAGCTGACGGTCGCGCTGCTGGGCCGGGATGTTCTCGATGACCCGGGTCCGCATCGCGCGGACGTCGCGCACGAAGTTCTCCCGGGTGCTCGCCTCCCAGACCCGCGGCGAGAGCGCGTCGAGGTACGCCTGGCCGAGCTCCGCGTCCCCCGCGGCGAACCGCGCCTTCAGGAGCGCCTGGAACTCCCACGTCGAGGCCCACCGCTCGTAGTAGGCGACGTGGCTGCGCAGGGTGCGACTCAGCGGACCCTGGTTGCCCTCCGGCCGCAGGTTCGCGTCGACCTCCCAGATCGTGCCCTCGCGCGTGTGGTCCGAGCAGAGCCGCATGGTGGCCGACGCGAGCCGACCAGCGATGCGTGCGGCTGCGTCGTCGTCGGTCCCCTCGACCGCCTCGTGGACGAAGATCACGTCGACGTCGCTCACGTAGTTGAGCTCACGACCACCGGTCTTGCCCAGGGCGATCACGGCGAGGCGCACGCGGTCGGCGTCCTCGTCCTCGCGGCGGGCGAGGTCGAGCGCGGCACCGAGGGTGGCCATGGCCAGGTCGGCGAGCTCGGCCGCCGACTCCTCGAAGGTCGTGAGCGCCGTCAGGTCCCGGGCGGCGACGTGCAGGAGCTTGCGGCGGTAGGCCACGCGCAGCTCGTCGGCGTCCAGCACCTGGCCCAGCTGCTCGCGCATGGTCGCGAGGTCGAGCGGCACGTGGGACAGCCGGTCGGCTCCCAGGTCCTCGACGTGCTCGGGGTGCCGCGCGAGGCTGTCGCCGAGCGCCTCGCTCGTCCCGAGGACGATCAGCAGACGCTCCCGCAGCTCCTCGTCGTCACGGAGCACCCGGAGCAGGCGCTCCGTCCCCCACGACTCGCCGATCGCCACGAGCGACCCGAGCGCGACGTCGGGGTCGGCCACCCCCGCGATCCGCTCGACGAGCGCGTCGTCGATGCCGTCGAGGCGGGCGAGGTTCGCTGCCGCGGCCGCGCCGTCACGGAAGCCGCGGCGGGCCAGGGCGAGCTCGGGGGACTCGGTGGACACCCGTGCAGGCTATCCCTGCAGCCCGCTCCCTCCTCCCCCGTCCTGCGGGCGTGGACGCGCGCGGTCAGCGGCCGCGCTTCCTCCTGCTCGTCCTGCGGCTGCGCTCCTCGGCTCTTCTCGTCCTGCGGCTGCGCTGGTTTGGCTCGTCGTGGGCGTGGTCTCCGTAGGGGCCTCGACCGGGGAGCTGGGTGCGCGCCGGCCTCGGTTCTCGGGCCTGCGGGGGTCTGGGGTGACCCATGGTGCTGCGTTGGCGTGTGGTGGACGCACGATTCTTCCTTTGCGTGCTGGCGGGCGAAGGATGCTGCGTTCGCGACGAGATCCGGTCGTCGACGCAGCATCGTTCGGGCCATCACGCGCGAACGCAGGATCGTGCGTCCGTCGCGGTCCTGGGAGGTAGGAGAGACACC
>CAZREF010000002.1:144879-259398 GCA_964599245.1 uncultured Aeromicrobium sp. | reverse complement strand
CGTCGCCGCCGCCCACGACCTGTCGTCCGTCCCGCTCGAGGACGTCCTGGCCTGAGCCCGTTGCGAGACGCGGCGGCTGCCTACGCCGGCGGGCGGGCGGACGTGCTGCGCGGGATGAGCGTCGGCGCGACCTGGACGTGCCGTGCCGGTGCCCCGGCGCGCGCCTCCTCCAGCAGGTCGACGATCGCCGCGGCGACCTGGTCGAACGGGACGCGGACGGTCGAGAGCGGTCGGGGTAGGCGCGCGGAGACCGGCACGTCGTTGTAGCCGACGACGGACAGGTCGTCCGGGACCGAGAGCCCGAGCGACTGCGCGGCCGCGAGGACACCGATGGCGGTGTTGTCGTTGACGGCGAAGATCGCCGTCGGTCGCTCGGCGCTCGAGAGGACCCGTTGGGCGACGTCCTCGCCGGACTCCATGCTGAACGCCGACTCGTGCACCAGGTCGTCGACGTCGGCGAGCCCCGCCTCCGCCATCGCCCGACGGAACCCGGCCTGTCGCCCCACGGCGCTCGAGGCGTACGACGGTCCGGCCACGAGCGCGATGCGCCGATGGCCGAGGTCGAGCAGATGCCGCGTGGCGAGGTAGCCGCCCAGCTCGTCGTCGCCGGTGGCCGACGGCGTGACGCCGTCGGACCGCAGCGCCAGCACCACCGGGACCCCGCGCTCGCGCAGCCCGACGGTGACGTCGTCGTCCAGGCGCGCCGTCGTGAGCACCAGCCCGTCCACACGCTGGTCGAGCAGCTGCTCGACCGCCTCCTGCTCCGCCGCGGGGTCGTCGTCGGTCGTGGCGACGATGGCGAACTGGCCACGACGAGCGCACGCGGCGGCGACCTGCTCGAACGTCATCGCCATCACGGTGTCGGTGAGACGCGGCACCAGGACGCCGATGGTGCGGGTCTGCTGACGCCGCAGGGCGGAGGCGAACCGGTCGCGCCGGTACCCGAGACGCCGTGCGACGTCGCGCACCCGCTGTGCCGTGGCGCTGTTCGACGGCGGCAGCCGCTCGTCGAGCACCCGGGAGACGGTCGACTTGGAGACCCCGGCCTCGCGCGCGACGTCCAGGATGGTGGGCGGCCGCACCGGCGTCTCGGTCACGCGCTCCTCCAGTGCTCGACGGGATCGTTCCCGTGCCCAGCCTAGCCTCCACCGCCGCCGGACCTGCCGGCCTGTGCTGGGACGGTCGCGATGGACGCCTCGCGACGACCTCTTGACAGCGTGGCCCCGGTCACACACGATGGGAACGTTCCCGTGAACGTTGTCACACCCTTGCGCCAGCGCCGTGACCACGTCCGTCCACCTCGGGAGCACCGACCGGACCGCCCGGTCGGGCGACGCGGGTGAGCCCACTCGTGAGGTAGACAGAGAAGGACGACCATGACCGACACCGCCCCCGCCCGCACCGATCCCGCCGAGAGCGCGGCCGCGCCGCGCCGGCACTCGCGCCGAGGACTCGCCGCGACCCTCGCCCTCATGGGCCCGAGCTTCATCGCCGGCGCCTGGCAGTTCGGGCCCGGGAACCTCGCCTCGGCCGTCCAGGCCGGCAGCGCCCACGGGTACACACTCATCTGGGTCATCGCCGTCTCGACGCTCCTCATGATCGTCTTCACGGACATGAGCGTGCGTCTCGCGGTGGTCTCCCCCGGCTCTCTCGTCCAGACGATCAAGGACCGCCTCGGCAAGCCCGTCGGCGTCGCCGCCGGCATCGGCGTCTTCCTGATCACGCTCTGCTTCTCGGTCGGCAACGCCGTCGGCTCGGGCCTCGGCTTCTCGATGCTCTTCGGCGGCTCGCCGACGCTCTGGACCCTCGGCTGCACCGCCGTCGTCGCCGCCGTCGCCTGGGCCCCCAACTACTACAAGCTCTTCGAGCGCGCGGTGCTCGGCCTGGTGATGCTCATGGCCGTCGGCTTCGTGTTCGGCGCCTTCCTCTCCCAGCCCGACTGGGTCGCGGCGGCCGACGGGCTCTACCCGCGCATCCCGTCCGACGCCGGACTGCTCGTCGTCGCCTTGGTCGGCACGAACTTCTCGATCAACGCGGCGTTCTTCACCGGGTACGCCTCGCGCGAGCGCGGCCTCAAGGCCGCCGACTACCGCACCACGACGCTCGCCGACACGATCCCCGGCATCCTGGCGCCGGGCATCATGACCGCCCTCGTCATCGTCACCGCGGCCGCAGCGCTGCAGAACACGGGCACCGGAGCAGCCACCTTCCCGGAGCTGGCCAACGTGCTGCGACCTGTCGCGGGCGAGCTCGGGGCCGTGCTGTTCGGCCTCGGCTTCTCGGCCGCGGCGTTCTCGTCGATGGTGGCCAACGCCACCGCGGGCGGCACACTGCTCTCCGACGGCTTCGGCCTCGGAAACACCATGGACCGCCGCAGCGTCAAGGCCGGGATGCTGCTGGTGCTCACCTTCGGCCTCGTGGTCACGCTCGTCTCGAGTGGCTCCCCCGTCGAGCTGATCATCACCGCGCAAGCCCTGACGGTGGTCGTCGCGCCGCTGCTCGGCCTGCTCCTGTTCGTCATGACCACCCGCCGCGACGTCATGGGCCGCTTCGTGAACCGGTGGTGGCAGAACGCGCTCGGCGTGGTCGGTCTGGTGGCCATCTTCGCCCTCTGCTACCGGCTGCTGAACACCCTGCTCTGACCGCTCGACCGTCGGCCCCGCCCCTCCCACAGGGGCGGGGCCGACACACGTCCTCGACCACCGGGCGGCTGGACCGCCGCGTCCCTTGACACCGTGACCGCGGTCACGCACACTGGCTTGTGGGAACGTTCCCGCGAACGTTCCGAAAATCACCCGCGACGAAGGAACTCCCATGACGCTCGACCTGCGCGGCCTCACCCCCGCCCCCGTCACCCCGTTCACCCGCGACCTCGAGGTCGACTACGACGCCGTCGCGTCGCTGACCCGTTGGTACGCCTCGATCCCCGGCATCACCGGACTGGTCTTCCTCGGCCACGCCGGCGAGGGCACCTACCTCACCCCCGAGGAGCAGGCGCGCGTCATCGAGGTGGCCGCCGAGAACGCCGGCGACGTCCCGGTCATCGCCGGCATCACCGGAGAGGGCGACAAGGTCGCCGGCCTCGAGGCCAAGCGCGCGATCGATGCCGGCGCGTCGGCCGGCCTCCTCTACCCGTCCCACGGCTGGCTGCGCTTCGGCTACCAGAAGGGCGCCCCGCAGGAGCGCTACCGGATCGTCCACGAGGAGTCGGGACTGCCGCTCATCCTCTTCCAGTACCCCGACGCCACCAAGGCCACCTACGACCTCGAGACCCAGCTCGAGATCGGGGCGCAGCCGGGCGTCTTCGCGACGAAGAACGGGGTGCGCAACATGCGTCGCTGGGACACCGAGATCCCCGTCCTGCGCCAGGAGCTCCCGGACCTGCAGATCCTCTCCTGCCACGACGAGTACCTGCTGCACACGATGTTCGACGTCGACGGTCTCCTGGTGGGCTACGGGGGAATCGCCCCCGAGCTCCTCGTCGAGCTGATCGCGGCGGGCAAGGCCCAGGACTACCTCGCGGCGCGAGCGGTCCACGACGCCCTCCTCCCGGTGACCAAGGCCGTCTACCACCGGGGCTCGCACATGGAGGGCACCGTCGCGCTCAAGCTGGCGCTCGTCGAGCGCGGCAAGCTCGAGCATGCCGCCGTGCGTCCGCCGCTCCTCGACCTGGCTCCCGAGGCCCAGGGCGAGATCAGTCTGGCCCTCAAGCACGCGGGCATCGTCTGACCCCTGCACGACCTCGACGACCGGTGGCTCCCGGCGTCGTGCCCCGACCCGCCGTGGTGGACACGCGGGGGCGGACCCTCAGGACGGGTCCGGCACGGGGCACGGCCCTGGGGGTCACCGGTCGTCGCGTCCCGGACCGCTACGCCGGATCGGGCTCGTCGAGCAGGTGGGACCGCTCCACGAAGACGCGCGCGACAGCGTCTTGCAGCCCTCGTGGTCGAACCGGACGGTCAGGTGCTCGGCGTCGGCGTCGACCACCGCGCCCGGTCCGAAGGTCGGGTGGTCGAGGTGCAACCCGCTCACCGCCTCGTCCGACCGACGCGACGACGCCCTCGAGACAACGGTCGCAGACGCCGCAGTCCTCGGCCTGCTGTCCGAAGTACCCGGCGACCCACGACCACCGGCAGCGGCGGGTCTCGGCGTACTCCCGGACCATCTCCACGCGTGACTCCTTGAGCCGACGACGCTCCTCGCCCCGCTCGACGAGCAGGCGCGTCGTCACCTCCGCGAGTCCCTCGTCGGGCTCGAGCAGGTTCAGCACCCGCGTCGCGCGGTTGCGGTGGCTGTGAGTCCCAGCAGGACCGGTCGGCGCGCGTCGATCGCGTCGAGGCGCGACACGAGGTCGCCGAGGCGCGGGCAGTCGGGGCGGAAGTCGTGACCCCACTCCGACACGCAGTGCGCCTCGTCCACCGCGACGAGACCGGGTGGGCAGGCGGCTAGCGCGTCGGCCACCTCGTCGTTGGCGAGCTGCTCGGGCGACAGGTAGAGGTAGTCGACCGAACAGGCTGCGACATCGTTGAGCAGCGCCTGCCGCCTCCGGCCACGCACCGACCCGTCGAGCCGCTCCGCGCGGACACCGTCGGCCTCCTCGGCGTGCGCCTCCTCATCTGACTGCAACGCCGGGAGGGGCGAGACGACGAGCGTCCACCCGCCGGCGCACTGCCCGGCCGCCAGGTGCACCAGCGACTTCCCCGACCCCGTGGGCGCCAGCACGACGGTGTCGGTGCCGCCGCACGCTGCCTCTACCGCCGCGGCCTGCCAGTCCTGCACGCGGGCGACCCCGCCCCCCGGGCGATCTCCTCGTGCGTGCAGCTGCTCCTCGGCATGGGACGACGTCAGGTCCAAGGCGACGGACCCGCTCGTCGACCCGGCGTGCCCAGACCCGTGGATCCCGGCTCCAACGCACGGATCGACGCGAGGTGCCGCCGATCAGGCGCTGCCGCTCCAGGGTGCCGGGATGAGCACCCAGATCACCTCGAGCGCCTCCTCGGCGCTCGAGTTGCGCCACGCGTGCGGCTCACGGCCGGGGAAGGTGAGGACGTCCCCTGCCTGCAGCCTCTGCTCGCGGTCGCCGAACTCCAGCACCATCGAGCCCTTGATCACGCACAGGACCTCGAGGTCGCAGTTGATGGTGTAGAGCTCGGCGCCACTGCTGCCGCCGGGCTCCACGTCGGAATGGATCAGCTGGAGCCGCTCCTGCCCGCGCGGCGTCATGAGGCGTTCACGGACCCGCTCTCCGCCCATGTTGATGGCCGGCGCGTCCTCACGACGGACGAGCGCCACCTCCGGAGAGGCGAAGAGCGCCCCGATCTCCACGTTGAGTACCTCGCAGAGCGCCACCAGGGTCGTCACGCTCGGCGATGCGTCGTCGCGCTCCAACCTGCTCAGGTAACCACGCGTCAGTCCCGTCGCCCTGGCGACCTGGTCGAGCGTGAACCCCTGGGCCGTCCGCGCCGCCCTGAGCTTGGGGCCGACGCGCGGCTCACTGCGGGGGCTGAACGGCAGGGTGCTCACGGGGCTCCTCCTCGGTCGGCGGGACGGACCGGTCGGTCACCGGGCGAACCAGGACCAGACCGCCACCGTGAGCCCGATGCTAAGGGCAAGGAAGGAGACCATCGAGACGACCTGGAACCACAGGGTCGTCGCCACCGTCCGCGAGAAGGCCATCGGGACGAACGACAAGGGGTTGACGATGCCGCCGAACAGGATGCCGGCGGCCGCGACGAAGGGCATCTCCGGTAGCGCCCCGGCCACCACGACCATCAGCACGCCCATGACGATCCAGTCCAGGTGCATCTGGCGCACCCGTGACGGGTCGACGATGCCGATCCGACGCAGCGCGCCCGGCCGGTCGACCGCCAGCAGCAGGGCGAACCCCGACCATGCCCCCAGGAGCACCGACACGAGACCGGCGCCCTTCACCACCTCAACCACGGGCGGTCGCCCCGCCCCAGGCGTCGGAGCGGGCAGGTCGACCACGGTCGACGTCGAAGGCGAACACGTCGGGGCGCTGGTAGTGGCCGGCGAGGTCCATGTCGAGCTTCTCCCCCTGGAGGAGGGAGAGGTCAAGGGTGGCATGGATCGTCGTCGCGTCGCCGACCACCGGCGGCACGAGCCACTCCCCCGTGGGCGCAGCGACGGCCGAGCCGCCGTCGAACAGCACGTCCTCGTCCGCGCGGGCGGGGTCGGCGCCACGGCGGAAGTCGTCGACGAGCTCGTCGGGGAGGTCCTGCACCGAGACGTGCGCGGCCGCGAGGAGGACGTAGCACCGTCCCTCGAAGGCGTACGACCGGGCGGCGAGCTGGTGCGACGGTGGAGCGTCCGGGAAGACGGCCACGTGGACCTGCTCGTGCTGCTCGTGCATCGCCTGGCGCGCGAGCGGGTTCCAGTGCTCCCAGCAGACCAGCCCGCCGATGCGGCCGGCGCCGGTCTCGACCGCGCGCAGGCCGGCGCCGTCCCCAGGGGCCCAGACGAGCTTCTCGGCATGGGTGGGCGTGAGCTTGCGGTGGACGTTGGCGAGGTGGCCGCGCTCGTCGATCGTCACGAGGGAGTTGTACAGCGTCCCCCCGTGCGGCGCGCTGCGCTCGTTGACCCCGAGCACCACCGTGACGCCGGCGTCGGCGGCAGCCTGGCGGACGGCACGGAGGTCGTCGTCGAGGTCGTCGTGCGCGCCCAGGACGGGACTGGTCTCGAGCATCCGGGCGTACCAGCGCTTGGCCACCGGGTCCTGCCAGCCCGCGCGGCCGAACACCCAGGCCGGGTACCCGCCGAACCACACCTCCGGGAACACCACGAGCGACGCGCCGGCCGCGGCGGCGTCCCGCACGTGCCCGGCCGCGACCGCGTCGGCGGCCTCCAGGTCGAAGAAGACCGATGGCTGCTGGACGAGGGCGACGTCGACCGTCGAGGACTCAGGCACGCTGGAGATCTCCCTCGAGCATCGCCTCGCTGCGGGCCCGGGCGCGCTCCTCCGCCTCGAGGTCGAGGGTGCGGGCCAGCCACAGGTAGATCCCGCTGGAGACCGCCAGACCCACGACGAAGGCGACGTCGGCTCCGCCCAGCCACTGCGCGACCGGGCCCGTGTAGAAGCTCAGCGAGAAGAAGGGCACCATCGCGGCCATCCCGAGGCCGTAGGCGACGAGGGCCCGGTAGGACCACGTGCCGTAGATCCCGTGCGGGTCGAAGATGTCCACGATCGAGTATCGCGCACGGCGCACCACGTAGAAGTCGACGAGATTGATGGCCGTCCACGGCACCAGGAAGTAGAGCATCAGCAGCACGAACGAGTTGAAGCTCGCGAGGTAGTCGCTCGGGATGACGACGGCCAGCACGAAGCTGCCGACGGCGACCGCCACGAGCCCGACGACCCGGATCGTCAGCGTGGGCCGCAGGGGTCGGAAGCCGTCGACGGCGCTCAGCCCGGTGAGCATCGCGCCGTACATGTTCACGCCCGTCACCGTGGTCTGGGCCAGCAGCGCGACGACCACCACCAGCGCGCCGAACCCGCCGACGACCTCGTTGCCCGCGGCACGCAGGGAGCCGACCGAGTCCAGGCCGGGGAACCCGGCGGCCAGGACGGCGCCGAGCGACATCAGCCAGATCGCCGAGACCGCCGCGCCGCCGTAGGTCCAGGCGACCAGCCGCGCACCGGACACCTCCTCGGGGAGGTAGCGCGAGTGGTCCGAGACGTACACCGAGTAGCTGATGTTGTAGCCGGCGGCGAGCGAGAGCTGCACGAGGAAGGCCGTGCCGTTCCACCCGCCCTGGAAGGACCCCGACGTCCCAGCGCCCGAGACGAGCACCCCGATCGTGAGCACGCCGAAGACCGCGACCAGCGCGAAGGTCAGCCAGCGCTGCACCACCTGCAGCAGGTCGTAGCCCACGAGCGCGATCACGGTGCAGGCGCCGAGCAGCAGCGCGTACCAGAGCCAGGCCGGCCCGGGCAGGAACAGCCGGATGCCCTCGGTGACCACGATGATCCCGAAGACGATGAACCCCACGTAGACGAACACCGTCGCGAGGAACGGGAGCAACGCTCCCCTGCTCCCGAACTGGGCGCGCGACTGGATCATCTGGGGCAGGCCCATGTGGGGTCCCTGATTGGCGTGGAACGCCATGAAGAAGGTCCCGAAGCCGATGCCGAGCAGCACCGCGAGGGAGGTCCAGCCCAGGCCGAGCCCGAGCGAGGGACCGACGAAGCCGACCGTCATCGTCAGGAGGACGAAGTTGCCGGTGAACCAGAACGGACCCTGGTGCCACGCCTTGCCGTGGCGCTCCGCCCGGGGGACGTAGTCGATGGACCGCGTCTCCAGGACCCGGTCGGTGTGGTCGGCGTGCGCCGACCCGGCGGTGGATGACATGACGCTCCTTGCGCGAAACCCCGACTCTGCGTGCCACGTCGCGCGTGACAACTTTTGATTACTATATGTAAACTTTTGGATGTGTCAACGGTCACGCCGTGCTGATCCCACGTGGTGACCACCCCGCCCGCACGGAACCCGTGCCCGAGAGGAGATTCCATGAGCGCACCGGTCGGACCCGTCGACAGCGCCCTGACGCCCAGGTTCGCGGGACCCGCGACCTTCGCACGCCTGCCGACGATCGCCGAGGTCGACCGCGCCGACATCGTCGTGGCGGGCGTGCCCTTCGACGCCGGCGTCTCCTACCGTCCGGGCGCCCGCTTCGCCCCGGCGCACGTGCGCGAGTCCTCCCGCCTGCTGCGGCCCTACCACCCGGCGCTCGACCTCTCCCCGTTCGAGGTCTGCCAGGTCGCGGACGCCGGCGACGTGGCCGCGAACCCGTTCGACATCGCCGAGGCGATCGACACAATCCACGCGGCCGCGCTCGGGCTCACCGACAGCGGTCGCAGGCTCCTGACGATCGGCGGTGACCACACGATCTCCCTGCCGCTGCTGCGCGCGGCGGCCGAGCGGCACGGCCCGGTCGCCCTCGTGCACTTCGACGCCCACCTCGACACGTGGGACACCTACTTCGGCGCCGAGTACACCCATGGCACCCCGTTCCGACGCGCCGTCGAGGAGGGCATCGTCGACACCGAGGCCCTCTGCCACGTCGGCACGCGCGGACCGCTGTACGGCAAGCGCGACCTCGAGGAGGACCGTCGGTTCGGCTTCGGCATCATCACCGCCGCCGACGTCTACCACCAGGGCGTGGCCGAGGTCGTCGACCGGCTGCGGTCACGGGTCGGCGACCGACCCGTGTACCTCTCGGTCGACATCGACGTGCTGGACCCGGCGCACGCGCCGGGCACGGGCACGCCCGAGGCGGGCGGCGTGACCAGCCGTGAGCTCCTCGAGATCCTGCGCCGGCTCGCCGGCCTGCGGGTCGTCGGCGCCGACGTCGTCGAGGTGTCCCCGCCGTACGACCACGCCCAGCTCACCGGTGTCGCCGCCGCCCACGTCGCCTACGACCTGGTCTCGCTCATGGCACTCACGCACGGCCGCGACCGCGGCTGACCTGACCCGGACGAAGGGCCCCCGGACGTCGTCCGGGGGCCCTTCGCGCACCAGCGACTCGCGCTGTGGCAGGTAGAGGATTCGAACCTCTGAAGGCAATGCCGGCTGATTTACAGTCAGCTCCCTTTGGCCGCTCGGGCAACCTGCCGGGGATGCCGCCCGACGAGTCGGGCAACGACGAGAAACCTTACCGCAGAGGGTCGGGAGCCACCCAACCGGATTCGTCCGAGCACGGGAGTTGACAATCTACAACCATCTGGTTGTAGATTGTCGTCATGAGCAGCACCTCGGACAGCACGGACGCCGAGGACAGGGCCGACGCCCTGTTCGGCGCCCTGGCCGACCGGACCCGGCGCGACATCCTGCGCCGGGTGCTGGCGGGCGAGCACTCCGTGAGCCGGCTGGCCGAGCACTACCCCATGAGCTTCGCGGCCGTGCAGAAGCACGTCGCGATCCTCGAGCGGGCCGGTCTCGTCACCAAGCGCCGCGTGGGCCGCGAGGCCCTCGCCAGCGGCGACGTCGAGGCCGTGCGGTCCGTGGGGGTGCTGCTCGACGAGCTGGAGGACGTCTGGCGCGGGCGCATCGCCCGCATCGACGACCTGCTGGCACCCGACTCCCGCACCGACACCACCACAGAGAAGAGCTGACATGCCCGTCATCGACGTCCAGAAGGACCTGGACCAGCGCACCATCGTCATCACCGCCGAGTTCGCCGCCCCAGTGGAGCGCGTCTTCGGCGTCTACGCCGACCCTCGCCAGCTGGAGCGGGTCTGGGGCCCGCCCGGCTTCCCGGCGACGTTCGTCGACCACGACCTCAGCGAGGGCGGTCGCACCACCTACTACATGACCAGCCCGGAGGGCCAGAAGTTCGGCGGCTGGTGGGAGGTCACCGCGGTCGACGCCCCGCACGGCTTCGACTTCCGCGACGGGTTCGCCGACGCCGACCTGAACCCCGTGGAGGGCATGCCCGTCTCGACGAACACCTTCCGGTTCGAGGCGACGGAGTCCGGCACACGGGCGGTGTACACCTCGGTCTACGCGACGGTCGAGGCCCTCCAGCAGGTCATCGACATGGGCGTCGAGGAGGGCTCGCGCCTCGCGATCGACCAGATCGACGACCTGCTCGCGGCCTGACCCACGAGGCGTCCGCGCTCCGGCGTCCGACGAGCACCTAGGCTGAGGGGCGGGACCGGCGACGGTCCCGCTCCCTCGACATCGCCCCACCCACCCAGGAGAGAACCGTGGCCGACTCCTCGTTCGACATCGTCAGCAAGCTCGACCGCCAGGAGGCCGACAACGCGCTGAACCAGGCGATGAAGGAGATCTCCACCCGCTACGACTTCAAGAACACCGGCGCGCTGCTGGAGTGGAAGGGCGAGGAGGGGATCGAGATCACCGCGAACGCCGAGGAGCGTGCCCTCGCCGTCCTCGACGTGTTCAAGGAGAAGCTGATCAAGCGGGGCATCAGCCTCAAGGCGCTCGAGACCGGCGACCCCCGCCAGAGCGGCAAGGACGTCAAGATCAACGGCTCGTTCAGCCAGGGCATCAGCACCGAGCAGGCCAAGAAGGTCTCCAAGCTCATCCGCGACGACGGGCCCAAGGGCGTCAAGGTCCAGGTCCAGGGCGACGAGCTGCGCGTCACCAGCAAGAAGCGCGACGACCTGCAGGCCGTCATCGCGCTGCTGAAGGGCGCCGACCTCGACTTCGCGGTGCAGTTCGTCAACTACCGCTGAGCGAGGTCGGCCGCGATCGAGGCCGGCGGGTCCACGGGAGGACCAGCAGGGCCCAGACCGCCGCCACGATCGCGATCTCGACCGCGACGTACCACGGCCACGCCGGGAGGACGTCGAGCAGCGAGGCACGGCTCGGCTTGCCGTTGAGGTAGCCGTAGTTCGCGTCGGCGACCGCGTTGTAGATCATGACCGCCGCCGCCCAGGCGAGCGTGATCACCACGGTCCGCCGGTACGTCGTCCAGGTGGGCAGGACCCGCAGACCCAGCACGAGGTAGAGCGCGGCCCAGACGATCAGCACGTGCATGGCCCAGAACATGACGAAGCGCGGCTCGGGCCACGCCGAGGCGAGGTCGGGCGTCGCCATCCCCTGGGTCGTGAGGGTGAGGCCCCACAGGTAGGTGACGGTCGACGTGAGCCGCGACCGGGTCCAGAGGGCGTGCACCGCGAACATCCACGCCAGGTCGCACAGCTGGAAGGGCAGGGAGGTGCGCGGGTTCCACTCCGCCGGGAGCAGCTGCAGCACCTGCAGCGGCACGGTGACGGCGACGATGACGACCGCGAGGACCCGGCTGGTCGTGGCCTCGGCGGACGTGCCGCGCACCCGTCGGCCCAGGAGCACCACCGGCACGATGCCGACGGCGAACAGCGCGAGCACCGTGAGGTGGCTCGTGTCGTAGGCCTGGAAGTCCCCCGAGGCGGCCAGGACCTCGAGCGCGGTGCTCGCGCTCATGCCGGCCGCCGAGCGGTCGTCACGGCGAAGTCGGCGTCCTCGGTCATGGGGCGCAGGTCCCACGTCGCGAAGCGGTGCTCGAGCACGAGTCCCGCCGCGGCGAGGTGCCGGTCGAGGTCGGCGAGGCCGTAGTGGCGGTCGAGGCGGAAGCCGAGCACCAGCAGACCGTCCGGAGCGACGTGGGCGGCGAGGCGGGCCACGACCTGTGCCTCCGTCCCCGGGGCGAGGAAGACCATGACGTTGCCGGCGGCCACCACGACGTCGAACGTCTCCCCGAGATCGAGCTCGGCCAGGTCGGCCAGCAGCCATCGCGGGCCCGGGTGCACCGACCGCGCCTCCTCCAGCAGCACCTCGTCGGCGTCCACCCCCACCACGAGGTGCCCGCGCCGGTGCAGCGCCCCGCCGAGGCGTCCCGCCCCGCACCCGGCGTCCAGCACGCCGGAGGAGGTGCTGTCCGCCGGCCGTGGCGCGATGGCGTCGACGAACCGCGCCTCGCCCTCCAGGTCGGCGCCCTCGGCGGCGAGCTCGCGGAACCGGTCGCGGTACCACGTGGAGTGCTGCGCGTCGGTCTCGGTGAACCAGCGTGGGGTGCTCACGGCGCCCATCCTGCCCGAGCGCGCGGGGCCAGGCGTACAGTCGGACGGTGACGCAGCAGGACACCGCCGCGGTGGCCACCCCCCGCACCGGGAGCGGCCTGCCCTACGGCATCGGCGCCTACCTGTGCTGGGGGCTCTTCCCCCTCTACTGGCCGCTGCTGGAGCCGGCCGGACCGCTCGAGGTCCTGGCCCACCGGATCGTCTGGTCGCTCGTGTTCGTGCTGGCCCTGATCGTCGCCACGGGCCGCGTCGGCCGCTTCCGCGACATCGCCCGCGACCGGACGATGATGCTGTTCCTCGCGCTCGCCTCGGTCACCATCGCCCTCAACTGGGGCGGCTTCATCTGGGGCGTGACCAACGGCCACGTCATCGAGACGTCGCTCGGCTACTTCATCAACCCGCTCGTCACCGTCCTGCTCGGCGTCCTCGTCCTGAAGGAGCGTCTCCGTCCCGCGCAGTGGGCGGCGGTCGGCGTCGGGTTCGTCGCGGTCGTCGTGCTCACCCTCGACTACGGACGCCTGCCCTGGATCGCGCTGCTCGTGGCGGGGTCCTTCGCCACGTACGGCTTCCTCAAGAAGCGCGCCTCGCTCGGCGCGTTCGAGGGGCTCGGCATGGAGACCCTCATCCTCGCGCCGGTCGCGCTGGCGTTCCTCGTCGTCCTGCAGCTGCGCGGTGACCTCACCTTCGGGCACGCCGGACCCGGCAACGCCGCGCTGCTCGTGGGCACCGGCGTGGTCACCGCGATCCCCCTGCTGATGTTCGGAGCCGCGGCCACCCGGCTGTCGCTCACGACGATCGGGCTGCTGCAGTACCTCGGTCCGTTCCTGCAGTTCCTGCTCGGGCTCTGGGTCTTCGGCGAGCAGATGAGCACCGCCCGCTGGATCGGTTTCGCGCTGGTGTGGTCGGCGCTCGTCGTCTTCACCGTCGACGCGATCGCGAACCGGCGCCGCGTCCTGCGCCAGGTGGCCACCAACGCGGAGGCCTGCTGACCCCGGGGGCTCAGGACACGCGCGTCGCGAGGGAGTCGCAGAGGGCCTCGAGGGCGTGCCGTGCCGGCACGTCGGGCAGGTCGGCCAGGAGCGCGCGGGCGGCGTCGGCCTCGGCCTGGACGTGGGCGCGCGCCTCGGCCATCGCCGGGTGCGCGCGCAGCGCCCCGAGCACCTCCTCGACCACGGCGTCGTCCTCGATCGGCGCGGACAGGAGCTCGACCAGCCGCGCGTCCGCGGGGTCGGTGCTCCGCCGCGCGAGGAGCGTCGGCAGGGTCGGGACGCCCTCGCGCAGGTCGGTGCCGGGCGTCTTGCCGGAGTCGTCGCTGTCGCTGGCGATGTCGAGCACGTCGTCGCTCAGCTGGAACGCCACGCCGATCCGCTCGCCGAACTCGGTGAGCGCGGCCTCGGCCCGCTCCCCCGCGCCCGAGGCCCGCGCACCGAACCGCGCCGACGTGGCGATGAGCGAGCCCGTCTTGTCGGCGACCACGCCGAGGTAGTGCTCGAGCGGGTCCTCGCCGTCGGCCGGACCGATGGTCTCGCGGATCTGGCCGCGCACGAGACGGGAGAAGGTCTCGGCCTGGATGCGCACGGCCTCCGTGCCCAGGGTCGAGACCAGCTCGGACGCCTGCGCGAAGAGGTAGTCGCCGACGAGGATCGCGAGGGAGTTGCCCCAGCGGTCGTTCGCGCTCGGAGCACCGCGACGCAGCGGCGCCTCGTCCATGACGTCGTCGTGGTACAGCGTCGCGAGGTGCGTCAGCTCCACCACGACCGCCGACGCGACGACGTCGGGGTGGTCGGCGTCGCCCAGCTGCGCGGCCAGCACGACGAGCAACGGGCGGAACCGCTTCCCCCCGGCGTTGACCAGGTGCGCGGCCGCCTCGGCGACGAACGGGTCGGGGCTGTCGACGGCCTCGGCGAGCCGCCGCTCCACGGCCTCGACACCGCGCCGCACGCGCTCCTCGAGCTGCGGGTCGTCGAACGAGACTCCCAGCGACACGTCTGCTCCTGCTCCGGTGGGGCTCAGCGCACGAAGGTGCCCGCGTGCTGCGCGAGGTCGAGCACGGGACCCGGGACGATGCCCAGCGCCACGGTGCCCACAGCGGCTGCTGCGATCACCACGGTAGTCACCCTGCTGGGAAGCGCCACGGTCGGGCCGTCCCCGACCGGGTCGGTGAAGAACATGAGCACGATGACGCGGACGTAGAAGTACGCCGCGACGGCGCTGGTCAGGACGCCGACGACGACCAGGGCACCGTAGCCACCGGACCACGCGGCGCTGAAGACACCCCACTTGCCCATGAAGCCGCCCGTGAGCGGGATGCCGGCGAAGGAGAGCATGAACAGGGCGAAGCAGCCGGCCAGGAAGGGCGACTCCTTGCCGAGCCCGGCCCAGCGCGACAGGTGGGTGGCCTCGCCGCCTGCGTCACGCACGACGGTCACGACGGCGAAGGCGCCGATCGACGCGAGGCCGTAGACCCCGAGGTAGAACAGGATGCTCGAGACCGACGTGATGCGGTCGGTGTCGGCGACGTAGGCACCTGCGAGGCCCACGAGGAGGAAGCCGGCGTGGGCGACCGAGGAGTAGGCGAGCATGCGCTTGACGTCGGTCTGGGAGATCGCGATGAGCGAGCCGACCACCATGGTCACGAGCGCCACCACCCAGAGCGTGGGACGCCAGTCCCAGGACGCCCCGCCGAACGCGACGAAGAGCACGCGCATGAAGGCGACGAACGCCGCGGCCTTCGTGCCGGCCGCCATGAAGGCGGTGACCGGCGTGGGGGCCCCCTGGTAGACGTCGGGCGTCCACTGGTGGAACGGCACCGCGCCGACCTTGAACAGCATGCCCACGCTGATGAGCGCGATGGCCACGAGCAGCAGGTGCTCGCCTCCGGTGCGGCTCGTGACGGCCTGGTCGATGCCCGACAGCCGGAAGCTGCCCGCGTATCCGTAGGCCAGCGCGACGCCGTAGAGGAAGAACACCGACGAGAAGGCTCCGAGGAGGAAGTACTTGAGCGCGGCCTCCTGGCTGAGCAGCCGGCGTCGGCGCGCCAGTCCGCAGAGCAGGTAGAGCGGCAGGCTCATGACCTCGAGGCCGACGAACATGGTGACGAGGTCGTTGGCCGTGGCGAAGAGCATCATGCCCGTCAGCGCGAACAGCAGCAGCGGGAACGTCTCGGTGTGCTCCAGCCGCAGGCGGGTGGCCTCGGTCTCGGACTCCGAGCCCGGCGGGTCGACCGCGCGACCGGTGAACGCGCTGAGGCCGCCGTCGAGTCGTCGCTCGGCGAACAGCCCGACGCTGAGGAGGCCGAAGACGACGAGGATCGCCCACGTGAGCACACCAGGGCCGTCGACGGCGAGAGCCCCCTCGGTGACGACCGAGCCGCGGGCGGTCAGGTCCCCCTCGATCCGGTCGAGCGACACGTAGACGCGCACGGTGTCGGCCAGCGCGGCCAGGAGCCCGAGGGTCGCGAGCACGGACTGGGCGACGAAGCGGGTGCGGCGGGGCCAGAAGGTCTCGACGAGCACGGCGAGCATCGCCACGCCGAACACCACGAGCAGCGGCGTGACCATCGACCACTCGATGGTGGCCGCGGGGATGTCGGGCCGTTCGGCCGTCGGCAGCAGGAGCGTCGACATCAGTGAGCGCCCTCCTCGTGGGCGGGGACGTACGCCCCCGAGTCGTCGAGCCCGTCGAGGCTCGCGGGCGTGCGCGGGGCCGGGTCGCCGACGCCGACCGTCCCGACCACCTCGTCCACGGCCGGGTCGATGACGTTGAGCAACGGCTGCGGGAAGAATCCGAGCCCGACGATCAGCACGATCGCAGGGGCCAGCGAGGCCACCTCCCGGGTGTCGAGGTCGCGCACCGCCTCCGCACCGGGCTGCAGCGGCCCGGTCATGGTGCGCTGGTACATGATGAGGATGTAGAGCGCGGCCAGCACGATGCCCAGCGTGGCCACGACGGCCGCGGGGATCGAGCGGGTGAACGTGCCGGCGAGCACCATGAACTCGCTGACGAACGGGGCCAGGCCCGGCAGCGACAGGCTCGACAGGCCGGCGACGAGCAGGATGCCCGACAGCACCGGGGCGATCTTCTGCACGCCGCCGAAGTCGCCGATGCTCGCCGACCCCCGACGCGCGATCATCATCCCGGTCACGAGGAACAGCGCGGCGGTCGAGAGGCCGTGGTTGAACATGTACAGCGTCGAGCCGGCGGTCGCGGTGTGGGTGAACGTGAAGATGCCGAGGATGATGAAGCCGAAGTGCGAGACCGAGGTGAAGGCCACCAGGCGTCGGATGTCGTCCTGCCCGATCGCGAGCAGCGCGCCGTAGACGATGCTGATCACGGCGAGCGTGATGACGACCGGGCTCGCCCACTCCGACGCCCCGGGGAAGATCTCGAGGCACCAGCGCAGCATGCCGAACGTGCCGACCTTGTCGATGATGCTGACCATGAGCACCGACGTCCCGGGGGTGGCGCTGCGGGCGGCGTCGGGCAGCCACGTGTGGAACGGGAACAACGGCGCCTTGATGGCGAAGGCCGCCATGAAGCCGATGAACAGCAGACGCTCGGTCGTCGTGCTCATGTCCAGGCCCGCCAGGTCCGAGAGCAGGTAGCTCGGCCCGCCGTCGCGCGCGGAGACGACGTAGAGGCCCACGATGGAGGCCAGCATCAGCAGGCCGCCCACCAGGTTGTAGATGAGGAACTTCACCGCCGCGTACGAGCGGCCCTCGCCGCCGTAGGACCCGATGAGGAAGTAGATCGGGATGAGCGTCGCCTCGAAGAGGACGTAGAAGAGGAACGCGTCCGTGGCGCAGAAGACGCCGATCGCGAGCCCCTCGAGCACGAGCATCCAGGCGAGGTAGGAGTTGACGCTGCGGTTCGTCGGGATGCGGTCGTCCCAGGCGGCGAGCAGCACGATCGGCACGAGCACCGTCGTCAGCAGGACCAGGGTGAGCCCGATGCCGTTGACGCCGAGGGCGTAGTGCGCGCCGAGCGGGCCGATCCAGTCGTGCTGCTCGGTGAGCTGGTAGCCACCGGCCTCCACGTCGTAGCGCGCGAGCATCGCGAGGGACAGCACGAGGGCGAGCACGCTGAAGACGAGCGCCACGACCTTGACGGTGCGCGCGCTCGCCGCGGTGCGCGGCATCAGGGTGATCGCCAGGGCACCCACGAGCGGGGTGGCGGCGAGGACGGTCAGGATCATGCGAGCGTCACCGCCAGGAGTGCGAGCACCACGACGAGCGAGCCGACGAGGATGCTGAGGGCGTAGCTGCGGACGTAGCCCGTCTGGGGCCGCCGCAGGAACTGGGACGTGTCGCCGAGTCGGTCGGCGAGGCCGGTGACCAGCCCGTCGACGAGCTTGGCGTCGAGGAAGACGAGCACGCGGGTGAGGTGCCGGACGGGCCGGACGACGAGGACGTCGTTGACGGTGTTGCCGTAGAGCTCGTGACGGCCGGCGCGGCTGAGCACGCTCACGTCACCGTCGGACGGCGCGACCTGGGTGATGGGTCCGCGACCGAACGCGCCGCGGTCGTAGGTGGCCCAGGCCAGGGCGACGCCGACCGCGACGACGAGCGTGACGATGACGGACATGCCCCACGCGGGGACCGCCAGCTCGTGGTGCTCGGTCGCCCCGACCACCGGCTCGAGCCAGTGCTCGATCCAGCCACCGAGGACGAGGACGCCACCGAGGACCGACAGCGCCGCCAGCACGACCAGCGGGGTGGTCATGACCCGCGGCGACTCGTGCGGGTGGACGTCGTCGAGCCAGCGCTTCGGCGAGGTGAAGGTCATGACCATGAGGCGGGTCATGTAGAAGGCGGTGACGCCGGCGCCGAGCAGGGCCCCCAGCCCCACCCAGAGGTTCTCGCCGAACGCCGCCTCGATGATCTTGTCCTTGGAGAAGAACCCGGAGAACCCGGGGAAGCCGATGATGGCCAGGTAGCCGAGCCCGAACGTGACGAACGTGACCGGCATGGCCCGGCTCAGTGCCCCGTAGTGGCGCATGTCGACGTCATCGTCCATGCCGTGCATCACCGAGCCGGCGCCGAGGAACATGTTCGCCTTGAAGAAGCCGTGGGTGATGAGGTGGAAGATCGCGAACGCGTACCCGGCCGGGCCCAGCCCGGCCGCGAGCATCATGTAACCGATCTGGCTCATCGTGGAGCCGGCGAGCGCCTTCTTGATGTCGTCCTTGGCGCAGCCGATCCAGGCACCGGCCAGCAGGGTGACGAGGCCGACCACCACGACGGCGGTCTGCGCGGCGGGAGCGGCGTCGAACACCCCGTTGCTGCGCACCACGAGGTAGACGCCCGCGGTGACCATGGTGGCCGCGTGGATGAGGGCCGAGACCGGGGTCGGACCCTCCATCGCGTCGAGCAGCCAGGCCTGCAGCGGCACCTGCGCCGACTTTCCGCAGGCGCCGAGCAGCAGCAGGAGGCCGAGGGCCGTGGCGACCGACTCGCTCGCCTGGTTCGCCACCGTGGCGTTGACCGCCTGGATCGAGGAGGTGCCGAGCTGGGCGAACATCAGCATGATCGCGAGCGCCATGCCGACGTCACCCACGCGGTTGATGACGAACGCCTTCTTGGCGGCCGCGGCGGCGGACGGCTTGTGCTGCCAGAAGCCGATGAGCAGGTAGGACGCGAGACCCACGCCCTCCCAGCCGAGGAACAGCACCAGGTAGTCGTCGGCGAGCACGAGCGTGAGCATCGCCGCGACGAAGATGTTGAGGTAGGCGAAGAACCGGCGGCGCCGCTCGTCGTGCTCCATGTAGCCGATGGAGTAGACGTGGATGAGCGTGCCGACGCCGGTGATGAGCAGCACGAACAGCCCCGACAGCGGGTCGAACCGGTACGCCATGTCGACGTGGAACGGGCCGGCCTGGATCCACGTGAACAGCGAGTCCGCGACCGACCGGTCGTCCTCGGGCCGACCGAGCAGCTGGACGAAGGCCACGAGGCCGATGACGAAGGACGCCGCGGAGGCCGCCGTGCCGACGAGGTGGCCGACACGGTCGCCCTCCTTGCCCCACACGAGCAGGCCGAGGCCGCTGACCAGCGGGACCACGACGAGCAGCCAGACGAAGTCGAGCACGCCTACCCCTTCAGAGCTTCAGGAGGCTCGCCTCGTCGACCGAGGTCGTCCGACGCGTGCTGTAGATGGACACGATGATGGCGAGGCCGACCACGACCTCCGCCGCGGCCACGACCATGACGAAGAACGCCGCGATCTGGCCGTCGAGGGTGCCGTGCTGGCGGGAGAAGGTGACGAGCGCGAGGTTCGTCGCGTTGAGCATGAGCTCGATGCACATGAACACGACGATCGCGTTGCGGCGCACGAGCACGCCGACGGCGCCGATCGTGAACAGGATCATCGAGAGGGTCAGGTACTCGTTCACGATCCGTCACCCTTCTCCCGGTCCGTCTTCCTCCGGCGGGGCCGGCGCGGGCCGTCGTCGTCGACCTCCGGGCCGAGCTGGCGGGCGACGTCGTCGATGTCGTCGTCGAAGCCGTCGCGCAGCTGTCCGCGGGCGACGATGCTCGGCGAGACCGAGTCCTCGGCGGGCGCGCCGTCGGGCAGGGGCGCCGGGGTGTCGACCGCGTTGTGGCGGGCGAAGACGCCCGGCGTCGGCGGGTTGCCCGGGTGGCGGCCGGTGGTGGCGTACTCGGCCATCCGGTCGCGGGCGATGTCGCCCTGGCTGCGTCGCGGTGTGAGCGCCTCGCGGTGCGCGAGCACCATGGCACCCAGCACCGCCGTGACGAGCAACGCCGCGGTGAGCTGCATGGCGACCATGTAGGGGCTGAACATCAGCTGCGCCAGCCCGAAGACGTTGCCGTCCTCGTTCGCCGCCCGGAGGCCGGTGACCGGTCCGAGCGCCACCTGGCCGACGGCGGTGACGAGCACGAGGCCGAAGCCGAGTCCCGCGACGGCCGCGGCGAGTCGCTGGCCCTTGATGGTCTCGGTGAGCGACTCGGTGGACTCCACCCCCACGAGCATCAGCACGAACAGGAACAGCATCATGATCGCGCCGGTGTAGACGATGATCTGCACCGCGAACAGGAAGGGGGCGCCCTGGGCGGCGTAGAGCACGGCCAGGCCGATCATCACGACGGCGACGCTCAGCGCGGCGTGCACGGCCTTGCGGGCGAACAGCAGCCCGAGGGCCGCCACGACCACGACGGGCGCGACGATCCAGAACGCCGTCATGCCGTCTCCCCCGCCGACGACTCGGGAGAGGCGGTGCCGTGCGTGACCTCGACGACGGGCAGGGCCTTGCCGGCGTAGTAGTCGTGGTGGTCGTCGCTGATGAGCATGGCGTGCGGCGGCTCGCTCATGCCGGGCAGCAGCGGCGCCAGCAGGTCGGACTTCTCGTAGATGAGGTCGGCCCGGTTGTCGTCGGCCAGCTCGTACTCGTTGGTCATGGTGAGGGCGCGCGTCGGGCACGCCTCGATGCACAGGCCGCACAGGATGCAGCGCAGGTAGTTGATCTGGTAGACGCGGCCGTACCGCTCCCCCGGGCTGTAGCGCTCGTCGGGTGACGTGCCGTTCGAGGCGCCCTCGACGTAGATGGCGTCGGCCGGACAGGCCCACGCACAGAGCTCGCAGCCCACGCACTTCTCCAGGCCGTCGGGCCAGCGGTTGAGCTGGTGTCGCCCGTGGAAGCGCGGCGCCGTCGGCACCTTCACGAAGGGGTACTGCTCCGTGACGGGCTTGCGAAACATCGTGCGGAACGTGACGCCGAACCCGGCGATCGGGTCCCACAACGTCTCCTTCAGGCTGCCTCCGCCGCTCGACTCGCTCATCGTCGGACGCCCTCCTTCTGGTTCCAGGTCTGCTCGGGCATGGGCGGGGTCGGGTACGAGCCCCCTCCTCGAACGGCACCGTCGGCACCGGCGCCGTCGGCGCCGCCGGGCGGCACCGCCTCGGGCTCGGGCTCGGGGTCGGGCTTCTTCCGCTCGGGGACGAAGAGGCTGATCACCAGGACCACCGCGGCGACGCCGGCCGCGACGAACAGCGTCTGACGGTCGAAGGTGCCGTCGGTCATGCCCTTGCGGACGATGATCACGGCGAAGATCCACGCCAGCGAGATCGGGATGAGGACCTTCCAGCCGAACGCCATGAACTGGTCGTAGCGCATGCGGGGCAGGGTGCCGCGCAGCCAGATGAACAAGAAGATGAAGCCCAGGGTCTTGCCGAGGAACCACAGCACCGGCCAGTAGCCCTCGTTCGCACCCTCCCAGATCGTGCCGATGCCGAACGGGGCACGCCAGCCGCCCAGGAACAGCGTGGTGGCGAGGGCCGAGACGGTGACCATGTTGATGTACTCGGCGAGGAAGAAGAGCGCGAACTTCAGCGACGAGTACTCGGTGTGGAAGCCGCCGACGAGCTCGCCCTCGGCCTCCGGCAGGTCGAACGGCGCGCGGTTCGTCTCGCCCACCATCGCGATGATGTAGACGATGAACGACGGCAGCAGCGGCACGAAGAACCAGAGGTCCTCCTGCGCGGCCACGATCTCGCTCGTCGACATGGAACCGGCGTAGATGAATACCGTGACGAAGCTGAGCCCCATCGCCACCTCGTAGGAGATGACCTGGGCGCTCGAGCGCAGGCCGCCGAGCAGCGAGTACGTGGAGCCGGACGACCAGCCTGCGAGGACGATGCCGTAGACGCCGATCGACGTGACGGCCAGGACGTACAGCACGGCGACGGGCATGTCGGTGAGCTGCAGCGGCGTGACCGTGTCGGTGAAGGGGATCCGCACCTCGGGCCCGAACGGGATGACCGCCCACGCCAGGAAGGCGGGGATCGTCGCGAGGATCGGCGCCAGGACGTAGACGACCTTGTCGGCCGCCTTGACGACGACGTCCTCCTTCAGCGCGAGCTTCACGCCGTCGGCGAGCGACTGCAGGAGCCCGAAGGGACCGTGCACGTTGGGGCCCACCCGGTGCTGCATCCGCGCGACGACGCGCCGCTCGAACCAGATGTTGAACAGCGTGTAGACGACCAGGATCACGAAGACGAGGACCGCCTTGAGCGCGACGACCCAGAACGCCTCGTTGCCGAAGGCCTCGCTCATCGGACCTCACCCCCTGCGGTCAGGCGGACGGTGGAGCCGTGGTCGGCGCCGAGGGAGCCGCGCAGGTGGACGCCGTTGTTGCCCGGCGCCCAGACGACGCCGTCGGGCAGGTCGGCGACCTCGGTGGGGAAGGAGGCACTCCCCCGCTCGGTGGCGATGGTCGCGACGTCGCCGGGCGTGACCCCGGCGGCGGCGAACGTCGCGGCGGACGCCTTCAGCACCGCTGGACGGGCGGTGGCGCGGTAGCGGTCCTGGCCGTCCTGGAGCCGGCCGTCGTCGACGAGCTGGCGCCAGGTGGCGAGCACGACCTCACCGGTCGTCGGCGCCTGCGCCTCCGGCGCGGCGAGGTCGGGCGCCGGGGCGGGGTCGCCGTCCCACGGACCGAGGTCGCGCATGCTGCGCATGGCGCCCTCGGTGGTGCGGAAGCCGAGGGGTGCTCCGAGCTCCTCGGCGATGCCGGCGAGCACACGGACGTCGGTGAGCGAGCCGGGCACCTCGAGCACGGTGCCGAACGGGCGCAGGCGGCCCTCCCACGTGACAAAGGTGCCGGACTTCTCGACCGGCGGGGCGACGGGCAGCACCACGTGGGCGGCGCGCGTCACCTCGCTCTCGCGGACCTCCAGGCTCACGACGAAGTCGGCGGCGGCCAGGGCCTCGCGGGCCAGGGCGGGATCGGGCAGGTCGTTGACCTCCACGCCACCGACCACGAGACCACGGAGCTGGTGCTTGGCGGCGGCCTCGAGGATGCCCGTGGTGTCGCGTCCGGCCCGCGCCGGGACGGTGCGCACGCCCCACGCGGCGGCGAGGTCGGCGCGGGCCTCCGCGTCGGCCACCGGGCGCGCGCCGGGGAGCAGGGTCGGGAGGCAGCCGGTCTCGACGGCGCCGCGATCGCCGGCACGCCGGGGCACCCACGCGAGCCGGGCACCGGTGCGGTCCGCGATCCGGACGGCGGCGCTGAACGCACCGGGGGAGGACGCCAGCCGGTCGCCGAGCAGCACCACCGAGCGGCCGTCCAGCCCGACATCCAGCGCGTCGAGTGCTGCGGCCTCCTGGCCGGGGACCGCGGTGACGAGCTCGCCGCCGCACTTGGCCAGGCCACGCGTGGTGTGCGAGCCGACCGCGACGACGCGCACGCCGTGGCGTGACGCCTTGCGCAGCCGCAGGAAGAGCGTGCCGGCCTCGTCCTCGGGCTCCAGGCCGACGAGCAGCACGACGGACGCGTGCTCGAGGTCGCGCGTCACGACGTCGGTGCGCGCCGCCACGCGGGAGGCGAGGAACGCCGACTCCTCGAGCGAGTGGGGTCGCGTGCGGAAGTCGATGTCGTTGGTGCGCAGGGCCACGCGGGCGAACACGCTGTAGGCGTAGGCGTCCTCGGCGGTCAGCCGCCCGCCGGGAAGGACGCCGACCTTGCCGGCCTCGCGCAGGCCGGCGGCCGCGGCGGCCAGGGCGCCGGGCCAGGAGGCCGGGACGAGCTCGCCGGAGTCGGGATCGCGCACGAGCGGGGTGCGCAGCCTGTCGTCCTGGCGGCTCCACGTGAACGCGAAGCGGTCCTTGTCGGTGATCCACTCCTCGTTGACCTCGGGGTCGTCGCCGGCGAGACGTCGCATGACCTGGCCGCGGCGGTGGTCGACGCGGATCGCCGCGCCGCACGCGTCGTGCTCGCCGACGGACGGCGTGGACACGAGGTCGAACGGACGGGAGCGGAAGCGGTAGTCGGCGCTGGTGAGTGCGCCGACCGGGCAGATCTGGATGGTGTTGCCGGAGAAGTAGGAGTGGAACGGCTGCTCGCCACCCTCCTGGCGGTCGCCGAACGCCTCCCCGTCGGACGAGGGCCCGATGCCGACCTGCTGCTGGGCGCCGCGCTCGACGAGTGCGATGAACGGGTCGCCGGCCACCTGCTCGGAGAACCGGGTGCAGCGGGCGCAGAGCACGCAGCGCTCGCGGTCGAGCAGCACCTGCTCGGAGACCGCGAGCGGCTTGGGGAACGTCCGCTTGGTCTCGGCGAAGCGGCTCTCGCCGCGGCCGTGGCTCATGGCCTGGTTCTGCAGCGGGCACTCACCGCCCTTGTCGCACACCGGGCAGTCGAGCGGGTGGTTGACGAGCAGCAGCTCCATCGTCCCGTGCTGGGCCTTCTCGGCGACGGGCGAGGTGACCTGCGTCTTGACGACCATGCCTGCCGCGACCTCGAGCGTGCAGGAGGCCTGCGGCTTCGGGAACCCGCGGCCGTTGCCGGCGTCAGGGACCTCGACGAGGCACTGGCGGCACGCGCCGACGGGCTCGAGCAGCGGGTGGTCGCAGAACCGTGGGATCTCGGTGCCGACGAGCTCGGCGGCGCGGATGACGAGCGTGCCCTTCGGCACGCTCACCTCGACCCCGTCGATCGTGCAGGTGACGAGGTCGACCGGGGTCTCGGTCTCGCGGGAGGCCTCGAGGGTCATGACGGACCTCCCTTCGACAGGCTCTGGGCGCGGCCCTTCGACAGGCTCTGGGCGCGGCCCTTCGACAGGCTCTGGGCGCGGCCCTTCGACAGGCTCAGGGACCTGTCGGCGAACAGGGTGGACGCAGCCGGTGGGAACAGCTCGGCCGACGGCGTGTGCATGCCGGCCTCGAACTCGTCGCGGAAGTGCTGGATCGCCGACGTGATCGGGCTCGTGGCGCCGTCACCGAGCGCGCAGAAGGAACGGCCCAGGATGTTGTCGCAGAGGTCGAGCAGCAGCTCGACGTCGCCCTCGCGCCCCTGGCCCTCGTCGAGCCGCTGGAGCACCTGCACGAGCCACCAGGTGCCCTCGCGGCACGGGGTGCACTTGCCGCAGGACTCGTGCTTGTAGAACTCGGTCCAGCGCAGCACGCACCGCACGACCGAGACGGTCTGGTCGAAGACCTGCAGCGCCTTGGTGCCGAGCATGGAGCCGGCGGCGCCGACCCCCTCGTAGTCGAGCGGGACGTCGAGGTGCTCGGCGGTGAGGATCGGCGTGGACGACCCACCCGGCGTCCAGAACTTCAGCTCGGAACCGTCGCGCATGCCGCCGCCGAGCTCGAGCAGCTCGCGCAGCGTGATGCCGAGGGGCGCCTCGTACTGGCCGGGACGCTTCACGTGCCCCGACAGCGAGTAGAGCGTGAAGCCCTTGCTCTTCTCGGTGCCCATGGACCCGAACCAGTCGATGCCGCCCCGCAGGATGGCGGGGACCGACGCGATCGACTCGACGTTGTTGATGACCGTCGGGCTGGCGTACAGACCCTCGACGGCGGGGAAGGGGGGACGCAGCCGCGGCTGGCCGCGACGACCCTCGAGGGAGTCGAGCAGCGCCGTCTCCTCGCCGCAGATGTAGGCGCCGGCGCCGGCGTGGATCACGAGGTCGACGCGCCGGCCGGAGCCCATCACGTCGTCGCCGAGGTAGCCCGCCTCGTAGGCCTCGCGGCACGCGGCCCGCAGCCGCCGGACGACGTGCAGCACCTCGCCGCGGACGTAGATGAACGCCTGCTCCGCTCGGATCGCGAGGCTGGCGATGACGACGCCCTCGATGAGCTCGTGCGGGTTGGCCATCATGAGCGGGATGTCCTTGCAGGTGCCCGGCTCGGACTCGTCGGCGTTGACCACGAGGTACTTCGGGTTGGGGTTGTCCTGGGGGATGAAGCTCCACTTCATGCCCGTGGGGAACCCGGCGCCGCCACGACCCCGCAGGCCGGCGTCCTTGACGAGGGTGACGATCTCGTCGGGCTGCATCGCGAGCGCCCGGCGCAGCGCGCTGTAGCCGTCGCGACGCTCGTAGGCCTCGCGCGTCCACGAGCGCTCGTCGGCCCAGCCCCGGCTCAGCACCGGCGTCAGCGTGTCAGTCATCTGCGGAACCCCCGCCCTCCACGTCGGCGCCGGACTCCTCGGCCACCGTCTCGTCCTCGGCGCGACGCGTGTCGGCCTCCGCCTCGGCCGCACCCTTCTTCTCCGCCCACGGCCCGGAACCCCCGCCGGGGCCGTCGGCCTGCGGCCCGGCGTCGCCACCGGTCGACGGCGCCGACCACCCGCGCTCCTGCGCGATGCGCAGGCCGGCGAGCGAGGCCTCGCCCGCGGACGGGCCCTCGTCGACGAGGCCGTCCTCGAAACCGGCGAGCACGCGCTCGGCCTCGCGCCAGCTGGTGATGGTGGCGCCGCGGCTGGACGTGACCGTCTCCCCCGCGCGCAGCCTGTCGACGAGCTCCACGGCCGACTCCGGCGTCTGGGAGTCCATGAACTCCCAGTTGACGGTGAGCACCGGCGCGTAGTCGCAGGCCGCGTTGCACTCGATGTGCTCGAGCGTGATCGCGCCGTCCTCGGTGGTCTCGTCGTTGCCGACGTCGAGGTGGTCCTTGAGTCGCTCGAAGATCGCGTCGCCGCCCATGACGGCGCACAGCGTGTTCGTGCAGACACCGACGTGGTGGCGGCCCATGGTGCGGCGCTTGTACATCGTGTAGAAGGTCGCGACGCCCGAGACCTCGGCGGCGGTGAGCCCCAGCAGCTCGGCGCAGGTCTCGATGCCCTCGCTCGTCACGCTGCCCTGCACCGACTGCGCGAGGTGCAGCATCGGCAGCAGCGCCGACCGCGCCTGCGGGTAGCGGCCCATCAGCTCGCGCATCTCACCCAAGGTGGCGTCGTCGAAACTCATGAGACCTCCGGGGTGCGCATAGGCCGAGCGAAGCGAGGCGGGCGCCCAGGCGAAGCCTGGCAGCGGTGAGGGACGAGCCGCTGGAGCGGCGACGAAGGAGCCGTGCGCCTCAACGATCGACTCCGCCCATGACCGGGTCGATGCTGGCGATCGCGACGATGACGTCGGAGATCATCCCGCCCTCGCTCATGATCGACGTGCCCTGCAGGTTGACGAAGCTGGGGTCGCGGAAGTGCGCGCGGTACGGACGGGTGCCCCCGTCGGAGACGGCGTGGCAGCCGATCTCGCCGCGCGGCGCCTCGATGGCCGCGTAGGCCTGGCCCGGCGGCACCCGGAAGCCCTCCGTGACGATCTTGAAGTGGTGGATGAGCGCCTCCATCGACTCGCCCATGATGTGGCGGATGTGCTCGGCGGAGTTGCCCTGGCCGTCCGCTCCGACGCTGAGCTGCGCGGGCCACGCGATCTTCGGGTCGTCGACCATGACCGGTGCGCCCTCGAGGCCGGCGAGCCGCTCGATCGCCTGCTCGACGATGCGCAGCGACTGCCACATCTCCTCCAGGCGCACCCGGAAGCGTCCGTAGGCGTCGGGTTCGTCCCACGTGACGACGTCGAAGTCGTACGTGTCGTAGCCCCAGTACGGCTGCTTGCGGCGCAGGTCCCAGTCGTAGCCGGTGGCGCGCAGGACGGGCCCGGAGAGGCCGAGGGCGAGGCAGCCGTCGAGCTCGAGGTGCCCGACGCCCTTCAGGCGTCCCTTGAAGATCGGGTTGGCGTTGCAGAGGGCCGCGTACTCCGGCAGCCGCTTCTTCAGCAGCGAGACGGTGCTGCGCAGCTGCTCGATCGCGCCGGCGGGGAGGTCCTGCGCGACGCCGCCGGGGCGGAAGTACGCGTGGTTCATGCGCAGGCCCGAGATCGCCTCGAACAGGTTGAGGATGAGCTCGCGGTCGCGGAAGCCGCACGTCATGACCGTGAGGGCGCCGATCTCCATGCCGCCGGTGGCGATGCACACCAGGTGCGAGCTGATCCGGTTGAGCTCGAGCATGAGCACGCGGATGGCCTGGGCCTTCTCGGGGACGTCGTCCTCGATCTCGAGCAGCCGCTCGACGGCGGCGACGTACGCGGCCTCGTTGCTGAACGGCGCCACGTAGTCCATGCGGGTGCAGAAGGTCACGCCCTGGGTCCAGGTGCGGAACTCCATGTTCTTCTCGATGCCCGTGTGCAGGTAACCGATGCCGGGGCGGGCGTCCTTCACGGTCTCGCCGTCGATCTCGAGGATCAGGCGCAGCACCCCGTGCGTGGACGGGTGCTGCGGCCCCATGTTGACGACGATGCGGTCACCGTCGACGGCACCGGCGTCGATCGTGTCCCAGTCCTGGCCGGTGACCGTGAAGACGGGTCCGGAGGTGGTCTCGCTGGTGCCGGCGTACGCGTCGTGGGTGGTGTCGGTCATCGCGTCCTCCTCAGCGCTGAGACGTTGCCGGATGAGCCGTTGCCGAGTGGTCTCGATACGCCCCGACGAGCTCGCTGGCGCTCGCCGTCGGCGCTACTCGACCAGCGGGCGTCGCGGCTGCTCGAGCAGCGGCGATCTCGCTGGTCGAGCAGGCGGGACCGCGAGGCACGAGCAGGTCTCGACGTATCGAGACCACTCCGCAGCGGCGTACGCACCCGGCTCACGAATAACTCCTGCGGTGGTCGGGACTCGGGACCGTGCCGCCCTTGTACTCGACCGGGATGCCGCCCAACGGGTAGTCCTTCCGCTGCGGGTGGCCGGGCCAGTCGTCGGGCATGAGGATGCGGGTGAGGGCCGGGTGGCCGTCGAAGACGACGCCGAACATGTCGTACGTCTCGCGCTCGTGCCAGTCCGCCGTGGGATAGGTGGCGACGACGCTCGGGACGTGGGGGTCCGCGTCGGGGCAGGTGGTCTCGACGCGGATCCGGCGGTTGTGGGTCATGGAGAGCAGGTGGTAGGCGACGTGCAGCTCGCGGCCGGCCTCGTGGGGGAAGTGCACGCCGGAGAGGCTGCTGCAGAACTCGAAGCGCAGCGCCGGGTCGTCGCGCAGGTGGCGGACCGTCTCGGCCAGGGCCTCGCGCCGCACGAAGAACGTGATCTCGCCGCGGTCGACCACGACCTTCTCGATCGCGCCGGTGCCCTCGGTGAGCGTGGCGAGGCGCCCGTGGACCTCGTCCCACCAGCCACCGCCCTCCTCCGGGCCGAACGGGGGCTGCGAGCCGGCCGGCATGGCCACCGGACGGGTGATGCCGCCGTACCCGCTGGTGTCGCCGGAGCCGTGCACGCCGAACATGCCCTCGCGGACGTCGACGACCTCGAGGGTCTCGGCGTCGCTGGGGACGATCTCTTCTGCCGGTGCGTCCTTCGGGTCGCGGGAGCGGTCCTGGGTGGTGGTGTGCGCGTCGACGGTCTCGGTCTTCTCGCCGACCTCGGCCCCGTCGCCCGTCTTCCTCGCGCCGTCGGTCGTGCCGTCCTCGGGGGCCATCAGCGCATCAGGCCCTTCCTGGCCGACGTGGGCGGCGACAGCAGCGCCGTCTGCTCGTCCTCAAGGATCTCGGCCAGGCGGTGCGCGCCCAGCTTCGTGTGCTGGACCTTGTCGTGGAGCTTGAGGATCGCGTCGATGAGCATCTCCGGGCGCGGCGGGCAGCCGGGCAGGTACATGTCGACGGGCACCACGTGGTCGACGCCCTGGACGACCGCGTAGTTGTTGAACATGCCGCCGGAGCTGGCGCACACGCCCATGGCCAGCACGTACTTCGGCTCGGCCATCTGGTCGTAGATCTGGCGCAGGACCGGCGCCATCTTGTTGCTCACGCGGCCGGCGACGATCATCAGGTCGGCCTGGCGCGGGCTCGGCCGGAAGACCTCCATGCCGAAGCGGGAGGAGTCGAACCGCGGCGCGCCGAACGTCATCATCTCGATGGCGCAGCACGCGAGGCCGAACGTGGCGGGCCAGAACGAGGCCTTGCGCATGTAGCCGGCGAGTCCCTCGACGGTCGACAGCAGGACGCCGCTGGGCAGCTTCTCCTCGAGTCCCATCAGGTCCACTCCATTCCACCACGGCGCCACTCGTAGGCGTACGCGATCGTGACGTTGACGAGGAAGAGCAGGATCGCGAGGACGGCGAACCAGCTCATCTGGTCGAAGGCGACGGCGAAGGGGTAGAGGAAGACGATCTCGATGTCGAAGACGATGAACATCATCGCGGTGAAGAAGTACTTGACGCTGACCTTGCCGCCGCCGTCGGGCAGCGGGCTCGGCTCGATGCCCGACTCGTAGCGGTCGAGCTTGGCGCGGTTGTACCGCTTCGGCCCGGTGAGCGGCGCGATGGCGACGCTGAACACCGCGAACCCCGCGGCCAGGACGCCCAGGACGAGGACGGGTGTGTACTCGTTCACCGTCACCTCCAGCGGGATCCGACGATTCGTCTGACGAGGTCGTGCCCTTGTGAATCACTTCACAACGTGACCTTGGCCTCACTCTACGCCCGGCCGGTGTCGCCTGTAACTGAGGTCACACTAAGTCGGCGCGCGGGACCCGCCTCCATGGTGTCGACGCAGGTCAGCCGTGGTGCGGCTCGCCGGTGACGGCGTGGTCGGCGTGCCCGAGCGCCTCGAGGAGGAGACGTCTGAGGTGGCCGCCGACGAGCGTGTAGCGCACGTGGCGGCCCTCGCGGTGCGCCTCGACGAGTCCGGCGAGGCGCAGCTTGGCGAGGTGCTGGCTCACGGAGGTGCGGCTCGAGCCGACCGTCTCGGCCAGGGTCGTGACGTCGGCGTCCTGGCGAGCGAGCACCCAGAGCAGGTGCAGGCGCGTGCGGTCCGAGAGGAGCCCGAACACCTCCGACGCCTCGGCGAGTCGCTCCGACGTCGGCTCGACGTCGTGCCGCAGGCTCGGCTCGGGCGCACGCCCCGGTCGGTTCACGCGACCATCATGGCGCAGCGCGCCGGCCGGACGGCGGACGGCGCCGCGCCACCCCGCCCCCGGCGGCGAGGGCGACCAGGCCGAGCGCGAGCAGCGCCGCGCGGGGCGACCCCTGGACCGCGACCAGTCCCGCCAGGGGGTAGGTGACCAGGTAGCAGGCGTGCGACCAGGCGAAGTGCCCGGCGAAGAGCCCGGTGAGCGCTCGACCGTCCCCCTGGGCGCGCAGCACCTGTCCGGACGGGGTCAGCGCGAGCGACGAGCCGAGACCGGCGGCGAACCACACCCCGAGCAACCCGGCCGGGTGCGCGGCCACGGCGGCCCCGACCAGCAGGGCGGCGGCGACCACGCCCGCCCCGGCGCGCATCGGGCGCCACGGGTCCGCGCCGCCACGGGACACCAGCACCGCACCCGTCACGGAGCCGGCCCCGAACACGGCGAGCACGGCCCCGACCGCGGCGGCGTCCCACCCGACGTCGCGGACGAAGGTCTCGGTCAGCACGAGCGCCGCCGCGTAGGCGCAGGCCGCGCCCAGGTCCGCGAGGAGCAGCCGGCGCAGCTCCGGCACGCGCACGAAGGCCACCACCCCGCCGCGGGGCTCGTCGCCGGCAGCCCGGGGCACCGCTCCCGGGGGACGAGCCGCCAGGACCCCGACGGCCGAACCGACGAAGCCCACGCCCGCCAGCACGAACACGGCTCGGGCGTCGACGAGGAGCAGGGCGAGGCCGGCGAGGGCGGGGCTGACGACCGACTCCGCGTCGTAGGCGACGCGCGAGAGGGAGAGCGCCTGCCGGTAGTCGTCCTCGTCGGGCAGCACCCGCGGGAGCAGCGCCTGGTAGGCCGGGGTGAACGCCGCCGAGGACGCCTGCAGGACGAGCACGAGGACGTAGACCTGCCAGGTCGCGTCCACGAGCGGGAGGAGGAGCGCCACCACGATCCTGACGCCGTCGGCTCCCACGAGGACCTGGACCGGAGGGCGGCCCGCGGTCACCCGCGCGAGCCACGGTGACAGCACCACGTACGCGAGGATCTTGACCGTCAGGGCGGTGGACAGCACGGCCGCGGCGCGGGGACCCGCGAGGTCGGCGGCCAGGAGCGTCAGCGCGACCGTGAGGACCCCCGTGCCCAGCAGGCCGCTCAGCTGCGCGACGAAGAGGCGCGCGTAGCGCGGGTGTCGCCGCAGGGTCGTGAGCACGGTGCCATCATGTGCGCGCTCGCGCATATGAGCAACTGTCCGACGGTGCGACGTCCCCCACGACGTGGGAGTGCGTCAGGGGCGTACGGAGTGGTGCAGGGCGACGATGCCGCCCGACAGGTTGTGCCACTCGACGCGGCCCCAACCGGCTTCGACCATGCGCAGCGCCAGGCCCTTCTGGTCGGGCCAGGCGCGGATGGACTCCGCGAGGTAGACGTACGACTCAGGGTTGGACGACGTGCGCCGCGCGATCGCCGGCAACGCCTTCATCAGGTAGTTGGAGTACAACGTCTCGAACGGCTCCCACGTCGGGGTGCTGAACTCGCACACCACGACGCGGCCGCCGGGGCGGGTGACGCGCAGCAGCTCACGCAGGCCCTCCAGGGGGTCGTGGATGTTGCGCAGACCGAAGGAGATCGTGACGGCGTCGAAGGAGGCGTCGGCGAAGGGCAGGCGCATGCCGTCACCGGCGACGAACGGCAGGTGCGGGAAGCGACGACGCCCCTCCTGCAGCATCCCGAGGGAGAAGTCGCAGGGCACGACCTCGGCGCCCGCGTCGCGGAACGGCTCGCTGGAGGTGCCGGTGCCGGCGGCCAGGTCGAGGATCCGTTCACCGGGCTTCGGGTCGACCAGCTCGACCACCTTGCGACGCCAGCGCCGGTCCTGACCCATCGACAGCACGTCGTTGGTGAGGTCGTAGCGCCGCGCGACCGTGTCGAACATCCGCGCGACGTCCTGGGGCTCCTTGTCCAGCCCGGCCCGGGTTCCACGCCTCTGCTCGTCCACGCCCTCACTGTCCCACGAGTAGGCTCGACCGGGTGACCAGCCCCGTGACCGGCAGCCTCGGTGGAGGCCCTGCGCCGGCGCCCCTCGTGGCCCGCACGGTCGAGGTGGACGACCCGGGACCGCTGCTGGCGCTGCTCGGCCGCGACGTCGACGCGCTCGCGTGGGTGCACCACGGCGACGGCCTCGTCGGATGGGGACGCGCGGCGGCGTTCGGCGTCGACGGTCACGATCGCTTCGAGCGGGCGCACCGCTGGTGGCGCGAGGTCACCCGGCACAGCGTGGTCCGGGACGAGGTGGAGGTCCCCGGCACCGGGCTGGTGGCGTTCGGCAGCTTCACGTTCGCCGACGACGGGGTCGGCAGCTGCCTCGTCGTGCCGGAGGTGCTCGTCGGCCGGCGCGACGGGCGCAGCTGGGTGACCGTCGTCGGCACCTCGATCGCCCGCGCGCCCGAGCTGGTGCCCGCCGAGGCACCCGTGCACCCGTCCGGGGTCGAGCTGCGCGACGGCAGCGTCGACAGCGACGCCTGGCAGGACGTCGTCGCCGAGGCCGTGCGGCGCATCGCCGCCGGGCACCTCGACAAGGTCGTGCTCGCGCGCGACCAGGTGGCGGACCTCGACGAGCCGCTCGACGTGCGGGCGCCGCTGCGCCGCCTGGCCCGCGACTACCCCGGCTGCTGGACGTTCCACGTCGACGGCTTCTTCGGCTCCACCCCCGAGATGCTCGTCCGCCTGGAGCGGGGCCTCGTCACCTCGCGCGTGCTGGCCGGCACGATCCGGCGCACGGGCGACGACACCCGCGACCTCGCGCTCGCCGCGTCGCTCGCCCGGTCGAGCAAGGACCTGGAGGAGCACGAGTACGCGGTGCGCTCGGTCGTCGAGGCGCTGGCGCCGCACTGCACGAGCACGAACGTGCCGGACGCGCCCTTCGTGCTGCACCTGCCCAACGTCATGCACCTGGCCACCGACGTCACCGGCGTCCTGCGCGGCGACGCGAGCGCCCTGAACCTCGCTGCGGCGCTGCACCCGTCGGCCGCCGTCGGCGGCACGCCCACCGACGCGGCCGTGACCCTGATCGCCGAGATCGAGGGGCTCGACCGCGGACGCTACGCCGGCCCGGTGGGGTGGATCGGCGCCGAGGGCGACGGCGAGTGGGGCATCGGCCTGCGGTCGGCCCAGGTGGAGGACGACGGCCGTCGCGTGCGCCTCTTCGCCGGCTGCGGCATCGTCGCCGACTCCGTGCCGGCCGACGAGCTGGCCGAGAGCCGCGCCAAGCTCGTCCCCGTGCGCGACGCCCTCGCCTGACCGGTCCTCACCCCCTCGGACCGGACGTCGTCAGCCGACGTCGAACAGCCCCGCGCGCCGGGCGAGGGCGGCTGCCTCCGTGCGGGACGACGCACCGAGCTTGGCCAGGATGTTCGACACGTGGACGGACGCGGTCTTGGTGCTGATGAACAGCCGTGCCGCGACCTCCCCGTTCGTGCGGCCCTCGGCGACGAGCGCCAGCACCTCCCGCTCGCGGGGCGTGAGCGCGCCGGGGTCGTGCTCCGGGCCGGGCGCCGACCGTCTCGCACGGCTGCGCGGGGCGAGCTCCGACGCCTCGCGCAGCAGCGGGGCCGCGCCCAGGCGGCGCGCGACGGCGTCGGCGTCGGCGACCAGCGCCGCGACCTCCTCGCCCCGACCCGCGGCCGCGAGCACCCGGGCCAGCCGTACCTGTGAGCGCGCCCGCTCGTAGACCTCGCCGTACGCGTCGAAGGCGTCGACGACCTCCCGCCATGCCTGCTCCAGCTCCGTCGGGTCGACCGGCCGGCCCGCCGCGAGACGCAGGCGCAGCACCTCGGCGCGCACGCGCAGCAGCCAGGCGTGGCCCTCGGGACCGAGCTCCGCCGAGAGCGCAGCGGCCTCCTCCGCAGCGCCGAGGGCCGCGTCGGCCAGCTCCAGGAAGTGCCGCGACTCGTCGGCGCCGCGAGAGGCCACGGCGCCCGCGAGACGGCCGACGAGCAGGCCACCGAGCCGCAGCCGCTGCGGCCCGAGGTGCTCGCGCCACACCGCGTCGAGCGTGCAGACGAGCGCGTCGTGCGCGGCGACGGCCCCCTCCACGTCCTGGGCCGCGTCGACCAGGGCGGTCCCGCTGTGCACGGCCAGGGCGAGGTCGAGGTCCCACCGCGCGCGCACGGCGGTGACGGTGTCGGCCTCCATCGACGTCCCGCGCCCGGCCGCCACGAGCATGACGATGGACTGCAGGCTGGCGCGTGCCAGGCGCGTGGCGCCCTGCAGGCCCTCGGCAAGGCGTGAAACCTCGTCCCAGTCGCCACGCAGGTACGCCACCACCGCGGCGAAGAAGCGCCCGTCGAAGCCGTAGGGCGCCCACGCCCGCCCCGTCTCGTGGGCGCGCCGCATGCCCACCCGGAAGTAGTCGTCGGCCCGGTCGAGCTCGCCCGCGTTGAAGTGCGAGAAGGCCAGGTGGTGCCACGCCCGCAGCTCGCCGTGGACGTCCCCGCGGGCGCGTGCCGCCTCCGCCAGCTCGACGTAGCGGTCGCGCGTGCCCTCCTCGTCGGCACCGGTGCGGGCGAGCACGCGCAGGGTCGTGGTCTGCGCCTCGGCGACCGTCTGCTCGTCGCCCACCTCGGCCGCGAGCGTCGCCGCCGCCTCGGCGCGCGCGAGTGCCTCCTCGGGCCGGCCGAGCATCGACGCGACCTGGGCGCGGAGCGACTCGATGCGCGCACGGACCTCGGCCGAGGCACCGTCGGCGGCCTCGAGGGCGGCGAGACTGGCCGCGTCCGCCTCGGCGTCGGCCTCGCCCAGGTACGCGACCTGTCCTCGCGCCAGCAGCAGCCGGGCCCGCCCGTCGCCCGCGGGGACGCGTCCGAGGTGCTCGTCGAGGAGGGCGGCGGCGGTGCGCAGGCGACCGGCCGCGAGCAGGGTGTCGGCCGTCAGGGTCACCAGCCCGACCACGTCGTACCCGTCTGGCGCGTGGTCGAGGACGTCGAGAGCCCGCTGCAGGTGGCCGGCCGCCTCGTCGTGGCCGCCCACGCGACGCGCCTCCTCCGCGGCGGCCACGTCGGCGCGGAACGCGAGAGCCGGCTCCCCTGCCCCGTGCGCGTGCAGGGCCGTGGTCGCCGCCGACGCGAGGGAGGGGTCCGACTCCAGCACCCGCAGGAACGCGGCGTGCACACGGCGTCGTTCCCCCGGCAGCAGGTCGTCGAGGACGGCCTCGGCGAGGAGCGCGTGCCGGTAGCGCAAGGTGTCGCCGACCGGCACCAGCACCTTGAGGTCGACGGCCTCGCGCAGCGCGTCGTCCACCGACCCCGACGTCTCGACGACCCGGCGCAGCAGGGCGTCGGGCACCGGCCCCCCGGCGCAGGCCACCGCGCGGGCCACGGCCTTGGCGTCGTCCTGCAGCCGGTCGACCCGCACGAGCAGGAGGTCGGCGAGGTCCTCCGGCAGGGAGCCCTCGGCCAGGCCGGCGTCCAGCAGCTCCTCGGCGTAGAAGGCGTTGCCCTCGGCGCGCGCCAGGATGGCGTCGATGCCCTCCGCGGTCAGGCCCCGCGCGGCACGCGCGCGGACCAGCTCGGTCATGGAGGCGTCGTCGAGCGGCGGGAGGTCGATCCGGCGCACCGCCGGCAGGCGGGTCCACTCGGCGAGGGCGGGCCGCAGCGGGTGGCGACGGTGCAGGTCGTCACTACGGAAGGTCAACAGCAGGGCGACGGGACGGGCGAAGCGTCGCACGAGCAGGTACCGGACGAGGTGACGTGTGGACGCGTCGGCCCAGTGCAGGTCCTCCAGGACCAGGAGGACCGGCGCGTCCGCCGCCAGGTGCTCCAGGGTGTGCGCCACCGCGGCGAGGACGTCGGCCCGGAGCCGGTCGCCGTCGTGGTCCGCCGCCTGGCCGGTGCGGAGCGCCTCGAGGGCGGGCAGGGAGGCGGCGAGCTCGCCCAGCCCGGAGCCGACGGCAGGGTCGGCGGCGTCGAGGCCTGCGAAGGCGTCGGCCACCGGCTGGAACGCACGGACGTGCTCGCCGAGGTCGAGGCAGTGCCCGAGGAGCACCCGTGAACCGGACGCGCTCGCCCGCGCCACCACCTCGTCGACCAGGCGCGTCTTCCCGATGCCGGCGTCGCCCCCGAGCAGGACGGCCCCGGACGCGCCGTTCCCGGCGAGCCCCAGCGCGTCGGCGAGCTCGCCGAGGACGGCGTCGCGACCGACGATCGGGGTGGGCACGACGTCCATCATGCCGTCGCGCGTCCCCGGACGACGCTCCGTGTCACACCGCACCGTCGACCGGCCGGCCCGTCGGTCCGGGACGGCGGTCGGGGAACGTCGGCTCGGTCCAGCGGACCAGCCGTCGGTGCGTGCGGCGGTGGCGTCGCGGACGTCGCTGCTGGGCGGCGAACGCGTTGCGGGCGATGGTGGTGCGCAGGGTGATCTCGGTGGGCACGTAGCCCAGGGGGTCGAGGATCATGGTTCCTCCTGGTGTCGGGGACTCCACCAGGCTCGGCCCCTGAGGTAGGCCGCCACATCGGGCAGATGCCCTAGACGGCACCTCAGATCCGCCGCGACGTGCGACGTCCCCGCCGCGACGGTCCTGGGACCTCGTGACGGGGACGTCGGTCACGGCCTCTACGGCTTGAGCGTCTTCTTTCCTCCGTGCAGGAGCGTGACGATGAGGTTGAGCGCCTTCTCGTCCTTGGCCGCCCGCTTGAACGAGGTGAGGTTGAGCGGCGGTGCGTAGCGCTGCTGGGTGATCGACTTGGCGTAGGTGAACTCCTTGAGGCCGTCGGGGCCGTGGATGCGACCGAAGCCGGACTCCCCCACGCCGCCGAACGGGAGACCCGGCACGCCGGCGAAGGTGATGATGCCGTTGACCGACGTCATGCCCGAGCGGATGCGGCGGGCGATCTCCAGGCCGCGCCTCTTGGAGAACACGGCACCGGCGAGCCCGTACTTGCCCGCGTTGGTCAGGCGCACCGCCTCGTCCATGTCGCGCACGGGGTTGATCGCGAGCGTCGGGCCGAAGGTCTCCTCGGTGATCGCCGCGGAGGTCTCGGGCACGTGGGTGAGGATCGTCGGCTGGACGAACCGCTCGCCCACGGCGTCGATGCCGCCGACGACCGCGGTGGCCCCGGCGTCGAGGGCGTCCTGCACGTGGCCGCGGATGACGTCGACCTGCGACGGCATCGTGATGGGCCCGATCTGGGCCGACGGGTCGCCTCCGGCCCGCAGGCCGCGCGCCTGCTCCGTGATCTCGGCGACGAACGCGTCGAAGACCTTCTCGTGGACGTAGACCCGCTCCGTGCCGATGCAGGTCTGCCCGGCGTTGGACATGCCGCCCCACAGCGCGGCCTCGGCAGCCTTCGCGATGTTCGCGTCCTCGTCGACGATGAGCGAGTCCTTGCCGCCGGCCTCGATGACGACCGGCGTGAGGCGCTCGGCGCACGCGGCCATGACCTTCTTGCCGGTGGCGGTGGAGCCGGTGAAGGCGAGCTTGTCGACGCCGGAGGTGCACAGGGCGGCACCGGTGGGGCCGAGGCCGGTGACGGTCTGCAGCACCGGGATCCCGCCGACGACCTCGGTGAGGGTGTCGGCCAGCCAGACACCCACGCCGGGGGTGTACTCGCTGGGCTTGAAGACGACGGTGTTGCCGGCCGCGAGGGCGTAGGCGATCGAGCCCATCGGCGTGAAGACCGGGTAGTTCCAGGGGCCGATGACGCCGACCACGCCGAGCGGCTTGTACTCGACGGTCGACCTCTGGTTGGCCATGACGAGGCCGGAGGAGACCTTCTGGGGGCCGAGCACCTTCTTCGCGTGCTTGGCGGCCCACGCGACGTGGTCGATCGCGAGGGCGATCTCGAGCTGTGCGTCGGCGATCGGCTTGCCGGTCTCGGCGTGCGAGAGCGCCGAGAGCTGCGCGATGCGCCGGGTGATGACGCTGCGCCAGGTGAGCAGGTGCTCGGCGCGCTCGTCGAAGCTCAGGGCGCCCCACCAGGTGGCGGCGTCGCGGGCGCGCTCGACGGCGAGCGCGACGTCCTCGGGTCCGGCGACGGGGTGCACGCCGACGACGTCACCGGTCGCCGGGTCGAGCGACTCGAACGTCTCGACGCCGTCGGCGGGGACCGACGCGGACGTGGCGGGCGGGGACGGGTGGCGGTCGTACGTCGAGGTCATCGGGACTCCTTGATCAGGTCGGCGGCCTTCTCGCCGATCATGACGGTGGGGGCGTTGGTGTTGCCGCGCGGCACGGTGGGCATGACGGAGGCGTCGGCGATGCGCAGGCCCTCGACGCCACGCACGCGCAGCCGGGGATCGACGACGCTGTCGTCGCCGGTGCCCATGGCGCACGTGGCGACCGGGTGGTAGAGCGTCTGGCACAGCCGGTTGATCGACGCGTAGACCTGGTCGTCGGTCGGGGTGAGCGACGCCGGCTCCCACGCGGACTTCACGAAGCGGGCGATGGGCCCGTCGCGCAGCACCTCGCACGCGCGGCGGATGCCCGCGGCGAGCGCCTCGAGGTCGGCGCGGTCGTCGAGGTAGCCCGCCTCGATCTCCGGCTTCCACGTCGGGTCCGCGGAGCGGAGGCGCACGTGGCCGCGGCTCTGCACCCGCACGAGGGTGGCCGCGAGCGTGAGCGCGGGCCTCGTCGGCTCGTGCAGCCCGTTGTCCCAGAAGCCGGTGGGGGCGAAGTGGAACTGCAGGTCGGGCAGGTCGAGGTCGTCGCGGCTGGTGAAGAAGGCGCCCGCCTCCGCCACGTTCGACGTGAGCGGACCGCGACCGAGCTTCTGCGCCTTCAGCAGCTGCGGCAGGTTGAGCGACGCGGCGACGTCCGTGGTGTCCTGGGTGTGCGCCAGCACGCCCGAGACCGGGTGGTCCTGGAGGTTCTGGCCCACGCCGGGCAGGTCGACCTGGACGTCGATGCCGTGCTCCTTCAGGTGCGCCGTCGGGCCGATGCCCGACAGCATGAGGAGCTGCGGCGAGTTGACCGCGCCGCCGGCGAGCACGACCTCGGCGTTCACGCGCACCGTCTCGGTGAACGCGCCGCGGCGGTAGGTGACGCCGACCGCGCGCTTGGCACCCTTCGAACCCTCGAGGTCGATCGACGTCACGAACGCCTCGGTGCGCACGGTGAGGTTCGGCCGGCCCATCGCCGGCCTGATGTAGCCGTCGGCCACGGACCAGCGCCGACCCTTGCGGCACGTGACCTGGTAGAGGCCGGCACCCTCCTGCTCGGCGCCGTTGAAGTCGTCGGTGCGCTTCATCCCGTTGGCGACGGCCGACTCGACGAACGCGAGGCTGAGCTCGTGGTCGTGGCGGCGGTCCTCGACGTGCAGCGGGCCGTCGTTGCCGTGGAAGGAGTTGCGGATGCGCTGGTTGCCCTCGGAGCGCCTGAAGTAGGGCAGGACGTCCTCGTGGCCCCAGCCCTCGGCCCCGTACGCGTCGCGCCACTCGTCGTAGTCGGCGTGGTTGCCGCGGATGTAGATCATCGCGTTCATCGACGTGCACCCGCCGAGCGCCTTCATGCGCGGCCAGTCGGCTCGTCGGTTGCCCAGGTGCTTCTGCGGGGTGGTCTGGTAGCCCCAGTCCCACGAGGTCTTGAAGAGCGTCGAGAACCCGGCTGGGAGGTGGATCATGTCGTCGTCGTCCATCGGCCCGGCCTCGAGCAGCAGGACGCGGACGTCGGGGTCCTCCGTGAGCCGCGTGGCGACCACGCCGCCGCCGCTGCCGGACCCGATCACCACGTAGTCGAAGGTCTCGATCCCCATGTGCGTCCTTCCCTCGTCCGAACGCGCGGGCCGACGTCGCGGACCGCGTGACGCGTGTCACCCACCGTACTCCGGGGATGGTCGATGACACCAGGACTGTCACGGTTTCTCGCCCCTCGGGACGCGGTGCTCGGACACGGCGCTCGGACGGGGGCGCGGACATCGCGGTCGGGCGCCCGGGCCCGGCGGCGTCAGAGGTCGGCGAGCACGGCGGCCGCGGCCTCGCGCAGCGTCGTGTCGAGCGCGCGGCGGTCGGCGCGCTGCAGCGGGACCTCCACGACCTCGATACCCCGGGGCGGGGTCGCGAGGGCGTCGACGAGCGCGTCGGGTGCGACGACGCGGTGCGGGACCCGGTACCCGGCGCAGAGCGACGCGAGGTCGGCGCCCGTGGGCGTGCCGAAGACCCGCTCGAAGGCCCCGGCGTGCTCCGGCCCGCCCTGCTCCAGCGTGGAGAAGATCGCACCGCCGTCGTCGTTGGCGACGACGATCGTGAGGTCCGGGCGCGGCTCGTCGGGGCCCACGAGCAGCCCGTTGCTGCCGTGCAGGAACGTCAGGTCGCCGACGAGCGCCAGGGCCCGCGACGACGGGCGGGCGAGCGCGGCGCCCACGGCGGTCGAGAGCGTGCCGTCGATCCCGGCCAGGCCCCGGTTGGCGACCACCAGGCGACGCTCCCCCACCGGCCACGGCGCGCCGACGAGGTCGAGGTCGCGGACGGGCTGGCTCGCACCCACCACCAGCAGACCTCCGGGCGGCAGCGACGAGGCCACGGTGCGTGCGACGTCGAGGCCCGTGCCGGGGTGCTCGGAGAGCACCTCGTCCACCGCCGCGCGGGCGCGTACGTCGGCCTCCGTCCAGATCGCGAGCCAGGCGTCGTCGTCGGGGGCCGGCGGCGTGACGTCGGCGACGAACCGCACCCGCGGGCCTGCCGGCAGCGGGAACGTCGAGGCGTCCCCGACGTGGACGACCTCCAGGTCGGCCCGGCCGAGGAGCCGCGTGACGGGGCGGCTCAGCGTCGGGTGGCCGAAGGACACGACCCGCTCGACCCGCCCGGCCAGAGGCTCGTGCGCGAGGAGCAGGCGGTACGTCGGCAGCGCCCCGCCCGTGCGCGCGCCCGAGGTGGGCTCGGCGAGCAGGGGCCATCCCGCCTCGCGTGCCACCACCCGGGCCCGAGGGCCGGCATCGTCGCCCGCGACGACGACCGTGCGCGGCCCGGGATCGAGGTCCACCGGCTCGCCGCGACGCGCGTGCTCGGGCGCCGGTCCCGGCCGCAGGCCGCTCACGTCGAGGGTGGTCGGCTCGACGAGGGGCTCGTCGAGCTCGAGGTTCAGGTGGACCGGCGCGTCGTGGCGGACCACGAGGTCCTCGACGGCACCGACCATCGGCAGCCCGGGGAAGATGCCGGGCTGGGTCGTGGTCTGGTTGGCGCCGGTGCCGCGCAGCCTCGCCGGGCGGTCGGCCGTGACGGCGAGGACGCCGACGCGGGCGTGCAGCGCCTCCAGCAGCGCCGGGTGCAGGTTCGCGACGGCGGTGCCCGAGGTCGTGACGACCGGCACCGCGCGTCTCGACACCTTCGCCAGGCCGAGCGCGAGGAAGGCGGCCTCCCGCTCGTCGACGCGCACGTGCAGCCGGACCAGCCCGGCCGCGTCGGCCGCGTGCAGCGCGAGGGCCAGCGGCGCCGACCGCGACCCCGGCGAGAGGACGGCCTCGGTCACGCCGTGCTCGACGAGGCGGCGCAGCAGCGCCTGCGCCGTCGCGGTGGCGCTCACCGCGTCGCTCCCGCCGCCAGCAGGGCCTCCACGCGCGCGAGCCGGTCGCGCCAGGCGACGTCGGTGGGCGCGTCCGCCGCCACGGCTCCGAGCGCGTCAGGGTCGACGTCGACGCGACGCACCGGGAGCCAGCCGTCGACCGGTCGCAACGGGTCGGCCGTGACGTCGCCGTCGAGCAGCGACGTGGTGCCGAGCCCGCACGCGAACGGCAGCTCGGGCAGGGCCGCGGCCAGCGCCACGCCCGCGGCGAGGCCGACCGACGACTCGACGGCGCTCGAGACCACGACCGGCAGGCCGATCTCCTCCGCCACCCGCAGGCACGCACGGACCCCGCCGAGGGGCTGGACCTTGAGCACCGCGACGTCGGCGGCCTCCAGGTCGCGCACGCGGTAGGGGTCCGTGGCGCGACGGATGGACTCGTCGGCCGCGACCGGGACGTCCACCCGGCGACGCACGGCCGCGAGGTCCTCGACGCTCGAGCACGGCTGCTCCACGTACTCCAGCGACCCGACGGCGTCGAGGCGGCGGACGGCCTCGACGGCCTCGTCGACCGACCAGCCCCCGTTGGCGTCGACGCGGACGTGCCCCGACGGTCCGAGGGCGTCGCGCACGGCGGCCACGCGGTCGAGGTCGTCGGCCAGCTCCTGCCCCCGCTCGGCCACCTTGACCTTCGCCGTCGAGGCGCCGGATGCGCGGACGATCGACGCCGCCTGCTCCGCCCCGACCGCCGGCACGGTGGCGTTCACCGGGACGCGGTCGCGGACCGGCGCCGGCCAGCCGTCGTGCGCGGCCTCGAGCGCGCAGGCGAGCCAGGGCACGCACTCGGCGTCGTCGTAGTCGAGGAACGGGCTGAACTCGCCCCACCCCGCGTCGCCGTGCAGCAGCACACCCTCGCGACGCCGGATGCCGCGGAAGCGCACCGGCATCCCGATCGCGAACGTGTGCACCTGGCGAGCCTAGCGGCGGGCGCGCCGCACCGCGGGCGGGCAGGACCCGGGGTGAGGCTCGGCACAGGGCGCCCCGCCGAACTGCACGGCCGGGGGCACCGTGACACGGTGGAGGACATGTCCACCATCGCCATCGTCGGGGGCCACGGCCAGATCGCCCTCCACCTCATCGAGCAGCTGCGCGCGCGTCACCTCGACGTCGTCGCGCTCGTCCGCAACGACGCCCACGTCTCCGACGTCGAGCAGCGCGGGGCCACCGCGCGACGTCTCGACATCGAGGCGCAGGACGCCGACGCCTTCGCGAAGGCCTTCGAGGGGTGCCACGCGGTCGTGTTCGCCGCCGGCGGCGGTCCGGACGGCAACATCGAGCGCAAGCGCACCGTGGACCTCGAGGGCTCGCTCAAGTCGATCGACGGCGCGCGCAAGGCCGGGATCGCACGCTTCGTGCAGGTCTCGGCGATCGGCGTCGACCTCCCCCTGCCCGAGGACACCGACGACGTGTGGCGCGCCTACGTCGAGGCCAAGCGCGACGCCGACGCGGCGCTGCGTGGCAGCGGCCTCGACTGGACGATCGTCCGTCCCGGCCGCCTGACCGACGACCCCGCACGGGGATCGGTGACGCTCGGCGACTCCGTCGCCCGGGGCGAGGTCCCCCGCGCCGACGTCGCCGCGGTGATCGCGGAGGTGCTCGACACCGGCGCCGGGATCGGCCGTCAGTGGGACCTCGTCGCCGGCGAGGTGCCCGTCGCCGAGGCCGTCGCCGCCGCCTGAGCCGCTGCCAGCCGGCTCCTCACCGGCGGACGAGGTCGCGCACCGCCAGGCGGTCGACCTTGCCGCCGGGCAGCAGCGGTACCGCGTCGACCAGGACGACGTCGCGCGGCGCCCAGGGTCGTGGCAGGCCGGCGTCCTCGAGCGCGTCGCGCAGGGCCTCGACGCGGACGCCGTCGAGGCAGGCGGCGTCCGCGGGGACGACCACGGCGACGACCCGCGTGCCCCACTCCGGGTCCGGGACGCCGGCCACCGCCGCGTCGTGCACCTGCGGCAGCGCCCGCAGCGCGCGCTCGACGGCGGGCAGCGGGACGTTGACGCCCCCGCTCACCACGACGTCGTCGGCCCGGCCCACCACGCTCAGCACGCCGGCGTCGTCGAGGCGGCCGAGGTCGGCCGTGTCGAACCAGGCCCCGGCGCGCGGCCGGTCGCCGTACCCGTCGAACAGCACGGGCCCGGCGAGCTGCACCCGTCCGGTCCCGTCGGCGCCGGCGTCCACGACCCGCACCTGCACACCGTCGAGCGGGACACCGTCGTAGACGCACCCACCGCTCGTCTCGCTCATCCCGTAGGTGCGGACCACGCGCACCGCCGCGGCCCGGGCCCGGGCGAGCAGGTCGGGGTCGGTCGCCGCGCCACCGAGGAGCACCGCGTCGAGCGGCGCCAGCAGCTCGAGGCGGCCCGCCTCGGCGAGCCGGTGGAGCTGCGTCGGCACGAGCGACGTGTAGCGGCTCGGCGCCGGGGCCCGGAGCAGGGCGTCGAGCGCGGCGTCGAGGTCGGCGTGGTCGTCGAGCAGCACCGGCTCGTGGCCGGCGACCAGCGACCGCACCAGCACCTGCAGCCCACCCACCCCGGTGACCGGAAGTGCCGAGAGCCAGCGGCCCGGCCCGCCGAGCCGGGCATGGGCCGCGCGGGCGGACGCGAGCACGGCGGCGCGGGAGAGACGCACGTCCTTCGGCTGCCCCGTGCTGCCCGACGTCCGGACCAGGATCGGGTCGGCGTCGTCCCCGGACACCCACGGCCGCAGCAGGTCGAGCACGTCGCGCGCGGACCCTGCGACTGGCCGCAGCGACGCCCCATCCGCCACTGGTCCAGCGCTCAGCGGTCCGGCCCCTCGTCGGGGAGCACGTCGTCCAGCGGGTCCTCGTCGCCGGGCTCGCCCGGCTCGCGCACGGGTCGGGACTGGTAGAGCGCGGCGGCGCCCGTGACGAGAGCACCGAAGCCCGCAGCCAGCGGGAGCCAGCCGTCGTCGGAGGTGACCGCGAGCCACACGAACAGGCCGGTGAGCGCCACCAGCACGAAGGGGAACGGTGGCTGCGTCATGGGCCCAGGGTAGGCGCTGGCAGACTGGCGGGCGGACAAGGAGCACCGTGACCGACACCAGCAGCGCCACCCTCTCGCAGTGGGTCGAGGGCGCCCGCCCCCGGACCCTCCCCGCCGCCGTGGCCCCCATCGTCGCCGGCACCGGCGTCGCCGCGGCCGTCGGCTCGGTCGACTGGCCCAAGGCCGCGCTCGCGCTCGGCGTCTCGCTGGCCCTGCAGGTCGGCGTCAACTACGCCAACGACTACTCCGACGGCATCCGCGGCACCGACGCCGACCGCGTCGGGCCGCTGCGCCTCGTCGGATCCGGTCTCGCTCGGCCGTCGGCCGTGAAGGCTGCCGCCCTCGCCTTCCTCGGGCTCGGCGCCGTCCTCGGGCTCGTGCTCGCGGCCACCACCACCTGGTGGCTCCTGCTCGTCGGGGTCGCCGCCCTCGGTGCGGCCTGGACCTACACCGGCGGCCCGAACCCCTACGGCTACCGGGCCCTGGGCGAGGTCAGCGTCTTCCTCTTCTTCGGCCTCGTCGCGGTGCTGGGCACCGTCTACGTCCAGGTCGAGTCCCTCCCCTGGGAGGCCTGGGCCGCCGCGGTCGGCGTGGGATCGCTCGCGTGCGCGATCCTCGTGGCCAACAACCTCCGCGACATCCCCACCGACGTCGAGTCCGGCAAGCGCACGCTCGCCGTCGTGCTGGGCGACGCGCGCTCGCGCACCTTCTACGTCGCCCTGGTCACCGTCGCCGCGGTGCTCGCGGTCGTGCTCGCGGTCGGGACCACGCCCTGGGCACTGCTCGCCCTGCCCGGCCTCCTGCCTGCCGTCCCGGCCGTGCGCGCCGTCGTGTCGGGAGCCACCGGGCCCGCGCTCGTCGCCGTGCTCAAGGGCACCGGCGTCGCCGAGCTGCTCTGGTCGGTCGGGCTCGCGGTCGGGCTCGCCCTCGCATGACGCAGGTCGGTGCGCCGCCCACGGCCGGGCCCGTCCAGAGCCCCGTCGAAGGGCCTGTCCAGAGCCTCGTCGAAGGGCCTGTCCAGAGCCTCGTCGAAGGGCCGGTCCAGAGCCTCGTCGAAGGGCACCCCTGCCGGGCCGTGGTCGGCGTCGTCTCCGACACCCACGCCCCGCGGTTCTGGAAGGGCATGCCGGAGCGGGTCGCCGAGGTGCTCGCCGACGTCGACGTCGTCCTGCACGCGGGTGACGTCTGCGAGCCGTCGGTGCTCGACGAGCTGTCCGCCCTCGCGCCGGTGCACGTGGTGCGAGGCAACAACGACGGCGACGACGTCGCGGCCTGGGGTGCGCCCGAGCGGCTCGAGGTCGAGCTCGCCGGCGTCCGCCTGGCCATGGTCCACGACTCCGGCAGCAAGGACGGCCGCGCCCGACGTCTACACCGGTGGTTCCCCGAGGCCGACGTCGTCGTGTTCGGGCACTCGCACATCCCCTGGGACGAGACCGGCGTCGACGGCCAGCGTCTGCTCAACCCCGGCTCGCCCACCGACAAGCGCCGCCAGCCGCACGGCACCGTCGGACGGCTCGTGCTCGCCGACGGACGCGTCGAGTCGTGGACGCTCGTCGAGGTGGGCTGAGCCCGGCTCAGGCCGGATCGGGCAGCGCGCCCGTCGCGTCGTACTCCGCGAGCCGCTCCTGCCAGGGGGCGAGGTCGATGCCGCGCTCGGCCAGCCACGCGTCGTCGTAGTAGGTGCTGAGGTAGCGCTCGCCCGCGTCGCACAGCAACGTGACGATGCTGCCGGCGTCGCCGGCGTCGCGCATGCGCGTGGCGAGCGTCAGCGAGGCCCACACGTTGGTGCCCGTGGAGCCACCGACCAGCCGGCCGAGGCGGTCGCTCGTCCAGCGCATGGTGGCGATCGAGGCGGCGTCGGGCACGCGCAGCATGTCGTCGATGACGCCGCCGACGAACGACGGCTCGACGCGCGGTCGGCCGATGCCCTCGATGCGCGAGGAGGTGCCGGTGACGACGTCGGAGGAGTCCTGCTCCCAGCCGTCGAGGAACGCCGAGCCCTCCGGGTCGGCCACGAGCAGCTGCGTCGGGTGGCGTCGGTAGCGCAGGTAGCGACCGATCGTCGCCGACGTGCCGCCCGTGCCGGCGCTCACCACGACCCAGGTCGGGCAGGGGTGCCGCTCGGCCGCCATCTGCTCGAAGATCGACTCGGCGATGTTGTTGTTGCCGCGCCAGTCGGTCGCGCGCTCAGCGTACGTGAACTGGTCCATGTAGTGTCCGCCGCAGTCGGCGGCGACGCGTCGGGCCTCGTCGTAGACGTCGGCCGCCTGCTCGACGAAGTGGCAGCGGCCGCCGTGCCACTCGATGAGCGCCACCTTCTCCGCGCTCGTGCTGGCCGGCATGACCGCCACGAACGGCAGGCCGACGAGGCGGGCGAAGTAGGCCTCGCTCACCGCCGTCGACCCGCTCGAGGCCTCCACCACGGTGGTGCCGGGGCCGATCCAGCCGTTGCACAACGCATGGAGGAACAGCGACCGGGCGAGCCGGTGCTTCAGGCTTCCCGTCGGGTGGACCGACTCGTCCTTCAGGTACAGGTCGACGTCGGGCGTCGGGACCTCGAGCGCGTGGAGGTGGGTGTCGGCGCTGCGGTTCGCGTCGGCCTCGACCCGGCGGATCGCCTCGTCGATCCAGGCGCGGACCTCAGTCGACGTCTTCGGCACGGCGCGACTCCTCGATGCGCGACGTCATCCGCTCCGCGCGCTCCTGCAGGTTGCCGGCGAGCTCCTCGCGCATGCCGGCGAGCAGGAAGATCGAGACGACCGAGGAGATGATCATGGCGGCGAGCAGCACCAGCAGGTTGGTGAGCTCATCGAACTCCAGGAAGAACTGGCCCACCCCCCACAGCAGCAGGTAGGTGACGGCCAGGACGCTGAGGCGCGCGAGCGTGTACCTCCAGAAGGCCTTCATGGCCCCGAGGCTAGCGGAGCGGCCCAGTCCCCCCGGCGCCCAGCCGCGAGCCGGTGCCGACCTGCCGCGGTTGCGGCCCGCGGGTACCGTGGATCCATGGGCAAGGCGCTGATCGTGATCGTCGCGGTGGTCCTTCTCGTCTACGCGTTCTTCGACCTGCTGGCCACGCCGCGCACGCAGGTCAAGGGTCTGCCGAAGCCGGCCTGGTTCGTCGCGATCCTCGTCCCCTTCGTCGGCCCCCTCGCCTGGGTCTTCCTCGGCTCCTCCCCCCGCCAGGGCCGCCCCCCGCGCGACTCCGGCTACGGCTGGCCCGGCGGCCGCCCCCCCACCCGCGGCCCCGACGACGACCCCGACTACCTCCGCGGCCTCTGACCCCCCCAACTTTTGGACAGTTGCGGGGCGTTCAGGCGGCTCGACGTGACCCGGAAGTGTCCGAGACGAAGGGGCGACCGAACCACCGCGTCCACTGGACGCTCGTGACCGGAGACGGTCCCGTGTACCCGCGAGCCACCAGGGCCGCGTGCACCCGCCGAGGCACCTGTCTAGGGGCGGCGAGGTCGGCCGCGGCCACGACGATGACGCGATAGCCCAACGCCTCGAGCGCTTCTCGTCGACGTCGGTCACGCGCCCACTGCACAGGATCGGTCTCGTGGTGCCGGCCGTCGTACTCGACCACCACCTTCCACCGCGGGTAGAGCAGGTCGACCCGGGCGACGAAGTGGTCGAGCGCGTCACGGATGTCGACGTTCACCTGCGGCTCGGGCAGGCGGGCGAAGACCAGCATCAGCCGCAGCAGGGTCTCCATCGGAGACTCGGCTCCCGTGCGCACCACGGTCATGGCACGGCGCGTCCGGATCACGCCGTGCAGGTGCTGCCCGTGGCAGAACGCCTCGAGAGACTCCTGGGTGCACGCGGTCGTCCGCATCAGGTGCTCGGCGACCTGGACGAGCGTGACCAGCCCGAGGCGGGTGCTGCAGTCGACGAACGTGCGCTCCGGTGTCGTGACCGGGACACCACCCCTGGTGACGGCGGGGATCGCGCGCAGACGGCGGTGCAGGACGACGCCCGGGAGCCTGGTGCGCAGCGACGTGCGCGTGGAGAGCTCCACGTCGTCCCCGCCTGCTTCGTAGCCCCACAGCCTCAAGGCGGTCCGGTGGCTCACGACGCAGTCGGACGGCAGCACCAGCAGCGCGGCCAGGATCCGGATCCGCCAGGTGATCGGGACGTCGGACCGCACGTACACACCGCGGTGCAGACGTCGGAACCGCGCCCCCCGCAGGACGTCACGGCTCACGCCGCGCAGCTCCGCCTCCCTCAGCGTGAACGGTCGATCGTGCGGGAGATCCATGCCCCGACGTTGCCGTCACCTGCGTGACTCGGCAAGGACCCGTCCACACCCTGCGTCTCGGACACTTCCGGGGCGCTCGGGTCCTTCCGACTGCCCCGGAAGTGTCCGAAACGTAGGGGCGGCGACGTCGGGCCTACTTGGCGTAGGAGTGGAGGCCGGAGCCGAAGAGGTTGATGCCGTAGTAGCTGAAGAGGAAGGTGGCGAAGCCGGCGAGGGCGATGATCGCGGCGCGCTTGCCCTTCCAGCCGGCGGTGGCGCGGGCGTGGAGGTAGCCGGCGTAGACGACCCAGGTGATGAACGCCCAGACCTCCTTGGGGTCCCAGCCCCAGTAGCGGCCCCAGGCGTAGTGGGCCCAGATGGGGCCCGCGATGAGGGCGCCGAAGGTCCAGAGCGGGAAGCCGACCGCGATGACCCGGTAGGCCAGCTGGTCCATGACGGCGGCCGACGGGAAGCGCGCCAGCGTCGGGCCGACCGTGCCCTTCTCCTCCGCGCGCGAGCGGACGAGGTAGAGCACGGAGGCGGCGGTGCCGAGCAGGAAGAACGCGCCCGCGAGCATGACCGCCGCGACGTGGATGACGAGCCAGTACGAGTGCAGGGCGGGCACCAGCGGACCGGCCGGCACGTAGGTCGACGACGCCATGCCGAGGACCACGAGCGCGAAGCCCGTGACGATGCCGCCGAGCCACTCGATGGACGAGACCCGCGCGACGAGCACGTAGACGACGAGGGCCACCAGCGCGCCACCGACGCCGAACTCGTACATGTTGCCCCACGGCACCCGCTGCGCGGCGATCCCGCGCGTGACCATGCCGACGAGCAGCACCGCGGTCGCGAGCACCGCGAGGGAGTAGGCGATCGACGAGAGGACGTCGGAGCGGCTGGGCTCGTCCTCGGCCGGGCCGTCGACGGGAGCGCCCGCCCCCACCGGGACCCTCGCCTGCACGCTGCGACGCGCGAAGCCCCACTCGGCCACGTGGGCGAGGAAGGCCAGCGCGACGACGCCCGTGCCGAAGGCGATGGCGTAGTTCGAGACCTGCGCGTAGTCGGCGAGGTTCATCGGGTCTCCTTCTCCGGGTCGTCCGGGGTGTCGCCGAGCCCGGCCCGCAGCTGCGCGAGCAGGTCCTCGAGGCTCGTGCCGAGGTCGTCACGCGGCACGCGGTCGAGGGCGGCGACTTCCACCACGGTACGTGAGCCCTCGCGACGCGCCCGGACCCAGGTGCGCCGCGGCCGCACCGCCAGCGACAGCACGAGGCCGACGATCCCGATGCTGATGCCGCCGAGTGGCAGCCAGACCAGCGGGGTCGACGCGATCTGGAAGCGCGCGAAGAGCGTCAGGTCGACGAACTCGATGGTGCCGCCGTCGGGCAGGTCGGCGGTCTGCCCGGGGCTGAGGCTCACGCGGAAGTTCGAGCCGTCGGGGTTCTTGTACTGCTCGAGACCTTCCTTGTCGAGGACGTACACCGACTGCGGCAGCCCGTCGTCGATGCCCAGGTCGCCGTGGAAGACGAAGAGCCCGAGCAACGGGTTGACCGCCCCCGGGAACGCCGAGATCGACGCCTCCTCATCACCCGACGAGACCGCGGTCGGCAGGAAGAAGCCCTGGAAGCCGAGCTGCTCGGGCTGGGCCTCGGGCACCTTGACGACGCCGTTGGACGTGTAGGTGCCGTCGGCGGGCAGGAAGGGCACGGCGCCGTCGAAGACGACCTCGCCGCGCGCGTCGGTGACCTTGACGACGGGGGCGTAGCCCTGACCGACGAGGAAGACCGACGACCCGTCGACGGACAGCGGGTGGTTGACGCGGATCTCGTACGGCTCGTCGGGCCCGTCGACGCCGGCGCGGTAGGTGCCCGACGCCTCGAACAGTCGCGGCGCGCCTCGCTGCGGACCCTCGGTCCAGAACCGCGCGACCATGCGGTCGAGCTCGAGCGAGAACGGCGGGAGGGAGTCGGTGTCGAACAGGGCGCCGGACGCGAACTCGTCGTACTGGGTCAGGACGTTGGCGAACCCGTCGCCCTGGGTGACGATCGCCGCCCCGCGGTAGCCCCACAGCGCGCCGGCCGCGACGCCGACCAGCACCGCCACGATGCTGGTGTGGAAGACGAGGTTGCCGAGCTCGCGCAGGTAGCCGCGCTCCGCGCGCACCTCGCCCGGTCCTTCTGCCGCCCACGGCCCGGCACCCCCGCCGGCGCCCTCTGCCGATCCCGACTCCGCCCGGACGACGTCGATGCGCGTCGGCAGCAGCCGCGGGCCGCGCAGCGTCTCCCGCGCGACCTCGAGCACCGTCTCGACGTCGGCGTCGGTCTCGAACGTGGCGGACGCGGGCAGTCGCTCGAAGTTGCGGGGCGCGCGCGGCGGACGGGCCCGCAGCGTCCGCAGGTACAGCCGGGTGCGGGGCAGGATGCAGCCGACGAGCGAGACCATCAGCAGCACGTAGACCGCGCTGAACCACGGCGACGTGTACGTGTGGAACACGCCGAGCCGCTCGAGCCAGGGCGTGAGGTCGGGGTGCCGGGCCTGGAAGGCCTCGACGGCGCGCGCGTCGACGCCGCGCTGCGGCACGATCGAGCCGGGGATGGCGGCCACGGCGAGCAGCAGGAGCAGCAGCAGGGCGGTGCGCATCGACGTGAGCTGGCGCCACGCCCAGCGCAGCGTCTCGAGGGTGCCGAGCGCGGGCGCGAGGTCGCGCTCGCGCTCCTCCGAGCGTCCCCGGGCCATCAGATCGCCGCCCCGTAGCCACCGGCCCACGTCTGGAGGTCGGTCACGAGCGCGTCCCAGACGCCGGTGACGAGGAGCACGCCCACGACGACGAGCAGGCCGCCACCGACCCGCTGCAGCGCCTGCTGGTGACGCCGGGCCCACCGGACGGCGCCCATGAATCGGCCGAACCCGAGGGCGGCGACGACGAACGGCACGCCGAGGCCGAGGCAGTACGTGAAGGTGAGGAAGGCCCCCCGCTCGAGGGTGCCCTCGGTGTTGGCGAGGGTGAGGACGGCGCCGAGGGTCGGACCGATGCACGGCAGCCAGCCGAGCCCGAAGAAGACGCCCAGCACCGGGGCGACGGCCACGCCGACCGCGGGCACCGCGTGCACGCGGACGTCGCGCTGCAGGATCGGCAGGACGCCGCTGAAGACGAGCCCCAGCACGATGACCACCACGCCGAGCACGATCGACATGAGGCGCCGGTAGTCGTACAGCTCCTGGCCGAGCGCACCGAAGAGCGCCCCACCGGTGACGAAGACAGCGGTGAAGCCGAGGACGAACAGCACGGAGCCGAGCAGCAGCCGGGACCGCCCGGACGACTGCAGGTCCTGCACACCCACGCCGGAGACGTAGGAGAGGTAGCCGGGCAGCAGCGGCAGCACGCAGGGCGAGAAGAAGGAGACCAGGCCGGCGAGCACGGCGACCGGGACGGCGAGCAGCAACGACCCCGACAGCACGGTGTCGGCGAACCAGTCGCTCACGAGCTGCTCCCCAGCACGTCGTCGAGGACCCCGGTGAGGGTGGAGGCGCGCAGGTCGGGGTCGATGATGCGGGCGGCCACGCGCCCCTTCGCGTCGATGACCCACGTCGTGGGGATGGCCTGCGAGGGCAGGCTGTCGGCGAACCCGAGCTGCTGACGGCCGTCGCCGTCGACGAGGCTCGGGTAGCTCGTGCCGACCCGTTGCTCGAAGGCGCGGGCCGCCGCCACCTGGTCGCGCACGTTGAGGCCGAGGAACTGCACGCCACGGTCGGCGTACTGCCGGGCGACCTCGTCGAGGACCGGCGCCTCCTTGCGGCACGGCGGGCACCAGGAGCCCCACACGTTCACCACCAGCGTCTTCCCCGCGAAGTCGGCGGAGCTGACCTCCGTGCCCTCGAGGTCGTCGCCCTCGAGCACCGGCGCCTTCTCCCGGTCACCCGGCTCGACGTACGTGACGAAGCGGCTGCCGCTGACGTAGCCGCCGGTCGACCCCTCCGTGCCCCGACCCGAGCAGCCGGCGAGCAGCACCAGGACACCGACGAGCGCCAGGACGACGCCACGGGGCACCGTCCGGCGCGGGTGAGGCAGCGCGGTCACGGCTCAGGCGCCCCCGACGAACTTCTTGCCGGCCTTCAGGGCGTCCGGGAGCAGGTCGCCGGCGGGCTCGGCGTAGGTGAAGCCGACGTACCGGTCGCCGTCGAACGTCAGGCTCGTCAGGCTGGCCAGCGTGCACTGCCGCTTGCGCGGGTCGTGCACGAACGACTGGCCCTCGTAGGCCTGGCGGGCGATCCACACGGGCAGCTGGTGGGAGACGATGACGGCCTCGTGGCCGCGGGCGGCGTCGCGCGCGTCGGCCACCGCGGCCTGCATGCGCGCGGCGATCTCGCGGTAGGGCTCGCCCCACGACGGGCGGAACGGGTTGCGCAGGAGCCACCAGTTCCTCGGGTGCGCGAGCGCCTTCGGCTCCGCACCGACCGTGCGTCCCTCGAAGAGGTTGTCGGCCTCGATGACCCGCTCGTCGGTCGTGACCGGGGCGTCCAACAGCCTTGCCAGCGGGGCCACGGTCTGCTGGGCACGCTCGAGCGGGGACGAGACGAGGTGGACGATCTCGTTCCTCTGCAGGTACTCCGCCGTCTCGACCGCCATCTGGTGCCCGAGGTCGGAGAGGTGGAACTCCGGCAAGCGGCCGTACAGGATGCCGTCGGGGTTGTGCACCTCGCCGTGGCGCATCAGGTGGACGATCGTGCGTTCGCTCATGGGGGGTCCTCGCGGTGGGCGGCTGGTCCGTCGGGGCGGGGGCGTCAGGCCGGGTCGGGGGTCGCCGCGGCCGCGGCGCGGGCGGCGCGCGGCAGGGCCTCGGCCATCCTAGAGAGTGCCCGGTCGTCGTGGGCCGCCGAGACGAACCACGACTCGTAGGCGCTCGGCGGCAGGTAGACGCCGGCCTCCAGCATCGCGTGGAAGAAGGCCGTGTAGCGGAACGTCTCCTGGCGCTGGACGCCGGCGAAGTCGTGCACGGGCTCGGTCAGCCCCCACACGACGCTGAACATGCTGCCGACGTTCTGCACGACGTGCGGGACGCCGGCCTCGGCCAGCGCCGACGACACCAGGGCGCGGGCCTGCGCCGACCAGTCGTCGAGCCGGGCGTAGGCGGCGTCGTCGGCGAGTCGCAGCGTGGTGAGGCCCGCCGTGGACGCGACGGGGTTCCCCGCGAGCGTGCCGGCCTGGTAGACCGGGCCGCTCGGCGCCAGCAGGGCCATGACGTCGGCGCGTCCACCGAAGGCCGCCGCAGGGAAGCCCCCGCCCATGACCTTGCCGAAGGTGAGCAGGTCGGGGCGCCAGCCCTCGACCGCGCCGTCGAGGCCCCAGTGGCCCGAGCGGGTGACGCGGAACCCGGTCATGACCTCGTCGCTGACCAGGAGGGCGCCGTGCGCGGCGCACGTCTCGGACAGGAACGCGTTGAAGCCGGGCAGCGGCGAGACGACGCCCATGTTGCCCGCCGCGGCCTCGGTGATGACGCACGCGATCTCGTCGCCGTGCTCGGCGAACGCCGCCGTGACGGCGTCGCGGTCGTTGTAGGGCAGCACGATGGTGTCGGCCGTGACGTGGGCCGGGATCCCCGGGGAGCCGGGCAGGCCCAGCGTGACGACCCCGGACCCCGCCTCGGCGAGGAGCGAGTCGACGTGGCCGTGGTAGCAGCCGGCGAACTTCACGACGCGGCTGCGGCCCGTGAACCCGCGGGCGAGCCGGATCGCCGACATCGTCGCCTCGGTGCCGGACGTGACCATGCGGACGAGGTCGACGGGCGTGCGCGCGACGATCTCCTCCGCGAGCTCGACCTCGGGCGGGCTCGGGGTGCCGAACGACGTGCCGCGCGCGACCGCGGCCGTGACCGCGGCGATCACCTCGGGGTGGGCGTGCCCGAGGAGCATCGGGCCCCAGGAGCCGACCAGGTCGAGGTACTTGGTGTCGTCCGCGTCGCGCAGCCAGGCCCCCGAGGCCGACGTCATGAACCGGGGGGTGCCGCCGACCGCACGGAAGGCACGCACCGGGGAGTTGACGCCGCCGGGCGACACGGTCAGCGCACGGTCGAACCACTGCTGGGACTGAGGGGTGGAGGACACCCCTCCAGTGTCCCACCGTGGTGCACACCGCCTCACGGGGCCGTAACCTGGACGACACAGGCGTCGTTGGTGAGACGTGGACCACTTTGCCCCGCGCCGGGTCCGCTCGGTAACATCGGTTTACCTGTGACCGCCGACACGGTGTCGGCTCGAGGGAGTCACGGGGGAGGGACGGACGACAGATGGCAGCTCGTACCCTGAGTCGCTGGCAGAAGGCCAGCGCCCTGGTCCCGATGAGCCTGCTCGTCGTCGCCTGGGGTGCCGCCGTCGGCAACTCCGGCCTCGCGACCGCCGACGACCGCGTCTCGGCCGACGAGATCCCCGACGTCCCCGCCACCGCCTTCGAGAAGCCGGCCAGCGTCCAGGCCGAGCCCTCGGGCATCGACTCGCGCGCGGGCGCCGAGGGCACCCTCGCCACGCTGTCCACCAACGGCATCCCGTCCTCGGCGCTGTACGCCTACCGCCGTGCCGAGACCCTCCTCGCCAAGGCCGACGCCGACTGCAAGCTGCCGTGGACGCTCGTCGCGGCCATCGGTCGCGTCGAGTCCAACCACGGCCGTACCGGCGGCAACGCCCTCGACGCCGACGGTGTCGCGAAGCCGGGCATCTACGGCATCCCGCTCGACGGTCGTGACGGCGTCGCCCGCATCACCGACAGCGACAACGGCGCGCTCGACAAGGACTCGGTCTACGACCGGGCGGTCGGGCCGATGCAGTTCATCCCCGGCACCTGGCGCTCGGTGGGCGTCGACGCCGACGGTGACGGCACGAAGGACCCGCAGAACATCAACGACGCGGCCACCGCGGCCGGCATCTACCTCTGCTCGGGCAGCGGCGACCTCTCCACCGACGAGGGTGCGGCCGCGGCCGTGCGTCGGTACAACAACTCCTCCTCCTACGTCGACCTCGTGCTCGGCATCAGCAAGGCCTACGCGAGCGGCGACTACACCGCGACGCCCAACGGCACCTCCACCGGCTCGGTCCTGACCAGCCGCTCCTACGACCAGACACTCACCCCCTCCCAGCGCGAGCAGGCGGCGAAGCAGGAGAAGAAGGTCCGCGAGGAGTCCTCGGGCGGCTCGAAGGGCGGCTCCGGCGGCTCGACCGGCGGCACGGGCAGCACCGGGGGCTCGACCGGCGGCACGGGCGGCACCGGGGGCTCCACCGGTGGCACGGGCGGCTCCACCGGCGGCACGGGCAGCACCGGCGGTTCCACCGGCGGCGGCTCGACCCTCGGCGGCGGCGTCCAGGACGTCGTCAAGGACACGCCGCTGGCGCCGATCACGAAGCCGGTCACCGACCTGCTCTCGACCACCGAGGCCAACGTCCGCTGCCTGCTGACCTACCCCCTCGGCCTGCCGAAGGACAAGTTCGACGCCTGCGTGTACGACCTGACGCACTGAGACCGACGACGAGGGGCCCCGCACCGACCGGTGCGGGGCCCTTGTCGTGCGGGACGGCGGGACGACTCAGGAGCGGCGCGCCAGCTCCGCGGCCCAGTAGGTGAGCACGACGTCGGCGCCGGCCCGGCGGATCGACGTGGTCGTCTCCGCGATGGCCCGCTCACGGTCGATCCAGCCACGCTCGGCGGCGGCCTCGACCATCGCGTACTCCCCCGACACCGAGTAGGCCGCCACCGGGACGGTCACGTGCTGGCGGATGAGCGCGATGAGGTCGAGGTAGCCGAGTGCCGGCTTGACCATCACCATGTCGGCGCCCTCGGCGACGTCGAGGAGCGCCTCGCGCAGGCCCTCGCGGGCGTTGCCCGGGTCCTGCTGGTACGTCGTGCGGTCGCCCTGCAGCGAGGAGTCGACCGCCTCGCGGAACGGTCCGAAGAACGCCGAGGCGTACTTCGCCGCGTAGGCGAGGATGGCGACCTCGGCGTGACCGGCGGCGTCGAGCGCGTCGCGCACCACGCGCACCTGGCCGTCCATCATGCCGCTCGGGCCGACCACGTGGGCCCCGGACTCGGCCTGCACGACGCCCATGGCCCCGTAGATCTCCAGCGTCGCGTCGTTGTCGACCCGGCCCCGGTCGTCCAGGACGCCGCAGTGGCCGTGGTCGGTGAACTCGTCGAGGCACAGGTCCGCCATCACCAGCAGGTCGTCCCCCACCTCGTCGCGTGCGTCCGCCAGGGCGACGTTGAGGATGCCGTCGGGGTCGAGGGCACCGGAACCGGTGGCGTCCTTGTGCTCGGGGACGCCGAACAGCATGACACCGCCCAGCCCGAGCCCGGCCGCCTCGCGCACGGCCGCGCGGGCGGAGGCACGCGTGTGCTGCACGACGCCCGGCATGCTCGCGATCGGTCGGGGCTCGTCGAGCCCCTCCGCGACGAACATGGGCAGCACGAGCTGCGACGGCTCCGTGCGCGTCTCGCGCACGAGCGCCCGCATGGCGGGCGTCGTGCGGAGACGACGCGGTCGATGGAGGGGGGGCCGGTGCAGGGGCGCTGCGGAGGACGGCTCAGCAGCCACGCGTCAGGCCTTGCGCCGCGACGACGGCTTCTTCTGCGACGGCTTCAGGACCGGCTCGCCCGCCTCGAGGAACTCCAGACGTCGGGCCGCGCCGAACGCCGCGAGGGCGTCGGCGAGCACCTCGGCCGAGGGCTGCTCGGCGAGGACGTCGACGCGCAGGCCGTGCTCCTCGGCGGTCTGGGCCGTGGCCGGGCCGATGCACGCGATGATCGTCGACGCGTGCGGCTTGCCCGCGATGCCGACCAGGTTGCGCACGGTGGAGCTCGACGTGAAGAGCACCGCGTCGAACTTGCCGGTCTTGATGGCCTCGCGGGTCGGCGCCGGCGGCGGGGCGGCCCGCACGGTGCGGTACGCCGTGACGTCGTCGACCTCCCAGCCGAGCTCCTGCAGGCCCGCCACGAGGGTCTCGGTGGCGATGTCGGCACGCGGCAGGAAGACCCGGTTGATCGGGTCGAGCAGCTCGTCGTACGGGGGCCAGTCCTCGACCAGGCCGCGGGCGGACTGCTCGCCGCTCGGGACGAGGTCGGCCTTGATGCCCCAGGTGGCGATGGCCTCGGCGGTCTTCTCCCCGACGGCGGCGATCTTCAGGCCCGAGAAGGCGCGGGCGTCGAGCCCGTACTCCTCGAACTTCTCGCGCACGGCCTTCACGGCGTTCGCGCTCGTGAAGGCGACCCACTCGTACCGGCCCTCGACGAGACCACGGACGGCCTTGTCCATCTGCTGCGGGTTGCGCGGCGGCTCGACCGAGATGGTCGGGACCTCCTCGGACACCGCGCCGTAGGATCGCAGCCGGGCGGCGAGCCCGGCGGCCTGCTCCTTGGTGCGGGGCACGAGCACGCGCCAGCCGTACAGCGGCTTCGTCTCGAACCACGACAGCGCCTCGCGCATGGCGACGACCTCGCCCACGACTGTGATGGCCGGCGACGTCATGCCGGCGGCCTTCGCGTCGACCGCGATGTCGGCGAGCGTGGAGACGACCGTGGTCTGGTCCGTCGTGGTGCCCACCCGGGTCATCGCGACCGGCGTCTCCGGCGAGCGGCCGGCCTCGACCAGACCGGCGGCGGCCTCGCCGATGCGGGCCACGGCCGACAGCAGCACGAGCGTGTCGGTGCCGCCGTACTCCGCCCACGGGACGGTCGCGTCGCCGACGCTGACCACGCGGTACTGGCGGTGCGCCTTGTTGGTCAGCGGGACGCCCGCGTAGGCAGGTACGCCGGTGACCGAGGAGACACCCGGCACGACCTCGAAGGCGATGCCGGCCTTCGCGCAGGCCGCGGCCTCCTCGGGCGCGGTGGCGTAGGTGAACGGGTCGCCGCTGACGAGGCGCACCACGTGCGCCCCGGTCTTGGCGTGCCGGACGACCAGGCGGCCGCGCGCCGCGTGCGTCAGGACGGTGCCGTCCTCGCCGAGGCCGCCCTCGACGACCTCGACGCCCTCGGGCACGAGGTCGGCCTGCTCGGGCTGCTCGATGATCGCGACGTCGGCCTGGGCGATCAGCTCCGCCGCACGCACGGTCAGGAGGCTGGCATCGCCAGGGCCGGTGCCCACGAAGCTGACGTGGCCCAGCGGCTTGCTGCTGCGGGCGGGCGCCTTCTTCGCGGGTGCCTCGGCGGTGGCGGTGGTGGGTGGTGTCACGGTGCTGTTCTTCTTCCTGGACTGCCGGGTGGTCATGAGGCGGAACCGATCGGGGGGCCGGCCGTCGTGGCCGCCACCAGCTCGGAGGCGCCTTCGGCGAGCATCTCGGCAGCGAGACGTTCGCCGACCGCTGCCGGCTCGTCGAGCGGGCCGGAGGCGGACAGGCGGATGGTGGGTGCGCCGGAGGGGTCCCCGACGACGGCGCGCAGCCAGAGCTCGTCCCCGTCGTCCCCCCAGACGACGTCGGCGAGCGCCCCGACCGGCGCGCTGCACCCTGCCTCCAGCGCGGAGAGCAGGGAACGTTCGGCCGTGACCGCGGCCCGGGTGTCCGGGTCGTCGAGCACGGAGAGGAGCCGCGTGGTGGACTCGTCGTCGACACGGCACTCGACGGCGAGGGCGCCCTGGCCGGGTGCGGGCAGGACCTGGATGGGGTCGAGCACCTCGGTGGCCTCCCCCTCGCGCCCGAGGCGCAGCAGGCCGGCACGGGCCAGCACCACGGCGTCGAGGTCGCCCGAGGTGACCCGCCCGATCCGGGTGTCGACGTTGCCGCGGACCGGCACGACCTCGATGCCGAGGCCGAGCGCGTTCAGCTGGGCCTCGCGGCGCGGCGAGCCGGTGCCGACGCGAGCGCCCTGGGGCAGCTCGCCGAGGGTGAGCCCGTCGCGTGCCACCAGCACGTCGCGCGGGTCCTCGCGGATGGTGACGGCCGCGAGGGCCAGGCGCGGGTCGGGCGTCGTGGGCAGGTCCTTGAGCGAGTGGACGGCGAGGTCGACGCTGCCGTCGAGGACGGCCTCGCGCAGGGCGGCGACGAACACGCCCGTGCCTCCGATCTGCGTGAGCGGCGCCTGGTTGCGGTCGCCCTCCGTGCTGACGGTCACGAGCTCGACCTCGACACCGGTCAGGGCGCGCAGGCGGTCGGCCACCTGGCCGGACTGGGTCGTGGCGAGGGCGCTCGCGCGGGTGCCGAGGCGGAGGGGACGCGGGTCGGTCACGACGACTCCCCCTTCACGCGGGTGACCGCCTCGACGGCGGCCGGGTCGAGCGCGAACAGGTCGGAGAGGGCGTCGGCGTAGGTGAGGCCCGCGGGCCCGTCGACCAGCTGCTGCACCCGCACGGTCGGCGCGTGGATGAGCTTGTCGGCGACGCGCTTGAGCGCCAGCCGCACCTGGTTCACCTGGTCCTCGGGGAGGTCGTGGAGACGACCGAGGAGGCGGTTGGTCTCGGCCTCCACCACCTCGGTGGCCATGCTGCGCAGGGCGACGACCGTGGGCGTGACGCGCGAGGCGTTCTTGGCCGCGAGGAAGCTGCGCACCTCGTCGTCGACGATGGCCCGCACCTGCTCGACGTCCTGCGCGAGCTCGGCGTTCTCCGAGCGGCCTGCGAGCGTGACGAGGTCGATGACCGTGACGCCGTCGAGGTCGCCGACCCCGGGTGCGACGTCGCGGGGCAGGGCGAGGTCGACCACGACGAGCTCGCCCGTGGTGTTGGACAGACCACGCTCGAGCACCGCGGCGACGCGGTCGACGTCGAGGACGGCGCCCGCGGCACCGGTGCAGCTGATGACGACGTCGGCCGCGGCGAGCTCGACGTCCATCGCCTCCCACCGGACGGCGCTCACGCCGAAGGTGGCGACGAGCTCGTACGCCCGCTGGAAGGTGCGGTTCGCGACCATGATCCGGTGCGGGTCGACACCGCGCTCCACGAGCGTGCGGACGGCGAGGCTGGCCATGGTGCCGGCGCCGGCGACGAGGAAGCGGGTGCCCGGCTCGCCGGCCACGGGACCGACGGCATCGAGACCCGCGGTGACGGTGGACGGGGCGAGGCGGTCGATGCCGGTCTCGGCGTGGCCGCGCTTGCCGATGCGCAGCGCCTGCTGGAACAGCGCGTTGAGCGCCGAGCCGATGGTCGCCTCGGCCTGGCCCGAGTGCAGCGCCTGGCGGACCTGGCCCAGGATCTGGCTCTCGCCGAGGATCATCGAGTCCATCCCGGCGGCCACCGAGAAGAGATGGGCCACCGCGGAGTCGTCGTAGTGCACGTAGGCGTGCTGCACGAGGTCCTCACGCCCGAGGCCGGCCTGCTCGGCCAGCAGCCGCGACACGTCCTCGAGGGCGTTGTGGAAGCGGTCGGCCTCGACGTAGACCTCGACCCGGTTGCAGGTGGAGATGACGGCGGCCTCGGTGACCGACGTCGACTCCAGGGCGCGGTGCGCCAGCTTGACCGCCGCGTCGGTGTCGAGCGACGCGCGCTCGAGCACGTCGATCGGCGCCGACCGGTGGGACATGCCCACGACCAGCACGCTCATCGTCCCGCCTCCTTCCGCTGCTCGCGGTAGGCGAGGATCTGCAGCTCCACCGAGAGGTCCACCTTGCGCACCTGCACGTGGTCGGGCACCTGCAGCACGGCGGGTGCGAAGTTGAGGATGCTGGTGACGCCGGCGGCGACGAGGCGGTCGGCGACGTCCTGGGCGGCCTCGCCCGGCACGGCCACGACGGCGATCGCGACCTCGTGCTCGGCCACGACCGCGTCGAGCCGCTCGAGCGGCTCCACGACCAGGCCACCGACGTCGGTGCCGACGCGACGAGGATCGGTGTCGAGGACGGCCGCGACGCGGATGCCGCGCGGCGTGAAACCCCCGTAGGTGGAGAGCGCGGACCCCAGGTTCCCGGCGCCGACGATGACGACGTCCCAGGTCTGGGTCTGCCCCAGGCCGCGCGCGATCTGGTAGCGCAGGTACTCGACGTCGTAGCCGACGCCCCGCGTGCCGTAGGAGCCGAGGTGGGAGAGGTCCTTGCGCACCTTGGCGGGATTCACGCCCGCGGCCTCCGCGAGCTCGACCGAGGAGCAGGTGGCCGCGCCGGCCTCGGCGAAGGACGCCAGGACGCGCAGGTACAGGGGGAGCCGGGCCACGGTGGCGTCGGGGACGTCACGGGTCGCCTGGTCCGGGGCGCGATCGGGGGTCCCGGCCGGCCGGGGGGTGCGCAGAAGGGTCACGGTGCTCCAACGCGCCACCGCGGGGATTCACCCCGGGAAGGGTGGGAGGCGGCGCACGGGCCAGTTTACGAGCTTGTGAACGGCGGAACAAAATCGAGACCGGGCCGGGTGCGATTCCTCACACGGTCCGTGGTAGGGGCTGACCGGACCCGCCGCCATCCTCAGGCGAGCGCGCGCCGCAACCTCTCGGGCGTCACCCGGAAGAAGTCGTGCTGACGTCCGTCGACGAAGGTCACCGGGACCATGTCGGAGAATCGACGCAGCAGGTCGGGGTCGCCGTCCACGTCGACCCGGGACCAGTCGGCGCCGAGGTCGGCGCACACCTCGGCCACGACGGCCTCGGCGGCCTCGCACAGGTGGCAGCCCTGGCGCGTGTAGACGACCACGCGTGCCTCGTCGCTGCGCGGGGCCGGGCCGGTGCCGCCGGTCATCGGGCGAGCAGGCCGAGGTCCTCGCTGCGGGCCAGCGCCCGCAGCCGTCCCTTGGCCACCTTGCCCGTCGCCGAGTGCGGCAGGCCCTCGACGACCACGACGCGACGCGGCTGCTTGAACCGCGCGAGACGCGTGGCGCAGTGCTCGACGACGCGCTCCTCCAGGCCCTCCGTCGTGGCCCCGTCCACCGGGACCACGAAGGCGACGACCGCCTCGCCCGTCTGCTCGTCGGGCAGGCCGACGACCGCCACCTCGGCGACGTCGTCGAGCTCGGCCACGACCACCTCGACCTCGGCGGGGTAGACGTTGAAGCCGGAGACGATGACGAGCTCGCGCACGCGGTCGACGAGCACGAGATCGCCGGCGTCGTCGAGGTAGCCGATGTCGCCGGTGGGGTACCAGCCGTCCTCCCGGGGGCCGTCGGCGCCGTCGGGCCAGTAGCCCGAGAACAGGTTGGCGCCGCGCACCCACACCTCGGCGGGGTCGCCGGAGCCGGCGTCGTTGCCGTCGGCCTCGACGAGACGCAGCTCGATGCCCGGCAGCGGGCGACCGACCGAGCCCGGCCGCGGCGGCACGCCCTCGGGACGGCCCGAGGCGAGGGTGGCGGTGATGACCGGGGCCGTCTCGGTGAGGCCGTAGCCCTGCTCGACGACGTGCCCGGAGGACTCGGCGAAGACCGACGCGAGCTCGGGGTCGAGCGGGGACGCCCCGCTCAGCACGTGCTTGACGCCGGCCAGCATCTCGCGGAGGTCGTCGCGGCCCGCCCACGCGGCGATGACCGGCGGCGCGAGCGCGACGTTGGTGACGCCCTCGTCGCGGATCGTGCGCAGCAGCCCGGCCGGGTCGAACCCGTCGACCATGACGACGCGAGCCCCTTGGCGCACCGCCTGGCCGAGGACTGCGTTGAGTCCGTAGACGTGGAACATCGGCAGCAGCCCGAGGACCACGTCGTCGGCGGTGACGATGGGGGGCTCGACGGCCGCCGTCTGCTCGATGTTGGCGAGCAGGGCGCGGTGGGACAGCACCGCTCCGCGCGGCTTGCCGCTGGTGCCCGACGTGTACAGCACGACGGCGGGTGCCTCCTCGTCGCGCGGGGCGGCCGGCTCGACGTCGGGCGCGTCGCGCAGCAAACGCTCGAAGCCGACCTCGGCGCCCTGCGGCGGTGCGCCGTCGACGACCACCAGCACGTCGAGGTCGGCGGTCGCGGTACGCACCTGCTCGACGCCGTTCTCGTCGCAGAGGACCACGCGTGCGCCGGAGTCGGCCAGCATGCGACCGACCTCCCGCTCCGTGGACCGGGGGTTCACCGGGACCGCCACCATGCCACCGCGCAGGATGCCGAAGTAGGCGACGGCGAGGTCGATGCGGTTGGCCATCACGAGGGCGACCCGGTGCCCGGCGCGCAGGCCGGCGCCGCTCAGCGCGCGCGCCACGGCGTCGGCGGAGGCGTCGAGCTCGGCCCACGTGCGCTCGTGCCGCTCGGGGCGGTGCTCGACCAGGGCCACGGCATCGGGTGTGCGCGCGGCCGCGTCGCGCAGGAGCGCGGAGACGTTCGTCGCGGAGGTGCTCACGTCGAGAGTCAACCACAGCGGGCCAGCCCGTCGCGGCGCTTCGAGGGACCGGCTCCCGGCCCCGCGCGGGCGGAGGGACCGGGGCCTGCGCCACCCACCCGGCTGCCCGGTGGGCGAGACCGGCCCCGCTCCGCCTGGGCCGCGGCCCACCCGCCCGCTAGCCTCGGGTCATGACCAGCGAGCGGGTCCCCCGGACGGGTCCGAACCTGCGGTCCCGGTCGGTGCTGGCCGGCCAGGCGGCGGCCGCCGCGACCGAGGTCGAGCACTGGCTCTCGCCCGACACCGACCCCGAGGCCGCGGCGTTCTTCGACGTCGACAACACGATCATGCAGGGCGCGTCGATCTTCCACTTCGCCCGTGGGCTGCACCAGCGCGACTTCTTCACGACGGGGGACATCCTCAAGGCGGCCTGGCAGCAGGTCTACTTCCGCCTCGCCGGGGTCGAGGACCCCGAGCACATCGCGAAGGCCCGCTCGTCGGCGCTCGCCTTCATCGCCGGGCACCGCGTGAGCGAGCTCGAGGAGATCGGCGAGCAGATCTTCGACGAGCACATGGCGCACAAGATCTGGCCCGGCACCCGGGCCCTCGCGCAGCAGCACCTCGACGCCGGCCAGCGGGTGTGGCTGGTCACGGCCGCTCCGATCGAGATCGCCGCGGTCATCGCGCGTCGGCTGGGCCTCACCGGCGCGCTCGGCACCGTCGCCGAGCACGTCGACGGCGTGTACACCGGCGAGCTCGTGGGCGAGATGCTCCACGGCGAGGGCAAGGCCGTCGCCGTCCGCTCGATCGCCGAGCGCGAGGGGCTCGACCTCGAGCGCTGCTACGCCTACTCCGACTCCAGCAACGACCTGCCGATGCTGTCGCTCGTCGGCCACCCGTGCGCCGTGAACCCGGACACGCGGCTGCGGGCCCACGCGAAGGCCGAGGGCTGGGACGTGCGCGACTACCGCACCGGCCGCAAGGTGGCGATGGCCGGCGGCCGGGTCGCCGCCGTCGGCGCCACGGCCGTCGCCGCATGGCAGGGCGTCCGGGCCCTGCGTCGTCGCTGAGGGCTCCTGTCCACCGAACGGGGTTCACGTGCTGTTTCCCGATTTTCGGTGACAGGCCGACGAGGCGCGGCGTACGATCGACGAGATCTTCGGGAGGGATCGATGCGAGGGACGACGGGAGCACTGCGCCAGGCGCTGGCGCTCGCCCTGACGACCCCGGACGACACCCGGCTCGCGATGGCCCTCGCCGGCTCCGCCCCGACGGTCCAGCCCGCGTTCTCGAGCGGTCCGGTCGACCCCGACGGCGACCCCGAGGCCCTGCGCCTCCGCGCCCTCGTCGACCTCGCCCGCGAGGGTGACGCCGAGGCCTTCGGCCAGCTCTACGACCACTATGTCAGCGGCATCTTCCGCTTCATCTACTACCGCGTGGGCTCGCAGCAGCTCGCCGAGGACCTCACGAGCGAGACCTTCGTGCGCGGCCTGCGTGCGATCCAGCGCTTCAGCTGGCAGGGCAAGGACTTCGGCGCGTGGCTGACGACGATCGCCCGCAACCTCGTGGTCGACCACTTCAAGTCCGGACGCGCGCGCCTCGAGATCGTCTCCGACGACGTGCCCGAGGGCCCCCAGACGGCTCCGAGCACCGAGGACGACGTCATGTCGCTCCTCTCGAACGAGATGCTCTTCGCCGCCGTCGCCGAGCTGCCCACCGAGCAGCGCGAGTGCGTGCTCATGCGCTTCATCCAGGGCCTCAGCATCGCCCAGACGGCCGCGGCGCTCGGCCGCACGGAGGGCGCCATCAAGCAGCTGCAGCTGCGGGCGGTGCGCAACCTCGCGAAGAAGATGCCGGAGGACGTCCGGTGACCGCCCCCCTCGCCCCCGCTCGATCGAGTACCGCACGATCGATCGTCGCGATCGCGTCACGTTCGCGTAACTCGCGCGTCTTCCTTGTCGTTGGGACGTGCAGGAACACCACAGACAGGACGACGCGATGAACCGCCGACCGGGACGCGACGAGGCCCAGGCCTTCGACGACGCGTGGGAGTCCGGCGCGCCCGCGTCCGCCGAGGTCGCCGCGCTCGTGCGCGCCGCCGAGGCCCTCTGCGAGGCGGCCGTCGCCGCACCTCGCCCCGAGTTCCGTTCGGCCCTGCGCGAGCGCCTCATGACCGAGGCCCGGACCGTCCTGGTGCCCGACCCCGGCGCCTCGCGACCCGCGACCGTCGCGCCCACGCCCGTCGCGCCGTCGGCGCGCCGTCGCCGACTCGTCGGCATCGCGGTCGCCGCCGTCTCCTCGCTCGGCGTGGTCGGCATGGTCGCGGGCAGCGCCTCCGCCATCCCCGGCGACGTGCTCTACCCGGTCAAGCGCGGGGTGGAGAACCTCGAGCTCGCGCTGCAGCGCAGCGACGAGGGCCGCGGCTCCCAGCGTCTGGAGCTCGCGTCCGAGCGGCTCGCCGAGGCACGCGCCCTCGTGGCGGACGGGTCACCGAGCGGCGCACGTCAGGTCGACGCCCTCCTCGACGACTTCAGCACCGCGGCCGAGGAGGGGTCCGCCGACCTCTTCAGCGCCTACGGCACGGGCGGCTCCGCCACCCCGATCGACACGGTCAACGACTTCGCGGCGTCCTCCGCCGTCGACCTCAGCACCCTCGCGGCCGACGTGCCCGAGGACGCGCAGGACGCGCTGCAGGCGGCCGCCGACGTCGTCACCGACGTCGCCGGCCAGGCCGCCCGCCTCTGCGCCACCTGCGGCACCGCCGACCTCGCGTCGCTCCGCGGCACGGTCGCGGCCGTCGCCATTCAGCGCTCGAGCGCCGGCACCGCCGCTCCCGCCACCGCCGTCGGCGAGGACGCACCCGTCACCGACGCGGACCCGGGCCCCACGCAGCAGCGTCCGGCACCGTCCGCGGCACGCACCACGCAGCCCGCGGTGCAGGCGCCCACGGCCCCGGCGCCCTCGACGTCGGCCACGCCGAAGGGTCTGCGGGCGGTCACCGACCCGCTGGTCGGCGGGCTCCTCGGCGACGAGGACACCGAGGGCCTCGTGCCGGGCCTGCTCAACGGGCTGCTCGGCAGCTCGAAGTAGCCGGAACCCCCTGTTCCTGCCGCCTGTGGGCAGGTGACCTCCGTGCACGCGGCTGACGCCCCGTGGCCCGGGCTCAGAAGAACGCGTTGCCGCGCTCGACGAGGAGGGCGTAGAGGGTCTGCTGGATGGTCTCGCGCACCTGGTCGGTGACGTTGAACAGCAGCATGGGGTCGTCCGCCGCGTCGGGCTCGTAGGCATCCGTCCGGATCGGCTCGCCGAACTCGATGATCCACTTGCTCGGCAGGGGCACGAGACCCAGCGGGCCGAGCAGCGGGAAGAACGGCGTGATCGGCAGGTACGGCAGCCCGAGGAGCCGCGCGAGCGAGGGCACGTTGCCGACGAGCGGGTAGATCTCCTCTGCGCCCACGATCGAGACCGGCACGATGGGCACCTGCGCCCGCAGCGCCGAGGAGACGAACCCGCCGCGACCGAACCGCTGCAGCTTGTAGCGCTCGGCGAACGGCTTGCCGATGCCCTTGAACCCCTCGGGCCACACGCCCGCGATCTCCCCGGTGGTGAGGAGTCGCTCCGCATCCTGCTGGCAGGCCAGGGTGGCACCCGTGCGACGCGCCATCTGGCCGACGAAGGGCAGCGCGAAGACGAGGTCGGCGCCCAGCGGGCGCAGGTTGCGGTCGCTGTAGCGCTTGACGGCGTAGGACGTCATGACACCGTCGATCGGCACCGTGCCGGAGTGGTTGGCCACCAGCAGCGCACCACCGTCGGTCGGGATGTTCTCGGCGCCGCGGACCTCGAGGCGGAACCACCTCTCGGCGAGGGGCTCGACGGCGGCGACGATGACCTCGTTCAGCTGCGGGTCGAACCCGAACTCGTCGACCTCGAAGTCGCCGGCGAGGCGACGGCGGATGGCGGCGAAGGCGGTGGCGAGTCGGTGCTCCCAGTCCGAGCCGAGCACGCGCTGGGCGGCCTGGACGAGCGCCAGCACGACCTCCTCGACCGGCAGGCCGGGCATGCTCGTGCGACCGGCGGCGGTGCGGGTCTCGCGTGCGGCGTCCTCGGCCGCGGCGGCAGCGGCGGCGGCGGCGTCCTCGTCGGTGACGGCGCGCAGGCGGGGCTTGGCGCCGGCCGCGCCGGAACCGCGGGTGCCGGGGCCGGACGTGCCGGCGCCCGCCCGTGCGGGCTTGGGCTTCGCCGCGGCAGCCGACTTCTTCGCCGCGCCGGCCCCCGACGCGGACGCCGGGGCAGGCTTCGTCGGTGCGGCGGCGGACGTCTTCCCGGGGCCGGCGCCGTCCTGCGGCTGGGTCTTCGCGGCCGCCTTGCGGACCGGCTTGCGCGGCGGGGTGCTGCCGCCCGCCAGGGACCGCGCACCGGACGACGGCGAGCCTCCGCGCGTGCCGCGGCCGGCTGCGCCCGACGTGCCGATCGTGCGTCGTTCGTCGTTCACCGTGCACCTCCGAGGAGCGAGAGGACCCCAGGACGCTGGGCGAGGCGGAACTCCTCGAAGACCTCCTCGGTCGTGGCGACGGGCTCGTAGCCGAAGATCTCCTTCAGCGCCGAGGTGTCGACCGCGCGACCGTGCATGAGGAGACGGTGGAGGTCGGGCGAGATCTCCCCGCCCATGGCACGCACCACGCGAGCCGCCGCCGCACCGAACCCGATGCCGGGCAGCGGGACGACGGGCTTGCCCATCCGTCGGGCGACCTGCGAGAGGAGCAGCACGCCGTCGCCGGCGGCGTTGAAGGTGCCCGGCCGGTCCTTCACGACCGCCTGCTCGATGATCGCGAGCGTGTCGGCGAGGCCCAGGAACTGCAGTCGCGGGTCGAAGCCGATGACGGCCGGCAGGAGCGGGTTGAGCAGGTAGCTGCGCAGGGGGCTCTCGATCTGCGGGTGCAGCGTCTGCGCCGCCCGCAGGGTGGTGATGAGGATCTCGGGCCGCCGGCGGGCGAACCCCCGCACGTACGACTCGACCTCCACGACGTCCTTCGGGAAGCCGGTGCGCACGCCGCCGCGCGCGGAGTCGGACTCCATGAACAGGGCGGGGTCGCGCGAGGACGAGCCGTAGACGGCCGCGGAGGAGCCCACGACCAACTTCGTGACGGTGGAGGACCGCTGGCAGGCGGCGAGAAGCTGCATCGTCCCGATGACGTTGCGCTCCTTGACGCCGCTGCCGCCGCTGGAGCGGTGGCTGGCGGGCGCGAGGTCGAGGTGGACGACGGTGTCGACGTCCTCGACCGCGATCACCTTGGCGACGACGGGCGTGCGGATGTCGGCACGCACGAACTTGACGCCACCGAGGTCACCCGGCGGGGGGCGCAGGTCGATGCCCACGACGCGGTCGATGCCGGAGGCCTCGCCGAGCTCGGCGAGGTGGCGCGACACGCGCGAGGCGAGGGTGCCCGAGACCCCCGTGACGAGGACGACCCGCCCCATGGGCCTACTTGCCGAGCTTGCGGCGCTGGACGCGGGTGCGCTTGAGCATCTTGCGGTGCTTCTTCTTCGACATCCGCTTGCGACGCTTCTTGATGACTGAACCCACGAAATGACCTCTGCTCGTTGCTGTACTGGCGAAGGCCAAGCCTACGCGACCGAGGGGAGAAACCCTCAGCCGGCCTCGTAGAAGGACTTCTGGAGGTAGTCCTCCACGGCCTTCTCCGTGACCCGGAAGCTCCGACCCACGCGGATCGCCTCGAGGTCGCCGTTGTGGACGAGTCGGTACACGGTCATCTTGGAGACGCGCATCCGTGCCGCGACCTCCGCGACGGTCAGGAAGGTCGTTCCTGCAGTCATGGTCCTCACCTTTGCTTCCAGGGCACCCGCGCTCTCCGGCTTCCCCTCCGGAGAGTCGGCGCGGGCACGTGCTGGAAGCGTAGTGCCTCGTGGGACGTTTGGGGTAGGGGAGACGAAAGTGCTTCGCGCCGACCGCCGTGGTGGAGCGCGTCGCGCCCTACAGGTGCGGGTCGAGGCCCAGCAGGGGGAACGTGTCGGTGCGGGCGGCGAGGATGTTCCGGTCCAGCCAGCTCGCGGGGTCGTAGCCGAGGTCCCACGCGCGGTACGACGCGGTGCGCCCGTCGGTCATCGCCTGCGGTGCCCGCACCCCGCGCAGCCGCTCCACGTGGTCACGCCAGCCCTGCGTGGTCGCGGCGTCCGGGTCGACGTCGTGGCCGGCGACGATGCCCAGCAGGTGCGTCCACGCCCGCGGGACGACCTCCGTGACCGCGTACCCGCCACCGCCGGTCGCCACCCAGCGTCCGTCGCACACCTCCTGCGCGAGCTCGCGCACGGCGAGGTAGGAGGCGCGCTGGCCGTCGACGCTGAGCATGAGGTTGGTCAGCGGGTCGTCCATGTGGGAGTCGCAGCCGTGCTGGGAGACGATGATCTCCGGACCGAACTCGCGCACCACCTGGGGCACCACGGCGTGGAAGGCGCGCAGCCAGCCCGCGTCGGAGGTGCCGGGCGGCAGGGGCACGTTCACGGCCGTGCCCTCGGCACCCGCTCCGCCGGTCTCGGTGGACCATCCCGTCCCGGGGAACAGCGACTGCGGGCCCTCGTGGATCGAGATCGTCAGGACCCGCGGGTCGTCCCAGAACATCGCCTGGACGCCGTCGCCGTGGTGCGCGTCGACGTCGAGGTAGACGACCTTCTTCGCGCCCTGGGCGAGGAGCCACGCGATGCCGACCCCCAGGTCGTTGTAGATGCAGAAGCCGCTGGCCGAGCCGGGCATGGCGTGGTGCAGCCCGCCGGACACGTTGACGGCGTGCGTGCTCGCACCCGTCCAGACCCGCTTGACGGCCTCGAGCGTCGCGCCGGCGATGAGCGCGCTCGCCTCGTGCATGCCGCCGAAGACAGGGTTGTCCTCCGTGCCGAGACCCACGCTCGGGTCGGCGTGGGTCGGGTGGGCCGACAGCTTGCGCACGCGCTCGACGTAGGCCGGCGTGTGGACCGTGCACAGCTCCTCGTCGGTCGCGGGCTCGGCGCCCACCGTCTCGAGGTGGTCGAGCACCCCGAGCTCGCCCGCGAGCACGAGGGTGAGGTCGACGCGCACCGGCGCCATCGGGTGCGCGGCGCCGAAGTTGTAGCCCGTCAGCCGCTCGTCGAAGACGAGGCAGGGCCCCGCGGTCGCGCCCGAGGAGGGCGCCCCGGCCTCGGCGTCCGACGCGGTGGGTTCGCTGTCCGGCATGCTCGAAGCCTACGACCCCGACAGCTCGGCCGAGCGCCGCGCCGCCGCCGCGACCCCCGCACGCAGTCCGGCGTCGACGCCGTGCTCGTCGAACGTCGTGATCGCCGCGTGGGTCGTGCCGTTCGGCGACGTGACCCGGCGGCGGAGCTCCGCGGGCTCGTCGGAGGTGTCGGCGAGCAACGCCGCCGCACCGCGGATCGTCTGCTGGGCCAGGACCCGTGCGGTGTCACGCTCGAGGCCGGCCTCGACGCCGGCGTCGATCATCGCCTCGGCGAGGTAGAAGACGTAGGCGGGACCGGACCCGGAGACCGCCGTGACCGCGTCCTGCTGCTCCTCGGGCACGACGACGACCCTGCCGCCGGTCTCGAGCAGCGCGACGGCCCCGGCGAGACGCTGGTCGTCGCAGGCGGACCCGGGCGAGACGCCGAACATGCCCTCGCCCACCAGCGCCGGCGTGTTCGGCATGGCGCGGACCACCGCGACACCCTCGGCCAGCCCGTCCTCGTAGGTCGCGATCCGCACCCCCGCGGCCAGGGACAGGACGGTGGCTCCGGGCGCCACGCCGTCGGCGACGTCGGCCACCAGCCCGGGGACGTCCTGCGGCTTGACGGCGACGAGGACGGTCGCGGCACCGACGACCGCGTCCCCCGGCTCGGCCACGGCGACGCCGTAGCGGCCACGCAGCTCCTCGGCCCGCTCGGCGACCTTCTCGCTCACCACGACGTCGGCCGGGCGTCGGCCCGAGGCCAGGATCGCGTTGAGCAGCGTCTCCCCCATGACGCCCCCGCCGAGGATCGCGATGCGGTCCGGGTCGGGGGTCCGGTCGGGTCCGTCGTGCGAGGTGGCGGTCATGGCGCCAGCGTAGGCGGGCTAGGTTCGAGGCCGTGCGCCGTGTCGACCCCTTCCTCGTGCTGCTGCTCGGTGCGGCGTTGCTCGGGTCGTTCCTGCCCGCGAGCGGGACCGCGTTCGAGGTCGTCCGGACGGCATCGACGATCGGCATCGGCCTGCTGTTCTTCCTCTACGGCGCACGCCTCTCCACCGCGGAGACGCTGCACAACCTGCGTCACTGGCGTCTGCAGCTCAGCATCCTCAGCGTCACCTTCGTGGTGTTCCCGCTGCTCGGGCTCGGCGCGCGCTGGCTCGCCGGCGGGTGGCTCGTCCCGCAGCTGGCCGCCGGGCTGCTCCTGCTCACCCTCGTGCCGTCGACGGTGCAGGGCTGCGTCGTCTACACCCGCATCGCGCGGGGCAACGTGGCTGCGGCCGTCGTCAGCGCGTCGACCTCGAACCTGCTCGGCGTCGTCCTGACCCCGGTGCTCGTCGCGCTGCTCATGGGCGGCCAGGCGCGCGTCGACGCCGGCTCGGTCGTGCGGATCGTGCTGCAGCTGCTCGCCCCCTTCGTCCTCGGCCAGCTGCTGCGTCCCGTGGTCGGCGCCTGGGTCCAGCGGCACGACACCGGGCTCAAGCGCTTCGACCGCTCGACCATCCTGCTCATCGTGTACGTCGCGTTCAGCGAGGGCACCGAGGCGGGCATCTGGTCGTCGGTGCCGCCTCGTGACGTCGTCGCCGTGGTCGCGCTGGCCGGCGTGCTGCTCGCCGCGGGCCTGACCTGGTGCACGCTCTGGGGGCGCGCGGTGGGCTTCGACCGCGGCGACCGGGTGGCGCTGCTGTTCTGCGGCAGCAACAAGAGCCTCGCCAGCGGCCTGCCCATGGCCACCGTGCTGTTCCCCAGCGACGTCCTCGCCTTCGTCGTCCTCCCCCTCATGGCCTACCACCAGCTGCAGCTGGTCGTCGGCTCCGTCCTGTCGAGTCGGCTGGCGCGGTCGGCGCCGGCGGACTGACGGTCGTCCTGCGGCCGCGTCGGCTCGACTTCCTCGCGTCCTGCGGCTGCGTCGGCTCGGCTTCGTCCGGTCTGCGGCTGCTGCGCTCCGGGGCTTGGTTCTCGGGCCTGCGGGGGTCTGGGGTGACGCAAGGTTCTGCGTTGGTGTGCGGTGGACGCACGATTCTTCGTTTGCGTGCAGGAGCGCGAAGGATGCTGCGTTCGTGTCGGGATCCGGTCGCGGACGCAGCATCGTTCGGGTTTCCGCACGCGAACGCAGGATCGTGCGCCTGCTCCGGTCGTGGGAGGTAGGTGGCACGCGCTTCCCGCGTCGGGCAGGTAGGTGGCCCGCGGATAGACGCCTCCTATCCGCGTGCCACCTACCTTCGGGGGTCGCGGTAGCGCGGGCCACCTACCTCCCACCCCGCCCGGCGGTAGGAGGGACACCTCACATGGGCGCGATCAGGTGCTTCACCTACCTCCGGGGCCGTGGTTCGGTGCCTCACCTACCTCCCGGCTGGCCGTTCGGTGCCCCACCTACCGCCGATGGGGACGGACGGGCGGGGATTCTCCCTTCGCGTGGCACGGTCCACCAGAAGGGAGAACCCTTGCGCACGAAGAGGAAGAATCGTGCGTCACCCCCAGGCCCAGCCCGGACCCGAGAACCCGACCCGGACGCGCACCCAGCTCCCCGGTCGAGGCCCTTGCGCAACCCACCACCACGAGAAGCCGAGGCAGCGCAGCCGCAGGACGACGAGACCGGAGCAGCGCAGCCGCAGGACGAGAGAGGCCTACGTCCGGTGCCCCGTGACCGCGAGGGCGACGCCGAGGCCCACCATCGACACCCCGCCGGCGGCGCCGACGGCCTCGCCGCGCCGGGGCGAACGGGCGAACCAGGTGCGCAGGCCGCTGGCCACGACGGCCCACAGCCCGTCGCTCAGCAGGCCGATGGTGAACGCGACGAGGCCCAGCAGCAGCATCTGGGCGGGCACGTGCCCGGCGCCGCGGTCGACGAACTGCGGCAGGACGGCCGCGAAGATCATGAACGCCTTGGGGTTGGTGATGCCCACGACGAACCCCTGCCGCAGCGCGACCGGCAGGGGCAGCGGGGCCCGGGCTGCCGCGCCGTCGGCGCCGGACATCGACAGGTCCCTGCGGTGCCGGACGGCCTGGACGCCGAGCCACACGAGGTACGCGGCGCCGACCAGCTTGACGACCGTGAACGCGGCGACGGAGCGCTCGAGCAGGGCGGAGAGCCCGACGGTCACGAGGCCGACGATGACCAGCAGGCCGAGCGAGTTGCCGAGCACCGTCGCCAGCGCGACCCGGCGGCCGTAGGCGAGGGCCCGCCCGACGACGAAGACGACGCTCGGCCCGGGGATCGCGATGAGCACGAGGGCCGCGAGCCCGAACGCGAGCAGCTGGTCGAGGGTGATCATGGCTGCATCCTGCCCCAGGCGTGCGCGGACGAGCACCTGCTTTCCCGGACCCTGCCGGACGGCGGTCAGGACGGACGTCGGGCGGCGTGCAGCCGGGCGAAGGCGAGCGCCTCCAGCAGGTCGGCCTCGCGCTCGCGGGTGTCGGCGGCCTTGCGGGTGTTGATCTCGACGACGATCTCGCCCTCGAAGTCGGAGTCGGACACCACCTCGAGGAACTGCGCGCACGGCTGGGTGCCACGCCCGGGGACGAGGTGCTCGTCCTTCGGCGACCCGGCGCCGTCGGCCAGGTGCACGTGCGCCAGCCGCGACCCGAGCGTGCGCGCCATCTCGACGGGGTCGTCGCCCGCGGTGGCGCTGTGGGAGAGGTCGAGCGTCACGTGGGCGTAGTCCTCGTCGACCGGGTTCCAGTCGGGCAGGTAGGCGTGGAACTCCCGCTTGCCGGTGCGCCACGGGTACATGTTCTCGACGGCGAAGACGAGGTCGTGCTCGGCCTCCAGGTCGGCGATGCCCTCCACGAAGCCCTTGGCGTAGTCGCGCTGCCAGCGGAACGGCGGGTGCACGACGACGACCGACGCGCCCACCGCGTGGGCCATCTCCGCGCTGCGGTGCAGCTTGCCCCACGGGTCGGTGCCCCACACGCGCTGCGTCAGCAGCAGCGTCGGCGCGTGGACCGAGACGATCGGCACCTCGTGGAACTCCGCGAGCGCGGCGCACGCGACGGCGTCGGTGCTCACCTCGTCGATGCCGACCATGACCTCGACGCCGTCGTAGCCGAGCCGGGCTGCCGCCTCGAACCCGCTGGCGGTGCTGCCCGGGTAGACCGACGACGTCGACAGCGAGACCCGCAGCTGCGGGTCACCGGCACGATCGGACGGGGTCGTCATGGCAGGGGCAGCCTAGGCGAGGCCGGGACGAGGCGCAGGACGGGCCTACAGCCCGGCGAGGTGCTCGAGGAGCACGCCCTCGCGCAGCGCCCACGGGCAGATCTCGAGCTCCTCGACGCCGAAGAGGTCCATCGCCGCCTCGGCCACGACGGCACCTGCGGCCATCTGGTGGGCGCGGTCCGGGGAGACGCCCGGCAGGGCGGCGACCTCCTCGTCGCTGAGGTGGACGATCTCGGAGATGAGGGGGCGCAGGTCGGTCCGGCGCAGGACCCGGCGCACGTACTGGCCCTCGCTCGACGGGGCGGCCCCGCACATGCGGGCCAGGGACCGGAACGTCTTGCTGGTGGCCACCGCCCGGTCGAAGTCGCCGCCGCGCAGCAGCGGGCCGGCGACGTCGGCGATGACGGAGCGCACGTGCAGGCGCAGCTCGTCGTGGGTGCGGCCCGACGCGAGCCAGTCGCGCGTGAGGCGCCCGGCGCCCAGCGGCACCGAGCGCGCCACCTCCGGCTCCTCGTCCGCGCCCACCGCGAGCTCCAGCGAGCCGCCGCCGATGTCGAAGACGCCGAGCCGCCCGGCCGACCAGCCGAACCAGCGGCGCACCGCCAGGAACGTCAGGCGCGCCTCGTCCTCCCCCGGCAGGACCTTGAGGTCGACGCCGGTCGCCTCGTGCACGGCGGCCAGGACCGCGTCGGCGTTGTCGGCGTCGCGCACGGCCGACGTCGCGAACGCGACGACGCTCGAGCAGCCACGCTCGAGCGCCTCGGCCTGCGCCTCCCCCACGTACTTGACGAGGCGGTCCACGCCGTCGTCCGTGACGCGGTTGTCGTCGCCAAGCTGCTCGGCCAGGCGCAGCGGCTCCTTGAACGAGTAGGCCGGCAGCGGGGGTCCTCCGCGGTACGCGTCCACGATGAGGAGGTGCCCCGTGTTCGACCCGATGTCGAGGACGCCCATGCGCATGCGTCCATGCTCGCACGGACGCCCGTCATGCCGGAGGCGGACGCCGTTCGTGGAGTCGCGGACGCCGTTCGTAGAGTGGAGGCATGCCGGAGGTCGCACTGGGGTTCCCCCGCACGTGGGTGGAGTTCGCGAACCCCGACGACGCCGACGAGGTGTTCCGCTGCGACCTCACCTGGCTCACGTCGCGCTGGACGTGCATCTTCGGCTCCGGCTGCGAGGGCATCTACGCCTCCAGCCCGCACGCCGGGTGCTGCACGCTCGGCGCGCACTTCGCCGACGACGAGGACCAGCAACGCGTCGCGACGGCCGTCGAGCGGCTCACGCCCGAGCGTTGGTACCGCCACCCCGAGGGCGACCACCCGCTGGAGGGTTCCTGGACGGAGACCGACGAGGACGACGAGCCGAAGACGCGTGCCCTCGCCGGCGCCTGCGTGTTCCACAACCCTCTCGGCTTCGCCGGCGGGTACGGCTGCGCCCTCCACGGACTGGCCCTCGCCGAGGGCGTCGCACCCCTCGAGCTCAAGCCCGACGTGTGCTGGCAGCTGCCCCTGCGACGACGCTTCCGCGACGTCGAGCGCGGCGACGGCACCAGCTACTCGGAGGTCGAGATCGGTGAGTACGTGCGAGCCGGCTGGGGCCCGGGTGGCCACGACCTCGACTGGTACTGCTCGTCCAACACGGAGGCCCACGTCGCGCCCGAGCCCCTGTACGCGACGAACCGCGACGAGCTGGTGGCGCTCATGGGCGCCGCGGCCTACGAGGAGCTCGAGCGCCAGTGCGAGGCACACCTCGACGCGGGCGGACCCAACCCGCACCCCGCGACCGTCAGGAGCGAGGCGTGACGGCGGCGGGAGCGGGCCGATGACGCCGCCGCACCTGAGCCTGGTCGACCCCGGTCGTCCGGCCACCTGGGCCGTCTGGCAAGAATGGCCCATGCACCTCGACCACCTCTCGTACGCAGCCGGACCCGCAGGTCTCGACGCCACCGTGGCCGAGCTGTCCGCGGCCCTCGGGGCGACCTTCCTCGACGGCGGCGCCCACCCGCGCTTCGGCACCCGCAACATGATCCTGCCGCTGCGCAACCAGCAGTACGTGGAGGTCGTGGAGGTCCTCGACCACCCCGCAGCCGACAAGGCCGCGTTCGGCCAGGTCGTCCGCCAGCGCTCGGAGGCCGGCGGCGGCTGGATGGCCTGGTGCGTCTCGGTCGACGACATGACCGAGGTCGAGCGCCGCATCGGCCGGCACGCCGTGCCCGGCAACCGCCGCCGCCCCGACGGGTTCAACCTCGAGTGGCGCCAGATCGGCACGAGCGGCATGAAGGCCGACCCGCAGCTGCCCTACGTCACGTGCTGGGACGTGCCGCCGGAGGAGCACCCGTCGCAGATGGCGCCCTCGGAGATCGCGCTCACCGCCGTGGAGATGGCCGGCTCGCCCCAGCGGCTGGCCGAGTGGCTCGGCGAGCCCGCGGTGACGGCGCTCGAGGAGATCTCGGTGGAGTGGGTGGCGCCGCACGGCCTGCCCGGCATCATGAGCGTCTCGTTCGCCACCCCCGCGGGCGACGTCCGCATCTGACGTCCGCTGTCGGCGTCGCCGCCTAGGGTGGGGCGCATGCCGAGCGCCAAGGCCCCGAAGGCGGCCAAGCCCACCTACGCCTGCGCCGAGTGCGGCTGGACCACGAGCAAGTGGGTGGGTCGCTGCGGCGAGTGCCAGGCCTGGGGCACGGTCGACGTCGCCTCCCCCGCGGCGCGCGCGGGTCGCACCGCCCCCGCGGCCACCGTCGCACCTGCCCGGCCCATCACGCAGGTCGAGGTCGAGTCGGCGCGCTCGGTCTCCTCGGGCATCGGTGAGCTCGACCGCGTGCTCGGTGGCGGCGTCACGCCCGGCGGCGTGCTGCTGCTCGCCGGCGAGCCCGGCGTCGGCAAGTCCACGCTGCTGCTCGAGCTGGCGGCGCGGTGGGCGCGCCAGGGTCGGCGCACGCTCTACGTCTCCGGCGAGGAGTCGGCCGGCCAGGTCCGGCTGCGGGCCGAGCGCACCGGCGCGGTGCACGAGGAGCTGTTCCTCGCCGCCGAGACCGACCTGGGGGCCCTGCTGACGCACGTCGAGCAGGTGCGGCCCAGCCTCCTCGTCGTCGACTCCGTGCAGACCATCGGCTCCGCCGACGTCGACGGCGCGCCCGGCGGGGTCACGCAGGTGCGGGAGGTGGCCTCGGCCGTCATCCAGCGCGCGAAGGCCCCCGACCCCGACGGCCCAGCCATCGCGACCCTGCTGGTCGGGCACGTCACGAAGGACGGCTCCGTGGCCGGGCCCCGGGTGCTCGAGCACCTCGTCGACGTCGTCCTGCAGTTCGAGGGCGACCGCACGTCGCGGCTCCGCCTGCTCCGCGCGGTCAAGAACCGCTTCGGCCCGGTCGACGAGATCGGCTGCTTCGATCTCGCCGACGCCGGACTCGTCGAGGTGCCGGACCCCACCGGGCTCTTCGTCTCACGGCACGAGCAGCCGGTCCCCGGCACCTGCGTCACCGTCACCATGGAGGGCCGGCGACCGCTCCTGGCGGAGGTGCAGGCGCTCGCGGTCGAGACCAACGCGCCGTCGCCCCGGCGCACCTCCAGCGGGCTCGACTCCTCGCGCGTCGCGATGATCCTGGCGGTGCTCACCCGGCACTGCGGGGTCAACCTGTCACGCCACGACGTCTACACCGCGTCCGTGGGGGGCGCGCGCCTCGTGGAGCCGTCGGTCGACCTCGCGGTGCTCGTCGCCGCGGCGTCGGCCCAGGCCGACCGGGTCGCGCCCCGCGGCATGGTCGTGCTGGGCGAGGTCGGGCTGGCCGGGGAGGTCCGCCCCGTGCGGCACACCAGCGAGCGGCTGCGCGAGGCCGCCCGGCTCGGCTTCACCTCCGCGATCGTCCCGGCGCGGTCCGAGGGCCTCGACGACGTCCCGGCGTCGCTGCAGGTCACCCAGGTCGCCGACGTCGTGCAGGCCGTGCTGGCCCTGCCCAGCGCCCGCGGGGCCGACCGTCCTCGCCTCCACGGCGTGCAGCCCTAGACTGTCGCGCGTGGCACCCCGACCCGACCTGCGCTCCGTCCTCGCCGCGCTCGCACCCGGCACGGCCCTGCGCGAGGGTCTCGAGCGGATCCTGCGCGGTCGCACGGGCGCGCTGATCGTCCTCGGCCAGGACCGCGTCGTCGAGTCCGTGAGCACCGGCGGCTTCGCGCTCGACGTCCCGTTCACCGCCACGGGCCTGCGTGAGCTGGCCAAGATGGACGGCGCCATCATCCTCGACGCGGGCGCCCAGCGGATCCTGCGCGCCGCCGTGCACCTCATGCCCGACCCGTCGATCGAGACCGACGAGTCGGGCACGCGTCACCGCACCGCCGACCGCATCGCGCGCCAGACCGGCCTGCCCGTCATCTCGGTCTCGGCGTCCATGCACATCATCGCGCTCTACCTCGACGGCATCCGCCACGTGCTCGAGGACGCCGGCGCGATCATCGGCCGCGCCAACCAGGCCATCGCCACCCTCGAGCGGTACCGCAGCCGGCTCGACGAGGTCTCCGACGCCCTGTCGGCGCTCGAGATCGAGGACCTCGTCACGGTCCGCGACGTCGCGGCGGTGGCGCAGCGCCTCGAGATGGTCAGCCGCATCGCCGCCGAGATCGACCACTACGTCCTCGAGCTCGGCACCGACGGCCGGCTGCTCGCGCTGCAGCTGGAGGAGCTCATCAGCGGCGTCGACGCCGAGCGCGAGCTCGTCATCCGCGACTACATGCCGTCCGGACGTCGGGGTCGGGCCGTCAGCACCGTGCTCAGCGACCTGTCCCAGATCGACTCCAGCGAGCTGGTCGACCTCACGAGCGTCGCCACGGCCCTGCGGATCGGGGCCGGCGACTCGCTCGACCACCCGCTCGCCCCCCGCGGCTACCGCCTGCTGGCGCGAGTCCCCCGGCTGCCCGCCACGGTCGTCGACCGGCTCATCGACCACTTCGGCACGTTGCAGAAGCTGCTCGCCGCCAGCATCGACGACCTGCAGACGGTCGAGGGCGTGGGCGACCTGCGCGCCCGCGGCGTGCGTGACGGCCTGTCCCGGCTCGCGGAGTCGAGCATCCTCGAGCGCTACGTCTGAGCGGCCACGTGCGCGGCGAGCCGCCGTGCGCAGGCCTGCACGCCCTCGCCGCTGTCGAGCTCGAGGTCGTAAGTGTGGAACGTGTGCACCGTCGCGAGGTCGCGCTCGGCGTCGCCGGGCCGCCGGTCCCCTCGCTCCCGTTCACGACGCCTCAGCTCCTCGAGTGGGGCGTGGAGCCCCACCCACGTCACGTCGAGTCCGTGCAGGGCACGGTCCCAGTCATCGGCGTCGTCCTGGGACTCCGTGACCACGTCCGCGATGACGTCGACCCCCGCGTCCGCGACGGCTCGCACGGCACGCCGGTGCCCGGCGAGCAGGCGCGGCCTGAGCGTCGGCCAGTCGCGCAGGCGGCCGTCGGCGTCACGTGGCAGGGCGTCGCCGAAGAGGAACAGGTCGAGCCCGAGGGCGAGGAACGCGGCAGCAGCGGCTGCGCGGCCGCCACGAGCGTGCTCGTGCCGGCGCTGGACGCGCCGTTGACGACCACGACCGTGGCCACGCCCTCAGCCACCGTCGGACGCGGGCGTGGGGACGGTCGTCTTCGGGCTCGGGCTCGCCGACGGTGACGACGTCGAGGTCGGCTTCGCGGAGGCGCTCGCCTTCGGCGCGGGCTGGGCGAGGGTGAACCGGGCCGCGCCGGGCTCACCGCCCAACGTGCCGATGCGCAGGGTGTAGGTGCCCGGGCTCGCCCACCCCTCCTTGGAGGAGCAGGCAGGGCCCGAGCCACGCCCCGACCACGTGGTCGCCACCGAGGTGGACCAGCCGGGGCTCAGCACCACCGGCTCGTCGAGCAGCGCGCTGCGGCACACGCCGGAGTCCCAGACGGCCGTGTCGCCGCTGCTGATGACGGCCACGAGGTCCGCGTCGGCGGGGTCGAGCGTGCAGCCCTTCGCGGCGGAGGTGGAGACCAGCAGCTCGAGTCGGACGGCCTTGCGGGCGGGCTGGTCGGCCGGGACCGTCGGCGTGATGCGGACGAGCTCGGGGTCGCAGGGCTCCGCGGAGGTGGTGAGGGCGACCTGGACGGCCGACTGGGCCGCCTGCGTGGGCGCGGGTGCAGGGGTCGGCGTCGTCGACGCGCTGGCGGACGCGCTCGCCGTGGGCGCGGCGACGGGCGCAGGCTCGTCGTCCCCGCCGCCGGGCCAGAGGGTCACGACCCCCCAGGCGAGGGCGATGAGCACCGCCAGGAGGAGGAAGCGTCGACGCCAGTAGATCGCCCTGGGCAGGGGGCGACGGACCGGGCGCGAGCTCACCCTCCGACCCTAGTTCTCGACCGGCGGCGTGGGAGGATCGACGCGCCATGGTCACCTCCCCCGAGCCCGTCGTCGACGATGCGGACGGCCTCCACCGGGCCGTCGTCGGATGGTTCGACGACCACGCCCGCGACCTCCCGTGGCGGGGGGAGGGCAGGGACGACCTCCCCGACCCGTGGGCGGTGCTGGTCTCGGAGCTGATGCTGCAGCAGACGCAGGTCACGCGGGTGCTGCCCGTCTTCGAGGCCTGGATGGAGCGCTGGCCGACCCCGGCCTCGCTCGCCGCCGAGCCCTCGGGGGAGGCCGTGAGGGCCTGGGGCAGGCTCGGCTACCCGCGGCGTGCCCTGCGGCTGCACGCCGCCGCCGTCGCCATCACCGAGCAGCACGATGGCCGCGTGCCCGACGACCACGCGGCCCTGCTGGCCCTGCCGGGCGTCGGCGAGTACACCGCCGCGGCCGTCGCGTCGTTCGCCTTCGGGCAGCGTCACGCGGTGATGGACACCAACGTCCGGCGCGTGCTCGCCCGCGTGGTGCTCGGGCAGGCGTACCCGTCCACGTCGATCACCGCCGCCGAACGACGGCTCGCCACGTCCCTGCTCCCCCACGGCGACCCCCACCGCTGGGCGGCGGCGACGATGGAGCTCGGCGCCCTCGTGTGCACGGCCCGCTCCCCTCGGTGCGACCTCTGCCCCGTGGCCGAGCGCTGCCGCTGGCTGGCCCTCGGGCGTCCCGACCACGACGGACCGCCCCGCCGCGGCCAGGCGTGGACCGGCACCGACCGCCAGTGCCGGGGTCGGCTCATGGCGGTGCTGCGCGACGCGGACGGCCCGGTGGCCAAGGACGCCCTCGACGCCGCCTGGGACGACGCCCCCCAGCGCGAGCGCTGCCTCGACGCCCTCCTCGACGACGGCCTCGCCCAGGTGCACCCGGACGGCACCTTCTCCCTGTGACCGCGGCAGTCCCCGCGTGTCAGAGCTGGTCGCGGCGGCCGGCGAGGATTGCGCCGCCGCCGAGGGCGACCCCGCCCACGAGCAGCACGAGGCCGGCAACCCGGAACACCTTCGGCTCCGAGCGGTAGTCGGAGATCTCGGCCCAGCTCTCCACGGAGATCGGGCAGTCGTCCTGGGCCTCGTCGACGAAGCCCGACGCCGGGGCGCCGTCCGGCGCGCACGCCGGCGTGGGCTCGCCGGGCTGGAGTGCGAAGGCGACGACGCCCGCGACCACGAGGACGGCGGCCGCGATCAGCAGGCCACGGGGCGACGGTCGCATGCATCGATCCTTCCCCAGCACGCACGACGGCGTCCACCCGGTGGGGTGGACGCCGTCGTGATCCGGCTGGTTACTCGGAGGTGCCGGCCTCGACCGCGAGCGGGTCGTGGCCCTCGGTCAGCTCGAGGTCGGCCTTGGGCGTGCCCTTGAAGGTGAAGTGCGCCTCCGGGCCCTCGCCCTCGACGTCGACCAGGACGATCTCGCCGGCCCGCAGCTCACCGAAGAGCATCTTCTCGGCGAGCGTGTCCTCGATCTCGCGCTGGACGGTGCGACGCAGCGGGCGCGCACCGAGCACGGGATCGAAGCCGCGCCGGGCCAGGAGGTCCTTCGCCGCGGGCGTGAGCTCGATGCCCATGTCCTTGTCCTTCAGGCGGTTCTCCAGGCTGCCGATCATCATGTCGACCATCTGGATGATCTCGTCCTGCGTGAGCGGCGGGAAGACCACGATCTCGTCGACGCGGTTGAGGAACTCCGGGCGGAAGTGCTGCTTGAGCTCCTCGGACACCTTCGCCTTCATCCGGTCGTAGGAGCCGACCGGGTTGCTGGCGTCGGCGAAGCCGAGCGAGACGCCCTTGCCGATGTCACGCGACCCCAGGTTCGTGGTCATGATGATCACGGTGTTCTTGAAGTCGACCAGGCGACCCTGGGAGTCGGTGAGGCGACCTTCCTCCAGGATCTGCAGGAGCGAGTTGAAGATGTCCGGGTGGGCCTTCTCGACCTCGTCGAACAGCACCACGCTGAACGGCTTGCGGCGCACCTTCTCGGTGAGCTGGCCGCCCTCCTCGTAGCCGACGTACCCGGGAGGCGCACCGAACAGCCGTGCCACGGTGTGCTTCTCGCTGTACTCGGACATGTCGAGCTGGATGAGGGCGTCGTCCTCGCCGAACAGGAAGTTCGCCAGCGCCTTGGACAGCCAGGTCTTGCCGACGCCCGAGGGGCCGGCGAAGATGAACGACCCGCCGGGACGGCGCGGGTCCTTCAGACCGGCACGGGTGCGTCGGATCGCCCGGGAGAGGGCCTTGACGGCCTCGTCCTGGCCGATGACCCGCTTGTGCAGCTCGGCCTCCATGTTGAGCAGGCGGCCGGACTCCTCCTCGGTCAGCTTGACGATCGGGATGCCGGTGGCGAGCGCCAGGACCTCGGCGACGAGCTCCTCGTCGACGACGGCCACGACGTCCATGTCGCCGGCCTTCCAGGCCTTCTCACGCTCGGCCTTGGCGAGGATGAGCTTCTTCTCCTCGTCGCGCAGCGAGGCCGCGGCCTCGAAGTCCTGCGCGTCGATGGCGCCCTCCTTGCGGCGGCGGACGTCCACGATCTTCTCGTCGAACTCCTTGAGGTCCGGCGGAGCGGTCATGCGACGGATGCGCAGGCGCGAGCCCGCCTCGTCGATGAGGTCGATCGCCTTGTCCGGCAGGAACCGGTCGGAGACGTAGCGGTCGGCCAGGGTGGCCGCCGCGACCAGTGCGTCGTCGGTGATGGTGACGCGGTGGTGCGCCTCGTAGCGGTCGCGCAGGCCCTTGAGCATGTCGATCGTGTGTGCGATCGAGGGCTCGGGCACCTGGATCGGCTGGAAGCGGCGCTCGAGCGCGGCGTCCTTCTCGAAGTGCTTGCGGAACTCGTCGAGCGTGGTGGCGCCGATGGTCTGCAGCTCACCACGCGCCAGCATCGGCTTGAGGATGCTGGCGGCGTCGATCGCGCCCTCCGCGGCGCCCGCACCGACGAGCGTGTGGATCTCGTCGATGAACAGGATGATGTCGCCGCGGGTGCGGATCTCCTTGAGCACCTTCTTCAGGCGCTCCTCGAAGTCGCCGCGGTAGCGCGAGCCGGCCACCAGGGCGCCGAGGTCGAGCGTGTAGATCTGCTTGTCCTTCAGCGTCTCCGGGACGTCGCCCTTGACGATGTCCTGCGCCAGGCCCTCGACCACGGTCGTCTTGCCGACGCCGGGCTCGCCGATGAGCACCGGGTTGTTCTTGGTGCGGCGGCTGAGCACCTGCATGACGCGCTCGATCTGGTTCTCGCGACCGATCACCGGGTCGAGCTTGCCCTCGCGGGCGGCCTGGGTGAGGTTGCGGCCGAACTGGTCGAGCACGGCCGACGTGCTGGGCTGCGACTCGGCCGGGGCGCCGGAGGTCTCGGCCTCCTTGCCCTGGAAGCCGGAGACCAGCTGGATGACCTGCTGGCGGACGCGGTTGAGGTCGGCGCCGAGCTTGACCAGCACCTGGGCGGCGACACCCTCGCCCTCGCGGATGAGGCCGAGGAGGATGTGCTCGGTGCCGATGTAGTTGTGGCCGAGCTGCAGGGCCTCGCGGAGGCTGAGCTCGAGCACCTTCTTGGCGCGCGGCGTGAAGGGGATGTGGCCGCTGGGCGCCTGCTGGCCCTGGCCGATGATGTCCTCGACCTGGCCGCGGACGGCCTCGAGCGAGATGTCGAGGCTCTCGAGAGCCTTGGCAGCGACGCCCTCACCCTCGTGGATGAGGCCGAGGAGGATGTGCTCGGTGCCGATGTAGTTGTGGCTGAGCATGCGCGCCTCTTCCTGGGCGAGCACGACGACGCGACGGGCGCGGTCGGTGAACCTCTCGAACATGTGGCCCCCTTGATCGGGTGTGTTCTTGTCAGTCTAGGTGCGGGCGCCTCGTCGCACTGCGCGACGTCCACGTCGACACACAACTGGAACACGGTGACCACTGTTCCGCTGTTCACCCTGGGCGTAACCGGGCGACCATGACGAGCACGACGAGGGGCCCGCGCGCAGTGGCAGCTGCGCACGGGCCCCAGGCGGCCACGGGCCCGCGGGCCCGGGGGTCTCAGGCGTCGAGGTCGGCCTCGACCAGGGCGGCGACGGCGTCGACGGCCGCCTGGTCCTCGCTCTCGACGACGATCTCGGTGCCCTGGGCGGCGCCCAGGGTCATGATGAGCAGCGCCGACCCGGCGTCGACGGGCTCACCGCCGGCCACCGCGAGGGTGACGGGGGCGGACTGCTCGGCGGCGGCCGCGGCGATCGTCGCGGCGGGGCGGGCGTGGAGGCCGACGGCGGAGCCGACGGTCACGGTCTTGCTGGCCATGGTGGGGATCCCTTCGGTGGTGGTCAGGCGTCGACGGGGACGCGCGTGTAGACGTGCTCGAACTCGGTGTCCTTCTCGGTGCGCAGCTGCTTGAGCACCGAGACCGACGCGGCACTCACGAGCGTGCCGACGACCAGGGCGACGAGGAACCACAGCACGTGGTCGACGGCGAAGAGGACGAAGATGCCGCCGTGCGGCGCAGCGAGGGTGACGCCTGCGGCCATCGAGATGGCGCCGGCGGTCGCGGACCCCAGCATCATCGACGGGATGACCCGCAGCGGGTCGGCCGCGGCGAACGGGATCGCGCCCTCGGAGATGAACGCGGCGCCCAGCAGCCAGGCGGCCTTGCCGTTCTCCTTCTCCGCGTCGGTGTACAGGCTCGGGCGCAGGGCGGTCGACAGCGCCATGGCGAGCGGCGGGACCATGCCGGAGATCATCACCGCGGCCATGATCTTGACCTCGGTGCCGCCGGAGGCGATCGCCTCGGCGGTCAGACCGGTCGTGGCGAAGACGTAGGCGGCCTTGTTCACCGGGCCGCCGAGGTCGAAGGCCATCATCGCGCCGAGGATCACGCCGAGCAGGACGATCGAGCCGCCTGAGAGGCCGTTCAGCCAGTCGGTCAGGCCGTTCTGGACGTTCGCGATGGGCTTGCCCAGCACCAGGAGCATGAGCAGGCCGGCGACGACGGTCGTGACGAGCGGGATGATGACGACCGGCATGAGGCCGGCGAGCCAGCGCGGCGCCTCCCGCGTCGCGATCGCGTGGGCGATCAGGCCGGCGAGGATGCCGCCGACGATGCCGCCGAGGAACCCGGCGCCGATCTGGTTGGCGAGGAAGCCCATGACGAAGCCGGGGGCGATGCCCGGACGGTCGGCGATCGCGTAGGCGATGTAGCCGGCGAGGGCGGGCACGAGAAAGCCGAAGGCCCAGGCGCCGAGCGAGAACAGCAGCGCGCCGAGGTAGGTGGCGAGCGCGCTGCCGAAGAGCGCGTGCTGGCCGGCCTCGGGCAGGTTGCCCAGGGTGTTCTCGACCGCGATCCTCTGGCCCTCGGCGGTGATGTCGTAGCCGGCGAGGAGGAAGCCGAGCGCGATCAGCAGGCCGCCCGCGGCGACGAACGGGATCATGTAGCTGACACCGGTGAGCAGCCACTGGCGCAGCCGCAGACCGATGCCCTGGTGCGAGCTCGACTCGTCGGCCTGGGCGGCGGCGACGCCGTCGACCCGCTGCGCGTGCGGGTCGGACGCGGCGGCGACCGCCTCGGCCACCATGACGTCGGGCTCGTTGATGGCGCGCTTGACGCCGCTGACGATGACGGGCTTGCCGGCGAAGCGTGAGGCGTCCTTCACGCCCACGTCGGTGGCGAAGATGACGGCGTCGGCGCCGGCGATGGTGGCCGAGCTCAGCGGCCGGGCGCCCGCGGAGCCCTGGGTCTCGACCTGGAGGTCGACACCGGCGCGCTCGCCGGCCTGCACGAGGGAGTCGGCGGCCATGTAGGTGTGCGCGATCCCCGTGGGGCAGGCGGTGACGGCGACGACGCGCACGGGGGCGGCACCGCTCGTCGCGGGCTCGCGGGGCGTCTCGACGGCCGTGGCAGGGGCCTCGGCCGGCGCCGGCTCGACGACGTCCTGGACCAGCGCGACGACCTCGTCGGCGGAGGCGGCGCTGCGCAGGGCGGCGGTGAAGTCGGCCCGCACCAGCGCCCGCGCCAGCGTGGACAGGAGCGTCAGGTGGTCGGCGTCGCCGCCGGCCGGTGCCGCGATGAGGAAGACCAGGTCGGCACCACCGTCGGGCGCGCCGAAGTCGGCCCGTGGGGCGAGGCGCGCGAAGGCGAGCGTCGGCTCGGTGACGGCCTCGGAGCGGCAGTGCGGGATGGCGATGCCGCCGGGCAGGCCCGTGGCGGACGCGGCCTCGCGCGCCATGACGTCGGCGGCGAGCGCGTCGGCCGACGTGGCGCGACCGGCGTCGGCGACGCGCGCGGCCAGGGCCGCGACGACGGTCGCCGCGTCGGCGCCGAGGTCGGCGTCGAGCGCCACGAGGGCGGGGGTGATCAGGCTGGACATGCTCGTTCTTCTCTCGGGTCGGTACCGCGGTGGTTCTGGCGGGCAGGGGTCGGGGGTCCTGGAGCTCGGAAGGGGGCGGGCGTCAGGGGATGGCGGTGGTGTCGAGGCGCTGCGCGCGCGGGCGCTCGAGCGCGGCGACGTCGGCGGGAGCCGGCGGCGTGGAGCCGGGCAGGGAGGCGGCCGCGCTCCCGTGGGCGACCGCGGTGGCGAGCGCGTCCTCGTCGTCGAGGCCGGCCTCACGCGCCAGGAGCAGCCCCGCCAGCGAGGCGTCGCCCGCGCCGACGGTGCTGCGCGGCGTGATCGTCGGCGAGGCGCAGAACCACGTGCCGCGCGCCGTGGCCAGCACGGCGCCCGTGGCGCCGAGGGTCAGCAGCACCTCGGCCGGCCCGCGCTGCGCACGCAGGCGCTGCGCCTCGGCGGCCGCGAGGGCGGGGTCCGACTCGATCGCGTCCGCGTCGCCGCCGATGAGCTCGACGAGCTCGTGGCCGTTGGGCTTGACGAGGTCGGGGGCGGCTCCGGGGCCGCCGAGCACGGCGTGGAGGGCCGAACCGGAGGTGTCGACCGCGACCCGGGCACCGGTCGACCGCAGCCGCGGGAGGAGCTGCGCGTACCAGTCGTCGGGAGCGCCGGGTGGCAGCGAGCCGCAGAGCGCCACGGAGGTGGCTCCCACGGCCGCCTCGACCAGCCGGGCGGCGAGGGCCTCGAGCTCGTCGGCGTCGAGCACGGTCCCGGGGGCGTTGAGCTTGGTGGTGGTGCCGTCGGGCTCGGCGAGGGTGAGGTTCACCCGCGTCGAGCCGAGCACGGGCACGGCCACGACGGGCAGGCCGGTGGGGGCCAGCAGGGCCGGCAGCGGGTCCCCGACCGCGGCCGGGAGCACGGCGCGCACCGCGACGCCGGCGGCGTCGACGACGCGGGCCACGTTGACTCCCTTGCCACCCGGCTCGTCCGTGGAGATCGACGTGCGCTGGACGGCGCCCCGCTGCAGCGGGCCGGCGAGGGTGACCAGCCGGTCGATCGCGGGGTGCGCGGTGAGCGTGACGATCATGCGACCACGACCTCGACGCCGGCGCGCTCCAGCCGGGCCACCTGCTCGCGCGTCACGCCGCCGTCGGTGACGACGACGTCGAGGTCGTCGACGGCGGCGAAGCTGATGGCGTACTCCGTGTCGATCTTCGAGGAGTCCACCAGCACCACGACGCGACGGGCCGCGGCGACGAGCGACCGCTTCACCGCGGCCTCCTCGACGTCGGGCGTGGTGAGGCCCCGCTCGAGGGCCAGACCGTTGGTGCCCAGGAAGGCGACGTCGGGCCGCATGCGGCCGTAGGCGGCGACGGTGTCGGCGCCGACCGCGGCCGCGGTGGTGGTGCGCACGCGCCCGCCGACGACGAGCAGCTCGACCCCCTCGTGCCGGGCCAGCCGCGCCGCGACGTCGATGCCGTGCGTGACGGCGTCGAACGTGGCGTCGGCCGGGAGCTCGTCGACGAGGGCCGCGGTGCTCGTGCCGGCGTCGAACGCGACCCACCCACCGGTGCCGGGCAGGAAGGCGAGCGCGGCGCGAGCGATGTCCTCCTTCTGCGAGGCGTTGCGGGTCTGGCGGTCCACCACGGCCAGCTCGGTCGCGTCGACCACCGTCCGAGCCACCGCCCCGCCGTGCACGCGACGCGCGATGCCGTGGCGCTGCAGGACGTCGAGGTCGCGCCGGATGGTCTCGCCGGAGACACCCAGCTCCTCCGCCGCGTCGACGACGCTGACCCGCCCGTGCTCGCCCAGGCGGGCGACGAGGTGGGCACGACGTTCTGCGGCGTACACGGGAGCTCCTGACGGTCGGTCCACCGCGTCCACCGCGTCGTGAGGCCCCGGGACGACCCGTACCGGCTGCTGCTGGAGAAGACCGTGGTCTGCATCACGACTTTGTGTGGATTTGTGTGGATTTGATGTTGATGTCTGCCGTTCTACGGGATAACCTCGGGCCATGTCAAGCATGTCGGGCACATCCCCACACGAATCCATGGTCGCCGTCACGCTGGGCGGCACCCCCGTCGTCCCGGGCGTCGGCCACGGGGCCGTGCTGGTGCCCGGTGGGCGTCCGGAGCTGCCCGACGACGAGCCGGCCCGCGACGACACGGTCGACCGCTTCGCCGCGGCGGCCGCCACCGTCGCCGCCCGGCTCCAGGACCGGGCCGGTCGCGCGAGCGGGGCCGCGTCGGAGGTGCTGAGCGCTACCGCCGCCCTCGTCCAGGACCGCGGCCTCGCTGCCCTCGTGGCCAAGCAGGCCGGGCAGGGGAAGGGGCCGGCCACCGCGACGTCGGCCGCCGTCGACGAGCTCGTGACCATGTTCACCGCCGCCGGCGGCGTGATGGCCGAGCGCGTCACGGACCTGCGCGACGTGCGGGACCGCGTCGTCGCCGAGCTGCTCGGCCTGGCCGAGCCCGGGGTGGGCGTGCCCAGCGAACCCTCGGTGCTGCTGGCCGACGACCTCGCGCCCGCCGACACCGCCGGTCTCGACCCGTCGCTGGTCGTCGGCATCGCGGTACGGCTCGGCGGTCCCACGAGCCACACGGCGATCATCGCCCGCCAGCTCGGCATCCCGTGCGTCGTGGGCGTCACGGACCTGCCCGAGGACCTCCCGGCGACCGCGCTGGTCGACGGCGGCACGGGCGAGGTCGTCCTCTCCCCCGACCCGGACGTCGCCGAGGAGCGCGTCGCGGCCGATGCCGAGCGCCGGGCGGCCGACGCCGCTTGGGACGGCCCCGGCCGGACCGCCGACGGGCACGCCGTGCAGGTGCTGGCCAATGTCCAGGACGCGGCCGGCGCCGAGCGCGCCGCGCAGGAGCCCGTCGAGGGCTTCGGCCTCTACCGCACCGAGCTCAGCTTCCTCGACCGTCCCGACGAGCCGACCGTGCAGGAGCAGACCGAGATCTACGGCAAGGTGCTGGCCGCCGCCGGCGACGGCAAGGTCGTCGTGCGCACCCTCGACGCCGGCTCGGACAAGCCGCTGGCCTTCGCCGACATGGGCACCGAGGCCAACCCGGCCCTCGGGGTCCGCGGCCTGCGCGTGGCCCGCCGACTCCCCGACCTGCTGGCGCACCAGCTCGACGCCGTCGCCGCCGCCTCGGAGGGCTCGGAGGCCACGGTGTGGGTGATGGCCCCGATGGTCTCCGTGCCGTCCGAGGCCGAGGCGTTCGCCGCCCAGTGCCGCGAGCGCGGCCTCGTGCCGGGCGTGATGATCGAGACGCCGTCGGCCGCCCTGCTCGCGGACCGCGTGCTCGAGCACGTCGACTTCGTCTCGATCGGCACCAACGACCTCAGCCAGTACACGTTCGCGGCCGACCGCATGTCGGCCGAGCTCGGCGACCTGACCGACCCGTGGCAGCCCGGCCTGCTCGTGCTCGTCGAGGCGGTCGCGCGCGCCGGGGAGCGCGCCGGCAAGCCGGTCGGCGTGTGCGGCGAGGCCGCGGCCGACCCTGCCCTGGCGTGCGTCCTCGTCGGCCTCGGCGTGACGTCGTTGTCGTGCGCCGCCGGCGCGGTCCGCCCGGTCGGCGCCCGGCTCGGCTCGGTGACGCTCGAGCAGTGCCGAGAGGCCGCCCAGGCCGCCCTCGCCGCCCCCGACCCGGCCGCCGCACGCGCCGCCGTGGCCGCCGTCCTCGACGCCTGACCCGCCGGTCGCTGATTCCCATCAATTGACCCGAATCAGCAACTCACCACGGTTCTCCCTCACTCACCTCGGGAAACGACCTGGGGTGAGTGGGTGGAAGTCGAGGTGAGTGGACGCGGAAGGGTCGGTGGTCGCGCCTACCGTCGACCCATGGACCTCGACGACGACCGCGGGACGTGCCCCGCCTGCGGGTCGACGGACGTCGTCGTCGTGGTCCACGGCCTGCCGGCCGACCCGTCGCCGGCGGACCGCGCGGACGTGCGCCTCGCCGGGTGCCTGGTGGACGGCGAGCAGCACGACCGGGAGTGCGGCCGCTGCGGTGCCGCCTGGAGCAGCGCGGACGACGCGGCCGACTAGACCTCGCGTCGCGAGATCGGGAAGAGGATCGCCTCGCGGATGCCGATGCCCTGCAGCAGCATGACGAGCCGGTCGACGCCGAGGCCGAGGCCGCCCGCGGGGGGCATGCCGAACTCCAGCGCCCGCAGGAAGTCCTCGTCGACGTCCATCGCCTCGGGGTCGCCGGCCGCGGCCAGGCGGGCCTGCTCCTCGAGGCGCTCGCGCTGGATCACCGGGTCGTTGAGCTCGGTGTACGCAGGCGCCAGCTCGACACCGTTGATGATCAGGTCCCACGCCTCGACGAGGCCGGGCGTCGTGCGGTGCTTCTTCGCGAGCGGACGCACCGCCTCCGGGTAGTCGCAGACGAACGTCGGCTGGACGAGCGTGTGCTCGACGAGCTTCTCGAACAGCTCGAGCACGATCTCGCCGGCACCCCAGTGGTCCTGGAGCGCGACGTCGTGCTCCGCGGCCAGGCGCTCCAGCGTCTCCTCGGAGGTCTCGACGTCGACGGTCGTCCCCACGGCCTCCCCGACGAGCTCGTGGATCGTCGCCCGGCGCCACGGAGCCTCGAGGTCGATCTCGCTGCCGTCGCGCCCCGGCACGACCGTCTTCCCGACGGCGCGCGCGGCGTCGACCACCAGGGCACGGGTGAGCTCGGCCATCGTGTCGTAGGAGCCGTATGCCTCGTAGGCCTCCAGCATCATGAACTCGGGGTTGTGCGTGTTGTCGACGCCCTCGTTGCGGAAGGTCTTGCCGATCTCGTAGACCCGGTCGATGCCGCCGACGAGCGACCGCTTGAGGTGCAGCTCGAGCGCGATCCGCAGCAGCGCGGACTCGTCGAAGGCGTTGACGTGCGTGTGGAACGGGCGCGCGGCGGCACCGCCGTTCGTGTGCTGCAGCACCGGGGTCTCGACCTCGACGTAGCCGCGCTCGTCGAGCGTGCGGCGCAGCGACTGCAGGACCGTGGCCTTGACGCGGACGTTCTCGCGCGCCTCCGGGCGGACGATGAGGTCGACGTAGCGCAGGCGGCTGCGCGCCTCGTCGGACAGCGGCTTGTGCTCGTTGGGCAACGGGCGCAGCGTCTTGGCCGCGATGGCCCACGACGTCGCCTGCACGCTGAGCTCGCCGCGGCGCGAGGTGATCACCTCGCCCGTCACCGCCAGGTGGTCGCCGATGTCGACGAGACGCTTGAAGCGGTCGAGCGACTCCTCCCCGACGCCGTCGAGGGAGACCATCGCCTGCAGCGCCGTGCCGTCGCCCTCGCGCAGCGAGACGAACACGAGCTTGCCGGTGCCGCGGCGGAAGATGACGCGTCCGGCGACCGTGACGACGTCGCCGCTGTGGTGGTCGGGGCCGAGCGCCTCGGCGTCGTACGCCTCCCGCACCTGGGTGATCGTGTGCGTGACGCCGAGGTCGACCGGGTACGGCTCGAGGCCCGCGTCGAGGAGCTGCTGCCGCTTCTCGCGACGGATGCGCATCTGCTCGGGCAGGTCGTCGGTCGCGTCGCCGGCAGGGGTCTCGGGGGTCTCGCTCACGAGAGGACAGCCTAGTTCCCGCTCCCCGCCCGGCGCCGCCAGGGAACAGGCGGGAGCGGCTCGGGGTTGGTCACCACCGTGACCACGCTGGAAGGATGTCGCCCGTGAGTGCACCGGACACCCTCGACGAGCCCCGACTCACGCGGCTGCGCCGCGGGCTGGCGGACGCCGGGACCGAGCAGGTGGGTGCGGCCCTGCTGCTGGTGGCCACGCTGGCCGCCATCGCGTGGGCCAACCTCGGCAGCGGCTACGACGCCTTCTGGCACACCGACGCGCGCGTCGCGGTCGGCAACTGGTCGATGGGGCTCGACCTCTACCACCTCGTCAACGACGCGCTGATGGCCTTCTTCTTCTTCGCCGTGGGCCTGGAGGTCAAGCGCGAGCTGACGATCGGCGAGCTCACCGACCGCTCCCGCGCGATCGTCCCGGCCACGGCGGCGCTCGCCGGACTCGTCGTCCCGGCCCTGGTGTTCCTGCTCATCGCCCGCGACTCCGGACAGGCGCACGCCTGGGGCGTGGTCATCTCGACCGACACCGCGTTCCTGGTGGGCGCCCTCGCGATCATCCGACCCGACCACCCCTCGCGCCTCCGCGTCTTCCTGCTGACCCTGGCGGTCGTCGACGACATCGGCGCGTTGAGCGCCATCGCGATCTTCTACACCGACGCGCTGCGCATCGGTCCGCTCCTCGTGGCGCTCGTCGCGCTCGGCCTCATCGCCCTCGTCCGACGCATGCCCTCGGGCCGCGGACCGATCTACGCGGTGCTGTCGGTCGTCGTCTGGTTCGGTCTGCACGAGGCGGGCGTCCACGCCACGCTCGCCGGCGTGGCGGTCGCGCTGCTCATCCCGGTCGCGGCCCCGAGGCGCGGCGACGTCGAGCGCGTCGTGGAGCTCACGCGAGCCTTCCGCCAGTCACCGAACCCGGCCTACGCGGCGGCCGCCGGTCGACAGCTGCGCGAGTCGATCTCGATCAACGAGCGGCTGCAGCAGTCGTTCGCCCCCTACGTCGCCTACGTGATCCTGCCGATCTTCGCGCTCGCGAACGCCGGGGTCGTGCTCGACGGCGAGACGCTCGAGCGCTCCCTGTCCTCGTCGCTCACGTGGGGCATCGTCGCCGGCCTGGTGCTGGGCAAGCTCGTCGGCATCGCCGGCGCGACGGTGCTCGCCCAGCGCCTGCGCCTCGGCGTGCTCGCGCCCGGCCTGACGATCGGCCGGGTCACGGGCGGCGCCGCCCTCTCGGGCATCGGGTTCACCATCTCGCTGCTGATCGTGGGCATCGCCATCGACGACCCCGTCGCTCAGGACGAGGCGCGGGTCGGCGTGCTGGCGGCGTCGGTGGTCGCGTTCGTGCTCGGCGCGCTGGTGCTCCGCGCGCTCGACGCCCGACGGCCCGTGGTGCAGCCCGGCGCGGTCCTGCTGCGTCCGTTCGACCCCGAGCGCGACCACTACAAGGGCCGACCCGACGCGCCGCTGGTGCTCGTGGAGTACGGCGACTTCGAGTGTCCGTTCTGCTCGCGCGCGACGGGCATGGTCGAGGAGCTCATCACGCACTACGGCGACGAGCTGGTGTGGGTGTGGCGCCACCTGCCGCTGCACCAGCACCACCCCCACGCCGAGCTCGCGGCCCGCGCCTACGAGGCGGCCGTCCTCCAGGGCGGGCACTTCGCCTACTCCAAGCTCCTCTGGGCCAACCAGGCACACCTGGAGCGGCTCGACCTCCTGCGCTACGCCGACGAGGTGGGGCTGGACCTCGAGCGCTTCGAGGCCGACCTCGACGCCGACGACGTCCGCCGCCGCGTCCGCGAGGACGAGGACGACGCGGACCTCATGGACGTGGCCGGGACGCCGACGTTCTTCATCGGCACCGACCGGCACGTCGGACCGTGGGACGCACCGACCCTCATCGCGGCGCTGGACGCCCGCCGCGCCGACGCGGGCCCCGGCGACTGACGCCGGACCGCCCCGGACACGACGAAGCCCGGCCCCCGCGGGAGCGGGTGACCGGGCTTCACCGTGTGGTGCAGCGAGGTGACGTCACTTCTTGAAGGCGTCCTTGATGTCCTCGCCGGCGTTCTTGACCGAACCCTTGGTCTGGTCCTTCTTGCCCTCGGCCTGGAGGTCCTTGTCGTCGGTCAGCTCGCCGACCTTCTCCTTGACCTCGCCGGTGACCTTCTCAGCGGTGTTCTTCGCCTTGTCGATGAAGCTCATGGTGATCCTCCTCGGATCGGGGGTGGGTGATGCCTTCGACGCTACGGACGCTGCGGCGGGCGGCAACTCGAACGGGCGTGGTTCACGTAACGTTCAGTTACTTCTCAACCGGCGCCGGTGGTGTCACTTCTTGAAGACGTCCTTGACGTCCTCGACGGCGTTCTTGGTCGAGCCCTTGGCCTGGTCCTTCTTGCCCTCAGCCTGCAGCTCCTTGTCGTCCGTCGCCTTGCCGACGGTCTCCTTGACCTCGCCGACGACCTTCTCGGCGGTGTTCTTGGCCTTGTCGATGAAGCTCATGTCGATCCTCCTGCGGTGGGTGGGGAGCCGATGTCTTCGGCTTACGTTGTAAACCTTACGCCGTAAGCCAGCGCGCACAAGACGAGCCGGGCGAGACGCCCGTCACGCCCGGCCGGCGCCGGCAGGATCAGTGCTCGAGGCGCGAGGCGATGCCGTCGAGCATCTCCGCCAGGGCCCGCTCGAACTCCTCGGCGTACCGGTCGGCCGCCAGGCCGGCTGCCAGCCGGTGGATCGTCGGGTAGGTCTCCTCGTCGACGACGCCGGCGGGGTCGAGCACCTCCAGCGGCGTGCTCGCCTCCGCCACCGCGTCCTGCTCCTCCTCGTCCCGCGTCGGCGTGAGGCCACCGGGCACCGGCTCGGCCGCCCCGTCACCGGCGTCGAACGACCCGTCGCCGTCACGGGGGTCGCGCAGGGTGCGCGCGCCGGTCTCCATCAGCAGGTAGCCGAGGAGGAAGCTGTTGAAGGAGCGGTAGGCGAAGACGACCTGCTCGTCGTCGAAGCCCTCGGCCTGCAGCGCGTCGAGCACCGACTCGATCCAGGTGAGCGAGCGCAGCGGCGGGTTGATCCACGGCGCCTCCGACGGGCGGGTCGCCACGACCGGGAACGCGTGCGGGTGGGCCAGGGCGTAGCGACGCACCCCGCGCGCCAGCCGCGCGAGGTAGTCGCGCCAGCCGTCCTCGGCCGTGCGCGGCACCTCCGGATCGGCGTCCAGCTCGGCGACCACCAGGTCGACGACGGCGTCGAGCAGGTCGTCGCGCGTGCCGACGTGCTTGTACAGGCTCATCGCCTCCACCCCGAGCCGCTTGGCGATCGCGCGCATCGACGCCGACCCGATGCCCTCGTCGTCGATCAGCTCGAGTGCGGCCTCGGCGATCCGGCGCCGTGAAAGGCGCCCGCGCTGCGTGCTCGCGGAGCGGGGCGTCGAGCGCGGCATGGCCGCATGTTCCCACGACCCACCGACCGTCGCGACGCCGACCTGTCCCCGATCGGACACCGACGCGTCGATCCCCCGTGGGGCTCGGGGCGACGACGCGGCCCCTCGACAGGCTCGGGGAGCGGGGCGACCCCTCGACAGGCTCGGGGAGCGGGGCGACCCCTCGACAGGCTCGGGGGGCGGGGCGACCCCTCGACAGGCTCGGGGAGCGGGGCCAGCCCCCTCGACAGGCTCGGGGAGCGGGGCCAGCCCCCTCGACAGGCTCGGGGAGCGGGGCCAGCCCCCTCGACAGGCTCAGGGAGCGGGGCCAGCCCCCTCGACAGGCTCAGGGAGCGGGGCCAGCCCCTCGACAGGCTCGGGGGGCGGGGCTGGGGTCAGTGGTTCTTCTCGTGCACCAGGCGCAGGCCGGTGAGGGTGAGCCAGGGGTCGCGTGAGGTGATCGTCGAGCAGTGGTCGAGCACGACGTCGGCGTACGCCCCGGTCGCGATGACGGCGACGTCGTCGGGGTCGGCCCCGAGCGACTCGATGATGCGGTCGACCATCCCGTCGACCAGGCCGGCGAAGCCGTAGACGGCCCCGGACTGCACCGCCTCGACCGTGCTCTTGCCGATCACGTCGCGGGGCACCGCCAGCTCGACGGCCCGCAGCTGCGCGCCGCGCCGTGCCAGGGCGTCGAGGGCGAGCTCGACCGCCGGCGCGATCGCCCCACCCAGGTAGCGGTTCCGGTCGTCGACGACGTCGAAGATGGTGGCCGTCCCGTTCATGTCGACGACGATCGCGGGTCCACCGTAGACCTCGGCCGCGGCCAGGGCGTTCACGATGCGGTCGGCACCGACCTCGCGTGGGTTGTCGGTGTGGATCGGGATCCCGGTCTTCACGCCCGGTCCGACCACCGACACCGGCAGACCCCCGTAGTACCGCTCGAGCATCGACTTGAGCTCGACCTGGATCGCCGGCACCGTGCAGCACATCGCCACGGCCTCGACGTCGGCGAGCCCCGCCGCCCGCACGAAGCCGTGCGCCAGCAGGTGCCACTCGTCGGCCGTCCGCTGCGTCTGCGACGACACGGTCCAGTGCTCCAGGAGCTTCTCGCCCTCGAACGCCCCGATCACCGACTGGCTGTTGCCGACGTCGAGCGTCAACAGCGTCATGAGTGGGCGACCAGGGGGTTGTCGACGACGTCGCCGCGGGTGAGGCCGGAGCCCGGCAGCGCCTCGGCCGGGTCGGACCCCGTGCCGATGATGCGGTTCTCGGAGTCGACGAACACGACGCTGGGCTCGTAGGTGCGCGCCTCCGCGTCCTCCATCTGGCCGTAGCCGATGAGGATCACGAGGTCGCCCGGGTGCACGAGACGGGCCGCCGCGCCGTTGATGCCGATGACGCCGGAGCCTCGCTCGCCGGCGATCGTGTAGGTCTGGATGCGGGCGCCGTTGTCGATGTCGACGATGTGCACCAGCTCGCCCGGCAACAGGTTCGCGGCGTCGAGCAGGTCGGCGTCGACGGTCACGGAGCCGACGTAGTGGAGGTCGGCCTGCGTGACGGTCGCGCGGTGGATCTTGGAGGTCATCATCGTGCGGAGCATGGTCAGGGTCCCTTCCTCAGCACCACGGTCTGGTTGTCGAGCAGGCGCGTGGTGCCGACCCTGGCTGCCACCAGGATCCGCGCCTCCCCCTCGAAGGTGTCGTCGACCGGCCCGAGCAACGGGTCGGTCACGACCAGGTAGTCCACGTCGACGCCCGGCGCGTCGTCCAGCACCTCGCGCGCGGCCTTGAGCACGGCGTCGAGCCCGACCGGCCCCTGCTCGGCGCCGGCGCGCAGGGCCCGCGAGAGCGCGAGCGCGCTGCGCCGCTGGTCGGCGTCGAGGTAGGCGTTCCGCGAGCTCAGCGCCAGGCCCTCGGTCTCGCGGACGACGGGATGGCCGACGACCTCGACGTCGAGCGCGAGGTCGCGCACCATCCGGCGCACCAGGGCGAGCTGCTGGAAGTCCTTCTCGCCGAAGACGGCCACGTCCGGGCGCACCAGCGCGAAGAGCTTCGCGACGACCGTGAGGACGCCACGGAAGTGCGTGGGGCGGGCGGCACCCTCCAGCACGCGGCCGAGGGGTCCGGGGTCGACCATGACCGGGCCGTCGTCGTCGGTACCGAGACCGCCCGGGTACATCTCCTCGACCGACGGCGCGAAGACCACGTCGACGCCCTCGCGCGCGCACGCGGCGAGGTCGGCCTCGAGGTCGCGGGGGTAGGCGTCGAGGTCCTCGCCCGGACCGAACTGCGTCGGGTTGACGAAGATCGAGACGACGAGCGTGTCGGCGATCGGACGCGCGTGGCGCACGAGCCGCGCGTGGCCGTCGTGCAGCGCGCCCATCGTCGGCACGAAGCCCACGCGGCCGGCGTGCTCGAGCGCGGCCCCCAGCTCGGCCCGGGTCCGAGCGACGACAGGAGCCATGTCAGGCCCCGGCCACGCGGAGCGGGACGCGGGACGCAGCCGGCGCGTCGGCCTCGTCGAGCGCGGCCTCGAGGCCCGCGCCGACGGCAGCGGAGAGCCTGCCGTCGGCGACGGCGCGCTCGGTCGTGGCGTGCGCCATCGCGACGTAGGCCTCACGCGTGGACGCAGGGGCGTCGGCGAGGGCGTCCACGTGCGCACGCACCGTCGTGACGTCACCCCGGGCGACCGGGCCCGTGAGCGCCGCGTCGCCGAGGTCGAGCGCGTTCTCGAGCGCGGCCTCCAGGAGCGGGCGCAGGATGGCGGAGGCCTCGGCCCCCGCCCCGACGCCCTGGAGCATCTCGCGGGCCTGCGCGACGAGGGTGACGAGGTGGTTCGCCCCGTGGCTCAGGGCGGCGTGGTAGCGGACCCGGTCGGCGTCGTCCACCCAGACCGGCGTGCCGCCGAGCACGTGGGCGAGGTCCTCGGCGAGCTCACGCTCACCGTCGCCGGCCGTCAGTCCCATCGCGCACGAGCGGCCGAGGTCGAGGGCCGAGCCGGTGAACGTCATCGCCGGGTGCAGCGCGACCGGGCGGGCCCCGGCACGAGCGACGGCGTGCAGGGCGTCGAGGCCGTGGCGACCGCTCGTGTGCACCACCACCTGGCCCGGGCGGAGGACGGAGGCGAGCTGCTCGGCGACCGCCACGAGGGCGTCGTCGGGCACGGCCAGCACGAGCACGTCGCTGCGGGCCGCGACGTCGGCCGGGTCGAGGACCGGGACGTCCGGCACGAGGGTGCGCGCCCGCAGCCGCGACGCCTGCGACCGGGCACTGATGCCGACGACGGTGCGGCCGGCCTCGACGAGGCGCGCGGCGACGACCGAGCCGACCCGGCCGGCTCCCACGACGCCGTAGGTCGGGGAGGGGGCGGAGCCATCGCCGGACGTGCGGCGGTGCTCGTGCGCCGACGGCGCAGCGTGGTCACGACGATGCGTCATGAGGTGTGCCTCTCGTTCCAGTCCCGCGAGCGGGTACCAGACAATCTGACGCGGCCAGTCTACGACGGTCGCCATCGCGCGCACAGCGGTGCACGGGTGGCACCGGTCACAAAGGACGCGGGGCCCTCGCGCCGTCACACCGTGACGCGGTGGCTCCGCAGGCCCTCCAGGTGGAGACCGTCGGGGCGTTCCAGCACGAGCTCGAGCACGAGCTCGCAGCGACGCGCTGCCGGACGGGGGAACCTCAACGTCCAGCCGGACCCGACGTAGTGGCGGACCGTCCCCGCGCGCGACGTGAAGGTGGCGTCGTCGTCGGTCCGCGTCACGTGCGCTGCCGCACCGACACGTCCGCCCACGAGCCGCGCGCGCAGGCTGGTCCCTCCGGGGTCCACCGACGGGAACCACGCGCGCACGGCGACGACGACCTCGTCGGTCACCGGGTCGACGGACACCTCCCTGACGGTGCTCCGCAACGCGACCTGCGACGCCGTCGCGAGGTACAGGTCCGGGTCGAGCCCGTCGCTCGTGCGGCCTGGGAGGTCGATCACGGGACCGTCCGGCGTCGGCACGAGCTCGAACAGCTGCGGCTGCAGGCCCTCGGCGTCGACGAACCGTCGCACCGCCGCCACGGCGTCAGCCCTGCGACCGGCTGCGCGCTCCAGCAACGCGTTGACGACCCGGTGCTCGGCCGGCACCTCGCGCCGGTACCGCTCGGGAGGGACCGCGCCGACCAGGCGCGGCACCCGCTCGGCGAGCACGGCCAGGTAGGCGTCGTCGGCGCGCTCGAGCTTGAGCGTCGAGTTCGGGACGTTGTGGCGCAGGAGCTGCAGCGCACGCTCCTCGCGGACCACGGGCAGCGGCTCGAGCAGGCGCAGCGACTCGTCAGCGGCGTCCATGCGGGCCGTCGCGTTCTCGGGCGTCACCTGGCCCTGCGACGTGGACGTCTCCTGGCGTCGCCACGTGTACGCCATGACCGGCGTGACGTCGATGGCCGCGGCGTCGCGGTACGCCTGCGCGGTGAGGATCTGGTCCTCGTAGATCACGCCGGGTGGGAAGTGCAGTCCCGCGGCGTCCCAGAACGAGCGCCGGAAGACCTTCGCGCAGGCGATCGCGTGCACCAGGACGTCGGGACGCTCCGCGACCGTGACCCCCTGAGCGGGTCGCGCGTGGAGCGCGCGGATCCAGGGCGCCGCGCGCTTGACGACGTCGCCCTCCAGACGCTGGTACGGCATGACGGCGACGTCGGACCCGCTGCGCTCCAGCCCTCGCACCGCGACGTCGAGCCCGTCGCGCGTGACGAGGTCGTCGGCGTCGACGAACGTGAGGTAGGTGCCCGTGGCCTCCTCGACCGCACGGTTGCGTGCGGCGCTCTGGCCCGCGTTGGGCTGGGACAGCACCCGGACCCGCGGGTCGCGGGCGGCGACCTCCTCGGCGATGGCGCGGCTGCGGTCGGTGGAGCCGTCGTCGACGACGACCACCTCCAGGTGCCGGTACCGCTGACCCAGCACCGACGCCAGGGCCTCGGCGAGGTGCTCCTCGCCCTGGTACACGGGCATCACGACGCTGACGGTGGGCCCTCGGAGGTCGCGGACCCGACGCACCGCCCTGCCCACCGCACCGCGCGCGAGACGGCGCAGGGGCGGGTGGGGCACGCGGCGAGCATAACGTCGGGTAGACAGGCACCATGAGCACCAGCGCCGGCGACCCGACGTCCGCCGACCGGGCCGTCGCGACGGCCGACGACGTCGATGCGGCGGCGCGACGTCTGGCCGGAGTCGTGACCACCACCCCCGTCGAGCGCAACGCCCGTCTCGCGGCTGCCACGGGCGCGGACGTGTGGCTCAAGCGCGAGGACCTGCAGGTCGTCCGCTCCTACAAGGCGCGCGGCGCCTACAACCTCATCGCGCAGCTCGACGACGCCTCGCGGGCGGCCGGGGTCGTCACGGCCAGCGCAGGCAACCACGCCCAGGGCGTGGCCTTCGCGTGCGCGGCGCTCGGCGTCCGCGGGCGGGTGCACCTGCCCCGCACCACGCCCCGGCAGAAGCGCGACCGCATCGCCTCCATCGGCGGCGACGCGATCGAGATGGTCCCCGGCGGCGAGACGTACGACGACGTCTCGTCGGCGGCCGACCAGGAGGCGCTCGCCGGTGCCACGCTGGTGCCCGCCTTCGACGACCCCCGCACCATCGCCGGGCAGGGCACCGTCGTCCGCGAGGCCTTCGAGCAGCTCGCCGACCTGGGGGCGCCCGTCCCCGACGTCGTCGTGGTGCCGGTCGGCGGCGGCGGGCTGCTGGCCGGCAGCGTCGCCTGGCTGCGCGAGCGCCACCCGGGCGTGCACGTGATCGGCGTGGAGCCCGCCGGCGCGGCGTCGATGGCCGCCGCCCTCGCGGCGGGCGAGCCGGTGACCCTGAGCGAGATCGACACGTTCGTCGACGGCGCCGCCGTGCGCCGCGTCGGGCGCCACACGGTCGGCACCGTCCTCGGTGACGGCGCCGTACGACCCACGATGCTCGCCGTCCCGGAGGGCCGCATCTGCGGGGAGATGCTCGACCTCTACCAGAGCGACGGCATCATCGCCGAGCCCGCCGGTGCGCTCGCGACGTCGGTCCTCGGCACCCTGTTCGTGCCCGAGCCGGGCTCGACGGTCCTGTGCATCCTGTCCGGCGGCAACAACGACGTGAGCCGCTACGCCGACGTCGTCGAGCGCGCCCTGGTGCACGAGGGTCGCAAGCACTACTTCCTCGTGGAGTTCGCGCAGGAGCCCGGGGCCCTGAGACGCTTCCTCGACGAGGTGCTCGGGCCCGACGACGACATCACGCTCTTCGAGTACGTGAAGCACAGCAACCGCGAGACCGGCCCGGCCCTGGTCGGCGTCGAGCTCGCCCGCGCCGAGGACCTCGACGCGCTGCTGGAGCGCATGGAGGCCGCACCACCGCGGATCGAGCGGATCGAGAGCGACAGCCCGCTGTTCCGCTTCATCCTCTGACCTCTCCGACCGGCACCTCGACCGTGCGGGACGCGCCCCCGCCTCTGACAGACTGGACGCCATGCCTCGTCTGCTGGTCCGCTCCGGCAAGGACCCGTTCACCCCGGTGGGCGCGGAGACGACCCTCGTGCAGGACGTCTTCAACTCCAACTCCGGCAACTACCTCTTCCAGCACTCCGTCTGGCGCGCCCTCGCCGTCGACGGCACCGAGCTCGTCAGCTCCAGCACGCTGTCGGAGCGCCGCCCGCCCGAGCCCGGCGACGCCGCCCGCATCGACGAGGAGTTCGACCACCTGGTCGTCCCCATGGCCAACGCCTTCCGCGCGCCGTTCCTGCGTCACCTCGAGGCCCTCACCGAGCTGATCGAGCAGCTGACGATCCCGGTCACGGTCGTGGGCATCGGCTCGCAGGCGCCGCACGGGCAGGGGCCGCAGTCCCTCGGCGAGATCGCCGAGCCCGTGAAGCGGTTCGTCTCCGCCGTCCTGGAGCGGTCGGCCTCGATCGGCGTGCGCGGCGACTTCACTCGACGCCACCTCGCGATGCTGGGCTTCGGCGACGACGTCGTCGACGTCATCGGGTGCCCCTCGCTCTTCCTGTGGGGGCCGGACCACCGCGTGGAGCGCCGCGCCGCCTCGATCGCCGACGACGCTCCCCTCGCGCTGAGCTTCACGCCGGAGGTGCCCGGGGTCGGCGCGTTCGTCACCCGCCAGGCCGAGCGCCACCCCGGCCTCGTGGCGGTGGGCCAGGACGCCCACGACCTGCGCCTGCTCCTCTGGGGCACGCCCCACCCCGACGTCGACGACCCCGCGGCACCCGTGCACCTGCAGCACCCGCTCTACCAGCAGGACCGGCTGCGTCTCTACCTCGACACCTGGACCTGGTACCGCGACCTCGCCCAGCAGCACCTCGTCTACGGAACCCGCTTCCACGGGAACGTCGCCGGCCTGCTCGCGGGCACGCCGGCCGTCCTGCTCGCGCACGACTCGCGCACGCTCGAGCTCGCCGAGTACCACCGGATGCCGCACCGCCTGGTGCCGCACTTCGACGACGAGACCGCCGGGGTCAGCGCCGACGAGCTGCACGCGAGCGCCGACCTCGACGCGTTCCACGCCGAGCTCCCGCAGGGGTTCGCCCGCTACACCGCCTTCCTGGAGCGCAACGGCCTCACGCACCGCTGGTCGCCGGGCACCACGGCCGACGACTTCGACCGGCGGCTCGCCGAGGTCGACCTGCCGCCCGGCGTGCACACCCTCGCCGCGCCCGGCCTGTCGGAGGTGGCCTCGCGCCTGCGCTGGCTGCGCGAGGGCATGGTCCTCGACATCACCCGGCACCCGCAGCGCTACGAGCCACCGTTCCCCCACCCGGGCTGGAGGGGCGCGGGCAGCCGCCACGCGCGGCTGCTCGAGGAGGGCCGGCAGCGCGACGCCGCCACCGCCGACGCGGTGACGGCGCTGTCCGCGAGGGTCGCCGACCTGGAGAACACGCTGTGGCGCCGGATCGTGCGCCGCCTGAGGGGGATGGTGGGACGTGGCTGAGGAGCGCACCCCGACGACCGTCGACGCGCTGGCCGAGGAGTGGCTCGACACGACGCTCGACCACCAGCCCGAGTGGCACGTGCACCTCGGGCGGCCCGGACGCGAGGGCGAGTACGCCGACCTCTCCCCCGAAGGACATGCCGCGTACGCGGACGCGGCGCGGTCGATGCGGCGCCGACTCGACCACGTCGAGCCGGTCGACGCCGTCGACGTCGTCACGCACGCCGAGCTGGTCCGCGTCCTCGACCTCCACGTCGAGCAGCACGACGCGGGCACCTGGCGCCACGACCTCAACGTCATCGCCTCGCCGGTCCAGGACGTCCGCGACGTCTTCGACCTCATGCCGACCGACGGTCCCGACGACTGGGCCCACGTCGCCACCCGCCTCACGAACGTCCCGGGCGCCCTGGCCGGCTACACCGAGTCCCTGCGCTCCGGGATCCGCGCGGGCGACACCCCGGCCCGCCGTCAGGTCGTCGAGGTCGCCGACCAGGCGGCTCGCCAGGCGCGAGCCGGTGCCTTCTTCGACGGCCTCGCCGGTGCGGCCGTTCACGCCGGCGTGCCCGAGTCGCTCCAGGCCGACGTGCGACGCGGCGCCGCCACGGCCCGGGAGGCCTATGCGTCGCTCGCCTCGTTCCTGACGGGCGAGCTGCTCCCCGCCGCCCGCCGGCGGGACGCCTGCGGCCGCGACCTCTACGCCCTCGCGTCACGCGGCTTCCTCGGTGCGGCCGTCGACCTCGAGGAGACGTACGACTGGGGCGTGGAGGAGCTGCGGCGCATGGTCGCGGAGCAGGAGGCGGTGGCGCAGGAGGTGCTGCCCGGGGCCTCCGTGGCCGAGGCCGTCGCCCACCTCGAGGCGTCGCCGGAGCACCGCCTGGTCGGCACCGACGCCCTGCAGCGCTGGATGCAGGAGACGTCCGACCGCGCCGTCGAGGAGCTCTCGCGCACCCACTTCGACGTGCCCGAGGAGATGCGCACCCTGGAGTGCCGCATCGCGCCTACGCAGGAGGGCGGCATCTACTACACGCCGCCGAGCGACGACTTCGCCCGTCCGGGCCGCATGTGGTGGAGCGTGCCCGAGGGCGTCACCGAGTTCGACACCTGGCGCGAGCTCACGACCGTCTACCACGAGGGCGTCCCGGGCCACCACCTCCAGTGCGGCTACGCCGTCTGGAACGCCGCCGAGCTGAACGCCTGGCGTCGCGGCGCGCTGTGGACGTCGGGCCACGGCGAGGGCTGGGCGCTCTACGCCGAGCGGCTCATGGCCGACCTCGGGTACCTCGACGACCCCGCCGACCGGCTCGGCATGCTCGACGGCCAGCGCATGCGCGCCGCCCGCGTCGTGCTGGACCTCGGCGTGCACCTCGAGCTCCCCCACCCCGACGGCGACGGCCCGTGGACGGCCGAGCACGCGTTCGCGTTCATGTCCGAGCACGTCAACATGAACGAGCCGTTCGTGCGGTTCGAGGTCAACCGCTACCTCGGCTGGCCCGGCCAGGCGCCCAGCTACAAGGTCGGCCAGCGGATCTGGGAGCAGGTGCGCGACGCGTGGGTCGCCCGGCACGGGGACGACCTGCGCACGTTCCACCGCGACGCCCTCCGCCTCGGCTCCGTCGGCCTCGACACGCTGCGGTCGGCACTGGTCTGAGGGCGGGTCCTGCGGCTGCGCTGCCTCCGCGGGTCCTCGTCCTGCGGCTGCGCGGGCTCGGCTTCGAGCGGGGTCGGTCTCCGAAAGGCCTCGACCGGGCGGCAGCGCCGGTCTCGGGCGAGCTCTCGGGCCGCGGCTCCCCGCATCGGTGGCCCAGCAACGTCAGCGGGCTGCCTGCGGTTGCTCAGCCACCGATGATGCCGCGAGCGGTAAATTCTCCACCATCTCAGCGCTGAGAACGTGGGGAACCCACCGGCCGCCGCCAGGAGAGCTCGTTCGGTGGAGAAGTCACCGCCCCATGCGGGGTGAGGGCGGGAGGGGCGGCCCGGCACGCACCCCCCTGCCCCGTCGAGGCCCTTCCGGAGGCCGCCACCAGCACCGAGGCGCACCGACGCAGCCGCAGGAGGAGTCCCTACGCCGCCGTCGCGGCGCCCGGAGGGGCGTCGTCGTCCTCCTCGTCGGGCTGGGGGACGTGGAGGGCGCGCTCGAGCAGCAGCGCCGCGACGAGGAGCAGCAGGCCGGCGAGGGCGGCGCCGCCGCCCTGGAGCACGCGGTCACGGCCGAAGACGGTGTCCCAGTCGCGGACGAAGGCCAGGGCGAACCCGCCGTAGGCGCCGAAGGAGAGCGCGCCGACGATGCCGCAGGCCTTTGCGACGGCCAGCAGGGTCATGGCGTGCTGCGACGTCATCCGCTGCTTGCGCTGGTGCAGGCTCTGCCAGGTGCTCCAGGCCATCACGCCCGCCATGACGGCGAGGGCGAGCAGCAGCAGCGCGACGAGCCAACCCGGACGCGGCGGGGTGCCGCCGAGCCGCAGCGTGAGCGGACGGACGATCGAGCCCAGGAGGAGGCCCAGCGCGACGAGCGCGGCGACGTGGACGGCGGTCGTCCGCCGCGCGTGCATCACAGAAGGATCTCGAGGTCCTCTCGCCGGACGACGCCGGTCGTGTCGACGTCGCCGACGAGGTCGGCCACGAAGCCCTTGCCGGGGATCTCGCCCTCGGGGTCGATCTCCATCCACGGCACGAGCACGAACCCGCGCTCGTGGGCCCGCGGGTGCGGCAGGGTGAGGGTCTCGTCGTCGGCGACACGGTCGCCCACGACGATGAGGTCGACGTCGAGCGTGCGCGGCGCACCGGGCTCGGACCGCTCGCGACCGAAGGCGTCCTCGATGGCATGGGCGCGGTCGAGGAGGGTGTGGACGGTGAGCGTGGTGTCGCACAGCACGACGGCGTTCAGGAACGGACCGGAGCCGTCGGGGGCACCGACCGGCTGGGTCTCGTAGACCGAGGAGACGGAGACGACCTGCACCTCGGGCGTGTCCTCGAGCGCGGCGACGGCCCCCTGCAGCCGGTTCAGCCGGTCACCGAGGTTGGAGCCGATCGCGATGACGGCCTGGCGGATGGGACGCATGCCGCCGGTCATCGTGTCGGCGTCCAGCACGTACGGCGTGGGCGATTCGGTCACTGCTTGCTCCGCTCTATCGTCACGCTGACGTCGCTGAACGTCACCGAGATGGGCGCTTGGGGCTTGTGGACGGTCACGCTCGCCCACCGGACGGGCTCACGTGCCAGGCACCAGTCCACCATACGGAGCGCGAGGGACTCAATCAGGTCCACCGGCTCCCCGGTCAGCACGCGGACCACCTCCTCGGCCACCTCGGCATAGCTCACGGTGGCCCGCAGGTCGTCGCTCTCGCCCGCCGGGCCGAGGTCGAGACCCAGGGCGACGTCGACCACGAACGTCTGCCCCAGCTCGCGCTCGTGCGGCAGCACGCCGTGGTGCCCGAAGGCGGTCACCCCGTGCAGGTCGATGCGGTCGAGGCCGTCAGGACAGGTCATGGCTCCCCTAGGTGGTCGGGTCGGTCATGCCGGGCTCCTCGGGAGCCTCGGGGTCGATGTCGAGCACCGGCGAGGCGTGGCGCGACCAGAACCGCCACTCACCCGGGCGGCGGCCCGATCCGCCCTCGCGCACCAGGATGGCCGTGCAGACCGCCTTGCCCCCGGAGAACTGCTCGGGGGACTCGGTGCCCTCGCCCGACAGGATGTTCTCCGTGCAGGTGACCACCGCGAGGTCGGCGTCTGGACCGAGGGGCCAGGAGACCTGGACGTCGGTGAGGAAGAACTGGATGTAGCCCACGTTGGCCATGAGCAGGGTCCAGGAGCGCAGCACCGCGTCGGTGCCCTCGAGGGCCTCGGCGCCGGGGTGGACGCAGCTGATGGAGGGCGAGTCGACCCACAGTGCGCGCATGAGGTCGACGTCGCCGGACTCGACGGCGTCGTAGAAGGCCCGGTGGCGGGCGAGGACGTCACCGGCCACGAGGGGCCTCCTGCCCCACCCGGGCGACGACGCGCACGGCGTCGACCGACGGGCCGACCTCGTGGACCCGCACGGCCCACGCACCGGCCTGCGCGGCGAGGGTCGTGAGCGCCAGCGTCGCCGCCTCGCGTCCGTCCGTCGGGCGCAGCGTGCCGTCGGGGGCGGCGAGGAGCTCCCCGAGGAACCGCTTGCGGCTGGCCGCGACCAGCACGGGGTGCCCGAGGGCGGTGAAGGCGTCCAGCTCGGCGAGCACCGACCAGTTCTGCGCGCCGGTCTTGGAGAAGCCGAGACCCGGGTCGACCACGACGCGCTCGGGAGCGACACCCGCGGCGACCGCGGCCTCGACGCTCGCGGAGAGCTCGGCCACGACGTCGGGGACGACGTCGTGGTACGTGGTGAGGTCCTGCATGCGCTCGGAGTGCCCCCGCCAGTGCATGAGGACGAGCGGCACCTCGCGCTCGGCCGCCAGCGGCACCATGCGCGGGTCGGCGCGCCCGCCCGAGACGTCGTTGAGGAGAGCCGCCCCGGCGTCGAGGGCCGCCTCGGCCACCTGGGCCCGCATCGTGTCGACGGACACCGCGACGCCGTCGTCGGCCAGGGCACGCACGACGGGCACGACGCGCCGCAGCTCCTCCTCCAGGTCGACGCGCACGGCCCCCGGGCGGGTCGACTCGCCGCCGACGTCGACCAGGTCGGCGCCGGCGCGGGCCAGCTCGAGCCCGTGGCGCACGGCCGCGTCGGTGTCGAACCAGCGGCCACCGTCGGAGAAGGAGTCGGGCGTGACGTTGACGACGCCCATCACCCGGCAGCGGCCCAGCGGCGCGAGCAGGTCGGGAGGCGTCGCCGTCACGGCACGGTCCTCGTCAGGGCGTGCACGCGGCGGCTCCCGTCACCGGTGGCCGCCCATGATGAGACCCATGGCCTCCGCGCGGGTGGCCGGGTCGCGCAGCTGTCCGCGGACGGCACTCGTGACGGTGCGGGCGCCGGCCTTGCGGACGCCGCGCATGGTCATGCAGAGGTGCTCGGCCTCGACGACGACGATGACGCCGCGCGGCTCGAGGACGTCGAGGAGGGCATCGGCGACCTGGGTCGTGAGCCGCTCCTGCACCTGGGGGCGGCGCGCGAAGACGTCGACCAGGCGCGCGAGCTTGGAGAGCCCCGTGACGTAGCCGTCGGCCCGCGGGATGTAGCCGACGTGCGCCACACCGGTGAACGGCACGAGGTGGTGCTCGCACATCGACCACAGCTCGATGTCCTTGACCAGCACGAGCTCGTCGTGGCCCACGTCGAACGTGGCCGTCAGGACCTCGCGCGGGTCCTGGTCGAGCCCGGCCAGCAGCTCGACGTAGGAGCGGGCGACGCGGGCCGGGGTCTCCTGCAGCCCCTCACGGTCGGGGTCCTCCCCCACGGCGATGAGCAGCTCGCGCACGGCTGCCTCGGCTCGGACCAGGTCGACGCTCATCGATGCTCCCGGGGAGTGGTGGGGACGAGGGGGTGGTGCCGCGACGGCCCGGGGCTCATGCCGGGTCGGTCGGGGCCGGGTCCTCCGGCGCGGGCGCGTCGGGGCCGGCGTCGGGGGCGACGACGATGCCCTCCTCGTCCTCCTGCTCCTTCAGCCGCGAGGCCTCCGGCGCCTGGACGGGAGGCTGGTCGGACGGACGACGCGAGTCCGAGCCGGTCCAGGCCGGGCGCACCTCGCGGCGTCGCAGCGGCTCGAAGATCCGCGCCACCTCGGCCTTGTCGAGGGTCTCCTTCTCCATGAGCTCGAGCACCAGCGCGTCGAGGACGTCGCGGTTCTCGTCAAGGATGTCGAAGGCCTCCTGGTGCGCGAAGGCGATCAGCGAGGTCACCTCCTCGTCGACGACGGCGGCGACGCGCTCGGAGTAGTCGCGCGTGTGGCCCATGCCCGCACCGGCGCCCAGGAACGGCTGGCTGTTGTCGCTGCCGAGCTTGACGGCGCCGAGGCGCTCGCTCATGCCGTACTGGGTCACCATGGCCCGGGCGAGGCCGGTGGCCTTCTCGATGTCGTTGCCCGCCCCCGTGGTGGGGTTGTGGAAGACGAGCTCCTCGGCCGCGCGACCGCCCATCATGTAGGCGAGCTTGTCCTGCAGCTCCGCGCGCGTCTGGCTGTACTTGTCCTCGTCGGGCAGCACCATCGTGTAGCCGAGGGCGCGCCCGCGCGGCAGGATCGTGATCTTGTGCACCGGGTCGCTCTGCGGCAGCGCCGCGGCGACCAGGGCGTGGCCGCCCTCGTGGTAGGCGGTCACGAGGCGCTCGTGCTCGTTCATGAGGCGCGTGCGCTTCTGCGGGCCGGCCATGACGCGGTCGATCGCCTCGTCGAGCGCGGCGTCGGTGATGACCTTCTCGTTGCTGCGCGCGGTGAGCAGCGCGGCCTCGTTGAGCACGTTGGCGAGGTCGGCACCGCTGAAGCCGGGCGTCCGCCGGGCCACGCTCGAGAGGTCGACGCCGGGACCGATGGGCTTGCCGCGGGCGTGGACCTTGAGGATCGTCTCGCGACCCTTCAGGTCGGGCGCCTCGACGCCGATCTGGCGGTCGAAGCGACCGGGCCGCAGGAGGGCCGGGTCGAGCACGTCGGGCCGGTTCGTGGCCGCGATGAGGATGACGCCGCCGCGGACGTCGAAGCCGTCCATCTCCACCAGCAGCTGGTTGAGCGTCTGCTCGCGCTCGTCGTGCCCGCCGCCCATGCCGGTGCCGCGGTGGCGCCCGACGGCATCGATCTCGTCGATGAAGACGATGGCCGGCGCGTTCTCCTTGGCCTGCTCGAAGAGGTCACGGACCCGGCTCGCGCCGACGCCCACGAACATCTCGACGAAGTCGGACCCGGAGATGGAGTAGAACGGCACGCCCGCCTCGCCCGCCACGGCTCGCGCGAGCAGGGTCTTGCCGGTACCGGGCGGGCCGTAGAGCAGCACACCCTTCGGGATCTTCGCGCCGACGGCCTGGAACTTGGCCGGCTCGGACAGGAACTCCTTGATCTCGCCGAGCTCCTCGATGGCCTCGTCGCATCCCGCGACGTCGGAGAACGTGGTCTGCGGGGTGTCCTTGGAGATCAGCTTCGCGCGGGACTTGGCGAACTTCATGACGCCACCACCGCCGCCCTGGAAACGGGTCAGGATGAAGAGGAACAGCCCGAGGAACAGCAGCAGCGGGATGATCGACCCGGCGAGCGTGGTGAGGAAGTTCGACGTGGGGACCTTGACGTCGAACGTCTTGAGCTTCTTGTCCGCGACCTCGGCCTCGGCCCTCTCCACCAGACGGTCGCCCTGCTCCAGGAGGAACTTCGTCCGCACCTTCGTGCCGTCGTCGAGCGTGGCCTGGATCGACTGGTCGCCCTGGTCGAACGTCATCTCGGAGATCTTGTCGTCGTTCAGGTACTGCACCATCGTCGCGGTGCGCACCTCCTTGTACCCGTCGGCCCGACCCGAGAACTGCAGGGTCACGACGACGAGGACGAGGATGAGGACGATCCACACCCAGGGACCGCGGAACAGGCGCTTGGCGTTCATGGACACGGGCCGGGGCGGCCCACTCCTCCTCGTGTGCTTCGTCGGCGACCGTCGTCGCCGACACAGGGAACCGTACACGTCGACCGGTTGGTCGACCTGTCGATCCGTACCGGGAGAACGGCCTGCGAGGACCGCGCGTTCCCGGGCGGCCGGACGGCGCCGATCGACGGGGGTCGGACGCTCAGGAGTACACGTGGGGCGCGAGGGTGCCGATGCTGCGCAGGTTGCGGTACCTCTCGGCGTAGTCGAGGCCGTAGCCGACCACGAACGCGTTGGGGATGTCGAAGCCGACGTACTTGACGTCGACGTCCATCTGCAGCGCGTCGGGCTTGCGCAGCAGGGTGGCGATCTCGACCGACGCGGGCCCTCGCGAGCGCAGGTTGGTGACGAGCCAGGAGAGGGTGAGGCCGGTGTCGATGATGTCCTCGACGATCAGCACGTGCCGACCCGAGATGTCGGCGTCGAGGTCCTTGAGGATGCGCACCACGCCGGAGGACGTGGTGCCCGACCCGTACGACGAGACCGCCATCCAGTCCATCTCGACGTGCCGCTCGAAGCTGCGCGCGAGGTCGGCCATGACCATCACTGCACCCTTGAGCACCCCGACCAGCAGGAGGTCGCGGCCCTCGTAGTCGGCCTCGACCTCGCGAGCGATCTCGCGGAGGCGACCGATGATCTGCTCCTCGGTGAACAGGGTCTGCTCGAGGTCGAGGTCGGACTCGACGTGCTGGAGGTCCACGGGCTCAGCCTGCCACAGGACCCCGGGCCCGACCCCGTCCAGGGCCGGGCTCGGCGAACGCCCTCGCCCCGCGAGGGGCCACCCCACCGCCCCCCGAGCCCGTCGAGGGGCCACCCCACCGCCCCCCGAGCCTGTCGAGGGGCCACCCCAGGAGACACCTCGAGCCTGTCGAGGGGCCACC
>CAZREF010000002.1:35079-144779 GCA_964599245.1 uncultured Aeromicrobium sp. | reverse complement strand
GCCTGTCGAGGGGCCACCCCAGGAGACACCTCGAGCCTGTCGAGGGGCCACCCCACCGCCCCCCGAGCCTGTCGAGGGGCCTTCTCTACAAGCACCTCGACAAGCTCGGCGAACGACCTTCACCCGTCGAGGGGGCAGGCCCACCGCCCCCCGAGCCTGTCGAGGGGCCACCCCACCGCCCCCCGAGCCTGTCGAGGGGCCTTCTCTACAAGCACCTCGACAAGCTCGGCGAACGACCTTCACCCGTCGAGGGGGCAGGCCCACCGCCCCCCGAGCCTGTCGAGGGGCCACCCAGCAAGCACCTCGACAAGCTCGGCGAACGGTCTCGCACGTCGAGGGGCCACCCCAGAGACACCTCGACAAGCTCGGCGGACGGGGGCCGCGGCGAACGCCTCCGCCGGGGGCGGGGCGGGTGGTCAGGGGACGACGTGCAGACGACCGGACGTGCGGCGGACCACCACGTGACCGGGCAGCTCGACCCGGTCCTGGCCGCGCCAGGCGGTCACGAGGCGCTCGAGCGCGGCGAGGTGGACCGCGGCCAGCTCACCGGGCGTCGCGCCGGCCTCCAGGGCGAAGCGGCGCAGCGCGCGGGAGCGCAGCGCGGGCGGGAGCGACGCGAGACCCGCGACGTCGGCGACGTCCGCGACCTCGGCCGCGAGGTCGTCGAGCAGGACGGTGTCGGCGCGGACCTGGTCGGCGGTGCGACCGAGCGCCTCGACGACCCCGCCGCCCAGCACGTCCTCGAGCAGCGGCAGGACCTCGTGGCGCAGGCGCGACCGGCGGAAGCGGGGATCAGTGTTGTGCGGGTCGGTCCACCAGTCCAGCCCGTGCGCCCGGCAGACCGCCTCGGTGTCGGCACGTCTCAGCCCGAGCAGCGGTCGTCGCCACGGTCCGTCCACCGCCGCCATCCCCGCCAGGGACCTGGGCCCGGAGCCGCGCCCGAGGCCGAGCAGCACCGTCTCGGCCTGGTCGTCGAGCGTGTGCGCGAGCAGCACGACGCCGTCCGCGCCCGCAGCCGCCAGCAGTGCCGCGCGACGGGCACGGCGCGCGGCACCCTCGGGTCCGCCCGCGCCGCCGACCTCGACCGCCATGACGTCCGCGGCGAGGCCAAGCGCACGTGCCTGCGCCGCAGCACCCTCGGCGACCTCTCGGGAGCCCGGCTGGAGCGCGTGGTCGACGACGACGGCACGCACCGTCCGCCCCTCGCGGTCGGCGACGAAGGCGGCACACGCGGCGAGCGCCAGGGAGTCGGCGCCCCCGGAGACGCCCAGCACCACCGTCGCGTCCACGGGGACCGCCGCCAGCACGGCACGGACGCCGGCCCGGCCGCGCGCCTCGGCGTCGAGGAGCCGTGCCACCGACGCGACCTCAGCCGTGCACGCGCGCGAGCCAGGCCGCGGGGTCGAGGATCTCCTGCCGGTCGGGCAGGTTCTCCGGCGACGCCCAGACGGCGTTGAAGCCCGTGAGCCCGACCTTCTCGTTGACCTCGCGGACGAACACGGCGCCGTCGCGGTACTGGCGCATCTTCGACTCCAGCCCGAGGAGGCGCCGCAGCACCTTGTCGAGGCCGTTGCCGCCGGAACGTCGCTGCTCGAACTTCCGGCGGATCGAGGCGACCGAGGGGATGACCTCGGGCCCGACGCCGTCCATCACGACGTCGGCGTGGCCCTCGAGCAGGGACATCACGCCGGTGATCCGGTCGACGACGGCGCGCTGCCGGTCGTTCTGGAGCACCTCGGCCAGCGACGCGTCGGACTGGCCGCGCAGGACCTTCACGAGCTCGCCGACCCCCTCGGTGAGGAAGCGCTGGAGCGCCTCGGAGTCGAGGTCGGTGGCCTCGGTCAGCTCGTCGATGAGACCACGGAGGTGGTCGCGCATCCACGGCACGGCCGTGAACTGCACGCGGTGGGTCTCCTCGTGCAGGCAGACCCACAGCCGGAAGTCGTGCGGGTCGACGCCCAGCGTCCGCTCGACCTGGACGACGTTCGGTGCGACCAGCATCAGCCGTCCGCCCTCCCCGCGAGGGCCGGTCCAGAACGGGTCGAACTGGCCGAGGACCTTGCCCGACAGCAGTGCGACCAGACCGCCGACCTCGGCGCCGCTGACGCGGCTGCCGACGGCGCGCACCACGCCGTTCGTGCGACGGCCCTCCTCGAGCCGGGCCACCACGGGGTCCATGAGGACCTGGAAGGTCCCGAGGTTCGCCTCCATCCACCCGGCCCGGTCGACGACGAGCACGGGCGCCTGCGCCTCGACCGTGTCGGGTGCGTGCAGGTCGGAGAACTCGCGCACCGGCCCGGTCGAGCGGGCGGCGGCGTCCCTGAGCTCGGCCACGACCTCGTCGGCCTCGGCCGGCGAGAGGTCGGGCCCGGGACGCGCGAGCCGCGTCGCGGTCGCCCGAGCGAAGTCCCAGTCGATCATGGTGCTCGTCCCGCCGTCGCTCGTCCCGCCGGGAGGAGCGACTCGGACGAGACACGGAGCACGCTCATGGGGCCACCGTACGACGTGCCGCCCCATGGTGCGGGCCGATAGTCTGGGCCACGATGGTCGCCCTCCTCTTGCTGCACCTCGTCGCTGCAGCCGGGGCGCCCCTGCTCAGCCGGCTGCTCGGTCGCCGCGCCTTCCTCGTGCTGGCCCTCGCCCCGGCCGCCGCGTTCGCGTGGCTGCTGCCGCACGCGCTCGACGTGCTCGACGGCGGCGACCCGGTCGTGCAGCGGTGGACCTGGATCCCGTCCGTCGGGATCGACGTCGACCTCGTCCTCGACCCGCTCACCGCGCTCATGTCGCTCGTCGTCACCGGCGTCGGCGCGCTCGTCCTCGTCTACTGCGCCTGGTACTTCCGACCCGGCGACGCCGGCGTGTGGCGGTTCTCCGGCGTCCTCACCGCGTTCGCCGGCTCGATGCTCGGGCTCGTCCTGTCGGACAACCTGTACGTGCTGTTCGTCTTCTGGGAGCTCACGACGGTCCTGTCGTTCCTGCTCATCGGCCACAACCCCGACCGCCGGGCCAACCGGCGCGCCGCGGTCGACGCGCTGCTCGTCACCACGTTCGGCGGGCTCGTCATGCTGCTCGGCCTGTTCGTGCTGCACGCAGAGGCCGGCACGCCGAGGATCAGCGCGATCGTCGCCGATCCCCCGGCCGGCGCCGCGACGACGACCGCCGTGATGCTGCTGCTGGTCGGGGCCCTCAGCAAGTCCGCCCTCGTGCCGTTCCACTTCTGGCTGCCCGGCGCCATGGCCGCTCCCACGCCGGTCAGCGCCTACCTGCACGCGGCCGCCATGGTGAAGGCCGGCGTGTTCCTGGTCCTGCTGCTCGCGCCCGCCTTCGCGGAGACGCCCGGCTGGCGTCCCGTGCTGCTCACCCTCGGCATCGCGACGATGCTCCTCGGCGGACTGCGGGCCCTGCGCCAGCACGACGTCAAGCTCCTGCTCGCCTACGGCACGGTCAGCCAGCTCGGCTTCCTGGTGGCGGTGGCCGGAGCGGGCACCCGGTCGGCAGCCTTCGCCGGGCTGTCGCTCGTCCTCGCGCACGCCCTGTTCAAGTCGACGCTATTCCTCGTGGTCGGCATCGTCGACCGCAGCGTCGGCACGCGCGACCTGCGCGAGCTCACCGGTCTCGCCCGCTCCATGCCCGTCCTGCTGGTGGTCACGGTCGTCGCCGCCGCGTCGATGGCCGGCCTGCCCCCGCTGCTGGGGTTCACCGCCAAGGAGGCGGCGCTGGCGGCGTTCGTCGACCTCGGGGCCGACATCGGGACCGGCGCCGGGGCCACGGTCGCCCTCGTCGGCCTGGTGCTCGGCTCGATGCTCACCGTCGCCTACACGGCCCGGTTCGTGTGGGGCACCTTCGGCACGAAGGACGTCGCGCCGCTGCAGGTCACGCCGCCCGGGCCGTGGTTCCAGGTCGCGCCGGTGCTGCTGGCGACCCTGTGCCTCGTCGGAGGCTTCACCGGCCCGCTGCTGACGCCCGCGATCGAGCGGTACGCCGGGGCCTTCTCCCCGGGCGCCCACGAGCCCGTCCTCACCCTCTGGCACGGCGTGACCCCCGCCCTGGGCCTGTCCGTGCTCGCGATCGCCGGCGGTCTCGGCCTGTGGCTCCTGCGACGGCCGGTCGCCCGGCTCCAGGCGGACCTGGCCCGGCGCCTGCCGCTGCCGGACGCCGAGCGCGTCTACCACGCCTCGGTGCGCGGGGTCGACCGCCTGAGCGTCGAGGTCACCGGCGCCACGCAGCGCGGCTCCCTGCCCGTCTACCTCGGCGTCGTGCTGCTCGTGCTCGTGCTCGTGCCCGGCACGGCCGCCGTCCGCGCGTGGGGCGAGCCCGACTGGATGCTCGGCGACGGCGGCGCCCTCGGGACCGACGACGCGCTGCGGATGGCGACGGTGGCCCTGGTCTGCGCCGCCGCCGTGCTCACCGTGCGGTCCCGCCGTCGGCTTCGGGCCGTGCTCCTGCTCGGCGTCACGGGGTACGGCACCGCCCTGCTGTTCGTGCTGCACGGCGCCCCCGACCTCGCCCTCACCCAGGTGCTCGTCGAGACCTTCGCCCTGGTGACCTTCGTGCTCGTCCTGCGGCGCTTCGGACCCTTCTTCTCCGACCGGCCCTTCAACCGGACCCGTCGCATCCGCATCGGCATCGGCGCCGCCACCGGGCTGGCGGTCGCCGCCTACGCCGTGGTCGCCGCCAACGCGCGGACGGCCTCCCCGGTCGGGCCGTCGTTCGAGACGCCCGCCTACGTGTTCGGCGGCGGCGAGAACATCGTCAACATCACGCTCGTCGACATCCGGGTGTGGGACACGTTCGGCGAGCTGGCCGTGCTCGTCGTCGCCGCGACCGGCATCGCCAGCCTCATCTTCCTCATCACCGACCGGGCCCAGTCCCACCGCGAGGTGCGGCGCGCCCGGCCGGGGCCCGCCGACGCGCAGGAGGACTGGCTGCCGGGCGCCGGCGCGCTCGACGTCGCGCGGCGCTCCGTCGTCTTCGAGGTCGTCGCCCGCGCCGTGTTCCCGGTGCTCATGATCTTCTCGGCCTACCTCATGTTCACCGGTCACTACACGCCCGGTGGCGGCTTCGCCGGCGGCCTGGTGGCGGGGCTCGCACTCGCCGTCCGCTACCTCGCCGGTGGCCGTCGCGAGCTCGACGCCGCCGCGCCCGTCGACGCGGGGGTGGTGCTGGGGTCTGGTCTGGCGGTGGCCGCGGCGGCCGGCGTCGTCCCGGTCCTGGCCGGCGCCAACACCTTCCAGAGCGCGGTGCTCGACCTGCCCGTGCCCCTCCTCGGCGAGGTGCACGTCGTCACCTCGCTCGCGTTCGACGTCGGGGTCTACCTCGTCGTCGTCGGCCTGGCGCTCGACGTCCTGCGCAGCCTCGGAGGCGGCATCGACCGCCACGGCGAGGAGGGCCCCTCCGACTCCGGCCTCGCCGAGGAGTGCACCGACCCCGCCCGCGCCACCGAGCAGGACGCCGGACGGGAGGGGGTGGGCGCACCATGACCGTCGACCTCGTCCTCGTCGTCGCGATCGCCGTGCTGGTGGGCTGTGGCACCACGCTCATGCTGGAGCGCAGCCTCAGCCGGATCCTCATCGGCTTCGTCATGGTCGGCAACGGCGTGAACCTGCTGTTCGTCGTCGCGTCCGGCCCGAGCGGAGCACCCCCGATCGTCGGCCGGGACGGCATCACCGACCCGCTCCCGCAGGCCATGGCCCTCACGGCCATCGTCATCACCCTCGGCGTCAGCGCGTTCGGACTGGCGCTCGCCTACCGGTCCTGGCAGCTGTCCGGCAGCGACGACGTGAAGGACGACGTCGAGGACGACCTCGTGCGTCGACGCGCCGAGGCCGACGAGACGTCGGCGACGTTCGAGGCGCCGCAGACGGACGTGCCCGACGAGGAGGGAGCCGACCGATGACCCAGCTCGTCGCCCTGCCGGTGCTCCTGCCCCTGCTCGGTGCCGGCGTCTGCCTCGTGCTCGGGCGCTCCGCCCGCGCGCAGCGCATCGTCAGCGTCGTGGTGCTCGCCGCGGTCGTGGCCACCGCCGCGACGCTCCTCGTCCGCGCCGACTCCCTGGGGCCGCAGTCGCTCACCGTCGCGGGGTGGGGCCCGGAGATCGGCATCACCCTCGTCGCCGACCGGCTGGCGGCGCTCATGCTGCTCGTCTCGTCGGTGGTCACGCTGCTCGTGCTGCTGTACTCCTTCGGCCAGGGCATCGTCGAGTACGGCCGCGACACGCCACTGTCGGTGTTCCACCCGACCTACCTCGTGCTGAGCGCCGGCGTCTCCAACGCCTTCCTGTCGGCCGACCTGTTCAACCTCTTCGTCGGCTTCGAGGTGCTGCTCGCGGCCAGCTACGTGCTCATCACGCTGGGCGGCACGGAGGCGCGCATCCGCGCCGGCACGGTGTACATCGTCGTCAGCCTGCTGTCGTCGGTCATCTTCCTCGTCGCGATCGCGTGCGTGTACGCCGCGACCGGCACCGTCAACTTCGCCCGGCTCGCCGAGCGCGTCCCCGACCTCGACCCCGCCGTGGCGCAGGTCCTGCAGCTGCTGCTGCTCACCGTCTTCTGCATCAAGGCCGCGGTGTTCCCGTTGTCGGCGTGGTTGCCCGACTCCTACCCGACGGCCCCGGCCCCGGTCACGGCCGTCTTCGCCGGCCTGCTCACGAAGGTCGGCGTCTACGCGATCGTGCGGACCCAGACGCTGATCTTCCCTGCGGAGTCGATGCGCACCCTCGTCCTCGTGGCCGCGACGCTGACGATGGTGGTCGGCATCCTCGGCGCCGTGGCGCAGAACGACATCAAGCGCATCCTCTCGTTCACGCTCGTCAGCCACATCGGCTACATGCTGCTCGGCATCGGGCTGGGCAGCGAGCTCGCCCTGTCGGGGGCGATCTACTACATCGCGCACCACATCACCGTGCAGACCGCATTGTTCCTGCTGGCCGGGCTGGTGGAGTACCGCAGCGGCACCACCAACCTCGACCGGCTGGGTGGCCTCGCGCGGTCGGCACCCGTCCTCTCGGTCGTCTTCTTCGTCCCCGCGATGAACCTCGCGGGGATCCCACCCTTCTCCGGGTTCCTCGGGAAGGTCGCGCTCGGGCGCGCGGGCATCGAGGCCGGCGACTGGCTGGCCGTGACGGCGGTCGCGGCGGGTGTCGCGGTCAGCCTGCTCACGCTCTACGCGATCGCCAAGGTGTGGAACCGGGCCTTCTGGCAGCCGGTCGACGACGACCGCGCCCAGGCCGTGGTCGACGACGGCGGCGACCTTTGGTCGCACGGCGCCATGCACGGCGGCGGCGAGGTGACCACCCGGACCCGGCAGACCTCCGCGTGGGCGCGGGTCGCCGAGGAGCAGCGCCTCCCCCTCGGGATGGCCCTGCCGACGCTCGCCCTGGTCGCGGCCACGGTCGCGCTCACCGTCGTGGCCGGTCCGCTGTTCCGCGTCACGGACGCGGCGGCGACGGAGCTGGTGCAGCGCACCCCGTACGTCGAGTCGGTGCTCGGGGGCGGCTCCTGATGCCCCGGTGGCGCGTGGTGCTGGGCCTCACCGTCGTCTGGCTGCTCCTGTGGGGGGCGATCACGCCCACGCTCGTCGTGGGCGGGCTCCTGACGTCGGTGCTCGTCCTCCTGCTGTTCCCGTTCCCGAAGGCTCCGTGGCGCTGGACGGTGAGACCGTGGCCCACCCTCGTCCTCGTCGCCCGGTTCGTGGTCGACCTGGTCCGCGCGTCGGTCCAGGTCGGGTGGCTGGCGATCCGGCCGGCCACCCCGCCACCGAGCGCCGTCGTGGCGGTGCCGCTCCTCACCCGGTCGGAGCTGATGATGACCGCCACCGCCGAGCTCGTCTCGCTCGTGCCCGGTTCGCTGCTGGTCGAGATCGACCCCGAGGACGGCGTCCTCGTCCTCCACGTGCTCGACGCCCGGTCGCCCGAGAGCATCGAGCGGGCGATCGCGGCCGTCCACGCGCAGGAACGTCGGGTCGTGGCCGCCTGGGCGCCCCGCGAGGACCGTGACGCGTGGCGCCGGGCCGCCGCCGAGGAGAGGGGAGCGGCATGACCGTCGTCGCCGTCGCCTGCGCGGTCATGCTCGCGGTCACGGGGGTGCTGTGCCTGGTCAGGATCGTCCGCGGGCCGACGATGCTCGACCGCACCGTGGCGGCCGACGTGTTCGTCGCCGCCTGCCTGTCGGCCGTCGGGGTCGAGGCCGCCATCGTCGGGCACACCGACACCGCGCCGGTGCTCCTCGCCCTCGCCCTCGTCGGCTTCCTCGGGTCGGTCAGCATCTCGCGCTTCGCCGCCCGCGACATCGACGCCCCGGCGACCGCCCAGGAGGAGGACACGTGAACGGGCTGCTGCTCGACGTCGTCTCCGGCGTGCTGCTGCTCACGGGCACCTTCCTGGCCCTGCTCGCGGGCATCGGCCTGGTGCGCTTCCCCGACGTCCTCACGCGCATGCACGCGGCGACGAAGCCGCAGACCCTCGGCCTGCTCCTCGTGCTGGCCGGTCTCGCGCTGCGGGTGCGTGACCCCGGCGCCCTGACGATCATCGCGCTCGTCGCCCTGTTCCAGCTGCTCACCGCCCCCGTCGCCGCGCACATGGTGGCGCGCGCCGCCTTCCGCACCGGCCTCGCCGACACCTCCCGCCTCGAGCGCAACGACCTCGACCCGTGACGTCCCCGCGTTTCGGAACACCATCGCCCGAAATTCCGCAGGGAACGGGCGATGGTGTTCCGAAACGCGGAGTCAGCCGTGCGGTCGGGCAGGGAACCAGTGGTGCCACATGACGTTGAGATGGGGCGAGGGCCCGTTGTAGCCGCGATCGACGAGGGCTCGATGGATCCGTCGAACCACGGCCTCAGGACGGTCGAGGTCGGGCGCCGACACCACGATCACCCGTAGTCCGAGCGCCTCGATCGCCTCGCGCCGGAGACGGTCACGGAGCCACTGCCGCGGATCGGTCTCGTGCTGGCGACCGTCGTACTCGACGACGACCCCCCACTTCTCGAGCAGCAGGTCGACCCGTGCGACGAACCGACCCGTGGTGTCGCGGACGTCGACGTTCGCGCGAGGCGCCGGCAGGCGGGCCAGCACGATCATCAGGCGCAGCACCGTCTCCCGAGGTGACTCGGCGCCGTCGGCCGCGAGCAGCAGGGCCCGACGCGCGCGAGTCACGCCGTGGTAGGGCCGACCCCAGCAGTACCCGTGCAACCGGTCACGGGTGGTGGCGCCGACGTTGACCAGGTGGTCGACCAGCTGCACGAGCTGCACGAAGCCGAGCTCGCGAGCGCAGTCCACCACGGTGCGCGCCGCCGTGGTGACCGGGACTCCGTCCCGCCGCACGTGCTCGACGGCCAGCACATGACGGTGCAGGCGGACCGGCAACCGCGTCCTCGTGTCGACGCACGTCGAGAAGTGCAGCTCCCGGTGTCCCCGTGGCTCGAAGCCCCACAGCCGTGCCGCAGTGACCCCACTGGCCACGGCGTCGCCGGGCAGTCGCAGCAAGGCCGCCCTCACCAGGACGAGCAGCCCGACGTCGAGGCCGGCCTCCAGGTAGACGTCGGTGAACAGCCTGGTGTACTGGCGGCCCTGCAAGGCCTTCCACGACACCCCGTGCTGCGCCGCCGTGCGCGAGGTGAACGGCCCGCCGCGCAGCGCCTGTGGGACCTCGTGCATGGCACCGAGCGTGGCCGAACCGGTCCGAGCTGTCGCCCAGCTCTCCACATGCCCGCGTTTCGGAACACCATCGCCCGAAGTTCGACACAAAACGGGCGATGATGTTCCGAAACGCGGGGAGGTCGGGCGTCCCGGGGCGCGTTGGTAGGTTCGGGGGGTGCGCATCGCCACCTGGAACGTCAACTCGATCCGCAGCCGCATCGACCGCGTGACCGCGTTCCTGGAACGGCACGACGTCGACGTGCTGGCGATCCAGGAGACCAAGTGCCGCGAGGACCAGTTCCCGGCCCTGGAGCTCACGTCGATGGGCTACGAGTACGTCCACCACGGCGTCAACCAGTGGAACGGCGTCGCGCTGCTGTCGCGCGTGGGGCTCGACGACGTCGCCACGTCGTTCGCCGACCAGCCGACGTTCGGCGACCCGCCGGCCCTCGAGCCGCGCGCCGTCGCGGCGACCTGCGGCGGGGTGCGGGTGTGGAGCCTCTACGTGCCCAACGGCCGGGACCTGCAGCACGAGCATTTCGCCTACAAGCTCGACTGGCTGGCCCGGCTGCGGGACGACGCCTCCGCCTGGCTGGCCGCCGACCCCGACGCCCAGGTCGCGCTCACCGGCGACTGGAACATCGCCCCGGAGGACGACGACGTCTGGGACATGGCGGCCTTCGAGGGGAGCACCCACGTCTCCGAGCCCGAGCGGGCGGCGTTCCGCGCCTTCGTGGAGGCCGGCTTCGCCGACGTCGTGCGGCCGCACGCCCCCGGGCCGGGCACCTACACCTACTGGGACTACCAGCAGCTGGCGTTCCCGAAGAAGCGCGGCATGCGCATCGACTTCGTCCTGGCCTCGCCCGCCCTCGCGGCACGCGTCGACGGCGCCTTCATCGACCGCGAGGAGCGCAAGGGCAAGGGTGCGAGCGACCACGCGCCCGTGGTGGTCGACCTCCAGGACTCCTGATGCCCTCCGGCGCCACGCAGGTCGTGGTGCAGGGCGTGCGTCTGCGCGGCCGTCGACTGGTCCTCGCGGTGGCGGCGCCGGGCGCCGACGACGTGCGTCTCGTCGCGCGCAGCCGCCACGGCCGCCCCGAGACCGTCCTCGCCCGCGCCCGTCCCGGTGGCCCGACGTCCGCGGGCGTCCGCCTCGACGCCGACCTCGCGGTGCTGGCCGGCGGCCCCCCGGAGGAGCTCGTCGACCTGGTCGTCGAGGTCGACCACGACGGCAGCACCTCGCGGAAGCCGGTGCCGATGCCGGGGCGTCGGGCGCGACTGCGGGTCCGCGACGGGCGCTTCTCGGCCGGCAGCACGACCACGCTGGTGCTGCCCTACTTCTCGGCGGGGGCGCGTCCTCGGCTCGTGCTCCGTCTGGAGTCGCGCCCGACCGCCGACCAGCGCCACCTCGACCTGCTGCTCCTCCTGGCCCCGCTGCTGTGGCCCGTCCGGCTGCTGCGCGGCGCGTGGCTGGTGGGCGAGCAGCCGCACAAGGCCCAGGACAACGGGTACCACCTGTTCCACTGGATCCGGACGCACCAGCCCCGCCGCCGGGCCTACTACGTCATCGCGGCCGACTCCCCGGACCTGCGGCGCGTCGAGCCCCTCGGCAACGTCGTGGTCCACGGCTCGCGGCGCCATGCCCTGCTGACGCTCACGGCGTCGCGGTTCCTCGGCACGCACCACGCCGAGTACCTGCTGGCGTCGCGGTCACGCCGCATGCGCCGGCACGCGCGCGGCGTCCGCATCGCGCTGCGCCACGGGGTGTTCGCGATGAAGGACATGACGGCGCTCTACGCCCGGCCCTCGCGCGACTACCGGACCGACGACATCCTCGCGAGCTCCGAGCTCGAGGCCGCGATCATCCGCCAGGACCTGGGCTACCGGCGCCGGCAGGTCCACGTGACCGGCATGCCCCGCGTCGACGCGCTGCTGCACGACGTGCCGGCGCCCGAGCGCACGGTGCTGGTGATGCCCACCTGGCGACCCTGGCTGCAGCACGACGGCACCGTCGAGGGGAGCGAGTTCCTCGACCGCTGGACGCGCCTCCTCACCGACCCCGTGCTGCAGTCGGCGACGGCTCGGGCCGGGGCGCGGGTCCAGCTCCTGGTGCACCCGAACCTGCGCCGCCAGGCCGCGCTGCTCGACCTGCCCGGGGTGGAGACGATCGACCCCGAGGGTGCCGACGTGCAGCCGCTGCTGCGCCGCTGCGGCATGCTCGTCACCGACTACTCGAGCGTCGCGCTCGACGCGGCCGCCCTGCGCCGACCCGTCGTGCTCTACCAGTTCGACCGCGACCGGCTCTCCCCCCGGCCCTTCGTCGCGGACGCGCTGCTCCCCGGTCCCGTCCTGCACGGGCACGAGACGGCCCGCGACGCCGTCGTGGCCCGCCTCGACGCCGACCTCGCACCCGACCCGACGTTCGCCGCACGGGCCGACGCGTTCTTCGCGCACCGCGACGGCCGCAACGCCGAGCGCGTCGTGGCGCTCGCCTCCCGGCGCCGGGCGCCCTGGTTCGCGCTCGTCCGCGCCTCGCGCGGCACCACGGCCCGCGCGACCTGGGTCCGCTGGCGCGCGCACCGCACCTACCGGCCCACGATGCGCGCGCTGTTCGCCGTCGCCCGCCTCCTCCCGCGCTCCGGCGACGTCCTGCTCGAGTCCGACACCGGGCACGGGTTCGGCGACGCGCCCCGCGCCCTCCACGAGGAGCTGGTGCGACGCGGGCACCCACGCCTCGTGTGGTCGGTCCGCGCCGGCACCCGGCTCCCCGACCCCCGCGTACGTCGGGTCGTGAGGGGCACGCCCCGCTGGTTCTGGACGCTGGCCCGTGCGCGCACCTGGATCGTGAACCAGAACCTGCCGCACGAGCTCCGTCGGCCTCGCGCCACCGCCTACGTGCAGACCTGGCACGGGACGCCGCTCAAGCGGATGCAGCACGACGCCAGGGCGCAGGACCCCGCCTACCTGGCCCGTACGGCCGCCGCCACCGCGCAGTGGAGCGTCCTGCTCTCGCCGAGCCGGTACGCCACCACCGCCTTCCGAAGCGCCTTCCGCTACGACGGCCCGGTGCTGGAGGAGGGGTCGCCGCGCAACGACGTGCTCGTGCGCGGCCGCGACGGGCGGCTCGCGGCGACGCTCCGCGAGCGGTGGGGGCTGGGCGAGCAGCGGGTCGTGCTCTACGCCCCGACGTTCCGTGACGGCCGCACGCGCGACCCGCTCCCGCTCGACGTCGCCGAGCTCGTCGCCGCCCTGCCCGACGACTGGGCCGTGCTCGTGCGACCCCACCCCCTCGTGCGGAGCCCCTCGGTGCCCGACGCGCTGGCGCACCGCGTGCGCGACGTGCGAGGCCACCCCGACTCCCACGAGCTCCTCCTGGTGGCGGACGTGCTGGTCACCGACTACTCCTCGCTGCTGTTCGACGCACCCGTCGCCGGCGTCCCGGTCGTGCTCCACGTCCCCGACCTCGAGCGCTACCGCGACGACGAGCGCGGCTTCTACCTCGACCTCGACGACCCGGCCGACCGACCGGGGCCGCTGACCCGGACCCCGGCGGAGGTCGCCGAGGCCGTGCTGGCCGCCGTCCGGGCCCCGGACCCGGGGACCCTGCGCCGGTTCCGCGAGCGCTTCGCACCCCACGACGACGGGGCAGCGGCCGCCCGGGTCGTCGACGCCCTGGGCGAGGCGGTCACAGGCGGTCGCTGACCGGACGCGGTTGGTCGCCTCAGGACCGCCCGTCTACGCTGGCCGCTGGCCTCGCCGCGCCGACGGCCCCGCACCCGACTCGACGACTGGACCTCATCGATGCCCTCCTCGCCCGCCTCGGCGCCGCTGCGTCGCGACATCGAGGGTCTCCGCGCGGTCGCGATCGGCACGGTGCTCGCCTTCCACGCGGGTCTGCCGTGGTTCGCGGGCGGGTTCGTGGGCGTCGACATCTTCTTCGTCCTGTCGGGCTTCCTCATCACGGGCATCCTCGCGCGCGAGGTCAGCCGCACGGGCCGGGTGCGCCTGGCGTCCTTCTGGGCCCGACGCGCGCGCAGGCTGCTGCCGGCCAGTGCCCTGGTGCTCGCCTTCAGCACCCTCGTGGCCTTCGTCTGGCTGCCGGTGACGCAGCGTGCGACGTTCGGCTGGGACATCGTGTCCGCCGCCCTCTACGTCGTGAACTGGCGACTCGCCGACCGCTCCGTCGACTACCTCGCCGAGGACGTGGGCGCGTCCCCGGTGCAGCACTTCTGGTCGCTCGCGGTCGAGGAGCAGTTCTACCTCGTGTGGCCGCTGCTCATCCTCCTGGCGGCCCTCGCCTGGCGACGACGTCCGGTGCTCGGGGCCGCCGTCGCGCTGAGCCTCGTCACGGCCGTGAGCTTCGCCTACTCGGTCCACCAGTCGATCGCCGCGCCGCAGACCGCCTTCTTCGTCTCGACGACCCGCGTGTGGGAGCTCGGCGTCGGTGCCCTGCTCGCCCTCGCCGCGCCCCGGCTGCGGACGGCACTGCCCGACATCGCGCTCGTCCTGCTCGGCTGGGCCGGCCTGCTCGCCGTCGTCGTCGCGACGTTCGGCTACGACGGCGCCACCACCTGGCCGGGCGTGCCCGCCCTCCTGCCGGTGCTCGGCACCGCGGCGGCACTCGCGTCGGGCCTGCGTCCGGTCCGCGGGGCACCGGGGCGCCTGCTGGCGTGGTCACCGCTCGTCTGGGTGGGTGGGTTGTCGTACTCCCTGTACCTGTGGCACTGGCCGATCCTCGTGGCGGGCCAGGCCGCGATCGACGACTTCCGCATCCGCCACGGCGTCGCGCTCACGCTCCTCGCCGTCGTCCCGGCCTGGCTGAGCCACCGCTACGTGGAGAACCCCATCCGCTTCGGCGCGCGCTGGCGGCCCTCCGGGGCGGCGCTCCGGCTCGGCGCCGCCCTGACGGCCGTCGGTCTCGTGCTCGGTGCCGCCCTGCCCGTCTCGGCGCGCCTGGGGGGCGCCCTGCAGCAGGCGGGTCCGGGGCAGGCGATCGGCGCCGCGGCGCTCGTCGACGACGACACGGTGTGGAGCGACGTCGACCGCGTCCCCGCCATCGCACCACTCCCGCAGGACGCCGCGGCCGACCTGCCGGCCATCTACGAGCGCGACCCCGCGTGCCAGCTCCCCGTCGGCGACGACCGGTCCGACCCGGTCGTCTGCCGCTGGGGCCCGCGCGACGCGGCGCGCACCGTCCTGGTCACCGGCGACTCGAAGATCAACCAGTGGCAGTCCGCCCTGGAGGACGTCCTGCGGGACGAGGACGTGCAGGTCGTGCAGGTCACGAAGTCCGGCTGCGCGTTCACCGACGCCATGACCACGCTCGAGGACGAGCCCTGGACGGGCTGTCGCGACTGGGGCCGACAGGCCCTGCGCATCATCGAGGACGTCGACCCCGACCTCGTGATCACCTCCCAGCGCCGCCGCGACGCGCTGCCGCCCGGCGGCCGGACCGACGACGACGCCGAGCCCGCGGCCATGGTCGACGGTCTCGCCTCGATGTGGTCGCAGCTGGAGGACCGCGGCATCGACGTCGCCGTGCTGCTCGACAACCCCTCGCCCGGCCCCGTGCCCGTCTACGAGTGCGTCGCGGAGAACCCCCGCAACCTCTCGCGGTGCGCCTTCGACAAGGAGGACGCGATCGCCTCGTCCGCCGCGTCGGTGCAGCGTGCCGCGGCCGAGCGGGTGCCCGGCGTCGGCGTCATGGACCTCACCGACGTGGTGTGCCCGGACGCGGACCGCTGCGCCGCGGTCATCGGCGACGTGCTCGTCTACCGGCAGGGCAGCCACGTCACCAACACCTACGCGGTCAGCGCCGTGCCGCAGCTGCGCTCGGCGCTCGAGAAGGTCGCCCCCGACCTGCTGCGCTGACCGGTCGGCGCACGGCACCGTCGCGGGGGACGCCCGCGACGCTCGGGTAGCCTGACCGGGTTGTCTCGCGAAACGAAGGAGCCCCGCGGTGTCGTACGACCTGGCGATCATCGGCCTCGGCTACGTCGGACTGCCCCTCGCCCAGCAGGCGGCACGCTCCGGCGTCTCGGTGGTCGGCCTCGACCTGGACGCCGCGATGGTCGGCACCCTCCTGGAGGGACGCAGCCACATCGACGACCTGTCCGACGCCGACGTCGCGGAGATGCTCGAGCTCGGCTTCACCCCCACGACCGACGCCTCCGTGCTGGCCGACGCCGACGCGATCGTCATCTGCGTCCCGACCCCGCTGTCCGAGAGCGGCGAGCCCGACCTCGGTGCCGTCACCGGCGCCACCCGGTCCATCGCGCAGCACCTGCGCCGTGACCACCTCGTGGTGCTGGAGTCCACCACCTACCCCGGCACGACCGACGACGTCGTCCGCCCGATCCTGGAGACCAGCGGGTTGACCGCCGGCCAGGACTTCCACCTGGCCTTCAGCCCCGAGCGTGTCGACCCGGGCAACGCCACCTACGGCATCCAGAACACCCCCAAGGTCGTCGGCGGCTTCACCCCCGGCTGCACCGAGCGGGCCGTCGGGCTGTACTCGCGCTTCATCGACACCGTCGTGCCCAGCAAGGGCACGCGCGAGGCCGAGACGACGAAGCTGCTCGAGAACACGTACCGGCACATCAACATCGCGCTCGTCAACGAGATGGCGCGGTTCTGCCACGAGATGGACATCGACCTCTGGGACGTCATCCGCGCGGCGTCCACGAAGCCCTTCGGCTTCCAGGCCTTCTACCCCGGGCCCGGCGTCGGCGGACACTGCATCCCGATCGACCCGAACTACCTGTCCTACAAGGTGCGCACCGACCTCGGCTACCCGTTCCAGTTCGTCGAGCTGGCGCAGACCATCAACCTGGGCATGCCGCGCTACGTCGTCGAGCGGGTGACCGAGCTGCTCAACGACGACGCCAAGTCGCTGCGGGGCTCGACGGTCCTCCTGCTGGGCGTCACGTACAAGCCGAACATCGCCGACCAGCGCGAGTCGCCGGCCACGCCGCTCGCGACGCTGCTGCGCTCCAAGGGCGCGGTCCTGCAGTTCCACGACCCCTACGTGCAGGAGTGGACCCCCGGCGGCGAGCCGGTCGAGCGCGTCGACGACCTCGAGTCCGCGCTGGGGGCCGCCGACGTGACGATCCTGCTGCAGAACCACCGCGACCTCGACCTCGCGGCCATCGAGCAGGCGGCCACGCGCCTCTTCGACACCCGCGGCGTCACCACCGGCGAGGCCTCGGTCCGGCTCTGAGCCGGACCGGCCGGCGCTCGCTCCCCTAGGAGCGGGCGCGCAGCTTCTCGAGCAGCTGCTGGGTGGCGCTCGACTCGAGCACGACCCGCTGGTCGACGGCCTGCAGACGCTCCTCGAGGCGAAGCAGGGCGAGGCGCACCTCCTCGGGTGCTCCCACCGGGCGGGCGGCCCGGGCGCGTACGAGGGCGACGACGACCGCCCCCTGCAGCGCGGCCACCCCGAGCACGGCGAGCTGCCAGAGGTCGGCGACCACGCCGACGAGCACGAGTACGGTGCCGGCACCGACCAGGGCCAGCAGCACCTGACGCAGCGGAAGGACGTTCATCGGACCAGGTTCTCCTCGTGGGGACGGGACGTGAGCCAGGACCGGACCACATCGGCGACGGCGTCGGGCGAGAAGGTCCGCGCCACGAGCTCGGCGCCCGCCGCGCGCGTGCGGACCAGACGTTCCTCGTCCGACACCAGGGCCGCCACCTCGGCGCGCATCCCCCGGCGGTCGGTGTAGACCGCGGCGTCACCGAGCCACGCCTCCAGGTCGGGCTCGACGACGGGCACCACGCCGCGGGCCATCGCGGCCACGACGTTCCACGGCAGTGTCGGCCCCCAGGTGCGCGGAGCGAAGTCGACGAGGACGTCGAGCTGGTCGAGGAAGGGCACGACCTCCCACCGCTCGTCGCGGCGCTCGCGCTCCACCACGACCCAGGACGTGGGCCACGCCCGCGGCGGGACGATCTTGCGCACGGCCCGCAGGGCGTCGCGGATGCGGACGTCGACGCCCGGCCCGCCCGCGAGGGCGTCGACGAGCTCGGCGTCGCTCGGTCGGTCGAGCACGATCGTCTCGATGCCCGTCGCGCCGACGACCGCGGCCACGTCGCTCCTGCGGCGCCGGTCCCGCGGGCGAGAGGTGGGCGCGACCAGGAACGGCCGGGGCTCCTGGACGCCGCTCGCGCCCTCGCGCGCCAGGGCCTCCGCGATCGCCGCGGTCGCGGGCAGCCAGGTGACGGCGCCCCCGAAGATGCGGGTGGCCTCGTGCTCGACCGCGGCGGGCACGTAGACGAGCCGGCCCAGGGGCGAGCGCGGCGGGTGGCCTGCGACGAGCACGACGCGGTCGGCGCGCTGCTCGACGCGCGTGCGCGGCGGCAGCATGAGCAGCTCGGGGTCGCGGACGACGGCGAGCCGCGCCCGCCCGGGCACCTGCCAGCGCCAGCGGGCGGCCGAGGGGCGGCGCAGGGACTCGAGCGTGCGCCAGGACGGACGCTGCGGCGACATGCGGGCGTAGCGGACCGTCTCCGACGCCAGCAGGCCCACGGTGCCGAGGGAGGCCAGCAGCGCGATCTCCTCGCCGAGCCCGTGGTGGCGTGGCTCGTCGTCGGTCGTGCCGCTGACGAGCACGACGTCGGCCTCCTGGCCGGCGGGCTCGGGGAGGCCGAGGAAGCGGCCGGGAACGGGGAAGGGACGCGGCTCGCGCGGGAGCCGCGCGTCGTCGCGCCCCTGCGCGACCGCGTGGTGCCAGGCCATGAAGCTCTCGCGGTACTCCTCGCGGGCCGGGTGCTTCCAGCGGTAGCGGAAGTCGCCTCGCGACAACGAGCCGCTGGTCAGCTGCACCAGCGCCAGCACGTCGGGCAGCAGCAGGACGGCCTCGTCGCCGAAGACGGCCGCGAGCCGTTCGGAGAACTCGGAGTCGCCCGCCTTCCGGACGCCGTCGAAGCCGCCCATCCGCTCGCGGACCGGTCCGCGACGCAGCATGAGCGAGGACTCGTTCTTGCGCACCGGCAGGAAGCCGACGTACGTCGCGTGCAGGTCGGTGGTGAGGCGCAAGCTGCGGCTGAAGGTGGCCATCAGCGTCGGGTCGAGCAGCATCGGCCGGACCTGCCGCTCGAGCCGCTCGGGGTGGGACCAGTCGTCGTCGTCCTGGAACGTGACGAACTCGCCCCGCGCCTCCTCGAGGGCCCGGTTGCGGATCAGGTACGTGCCGCCGTTGACCGGCATCTGGAGCACCCGGATCCGCGGGTCGCGCGTGGCCACCTGCTCCAGGCGCGCGAGCGACTCGGGGCCGGAGCAGTCGTCGACGAGGAGGACCTCCAGGTTCCGCCACGTCTGCGCGAGGATCGAGCCCACGGCGACGTCGAGGTCGGGACCGGGCTGGTAGGTGGCCATCACGACCGTGACGAGCGGCCCGTCGTCGACGGACGCCGGCGGCCGCGGCACGTCGAGGCCGGCGAAGTCGAGGGACCCGATCGAGAGCGGCGCCTGGCCGTGCTCGGTGAGCAGGGTGTCGAGGTGCTCCTGCCAGCGCGGGAGGTCGCCGCCGTTCTCCGGGCGGAGGAGGTCGAGCTCCAGCTGCCAGCGCAGCAGGGGCGTGACCTCAGGGCGGCTCGCGAGGACGGAGCGCACGAAGCCGTGGTGGCCGGCGACCAGGTTGGCCTGCAGGCCGATGCGCAGGACGAGGTCGTCGAGGCGACGCCCGGGCCCGGCGAGCGCGAACGCAAATCGGTAGAGGTCGGCGACGCGCCCGACGTCGCCCTCGCCGACGAACAACGAGCCGAAGCCCGCCACGCCGTCCGCGTCGAGGTCGTGCGGCAGTGGCGTCGGCGCACCGTCGCGCTCGGCGTCGACGAAGGCGTCGCACGCCTCCTGCAGCCCGGCCGCGTCGAGGCGTCCCCGCGAGGCGACGACCGCCAGGTACTCCGGACCGTGGTCGAGGTCGCCGCGGATGACGGCCGCGGCCCGCGAGACGGGTCGTGACTGCCCGACGCCGAGGTCGAGGAGGTAGTCGCGCAGCCCGGGCACCTCGTGCGTCGTGGGGCGGCTCACCCGGTCAGCATACGGGCGTTCCCCCGCGCTCCCGATCAGCTGCCCCAGGTGGGCCGCAGCGGCATGTGGGCGTCACCGTCGGGGCCGACCTTGACGCCCAGGACCTGGTGCAGACCGATCTCGTTGCGCTCGAAGGCGAGGCGTGAGCCGGCCATGTACAGGCCCCACACCTTCGCGATGCCGAGGCTGACCTCGCCGAGCGCCTCGTCCCAGTGCTCCTCGAGGTTGCGGCACCAGCCCTGGAGCGTGAGCGCGTAGTGCTCGCGCAGGTCCTCCACGTGCCGCACCTCGAGGCCGTGGTCGTGCATGGCCGTGACGATGGTGCCGACCGGGGCGAGCTCGCCGTCGGGGAAGACGTAGCGGTCGATGAACGCGCCCGCCTTCGTCGACAGCGATCCGTCACGGCGGGTGATGCAGTGGTTGAGCATCCGCCCGCCGACCCTCAGCTTGCCCTGGAGGAAGGTGAAGTAGTCGGGGTAGTTGCGCACGCCGATGTGCTCCATCAGCCCGATGGAGGAGACGGCGTCGAAGTCGGTCTCGACGACGTCGCGGTAGTCCATGAACCGGACCTCGGCGAGGTGGTCGAGACCGTCGGCCTTGATGCGCTCCTGCGCCCAGGTCGCCTGCTGCTCGCTGAGGGTGACGCCGAGCGCCTGCACGCCGTAGTGCTCGGCGGCATGGCGGACCATGCCACCCCAGCCGCAGCCGACGTCGAGGAGACGTTCGCCCTCCTTCAGGCCAAGCTTGCGGCAGACGAGGTCGTACTTCTCGAACTGGGCCTGCTCGAGCGTCGCCTCGTGCGAGGGGAACACCGCGCACGTGTAGGTCATCGACGGGCCGAGGACCAGCTCGTAGAAGCGGTTGGACACGTCGTAGTGGTGGTGGATCGCCTCGGCGTCACGCGTCTTGCTGTGCCGCAGGCCCTCCACGACCCGGCGCCAGCGCGGCAGGTGCTCCTCGGGCGGGGGCGGCGGCGGCTTGAGGTTCGACAGACCCAGGCTGCGCACGATCTGCACCAGCTCGGCCGGGCCGGGCACCCGCAGGCGCAGACGGCTCTGGACGAGCGCCATCATGTCGTAGGGGTCGGCCAGCGAGACGCCCTCGAGCTCGAGGTCGCCCGACACGAACGCGCGCCCGAAGCCGAGGTCGCCGGGGGCGGTCATCAGGTAGGCCAGGCCCCGCTCGTTGCGCAGGCGCACCGTGAAGGGCGCGTCGGCGGGCCCGGCGCTGCTGCCGTCGTAGGCCTCGAAGCGGAACGGCATGCCGTCGCGCATGAGGCGCTCGACGGCGCCGGCGATGGTCAGGGTGGCGGTGTCGCGGATGGTGCTCATGAGTTGGCCACGGCTTTCTCGTACAGGGAGCTCAGGCGCTCCTCGGGGTCGTGCACGGCCCGGACCGCGTCGAGCACGTCGGTGCGGTAGAGGTCGGCGAAGGTGTCGGCGTCGTAGAACGCCTCGGAGTACAACGACTTGTGCCCGCCGAGCTCGTGGACCTTCGCCTCGATGCGGCGGTTGACCAGGCCCTCGGGGGCGTCGGACGGGACGACGACGGTGCCCCAGAAGCCGAGGTTCACGTACGTCTCCTGCGGGCGCAGGGGGTAGCTCGGCCAGTCGCGGGTGGTGCGCAGCGGGCACAGCCACACCGGCCGCATGCCGACCTCGGCGTCGAACCACTCGAGGAAGGCAGGGACGGCGGCCACGGGGACCTCCACGTCCTGGATGACCTTCTCGCGGCCCGGCACCTTCCTCACCCGGTCGAGGAGGCGGCTGAGGCCCACGCGGGAGTCCAGGCCGATGAGGCGGTGGTAGACGTCGGAGCGACGCCAGCGGCGCGGCCAGACGCGCCGCACCCACGGGTTCTGCGCGCCAAACGCGGCCGAGCACCAGAACCAGTCGGTGTCCCAGCGCCACAGGTAGTCCAGGATCGTGAGCCGGTCGGTCTCGCGGCGCTGGAGGGAGCGGTAGTAGACGTCCTGGCCGGCGTAGTCCGACGTCGGCCCCGGCTCGTCGGTGAACCGGGCGAGGGTCAGGTAGACCTCGTCGGGGGCGAACGCCGTCGCGTCCAGACCGTGGACCGGCTCGCCGTGCCAGGTCCGCGCCTCCGAGACCTCGGCCAGCGCGGTGGCGGCGGCCGCGGCGTCGTCGAACCGCACGTGGCGCAGGGCCACGAACGGCGGCACGGCCTCGAGCCGGATCCGCAGGCGGGTGGCGTAGCCGAGGCTGCCGTAGGAGTTGGGGAAGGCGTCGAAGAGGTCGTCGCCCGGGGCGCAGGTGACGAGCTTCCCGTCGCCCGTGAGGACGTCCATCTCCAGCACCGACTCGTGCGGCAGGCCGTTGCGGAAGGAGGTCGACTCGATGCCGAGCCCGGTGACCGCTCCCCCGAGGGTGATGGTGCGCAGCTGGGGCACGACGTACGGGATGAGGCCGTGCGGGAGGGTGGCGTCGACCAGGTCCTCGTAGGTGCACATGCCCTGGACGTCGGCCGTGCGGGCCTCGACGTCGATCGCGACGACGCCGTCGAGCCCGGAGACGTCGAGGCCGGGCGCCGTGGTGGCGGCACGCGGACGGAACAGGTTCGACGTGCGCTTGGCGAGGCGCACGGGCGCACCCGGCGGGATCTCGGCGTAGGAGCGCAGCAGCCGGTCGACGGCTTCCTGGTGGTCGTCCCAGGTCTTCATGCCGAGCACACTATTCCTGTCGGCGCCCGACCTTCCAGCCGGGATGGTTGCGGGTGGCAACCATCACGTCGGGTCGAGGAGTCTCCAGACGAGGGCCTCCCCATGACCGGCGACGTCGAGCGCCCCGGGATCGACGGCGCGGAGCTCGTCGCCCGGGCCGAGCACCTCGCCCGCGACCTCCACCCGGCCCCGGGTGACGTGCGCGAGCACCCGGGGCGCCGGCTCGACCCGCAGCGCCGCACCGCCGTCGGGGCGCGCCACCAGCAGCTCGGCATCGGCGTGCACCAGGACCGCGGGGTGCAGGCCGGGACCTTCCGGAACGTCGGCCGACGCGTACTCCGGGGCCGACTCGTGGCGGGAGCGCAGCATCGTCTGCACGAAGCGCAGCGGTTCGCGGGTCGATGCATTGCGCTCGGCGTGCTCCGCTCCGGACCCGGCGCTGAGCCGCTGGGCCGTCCCGGGCCGCACGGTGCCGCCATGGCCGGTGGTGTCCTCGTGCGCGAGCGCTCCGTCCAGGACCCAGGTGACGATCTCGACGTCGGCGTGCCGGTGCGCGTCGTAGCCACCGCCGGGCGCGACCTGCTCCTCGTTGATCGCCTGCAGCGCGCCGAAGCCGACGTTCGCCGGGTCGTAGTGGGCCCCGTAGGAGAAGGAGTGGAGCGTGCGGACCCCGTCGGCGTCCGTCAGGAAGCGCTCGGCGGAACGGCGGACCTCGCTACGCATAGCCCAGCTCGTGCAGGCGCTCGTCGTCGATGCCGAAGTGGTGCGCGATCTCGTGCACGACGGTGATGCGGACCTCGTCGACGACGTCCTCCTCCGTCTCGCAGATCGCGAGCGTCGGGCGACGAAAGACCATGATCCGGTCGGGCAGCACGCCACCGTAGGCGGTGTCGCGATCGGTGAGGGCCACCCCGTCGTAGAGGCCGAGCAGGTCGGGATCGTCGGCGGGGGCGTCGTCCTCGACGAAGAGCACGACGTTGTCGAGCATCGCCGTGAGCTCGGCGGGCACCTGGGCGAAGGCCTCCTCGACCAGCTCGGTGAACCGTTCCTCGCTCATCTCGACCACGCCACCATCCTGCCCGAGGCGCCATGGGCCGTCCGACCTCACGGGGCCGCGCCGCCGAAGGGCCGTATGCTGGGCCCGCCGCGCCCCCTTCGTCTAGCGGCCTAGGACGCCGCCCTTTCAAGGCGGTAGCGCGGGTTCGAATCCCGTAGGGGGTACCACTCCCGTCCCCGCGCGAGCAGCCGCAACAGGGTCGAGTCCATGGCTCGAGCCGCAGGCTCGACGTGATCTGCGACACACTGCGCGCGACACGCCGCGAAACCGGCCTGACCTGCGAAAACTCGAGTTGGGCGGGGCTCGAGCGCGACCTACGATGAGCGCATGGTCGTCGTCTTCCTCACCTTCCTCAGCTTTCTCTTCACCGTCGCCATCGGCGGCGTCTTCCTGCTCGGCGTCCACCGGCTCGTGACGCTCGTCGTCCGCTACGTCGAGACGCATCCGACATACTCAGACGATGCCCGCCGGACGCTTCGCTCCCTCGCCGTCCGGCGACCTGCACGTCGGTAACCTCCGCACCGGCCTCCTCGCCTGGCTCTTCGCGCGGTCGAGCGGACGGCGCTTCGTCCTGCGCGTCGAGGACCTCGACCGGGTCCGGGCGGGGGCCGAGGCGCAGCAGCTCGACGACCTGGCCGCGCTCGGCCTCGACTGGGACGGCGTCGTGGAGCGGCAGAGCGAGCACCGCGAGCGCTTCGAGGCCGCCGTGGCGTCGCTCGAGGACGACGGCCTGACGTTCCCGTGCTTCTGTACCCGACGTGAGGTGCAGGAGGCCCCGACCGCCCCACACCTCCCACCCGGGGCCTACCCGGGCACGTGCCGCGACCTGACGGTCCACGAGCAGGCGGTGCGCGCCGCGGAGCGGCCGGCCGCCCTGCGCCTCCGGGCGGGTGTGACCTCGTGGACCGTGCGCGACGTGCTGCACGGCCAGGTGGAGGGAGCGGTCGACGACCTCGTGCTCCGCCGGAACGACGGCGTGCCGGCCTACAACCTCGCCGTGGTGGTCGACGACGCCGCCCAGGAGGTCGACCAGGTGGTCCGGGCCGACGACCTCCTGACCTCGGCCCCTCGCCAGGCGTACCTCGCATCGCTCCTCGGCCATCCCGAGCCGGTCTACGCCCACGTGCCGCTGGCGGTGAACACGCATGGCGTCCGGCTCGCCAAGCGGGACGGCGCGGTGACGTTGGCCGACCTCGGCCGCGACCGCGCCTGGTCGATGATCGTGGACTCCCTCGGCCTCGACGGCGACTCCCCCGCCGACCTGCTGGAGTCGTTCGACCCCGCGCGACTTCCGCGACGTCCGTGGACGGTCGTCGGCTGAGCCGATATACGGATTCACCGGAATCGCAGGAGATTTCTGGCGTGTGGACCTTGTGGCATCGAACGCGTGTTCGGTATCATGGGGGCATGTCCAGCACCCCGCTCGCCGACCGGCTCGAGGCCGTCGCTGCCGAGCTGCGTGCGTACCCGACGGCCACCGATGCGCTGCGGCTGCTGCAAGGCCTGACCAATGCGATCGACGCGGAGAAGGTCGACCTCGTGGCCGAGGTGGCCGAGCGCGAGGGCCACAAGGGCGAAGGCTGCTCGAGCGTGAAGAACTGGCTGCGTGACCAGCTCCACCTCGACACCGGTGATGCCGCCCAGCTGGTCCGGTCCGCGAAGGTCCTGCGGGACATGCCTGGTCTGGCCGGCCTCGCGGCCGCGGGTGCCGTCTCGCTCGATCACGTCGACGCGTTCGGGTACGCGGCCCGCCGGATCGACCCGATGGTCGTGGAGGCCTCGATGGACTGGATGCTGCTGCTCGCCGAACGAGCCGAGCCCCAGCAGATCCGCTCCGCCGTGAAGAAGCTGCGCGACGCCGCCCACCCCGACGACCTCGACGAGGCCTGGATCAAGGGCATGTCCAAGCACGACATCAAGGTCTCGGTCGTCGGCGACGGTGTCGCCGTCACCGGGTTCCTGCCCGCCGACATCGGCGCGAAGTTCCGCACCGTCCTGCAGTCGCTGTCCGCCCCCACCTGCGCCGAGGACGACCGGCCGATCAACGTCCGCCGCATCACCGCCCTAGACCAGCTGCTGTCCTCGGTGCTGGAGTCCGGCCTGCCGCAGGACAAGGGCGTGCGCCCCCACGTCGACCTCACCGTCGACCTGCACCAGCTCGCGACGGACCCGCAGTCCACGACGGGTGACCTCGCCGGGTTCGGCTCCATCGGGCCCGACCAGCTGCAGCAGATGCTCTGCGAGGCCGACCTCACCCCCATCCTCACCGCCGGCAAGCACTCCACCTTGGACGTGGGGCGCACCCACCGCCTCGCCACCCCCAGCCAACGTCGAGCCGTCGTCGCCAGGCAGGCCGGTCGGTGCGCAGGCATCGGCTGCTACGGCCCCGTGGTCCACGTGCACCACATCGAGTACTGGTCAGAAGGCGGGACCACCGACCTGGCCAACCTCATCGGACTCTGTCCGAGGTGCCATGCACTCGTGCACCAGGGCTACGTGACCATCGACCCCGTCACCCACGAGGTCCACCGCACCCTGCGCACCACGCACCGATCGCACCCCCGACACACCCGCGCCGGCTGACACCGCTCAGCGGTAGGAGACACGCCGAACCACACGGGGCAGCGGCAGGAGACACGCGGATACAGCACCCCTATCCGCGCGCCACCTACCGCCCAGCCGCCCATTCCGCGCGCCACCTACCGCCCACCCCGGCCCCGGCCCGACCCACGGCCCGAGAACCCACCGGACGCGCACTCGGATCCCCCGGTCGAGGCCCTCACGAGAGCCAAACTGACGACCCGCCGCGCCAACGCAGCCGCAGGACCCGGCGCAGGAGGAGGCACACCCGCATGGCGGAGCCGGCCGCCCTCACCCCTGCTGCGCGAGGAACTCCTCGATCACGCGCGTGACGGCCTCCGGCTGCTCGATGGTGCTCGAGTGGCCGGCGTCGGGGACGACCTCCAGGCGGGCGCCGTGGATCGCCGCGACGATGGCCTCCGACTTCGCGACCGGCGTGGCGACGTCCTCGGCCCCCACGACGACGAGGGTGGGCGCGGTGATGCGGCCGAGCTCGGGGGCGATCGGCTCGCGGTCGGTGACGCCGAGGATCGCCGCGCGCATGCCGCGCCGGTCGACGGAGGCGAGCTTCGCCATCCACGGGCCGACGACCTCGTCCTTGCGGGGCGAGGCGAGCAGGTGCGGCCCGAACATGATCGGCTCGACCTGCGAACGCACCGGACCCATGCCGAGCCAGCGGTAGACGCGCGCGAGGAGGCGGTACTTCGTCACCTTGTCGGGGTCCTCGGGACCGGCGCTGGTGTCGAGGAGGACCAGCGAGCGGACCCGATCCGGGTGACGGGCGGCGAGGCGCATGCCGACGAACCCGCCCATCGAGAGCCCGGCGTAGTGCACGGCGTCGAGGCCGAGGTGGTCGAGCAGCGCCACCAGGTCGGCCGTGAGCGAGTCCATGTCGGCAGCGCCGTCGGGGGCGGCCGGGGTGTCGCCCTGGCCGCGCCAGTCGACGGTGATGCAGCGGTAGCGGTCGCGCAGCGCCGCCACCTGCGGGTGGAACATCCAGCCGCTGAACAGCAGGCCGTGACCCATCACCACCGTGGGCGCACCGGGGAACGGCTCACCGGTGTCGGTGTGGTGGAAGGAGATCCCGTTGACGTCGGCGTGTGGCACGGCTCACAGCGTGCCACACACGGGAACCCCGGCACGAATGCCTCGACAAGCTCGGCACGAGCACCTCGACGGGCTCGGCGGGCGGGGTCGCCCCTCGACAGGCCCGGCACGAACACCTCGACAAGCTCGGCGGGCGGGGCCCCACCTCGACAGGCTCGGCACGAACGCCTCGGCGGGCGGGGCGACCTCGACAGGCTCGGCGACCGAGCGCCGAGCCTGTCGAGGGTCAGGACCGGATCAGATGAGGCCCTTGTCCTGCAGCCACTCCTTGGCGACGGTGGCGGCCGAGGCCTTCTCGTCGCCGTCGACGCGGCCGTTGAGCTCGATGAGGTCCTCGGTGGTCAGCTGCTCGGAGACGGCGTCCAGCGTGTCCGTGACCGTGTCGCTGGCCTTGTCCTCGTTGATGAGCGGGATGAGGTTCTGCGCCGCGATCAGGTTCTCCGGGTCCTCGAGCGTCACCAGGTCGTTCGCGGCGATCGACGGCGTCGTCGAGTAGATGTTCGCGACGTCGACGTCACCGTCCTTCAGCGCCTTGATGGTGGCGGGGCCGCCGGCGTCGCTGATGGCCGTGAACTCGACGTTCTTCACGCCGTAGACCTTCTTGAGGCCGGGCACGCCGTACGGGCGGGTCTCGAACTCCGGGTTCGCGCCCACCTTGACCGGGTCGAGCTTGGCGAGGTCGCCGATGGAGGTGATGCCCTCGGAGTCGGAGAGCTCCTTCGTGACGTTGTAGGAGTCCTTGTCCTCGGCCGGCGCGGGCTCGAGGACCTCGAGCTTGTCGGGCAGCGCGCCCTCGAGGGCGTCCTCGACGGCACCGGACTCCGTGGCCGTGGCGTTCTTGTCGAAGTAGAGCAGCAGGTTGCCGGTGTACTCGGGGATGAGGTCGATCTCGCCGTCCTCGAGGGCCGGGACGTAGGCCTCGCGAGCGCCGATCCGCAGCTTCTTCTCGACCTTGACGTCCTTGGCCTCGAGGGCCTGGGCGTAGATCTCGGCGACGATCTCGGCCTCGGTGAAGTCCGCGGAGCCGACGACGATGGTGTCGGAGTCGGACGCGCCGGCCTCCGTGGGGTCGCCGCCGCAGGCGGTGAGGGCCAGGGCGGCGGCCGCCAGCGCGGCGCCGATCCCGAAGGTGGTCTTGGACATGTCTCTCCTAGGGGGTGGTCGAGGCGGACGCCTCGGCTGGGACGGACGTCTGGGTGTCGGCGGAGGCGTCCTCGGACGCTGCTCCGCCCGACGTGCGGGCGGGCCGGGCGTTGCGGGTGGCGGCGCCCTGCGCGAGGGCGAACAGCCCGTCCAGCAGCAGGGCGAGGACGACGACCACGACCGACCCGCCGACCATCTGCGGGTAGTCGCGCACGGCCTGGCCGTCGAAGATGTAGCGGCCCAGGCCGCCGAGCGACACGTAGGCGGCCACGGTGGCCGTCGCGACGACCTGCAGGGTGGCCGCTCGGAACCCGCCGACGACGAGCGGCAGCCCGAGGGGCAGCTCCACGCGGGTGAGGACCTGCCACTCCGTCATGCCCTGCGCGCGGGCGGCGTCGACCGTGCCCTCGTCGACCGACTCGATCGCGGAGTAGACCCCGGCCAGCAGCGGTGGGACCGCCAGGACGACGAGGGCGATGGTGGGCGCGGTGAGTCCGATGCCCACGACGAGCGTGATGAGCGTGAGCACGCCGAGCGTCGGCAGCGCGCGCAGGGCGCCGGTGACGCCGATGGCGAGGCTGCGCAAGCGCCCGGTGTGGCCGATGTAGAGGCCGAGCGGCACCGCCACGGCGGCGGCGACCGCGATGGTGAGGCTCGTGTAGCCGAGGTGCTCGACGACCCGGTTCGGGATGCCGCGGTCGCCCGACCAGTTCGCGCCGTCGGTGAGCCAGGAGACGGCGTCGGTGACGACACTCATGCCGACCCCCCTCCGTTCGTGGCGAGGGACCGGGCCCGCGCGCCCGTCCCGCGCGCGGCGAGGCGACGCCAGAACGGGCCCTGCGCGCGTGACGACGTCCGCGACCACGGCATCAGCACCCGACCGGCGAGCACGAGCAGCGCGTCGAGCACGAGGGCCAGCACGACGATGCCGACCAGCCCGACGACGATCTCGGTGGTGAAGTCGCGGCGGTAGCCGTTGGTGAACAGGGAACCGAGGTTGGAGACGCCGATGAGCGCGCCCACGCTGACGAGGCTGATGGTCGAGACGCTCACCACGCGTACCCCGGCGAGCAGGACCGGACCGGCCAGCGGGAGCTCGACACCGAAGCCGCGCTGGCGCGAGGAGTAGCCCGTGGCGGTGGCCGAGTCGAGCACGGCCGGCGAGACGGAGTCGAAGGCGTCCGCGGCCGTGCGCACCATGATCGCGACCGCGTAGATGGAGAGGGCGACGACCACGTTGAGCGGGTCGAGGAAGCCCGTGCCGATGATGCCGGGCAGCGTGACGAAGAGCGCCAGCGACGGGATCGTGTAGAGCACGCTGCCGGCGCTCAGCAGCACGCCGCGGACCCGCGGGTGACGGTGCGCGAACCAGCCGATCGGCACGGCGACGAGGAACCCGATGACCACCGGCAGCACGCTCAGCCAGGTGTGCTGCCAGAACAGGTCCAGGATCATGTCCCGGTTGCGCCACGCCCAGTCCACGACTCAGTCCTCCAGCACGCCGGCGGGCCGGCCGCCGGCGTCGACCACGACCCGGCGCCCGTCTCGGTCCTCCACGTGCAGGGCGCGGCCGCCCTTGTCGAGGCCCACGAAGCTGGCGACGAAGTCGTCGGCGGGCGCGGCGAGGATGTCGGCGGGGGTGCCGACCTGTGCGACGTGGCCACCCTTCTTGAGGATGACGACCTGGTCGCCGAGGGCGAACGCCTCGTCGATGTCGTGGGTGACGAACACGATCGTCTTGCCGAGGTCGTGCTGGATGCGCTGGAGCTCGGCCTGGAGCTCCAGGCGGACGATGGGGTCGACGGCGCCGAACGGCTCGTCCATCAGCAGGATGTTGGGGTCGGTGGCGAGCCCGCGGGCCACGCCGACGCGCTGCTGCTGGCCGCCGGAGAGCTGCCCGGGGTACTTGTCGGCCTGCGACTCCTCCAGGCCGACCGTGCGGAGCACGTCCAGCGAGCGCTCCCGCGCCGTCTTCTTGTCGACGCCGTTGAGGCGCAGCACCGTGCCGACGTTGTCGACGACCTTGCGGTGCGGGAGGAGCCCGGCGTGCTGCATGACGTAGCCGATGCTGCGTCGCAGCTTCACCGGGTCCTTGGTGGCCACGTCGACGTCGTCGATGAGCACCTGGCCCGCGGTGGGGTCGACCATCCGGTTGACCATGCGCAGCAGCGTCGTCTTGCCACAGCCGGAGGAACCGACGAAGACGGTGGTGGTGCGCGAGGGGATGGTGAGGTCGAAGGAGGCCACGGCCTGGGTCCCGTCGGGGAAGGTCTTCCCGACGGACCGGTACTCGATCATGGGACGACAGTCTTCACGGCCGCACCGACATCGGCAATCGCAAGTCCGCGATCCAGGCGCGCCGTGGGCAGCCCAGCCTCGCGCCAGGCGTGGACGCCGCCCACGACGTCGGTGGCGTCGAGGCCGAGGGAGCGCAGGGCTGCGGCCGCCAGTGACGAGGTGTACCCCTCGGTGCAGAGCACGATCCACTCCGCGTCCCACGAGGCCTCGGCGATGCTCGCGCCGGACCCCGGGTGGAGTCGCCACTCCAGGTGGTTGCGCTCCACGTGCAGCGCACCGGGCACGACACCATCGAACTCTCGCTGCCACTGCGGACGGATGTCGACCAGCAGCGCGCCGGCGCGCACGCGATGGGCCGCCTGGTGCGGGCTGACGCGCACCAGCTGTCGACGGGCGTCGGCGAGCAGGTCGTCGACCGACGCGAACCGGGCGCCCCGTCGGGGCGGCTGCGAGGCCAGCGCGCTCACGACGCCGTCCTCTCCGTGGCGACGCCCGCGGGCAGCTCGGCCTCCGGGTCGTCGGTCCAGACGTGCGCGAGGCGCACCAGGCGCTCGCCGTCCTCGGCGAGGTCGACGTCGAAGAAGTCCATGCGGCCGAGCGGGGGCGAGTAGACGTGCACGCTCACCGCGGTCGTCGCCAGGACGTTGCGGACGTCGTGCACGTAGCCGGGTCCGAACACCACCGTGTCGCCGCGCTGCCGAGTGGCGCCGTCGAGGCGTCGCGCCGTCGGGTCCCAGATCGTCTCCTCGAGCTCGCCGGCCACCACGGTGAATGCTCCGGACGACCCTCCGTGACCGTGCAGCTGGGTGCCCTGCTCCCGGGTCCAGGAGATCAGCCACACGTCGACGTCCTCGTCGGCGTGCAGGCGCACGTGCCACCGAGCGTCCGGGTCGGCGTGCACGGAGTGCAGCTCGGCACGCACCTCCTCGGCCACGCAGGTCGCGCGCTCGACGAGCTGGGCGAGGGGCAGGGCGCGGCGGGGTCGGCGGGGGTTCATGCGTCAGATCGAACCGCGCTCTTCGGCGCGACGGGGCTCGTCCCACCACGCGAGAGTCGTCCTCGCGGCCTCCGTGGGGTGGTAGCGACGCCCGGGCGCCGCGCCCCTCGAACAGCGCGCACCCCCGTTTTGTCGGCGCCCGAACCCATGGGATACAGTTGCCGTCGCGGTTGAGCCGCACTGCAAGGCCCCGTGGCGCAGTTGGTTAGCGCGCCGCCCTGTCACGGCGGAGGTCGCGGGTTCGAGTCCCGTCGGGGTCGCAGAAGAACGTCAGCAGGGCCCACGCCGTCAGGTGTGGGCCCTGCTGGCGTTCTGGCGCGGCCCCGTGTCTGGTCGGTCACACCGGGAACACGTGCGGGATCCCCGATAGTTGAACGTTCCATGACTTCCACCAGCACCACGCCCTACGTCCTCGACGACGAGGCGCTCGACACCCTCTTCCGCGAGGCGCGCACCGCCAACACGTTCACCGACGAGCCCGTCTCGGTCGACGAGGTCCGCGCCGTGCACGAGCTCTTCAAGCTCGGCCCGACGGCGATGAACAACCAGCCGCTGCGTCTCGTGCTCGTGGAGAGCCCGGAGGCCCGCGCGCGGCTCGTCGAGCACATGTCGGGGAGCAACAAGGCGAAGACCGCGTCCGCCCCGCTCGTGGCGATCGTCGCCGCCGACGAGGCGTTCCACGAGAAGCTGGTCGACCACTTCCCCCACGCGCCCGGCGTCCGGCAGATCTTCGACGACGACGCCGAGATGCGGGTCGACAACGCGCGCACGAACACCGCCATCCAGCTGGGCTACTTCGTCCTCGCGCTGCGCGCCGCCGGCCTGGCCGCGGGCCCGATGGGCGGCTTCGACCGTGAGGGCGTCGACCGCGAGTTCCTCGAGGGCACCACCTGGCGCTCCCAGTTCGTCGTGAACATCGGCCACCCCGGCCCCGACGCGTGGGGAGAGCGGCTGCCCCGGATCTCCTTCGACGACGCCGTCCGCGTCGTCTGACACCTCGCGGCAGGGCCATGGCGGCCACCGGCACGCGCCCGCCCGGACGGGGTGCGATAGGGTGGCCGTCGCCCGTTCGCGGGCACCGGTCAGGTAGCTCAGTTGGTAGAGCGTCCGCCTGAAAAGCGGAAGGTCAGCGGTTCGACCCCGCTCCTGACCACCCCTTCCTCCCTCGGCGCAGCAACTCCCCGCGTTTCGGAACACGATCGCCCATTCCGCGCAGGGAATCGGGCGATGGTGTTCCGAAACGCGGGGACTGCTCGTGTGGTCAGCGGTGGGCGGTGGCCTCGAAGAGGTGCACGGCGGCGTCCACGACGTCCGCCGGGGTCGTCTGCAGCGTGCCGTCGAGCCATCCGGTCACGAGCTGCGCGACGCCGCCGATGAACATCGTGGCAGCGAGCCGGCCCTCGGCCTCGGCCCACGCGGTGGGGCCGTGCAGGGCGCGTGCCTCACGAGCCGTGAGGTCCACGAAGCCGCGCAGCAGCTCGTCGCGACGGCTGCGGAGGGCCGGCACGCCCACCGACTCGACCATCGCGACCCGACCCTTGCGCGGGTCGTCGGTGAGGACCCGGACGAAGGCGTCGAGCCCGGCGCGCACCCTCTCGTGCGGCTCGCCGAGGGCGGCCTCGAAGGCGGCGAGGGACTCGCGCTCGATGTCGGCGGCGACGCCCTCCAGCACGGCCATGAGGGCGGCCTCGAGATTGGCGAACTGCTCGTAGAAGTAGCGCTCGGACAGGCCCGCGGCCGCGCACACCCGCGTCATGGTCACGGGGCCGCCCTGCTCGCTCCCCCAGACGTCGAGCGTTGCCTCGAGCAGCCGGGCGCGACGATCCGCCCGCCGCTGCTCGTGGGTCCGTCCGCCGTAGACACCGGCCTTGACCGCCATGGACGACATATTGACAGGACGTCCTTCCTGAATCAATGCTGGGGTGACCCACGTCACCGAGGAGCAGAACCGTGCCCGCACCAGCACCGGCCGCACCCGGCGCCTCCGCCGCCCGTCCGGCACCGCATCGTCGCGGGCTTCCGTGGATCGGCGCCACCCCGGCGTACGTCCGCGACCCGCTGCGGATGATGAGCGAGCACCACGCCCGGTTCGGGCCGGTCAGCGAGATGACCTTCATCGGCGACCGTTGGACCGTGCTCCTCGGGCCCGACGCCTGCGAGGCGGCCCTGCGCAACGCCGACAAGGCGTTCGCGAGCGGTCCCGGCTGGGGTCGCCTGGTCGGTCCGTTCTTCGACCGTGGCCTGATGCTGCTCGACTTCGAGGAGCACCACCGGCACCGACGGATCATGCAGGCGGCCTTCACGCGCGACCACCTGGCGGGCTACACCGCGGCCCTGCAGGAGCCGGTGCGGCGGGCCGTCGCGGCGTGGGAGTCGGGGCCCGACGTGCGGGTCTACCCGGCACTGAAGTCGCTCACCCTCGACGTCGCGACCGACGTCTTCATGGGCGGCGTGCAGCCGACCGACCCGGGCGAGCTCGACCGCGTGAACGCCGCGTTCGTGGCCTGCGTGCAGGCCGCGACGTGCATCGTCCGCGCGGACCTGCCGTTCACGCGCTGGGGACGGGCCCTCGCCGGCCGCAGGCTGCTGGAGGACTTCCTGCGCCGCCACCTGCCCGGGCGACAGGACGGCGACGGCACCGACCTGTTCTCCGTGCTGTGCAGACTCCGCGACGACGACGGCACGGCCTTCAGCGACGACGACGTCGTCAACCACATGATCTTCCTGCTCATGGCCGCCCACGACACGTCGACGATCACCGCCTCGACGATGGTGCAGCTGCTCGGCCAGCACCCCGCCTGGCAGGAGCGGTGCCGCGAGGAGGCCCTGGCGCTCCCGGAGCACCCGACGCTCGACGACCTCGACGGGCTCGAGGCGCTCCCGCTGGTGATGAAGGAGGCCCTCCGCCTGGTCCCGCCGGTCCCCGTGCTCGCCCGGCGCACCGTGAAGGACACCGAGGTGCTCGGCTTCCACGTGCCGAAGGATCGCTACGTCGCAGTCATGCTGCACCTCTCGCACCACCTGCCCGACCTCTGGCCCGACCCGGAGCGCTTCGACCCCGAGCGCTTCGCCGAGCACCGCCGGGAGGACAAGTCCCACCGCCACGCGTGGGACCCGTTCGGCGGCGGGGTCCACAAGTGCCTCGGCCTCTTCTTCGCGGGCGCCGAGGTCAGCTCGATCCTGGTGCACCTGCTCCGCCACCACCGCTGGAGCGTCGACCCGGGGTACCGCGCCCCGCTGAGCTACCTCTCCCTGCCCTACCCGACCGACGGGCTCCCCGTCCACCTCACCCCTCTCACCTCAGGAGCATCCTCATGGCACGCACCCACCAGCTGACCGGCGCGGTCGTCCTCGTCACGGGCGCCGCGCGCGGCATCGGTCGCGCCACGGCCGAGCGCTTCGCGGACGCCGGCGCCACCGTCGTCCTCGGCGACCTCGACGACGACCTCGTCGACAAGGCCGCCCGAGAGATCGGCCGCGGCGCCGTCGGCCACCGGCTCGACGTCTCCGACCGGGACTCGTTCGCCTCGTTCGTCGTCCTCGCCCAGGACGAGGTCGGTCCCGTCGACGTCCTGGTGAACAACGCGGGCATCATGCCGGTCGCCCCGCTCGTCGAGGAGTCCGACGACGCGACCGACAGGATCATCGACGTCAACCTGCGGGGCGTCATCACCGGGACCAAGCTCGTCGTCCCGTCGATGGTGGCCCGCGGCCGCGGGCACGTCGTCAACGTCGCGTCCGGGGTCGGTCGCATCGCCCTCCCCCACGGGGCCACCTACAGCGCCAGCAAGTACGCCGTCGTCGGCTTCACCGAGGCGATGCGGAGCGAGCTGCGCCCGCACGGCGTCGACGTCTCGGCGATCCTGCCGACCGTCGTGGCGACCGAGCTCGGCTCCGGCGTCCACGCGACGCGGGGCATGCGTCCGTGCCGACCGGAGGAGGTCGCCGACGTGGTCGTCGCCGTCGCGCAGAAGCCGGCGTTCGAGACGTGGGTGCCGCGCTACGCCAAGGCCGTCTACTACGGGGCCAACCTCTTCCCGCGGCGGGCGAAGGACGTCGTCGCCCGCGTGCTCGGCACCGACGAGGTGCTGGCCGGGGCCGACGAGGAGGCGCGCAGCACCTACGAGCAGCGCGCGGCCCGCTCCTGAGCGCCCTCAGGCCCCGAGGAGCCGGGCCGGGTCCACGGGGTCGGGGTACCGCGGCGAGAGCGCGTCGCCGGACGAGGTGCCGGCGAGGCGGCGCCGGACCCAGGGGGCCGCGTGCGAGCGGACCCACGCCAGGTTCTCGGCGCGCGCCTCACGCGGCGTGAGGCGCGGGAGGTCCGCGAGCGGCAGCGGCGCGAGGGCGTGCTCGACGCCCAGCGCGTCGAGCACCGCGATCGCCATCCGCTGGTGGCCGGCCGAGGACATGTGCAGGCGGTCCACGTCCCACAGGCGCGGGTCCCGGTAGTCGCGCATCCGCCAGAAGTCGACCAGGCGCGTGCCGTGGCGGTCGGCGACCTCGCGGACCAGCTCGTTGTAGATCGCGAAGCGGCCGCGCCCGGTGGAGAAGATCGGGAAGCCCGCGGGGTCGAACGCGGTGAACAGCACCACCGTGGCGCCCGTGCCCGCCAACCGCTCGACAGCGGCGTCGTAGCGAGCCACCAACGCATCGAGGTCCACCGTCGGCCGCATGATGTCGTTGCCGCCGGCGTACAGGGTGACGAGGTCGGGACGCACGGCCAGGGCCGGCTCCAGCTGCTCGTCCAGCACGGCGTCGAGCTTGCGCCCGCGGATCGCCAGGTTCACGTACCCGAACGGCTCGTCCGCGGCGCGCGCCACGTGGGCGAGCACCTCGGCGACGCGGTCGGCCCAGCCGCGGACGCCGTTCGGGCGGTCGGGGGCGTGGTCGCCGACCCCTTCGGTGAAGGAGTCGCCCAGGGCGGCATAGGTGCGGTACACGTTCACCGCCCCACCCTAGGTCCGCGGCCGCGCGGACGACCGGGGCCCCGGACCACCGTGCGGTGGTCCAGGGCCCCGGGTCGTGCTGCCGGCGTCAGGCCGAGCGTCGGCGGGCAGTCACCACGCCCGTGGCGAGCGCGGCCAGACCGGCCACCAGCAGGGCCAGCAGCCCGGCCGGAGAGCCGGTGTCAGGCAGCGACGCGCCGTCACCGGCCTGGTCGCCCCCGGCGCCACCGGCACCGTTGTCCCCACCGTCGCCGTCGCCACCGCCGGCCTCGCAGTCGTCGGCCGCGAAGGGCACCGGGTCGCTGGCGTTGCCGGCCAGGTCGAACTGGACCGCGCTGTACTCGACGTCGCACTCGAGCGGCTCGTCGAGCTCGACGGAGAAGGTGCCGTCCTCCTGGACCTCACCCACGCCGACGACGTTGCCGTCCTCGTCGTAGACGACGACCGTCGCGCCCGCCTCGCCGGTGCCCGTGACCGGGCCGTCCTGCGGGGCGTCCTCGACCACGACCGGGTCGGGTGCGATCTCGTCCTCGGGCGCCTGGACGCTCGCCGAGTACTGCGACGAACGGCCGTCTGCATCGTGGGTCTGCACGCGGACGAACCCGGCCTCGCCGTCGAAGTCGAACGACTCCGTGACCGGACCCGTGACGTCCTCGATGGTGCCCACGTAGACCTCGGCGTTGTCCGTGGCCGTCCAGTAGACGTCCAGGTCGACCGGACCGGTCGGTGCGACGTTGCGCGGCAGCGGCGGGTCGACCGGGGCAACACGGACGGTCAGCTCGCCGCCACCGACGGCGGAGGCCGTCGGACGCCACGTCTGGATGGGACCGTTGGCGGAACCGTTGTTGTAGACGAAGAAGCGCGTCCCGTTCTCGCTCTCGGTCAGCGTCGTCCCCGTGGTGTTCGGGCCGAACGTGTTGCGCGCCACGAAGGTGTCGCCCGTGCCCACCATCGTGAGCGGACCGTTGCTGTCGCCCTGGTAGCCGTCGATCTCGTTGTCGACGATCGACCAACCGGTGTCGACGCCGGCCGCGGCGTCACGCGGGGCGAAGTAGACCGCCCAGCGGTTGCGATCGATGCCGTCGCCCTCGCCCTGGATGAAGCGGTTGTCGCCGATGACGCTGTCGTCGCTCACGTAGCCGACGTAGATCGTCGCCGCGGGAGCGCCACGCATGTCGCTGAACAGGTTCTGGGCGATCTGGACGTCGCTCGCGCGCGTGGCCTCGAGGTTGATCGCGCGGTTCAGCACGCCCGCGAAGGTGCTGTTCGTGATGTCCAGCCCGTTGACGGTGGCAGCGCCGCCGTCCTGGAACGCGATCCCGGTGCCGTTGAACACCGCGCCGTCGAGGACCGTGTCGGTCATCGTGACACCGCCGCCGTAGATGCCGACGCCGATCTGGTTCGGGCTCTCGAAGCGGGAGTCGCGCAGCTGCAGACCGGTCACGTCCACGTTCGGGTTGATGTACACGTGGGGCGACGGGGCGGCCTCGGCCGGGAGACCGACCTGGGAGCTCGTGATCTCGAACCCGTTGACCGACGCACCGTCCTCGAAGTCGACGTGTGCGTTGGAGTGGCCGCGGCTCAGGAGGTTGTCGAACGTGATGTTCGAGACCGCGGCGTTGAGGTCGACCAGCACGCCGACGAACGCCGAGCTGATGATCGAGCTGTCGGTCACGGTCACGTTGCTGGCGCCGTCGAGCAGGCCGATGCCGACCTCGAGGTTCGGCGTGGCCTCGTCGGAGATGACGACGTCGTCGACGACGACGTTGCTGCTGCGGATCGCGATGGCGACCTCGCCGGCACGCATCGAGCCGGCGTTCTCGAGGGTCACGTTGTTCGACCGGACGTCGAACAGCGCGTACGGGCTGTCAGCCGCGTGCTCGATGCCGTCGAGGTTCGCGAAGTCGATGGTGACGGGCACCGCCGAGTCGATCGCGAACTGCGACCCGAGGCCCATGTTGCCCCAGAGCTGGCCCACGAGCGCGTCGTCCATGAGCGACCCGGCGACGTCGCCGGGACCGTACGAGACCAGACCCAGGTCGGTGAAGTCGATGGTGATCGAGCTCGGGGCGGTGCCGTCGAGCTCGACGGCGTTGGCCTCGAGGAGTGCCGCGCGCAGGGTGCACTCGGGGACGGCAGGGTCGCCGACGGTGGCGCCGGTGTCGCAGACGCCGTCGCCGATGCTCGCGTCGGCAGCGACGCCCGCGGAGTTCACGGTGATGGTCGACGCCTCGCCCGGCACGATGGCCAGGGCGGCGACGTTCTGGAGGGCCATGTCGATGGAGTTCGGGGCCTTCGCGGCCGGCGCCTCCTCACTGGAAGCCTCCTCCGCGGGAGCCTCGTCGGCAGGAGCGTCCTCGGCCGGAACGTCCTCGACCGGGGCCTCGTCGGCCGGGGCCTCGTCCGCCGGCGGCGTCGCGGCCGGGGCGTCCCCGCCGGGAGCAGCGCTCTCGGCGGCCGGGGTCGGCTCGACGTCCGTGTCGGCGGCGACGGCGGGGGCCGCCGTGGTGGCGAGCAGGGCCGCGAGCATCACGGCCGCAGCGCGGCGCGGCACGCGGGAGGGGGAGGGTCTCGTCATGGAGGTTCCTTCGAGAAGATGGCGATGATCCGTAGGCGTGCGGACGCAGCCCGAGGCGCACGTCTGCCCGGTCAGTCTCATCCGTCTCTCAGGTGCCGTCGACGATTCTGGGCAGGACGTCGCAATTTGCACTCCGTTCAGGGGACATGACCTTGGTCCCCGGACAGACCGGGACCCCTGGCCCACTTCGGGCGGGGGTGCCACCCGCGGTGCGGCCGCCGCCTAGGCTCGCCGACGATGAGCCGGAGCAACGGTCCTCACGTGGGCCCACCATCGGTCGAGCAGACGCTCGACCGCGCGATCGTGGACTCGACGATGATCGGCCTGTCACTCATGGAGCTCCTCATCGGTGTGCTCGCGGTCGGTCGAGGAGCCGACCACTCCGACCAGCTGCTGCCGGTGCACCTGGCGCTGGCCGCCTCGTCACCGCTGCTGCTGCTCGGCCTTCGACGGACGAGGGCGACCGTGATGGAGGGGCCACCGGGTCGCGTCGTCGCGGTCGCGCTGTTCCACACATGCCTCATCTCGCTGCTCGGCGCCCAGCTGGTCTGGTCCGGCGACCCGCTCGTCGAGACCGCGGCCGCCATGACCCTGGTCGTCGGCGCCACCGGCTTCCTGCTGGTGTCGTGGCCGGTCGGCCTCCTGTGCAGCCTCGTGCCGCTCGCGGTCGTCGGTGCACTCGCAGCTCGCTCTGGCGACACCGACCTGGCGCTCGTGGCCACCGTTCCGCCGTTCGTGTACGCGGCGGGAGCCGTGGTCCTGGCCCGGATCCTGCGCCGGTTCGCGCGCGGCGCGGAGCTCGAGGCCCAGGCGGCGAGGGACGAGCGCGAACGGCTCCTCTCCGAACGTCACGCTGCGCGGTCGCGAGCGGAGGTCCGTCGCGCGCTGCACGACACGGTCGTCAACACCCTCGCCGTCCTCGCGCACGGCGGTTCCGCCACCCGTGACATCGACCGCCTCCGCCGGCGCTGCGCCGCCGACGTCGAGACGATCAGCGGGCTGCGGCTGCACCCCCGACCTCGCGGCGGGCTGCGCGACGTGGCGGACGGTCTGGACCTCGACGTCGTCTGGCGGGGCGACCGCCCGTCGGCCGGGCTGCTCGCGCACGAGACGGGCCCGGTGCGCGCGGAGGCGCTGACGGGCGTGGTGCGGGAGCTGCTCCTCAACGTCGAGAAGCACGCAGGAACTCGCCACGCGGTCGTCGAGATCGCCAGCCGCGGTGCGCATCTCGAGGTGGTGGTGGCCGACGACGGTCAAGGCTTCGTCCCCCGGCCAGAGCCCGGCCGGGGACTCGCGGAGTCGGTGTTCCGTCGGGCCGACGAGGCGGGCATCGAGGTCGACCTGACCTCCAGGCCCGGCCACGGCACTCGCGTGAGCCTGCGGTGCCCTCGGGGCGGCGCCCACCCGGACGGCGACGTCTCCGAGCGGGTCCCCTCCATCGACGACGGCGGAAGCCAGGCCGAGGCCATGGCCAGACGCACCGCGTGGTGGTGGTGCGGCGTCCTCACCCTCGCGGGGCTCCTCGGGTCCCTCGCCGGCGGGTTCTCCCCCGCCGGTCTCGCCTCGGTCGTGGTGGTCGGCGCGCTCTCCTACCTCGCCTGGTGGGCGTCGCGCGGTGACGGACGCCTGCCCGCCTCGGTCGCCTTCTCGATCATGCTCGGCATTCCCACGGCGTACCTGCTCGGCTTCGTCGGCGCAGCATCGCCCGACACCCACCCCGCCTCGTGGCAGGGCATCGGGCTCTCGCCCCTCCTCGTGGTGCTCCTCGTCGTCGCGCAGGGCCGCCGACCGTTCTGGGTCGCCGCCGGCGGGCTGGCGCTGACCGGCGCGGCCGTCGCGGTGACGGCATGGCCGACCTCCCCGCTCCTCGGCGCGACAGCCGCCGCGAACGCGACGATGCAGCTGCTTCAGATGACGGTCTGGGCGCTCTTCCTCCGCACCATCCGTCGCGTGTCCGTGGCGGCGGCCGAAGACCGCCGACGCATCGCTTCCGACCGAGCCGCCCGCTCGGAGGTGGACGCAGCGGCGGCGGCGCTCCAGCAGTGGAGCGTCACGCAGGTCGATGCGGCCCTCGTGCTGTTGAAGGGTGTCGCCGACGGCGATCTCGACGCGCGCGACGCCGGTGTGCGGGCCCGTGCCCGCCAGGACGGCGACGCACTACGCCAGATGCTGCTCATCGACCCCGACCTCGTGCACCTCGGGCCGTGCCTCGCGCGCGCGGTCGCCACGGGACGTGCACGGGACGTCGATGTCGTCGTGCGCACCCGTGCCGACGACCTGCCCGACGCCGCGGTCGTCGCCGAGCTCTCCGACACCATCGAGGCCCTGGTCCGGGCCGTGCCCCCGGGGGGCCAGGTGACCATCGCCTGGTTCGGGGGCGCGAGCCACCCGAGGTTGATGGTGGTCGGCCCGCGCGGCCTCGCCGAACGGGCTGACTCGCTGGCCTCGCGCCGCCTGCACCCCACACGTCTGGACGAGCACGACCTCGTCGAGCTCGAGGTCGACGAGCTTTCCGTAGGCTGAGGTCATGGACCTCGGACTCGCGGGCAGGACCTACGTCGTCACCGGTGGAAGCCGCGGCCTCGGTCGCGCGTCGGCCGAGGCGCTCGTCGCCGAGGGAGCCAACGTCGTCCTCTCCTCGCGCTCCCAGGACTCCGTCGACGCGGCGGTCGCGGCTCTCGCCGAGGCGGGTCCCGGCGGGGCCGTCGGGATTCCCGCGGACAACGCCGACGAGCACACCGCGACCGCCCTCGTCGCCACCGCGCAGGAGCACTTCGGCGGCTTGCACGGCGCCCTCGTGAGCGTCGGCGGTCCCCCGCCCGGGTCGGTGCTTGGCCGCACGGACGAGGAGTGGCGCGGCGCCTTCGAGAGCGTCTTCCTCGGCGCCCTCCGCATCGCCACCACCGTCGCGAAGGCGTTGCCCGACGGTGAGGGCGGCTCGATCGCGCTCGTCCTGTCGACGTCGGCCAAGACGCCCGTGACCGGACTCGGCATCTCCAACGGGCTGCGGCCCGGGCTCGCCATGGCCGTCAAGGACCTCGCCGACGAGCTGGGACCGCGCGACGTGCGGGTGAACGCCCTGCTCCCGGGCCGGGTCGACACCGAGCGCGTGCGCGAGCTCGACGCCCTGTCGGGCGACCCCGACGGAGCACGCGAGCGGTCCGCCGCCGGCATCCCGCTGCGACGGTACGGGCGCCCCGAGGAGTTCGGGCGCGCGGCTGCCTTCCTGCTCTCGCCCGTGTCCGGCTACCTCACCGGCGTGATGCTGCCCGTCGACGGCGGGCTCTCGCGCGGCCTCTGACCGGACGCCGGGCGCCGCGCCCGACGTACCCGCGCGGCACGCGCGCGGCGGGTACCCTCGGGCGCCATGACCGACCCGGCGCCCTGGCGGCGCGACAGCACCGACGGCCCCGACTCCCCGTACCGCCACGCCGCACCCCCGTCGGACGGCGGACGCGAGTACCGCACCCTCACCTACGAGGTCGACGGGAGGGTCGCGCGCCTCACCTTCGACCGGCCCGACCAGGGCAACTCGATCACCCCCGACACGCCAGTCGAGCTGGCCGACGCCGTCGAGCGCGCCGACCTCGACCCCCGCGTGCACGTCATCGTGCTGAGTGGCCGCGGCAAGGGCTTCTGCGGCGGCTACGACCTCACCTCCAGCGCCGAGAACCTGCTGCGCGAGGACGGCGCACCGGGCGGGACCGCCGACGGCGCGGAGGGGATCGGCGGCGGCGCGGCCGGCACCGTCCTCGACCCGGTCGTGCAGATGACCAACCACGACCCCTCCGGGACGTGGGACCCGATGGTCGACTACGCGATGATGAACCGCTACACCCGCGGCTTCCAGAGCCTCATGCGCGCCGACAAGCCCACGGTGGCGAAGATCCACGGCTTCTGCGTGGCGGGTGGCACGGACATCGCCCTGCACTGCGACCAGATCGTCATCGCCGCCGATGCCAAGATCGGGTACCCGCCGACCCGGGTCTGGGGGGTCCCGAGCGCCGGCCTCTGGGCCCACCGCCTCGGCGACCAGCGCGCCAAGCGCCTGCTGCTCACGGGCGACTGCCTCAGCGGCCGCGAGGCCGCCGAGTGGGGCCTGGCCGTCGAGGCGCCCGAGGCGGCGGACCTCGACGCCCGCACCGAGAACCTGGTGCAGCGCATCGCGGCGATGCCGGTCAACCAGCTCATGATGGTCAAGCTCGCGCTGAACTCCGCCCTCGTCGCCCAGGGCGTGCAGAACAGCCAGATGATCAGCACCGTGTTCGACGGGATCTCCCGGCACACCCGCGAGGGCTACGCGTTCCAGCAGCGTGCTGCCGAGGTCGGCTTCCGCCAGGCCGTCCGCGAGCGCGACGCCGAGCCGTACGGCGACGCCGGCGCCTCGACGCACAAGGGCTGACCGGCGCGGGCAGTCCCCGCGTTTCGGAACACCATCGCCCGTTCCGCGCGGACATTCGGGCGATGGTGTTCCGAATCGCGGGGACTGATGATGGTCAGCGCCGGGGGAGCACCGGGTCGGCGGGCGCGGAGCGGTCGGCGGGGGTCCAGCCAGGGGGGCCGAACAGGTAGCCCAGCTTGTCGCGGAACCGGTGCGCGGAGCGGACGTCGCGGACGATCTCGACGTAGTCGCCGTACTGGAGCTTCAGGAGGTTGTACGTGTCGACCTTCTTCGTGAGCCCGTAGGTGGGCCGCTGCCTCTCCTCGGCGAAGGACCGGAAGAGGCGGTCCCAGACGATGAGGATGCCGCCGTAGTTCCGGTCCAGGTACTCGGGGTCGCTGCCGTGGTGGACCCGGTGGTGGGACGGGGTGTTGAACACGTACTCGACCGGACGCGGCAGCTTCCCGACCAGCTCGGTGTGCACGTAGAACTGGTAGATCAGGTTGAAGCCGAACGCGACGTAGAGCGTCCAGGGCGCGAAGCCGAGCAGCGGCAGCGGGAGCCAGAAGAAGAACTCGAACCACGGGTTCCACTTCTGCCGCAGCGCCGTCCCGAAGTTCATGAACTCGCTGGAGTGGTGCGCCTGGTGGCCGGCCCAGGCGATGCGGACGCGGTGGCTGAACCGGTGGTGCCAGTAGTAGCCGAGGTCCACGCCGAGCACCACGAGCACCCAGTACCACCAGGTGTCCGTCGGCAGCTGGAACGGTGCCAGGTAGGCGTAGACGGCCACGAAGCCGAAGAACGTCACCACCTTGAACGCCGTGAGGAAGACGAGCGACAGCACTCCCATGCTGATCGACGTGCGCGCGTCCTTGAGGGCGTAGCCGGAGACGTTGTCGTCGTGGTCGAGCCACTTCAGCGCAGCCAGCTCGACCAGGATCGTCAGCACGAAGAACGGCGCGGCGTAGGTGACCGGGTTCTTGAGCGGGTCGAGCAGGTCGTCCATGGGTCCTCCGGCGGCGGTCGGCGCTATATGACTCTTGGGTAAGTTACCAGTCGATCACATCGCGCGCTAGGGTCTCGGCATGACCCGGTCGCGCGAGGACGCCCCCCGGCCGAACGCCGGCACCAAGGGCGTCCCCCGCGCCCAGCGCGAGGAGCAGATCCTCGACGTCGCCTCGCTCGCCTTCGCCGCCGACGGGTTCGCCGGGACGGGCGTCGCCGACGTCGCGCGCGCGGCCGGCATCTCCAAGCCCCTCGTCTACAGCTACTTCGGGTCCAAGGAGGGCCTCTTCGCCGCCTGCCTCGATCGCGCAGGCACGCTGTTGGGCGACGAGATCGAGCGGATCGCTCGCGAGGACGTCGTCGGCATCGAGCGAGGCCTCCGGACGCTCGAGGGCATGTTCGCCGTGCTCGAGGACCGGCGCCACGTCTGGCGCCTGTTGCACGACCGCACGGCTCCCGGCACCGCCGAGGTCGACTCCGTCGTCGGGGCGCACACCGACCGCATCGACAAGCTCGCGCACGAGGGGGTGAGCGAGCTGCTGGCCCTCGCCGGCGTCGACGACGAGCTCGACGTGTCGGCCATGACGGCGACGTGGCTCGGCATCGTCGACTCGCTCATGGACTGGTGGGTCGACCACCCCGAGCAGACGGCCTCCGACATGGTCGACCGTGTCGGTCGGCTCGTGGGAGCCCTGTTCGTCGACGTGCGGGACCACGCGTGAGCGGGCCCCGCCGAACCCCGGCGCCCCGCACGGTCGTCATCACCGGTGCCTCGAGCGGCATCGGCGCCGAGGCCGCCGTCCAGCTCGGGCAGCGCGGCTGGACCGTGTGCCTGCTGGCCCGGCGGGCCCCGGAGCTCGACGCCGTCGCCGCGCGGGTGCGGGCCGCGGGGGGCAGCGCCCACGTCTACCCCGTCGACCTCACCGACGACGCGAGCACGTCCGCGGTCGCCGAGCGTCTGCTGCGCGAGCACGCGCGCGTCGACGTGCTGGTCAACAACGCCGCGCGCTCGATCCGCCGTCCGATCCGCGAGTCCACCGAACGCCTGCACGACTACGAGCGCACGATCGCGATCAACTACCTCGCCGCGGTGCGACTCACCCTCGCTTTGCTCCCCCGGTTCCTCGAGCAGGAGCGCCTCGAGGGCTCCCGCGGGCACGTCGTGTTCTCCTCCACCATGAGCTCGCAGCTGCCGATCCCGCTCTTCTCGGCCTACCTCGGCAGCAAGGCCGCGCTCGAGTCGTTCTCCCGCTCGCTGCTGGCCGAGCACGGTCACGAGGGGGTGACCACGACGACCGTGTACTTCCCGATGGTGCGCACACCCATGTCGGGGGCGACGTCGATCTACGCGGCGATGCCGATGATGACGCCCGACGCCGCCGCCGGCTGGCTCGTGAAGGCCGCGATCGACCGTCCCACCCGCGTCACCAGCCTCGGGGGTGCCGTCACGGAGGCTGGCATGTCCGTGCTCCCCGGCGTGCTCACGAAGGTCCTCACCCCCGCGATCCGTCGGATGGACAAGCGCCTCGCGCGGCGCACCCGGGGCTGAGGCGTCAGAGGGCGAGGTCGAACACCCAGACCGCCAGGGTGGTCGTGGCCAGGGTGATGAGCACGAGAGCGACCAGGTTCACCCACACCCCGCCGCGCATCATCTGCCCGACGGTGACGTGGCCGGACCCGAAGGCGATCGCGTTCGGCGGCGTCGCCACGGGCAGCATGAAGGCGCACGAGGCGGCCAGAGCCACCGGAATGGCGAGGAGCAACGGGTCCAGTCCCAGCCCCAGCGCCAGGCCTCCGGCGAGCGGCAGGAACGTCGCCGCCGTCGCGGTGTTGCTGGTCAGCTCGGTGAGCAGCAACACCCCCGCGGCCACCGCGAGCACGACGAGGACGACCGGGATGCCGCCGAACGCCTCGGCCTTCTCGCCGATCCACGCGGTGAGTCCGCTCGCCCCGAACTGGGCACTCAGCGCGAGCCCGCCGCCGAACAGCAGCAGCACGCCCCACGGCAGCTGCACCGCGGAGTCCCAGTCGAGCAGCCGCACGCCGCGGCCGGTCCCCGAGGGCAGCAGGAAGAGCAGGACCGCGACGGCCATCGCGATGCCGGCGTCGGAGATCACCGGCTCGTCCTGCACCAGCGGGACGACCACCCAGCTCGTCGCGGCCAGCAGGAACACGCCGAGGACCATGAGCTCGGGCCGACTGGTCGGGCCGAGCTTCTCGACCTCGGCGTCGAGCAGCTCGCGCCCACCGGGCAGGTCGTCGATCTCCGGCGGGAAGACCCAGCGGGTGAGGACGAGCCAGCAGAGCACGAGCAGCACGATCGCGAGGGGCAGCCCGAGGAGCATCCACTGCCCGAAGCCGATCTGCACGTCGTGGGTGTCGGCGAGGTAGCCGACGAGCAGGGTGTTCGGCGGGGTGCCGATGATCGTCGCGAGGGAGCCGATCGATGCCGCGTAGGCGATGCCGAGCATGAGGGCCGTGCCGAAGTTCGACGTCACCGGTCCGGCGCCGTCCTCCTGCACCGCGCCGTCGAGGCGACCGACGAGCAGCAGGACGGAGAGGCCGATGGGCAGCATCATCACGGCGGTGGCCGTGTTGGAGACCCACATGCTGATGAAGCCGGTCGCGAGCATGAACCCGGCGATGATCATCGAGGGCTTCGTCCCCATCGCGCGCACGGTCAGCAGGGCGACGCGTCGGTGCAGGTTCCAGCGCTGCATCGCGAGCGCCAGCATGAACCCGCCCATGAACAGGAAGATGATGTTGTTGCCGTAGGAGGCGCCGACGTCGTCGACGGAGGCGTCACCGAGCACCGGGAACACCACGAGCGGCACGAGCGCCGTCGCCGGGATCGGGATCGCCTCGCTCATCCACCAGGTCGCCATGAGGACGGCCACGCCGGCCGTCAGCGCGCCGGCGTGCCCGAGGTCGCCCGGCAGCGCGGCGTACACGCCGATCGCCAGCAACGGTCCGGCGACCAGCCCGATCCGCTTGCGCCGCGCGGAGCCCGGCGACTCCGGTTCCGCGCGCAGGCCGTCGGCCTGCTCGGTCGTGGTCTCGGCCTGCGACATCGGCGCCCCCTCGATCCTGATGTGACCCACACCATACGAGATGCGCCGCAGCCCTCGACCCTGGCCTCAGCCCGCCGGTCCCACCTCCACGACGACGTGCTGCTCGAGCCGGGTGACGTCCACGTCCCACGGGCCGGTCGGCTCGACCGTCGGCGGCCGGTCCGCGGGCACGACGAGCACGAGCCGTGGCCCCGTGTCGCCCGGGAAGAAGCCCACGGTCACCCGGTCGCCCTCGTCGGCGGCGTCGACGGCGTCGAGCACCAGCTCGCCGAGGGCTCGTGCCGTCTCGGCGTCGGGGGCGTCGTCGTCCCCGGAGCGCACGGCGAGGTCCACGCCCGCGGTCCGGGCGCTCGCGAGGGCTCGCGCGAACCAGGTCGTCATGCGGTGGGCGGTAGGACTGAGCAGCAGCAGCTGGCGCAGGTGCTGCTCCTCCTGCGCGGCCTCGGCGCGCACGGTGGGGGCGGTGGCGAGCGTCGGGTCGTCGGCCACGCGACGCAGCAGGACGGCCGCCCGTTCGAGGCCACCCGTGCTCCATCGCCGTCGCGCCGCGGTCCGCTCGCGCCGGGCCACGGCGTCGGCGGTGGAGGCGGCGGCGAGCTCGCGGTTCCGCTCCGCCTCGTCCACGAGCTGCACGACGAGACGCTCGAACGCTCGCCACCCCGCCACCATGCCGAGCGCCGGGGCGACCGCCGCCAGGGCCACGGCCGCCCGCCCGACGTCGCCCACCCCCAGCACCAGGGCGGTCACGGCCGCCGTGGTCGAGAGCAGCAGCACGAGGAGCCGCGTCGCGCTGCGCGCACCGAAGGTCAGGAGCACGGCGGCCAGCGGCGAGATACCGATCGCCTGGTAGGTCAGCGTCTGGTCGGTGCCGAAGCCGACACCCAGCATCGCGAGCAGGTACCCGCCGGGGGCGGCCACGACGAGCAGGGCCCGCGCGACGGGAGGGAGGGTGCGTGAGCCTCGCGTGGTCATCCAGGCCAGGAGGGTGGTGGCCGCGACGAGCAGCAGCATCGCGTAGGTCCAGGTGAGTCGGCCCGGCCGGTTGGCGAGCTCGATCACCACCCCCACGGCGACGACGCCGATCGACCACAACCAGGCCGCCCGGCGCAGGACGGCGTCGGCCACCTCCCCCGCCGACCGTCCACCCGCCGGCGCGAGCGGCGTGTCCGACGTGCGCGGGATCCTCATCTCGACCCGCGTCCCGGCACCCGGGGCCGACCGCACGAGCGCCGCGCCTCCCACGGCGCGCAGGCGGTCTTCGACCGAGCCGCGGAGCCCACGGTGCTCCACCCGCTCGGGGTCGAAGCCCCGACCGTCGTCCTCCACGACGACGACGAGGTCGTCGCCGCGGACCTCGACGTGCAACCCCGCCGTGTCGACGTCGGCGTGCTTGCCCACGTTCTGCAGCACCTCGCGGGCGGCGGCGGCCAGCGCTGCGACGGGCGCCGGAGCGACGAGCGCCTCCACCTCGCGCAGAGCAGGTCCGGCGAGGCCCGTGCGACGCAGCTCCAGGCCCGGCGCATCGAGCTCGTCCAGGCCCGAGACGTCGGCGCGACGTCGTCCGGCGAGGAGGTCGTCGAGCACGTCCGCGTCGCGCGCGCACCGCTCGCGCACCCGGCCGGTGTCGGCGACGGCCCGCCCGCCGGCGACGAGCGCGGCGAGAGTGTTGATCACGGTGTCGTGCACGACGCGGGCGTCCTCCGCGGCCTCGAGTGCGGTCTGGCGCGCGGCCTCCTGCGCCGCACGCCGGTCGGCGAGGTCGGCGGCCGACCGGTCGACGTCGTCGGCCAGCGACCAGAGCGCGGGCAGGCAGAGCCGGGCGGCCACGGCGATGGAGGCCGCCGTGACGGTGATCGCCGAGGCGGTGGCCACGTCCCAGGTCGCGTCGACGACCACCAGGCCACCTCCGACGACGACGGCGCCGCCGATGGGCACGACGAAGCGTCGCCAGCCCGACATCGTGAGGGCGGCGATGCCGTAGAGGATGTTCCCCAACCAGCAGGCCGCGAGCGTGATCGCGTCGTCGAGGTCGACGGCGGACCAGTAGTCGAGGAACCAGGCGACGAAGCCCGTCGCGAGAGCGGGCGCGAACCAGGCCGGCACCCGCGTCGCGGCGAGGGCGAGCACCGCGAGCACGACGTGCAGCGACGCGAGGGCGAGTCCGTGCGACGCGCCGGACAGCAGCAGGACGACGACCATGACCGCCTGCCACACGGCGAGCCCGAGGAGGACGGCCCGTCGCAGCGAGGCGTCCAGCCCGGCGCGGACGGTGTGCTCGCCCGCCGGTCGGCGGCGGACGACCGCGGTCACTCGAGCAGGCCGTCCTGGTCGGCGGCGCGACTGAGGTCGATCTTCGAGCGCACGGGGCGCCCGACCTCGGAGTACTTCCTCTTCACGCGGGCAAGGTAGCTCTTCGCGGTGTCCGGCTTCACGTTCATGAGCGTGGCGACCTCGTTCAGGGTCAGACCCGAGGCGTACAGGGTGAGGGCACGCTCCTCCTGGATGCTCAGGCGCGGCCGCTCGGTGTCGCCGGCGATGACGCCGGCCAGCTCCGACGACATCCAGCGCTCCCGGCGCAGCACCGCCCAGACCGCCTCCAGCACCGTCTCCGCGCTGTCGCGCTTGCCGACCACGCCGGTCACGCCGGCACGGAGCACCTCGCGGACGAGGCGCGGCGAGGCCATGGCCGACAGCACGAGCACGCGGAGGCCGCCGTCGACGAGCGCACGCACGTCGGCCGGGTCGACCGGCGGACGGCGGTCCACCACGAGGTCGAGCACGAGCAGGTGCGGACGACTCCGGCTGTCGACGGACCTGGACCAGGCGATGAACTCGGGCAGCGTGTCGAACGAGCCGACCACGCGCAGCCCGTCGGCCGCCTCGAGGATCTCCTCGGTGCGCTCACGCTGGAGGAGGTGGTCCTCCACGATGGCGACCCGCCAGTACCCCCGGCCCCCCGGCTCCGGACCCGACACGACCACGACCTCCTGCTCGCGGCCCGTCCCTGAGCGGGCCGCGAACACAGTACTCCCGGGCCGGAGGCTACTCACGAGTCGCGAGAGGGCGTTCGGCGCAATGCCCCCCGTTCGGGTGACAGGGGTCGTCCCGGGGCGCCGGCGCCCGGGGTCCGCCCGGTCCGGATCTCGCACCTGGACAGCGGGCGGGAGTAGCATCGCCGGCAGGACCTCACCACCCCCGAGGCCCACCACCGCAGGCCCGGCCACCCGTACCGGCCCCACCCGCCAGGAGCGCACCATGCCCGAGACCGTCTTCAGCCATCCCCACGAGCAGGTCGTCTTCTGCCACGACGAGCCCAGCGGGCTGCGCGCCATCATCGGCCTGTACTCGACCGCGCTCGGTCCCGGTCTCGGCGGCACCCGGTTCCACCCGTACGCCACCGAGGCCGACGCGCTCGCCGACGTCCTCGCGCTGAGCCAGGGCATGGCCTACAAGAACGCCCTCGCCGGTCTCGACCTCGGCGGCGGCAAGGCCGTGATCATCGGCGACCCGCGCCTGCAGAAGACCGAGGCGCTGCTGCGCGCGTACGGCCGGATGGTCGAGTCCTTGAACGGCCGCTACTTCACCGCCTGCGACGTGGGCACCTTCAGCCCCGACATGGACGTCATCGCGCGCGAGACCTCCTACGTCACGGGCCGCACCGTCGAGCACGGCGGCGCCGGGGACTCGTCGGTGCTCACCGCCTTCGGCGTCTACCAGGGCATGCGGGCCGGCGCCCAGCACCTCTGGGGCAGCACCTCGCTCGCCGGTCGCACCGTCGGCGTCGCCGGCGTCGGCAAGGTCGGCCGCCACCTCGTGGAGCACCTGGTCGGCGAGGACGCCACCGTGGTCGTCACCGACGTCGACGAGTCGGCGCTGCACCGCCTCGTGGAGCGGCACCCCTCGGTCCGCGTCGTCGCGTCGACCGACGCGCTCGTGGCCGAGCAGCTCGACGTCTACGCCCCGTGCGCCCTCGGTCGCGCGCTCTCCGACGACGTCGTGGAGACGCTCTCGGCACCCCTGGTGTGCGGCGGCGCCAACAACCAGCTCGCGCACGACGGCACGGCCAAGCTCCTCGCGGAGAAGGGCATCACCTACGCGCCCGACTACTGCGTCAACGCCGGCGGCGTCATCCAGGTGGCCGACGAGCTCGACCCCCAGGGCTTCAGCTTCGAGCGTGCCAAGGCCCGCGCCACGGGCATCTTCGACACCACGCTGGCGGTGCTCGAGCGGGCCGCGAGCGAGGGCGTCACCACGGCCGAGGCGGCGGACCGTCAGGCCGAGCAGCGCATCCGCGAGGTCGGGGGGCTCGGCCGCATCCACCTCCCGCGCTGAGCCCGCGCGGGGTCAGCCCCCGTCGCCGGCCGGGTCCTGGGCGTCGATCGCCTCGATCATGGCGCCCAGGAACCGTCGGACCACGGCGATCTCGTCGTCGTTGAAGTCCGCCATCGAGGCCTCCATCGCCGCGGCCACCGGCCCGAACATGGCCCGGGCCGTCTCGCCCGCCGAGGCGGTCATCTCCAGGCTCACCCGGCGACGGTCGGCGGCGTCGTGCGACCGTTCCACGTGCCCGGAGCGCTCCAGGCGGTCGAGCAGGGTGGTGGTCGCCGACGGACTGAGGGTCAGCTCCCGAGCGAGCACGCCGGGCGACAGCGGCTCGCGTCCCTCCTCCCGCGCGCGGGCCAGGACGAGCAGGGCGGACAGGTCGGAGCGGTGCAGCCCGCGCGCCGCGCCCGCGCGGTCGGCGTAGCGCGAGGACCTCTCGGACAGCTCGCGCACGAGCCGGACGACCTCCCAGTGGTCGCCCGAGCCGGGTCCGATGTGCGCGCTCACGGCTCCTACCTTACCCTTCGATCATGGAAACCTTCGATCATCGAAACTTCCTTCTCGCCCGACTCGTCGGACCGAGACGGTCCGTCGCGGTGCTCCTGCTCGGCCTCGTCGTCGCGGCCGCCGTCCTCATTCTCGCCCCCGGTCCCACGGAGAGCACCGACGCCTCGGTGAACCTGCCGGACAGCGCCGAGTCGGCGCTGGCGCGCGAGAAGCTCGCCGACCTCCCCGGTGGCGACGACGCGCCGGCGATCGTGGTCGTCTCCCACGGCGGCGAGCGGCTCGACCAGTCCGACCTGGCGGCACTGGGTCGGCTGGCCGGTCGCCTCGGGTCGTCGTTCGACACGACGGTCGCAGGACCGGTGCCCTCGGAGGACGGCACGGTCGCGCTGCTCACCGTGCCCCTCGCCGGGGACGTCGGCAACGAGAGGAACGCCGACCGCATCGAGGAGCTGCGGTCCGACGTCGAGGACGGACTCCCGGACGGCGTGACGGCCCAGGTGACCGGCGCACCCGCCATCCAGGCCGACCTCGGTGCGGTCTTCGAGGGTGCCGACGTCCGCCTGCTGGCCGCCACGGCCGGTGTCGTCGCGCTCCTGCTGATCGTGACCTACCGGAGCCCGCTGCTGTGGCTGGTCCCCCTGGCCGTCGTCGGGCTGGGAGACCGTGTCGCCGCCCGGGTGGTCGAGGCGATCTCCGGCCTCGCCGACATCCCGATCGACGGCTCCACCACCGGCATCACCTCGGTCCTCGTCTTCGGCGCCGGCACGAACTATGCCCTCCTCCTGATCGCGCGCTACCGCGAGGAGCTGCGTCGCCACGAGGACCGGCGCGAGGCGATGCGCCAGGCCGTGGGCGCGGCCGCCCCGGCCATCCTGTCCAGCTCCGGCACCGTGGTCATCGGCCTGCTCGCGCTGCTGCTGGCCGACGCGCCGTTCATCACCCGGATCGGGCTCTCCGGTGCCGCCGGCATCGCCGTGGCGGTCTTCTTCGCCCTCGTCGTGCTGCCCGCCGCGATGAGCCTGCCGGGCCGCTGGCTCTTCTGGCCCTTCGTGCCCCGCGTCGGCGACCCCGACCCGTCCGAGCGCGGCCTGTGGCGCCGCGTGGGGCAGAGGGTGACCCGCCGCCCGGTGGTGACGAGCGTGGTCGGCCTGCTCGCCCTGGTCGTCATGGCGCTGGGCACCCTCGGGCTGCGTACCGGGCTCGGGCAGGACGAGCAGTTCCTCGACACCCCCGAGTCCATCACGGCCCAACAGACGCTCGCCTCGGCGTTCCCGGCCGGCGCGTCGCAGCCCACGAGCATCGTCACGACGCCCGACCGGGCCGAGCAGGTGGCGCGCGCTGCCGCCGACGTGCGGGACGTCCGGTCGGCCGAGGTCGGTCGCGAGGGCGACGGGCTGGCCGAGGTCGGCGTCGTGCTCACCGCCCCGCCGGAGAGCGAGAAGGCCCTCGACACGGTGGCCGCCCTCCGCACCGCCGTGCAGGAGGTGGACCCGGACGCACTCGTGGGCGGGCAGGACGCGCAGGCGCTCGACGAGGCCGACACCGCGGCCCGTGACCGTCTGGTGATCATCCCCGTCGTGCTGGCCGTCGTGCTCGGGATGCTCCTGCTCCTGCTGCGCTCGGTCGTGGCGGCAGCCCTGCTGGCATCGACGACGGTGCTGTCCTACCTCTCGGCGCTCGGCGTCGGCTGGCTCGTCTTCGACCACCTCCTGGGGTGGTCGGCCATGGACGTCGGCACCCCCCTGCTGGCCTTCGTGTTCCTCGTGGCGCTCGGCGTCGACTACAACATCTTCCTCACCGCACGAGCGCGGGAGGAGATGCGACGGACTCACGACGCGACCGGGTCCATCGTCACGGCCCTCGCGGTGACCGGGGGCGTCATCACGAGCGCGGGCGTGCTGCTCGCCGCCGTGTTCGCGGTGCTCGGCGTGCTGCCCCTCGTGCTGCTCGCCCAGCTGGGCGTGCTCGTGGGCTTCGGCGTGCTGCTCGACACCGTGGTGGTGCGCGGCCTCGTGACCCCTGCCCTCGTGGCGTGGGTCGGCCGACGCTTCTGGTGGCCGAGCCGGCTCGCGCGGGCGGCGTAGGGGTCCAGTCGGCGCAGTCGGTGCGTCGGCTCAGCCTTGACTCGACCTGCGGCGGCGCTGCCTCGGCTTCCCCTCGACCTGCGGCTGCGCCGGTCCGGCTTCATCTGGCGGTGGATCCCGAAGGGGCCTCGACCGGGGACCTGGCTGCACGTCCGGCCGGGGTTCTCGGGGTCTGGCGGGGTTCGCGGTCAAGGATTCTTCCTTCTCGTGGACCGCGCCACGCGAAGGGAGCATCCTTACCCGTCCTCTTCCGAGGGCGGTCGGCGTGCCACCGGAGGCTGCGTTCGCGCGCGACGCCCCGAACGCTTCTGCGTTCGCGACGGGATCCGGCCACGAACGCAGCATCCTTCGCCCTCGGGCGCACGAACGCAGAACCTTGCGTCACCGAAGCCCACCGACAGCCCGAGGCCCCGGCCCCAGGCGCATGCAGATACCCGGTCGAGGCCCGTTCGGGGATCGACCTGCGGCGAAGCTGCCGCGACGCCGCGAGCCCCGGACGAGGGCAGCACGACCCGGCCCGGGGCCACTGGCCTCGGGAGGGGCCGGCAGCGCCGTCAGCTGGCTGCTTCGTCCCCGTACTTCGCCGCGAGATCGGCGTACTGGTCCGGCACCGGGTCACCGGAGTCGTGGTGGAGTTCCTGTTGCAGATCCTCGAAGTCCGGATCGAAGGTCCGGTACTTCAGGTCGCGTGCGACCTTGGTCTGCTTTGCCTTTGCACGGCCGCGCCCCATGGGTCCGACCCCCTCGCAGAGAAATCGTCAGTATGTCGTGGGACCAACCCTACCCAAACCTGGCAACTTCGCTGGCAGCGGGTGGCGAATCAGCGGTGTGTCCCCGACAACGTCACACGGCCACCGGGCCCGTGGACGCCCGCACCGGCGACCTCGCCCGCGATCCAGGCGTCGACGCCGTGCTCGCCGAGGAGCCGGACGGCGGCGTCCGCGTCGTCGGGGTCGACGAGGGCGACCATGCCGACGCCGATGTTCAACGCCTCCTCCAGGTCGTGCTGGGAGACGTCACCGAGCTCGCCCACGAGGTCGAAGATCGCCGGTCGGGTCCAGGTGCTGCGGTCGACCCGGACCGACACCGAGTCGGGCACCACGCGTTGGAGGTTGGCCGCGAGGCCGCCGCCGGTGACGTGCGACATGGCGTGGGTGCGCGTGCGGCGCACCAGGTCGAGGGAGGGCAGCGTGTAGAGGCGGGTGGGCGTGAGGAGCGCCTCGCCCAGGGTGCTGCCGAGGGCGTCCACCTGCCGGTCGAGCGACCACTGCGCCGTCCCGAAGAAGACGTGGCGAGCCAGCGAGTAGCCGTTGGAGTGCAGCCCCGAGGAGGCCATCGCGACGACGACGTCACCCGGACGCACGAGCTCGGCCCCGATGACCTCGTCGGCCTCGACCACGCCGGTGGTGGACCCGGCGACGTCGTACTCGTCGGGGTGCAGCAGGCCCGGGTGCTCGGCCGTCTCCCCGCCGAGCAGCGCGGTGCCGGCCTCCGCGCACGCCTGCGCGATGCCCTTGACGACGGCGGCGATGCGCTCGGGCACCACCTTGCCGCACGCGATGTAGTCGGTCATGAACAGCGGCTCGGCCCCGCAGACCACGAGGTCGTCGACGAGCATGCCGACGAGGTCGTAGCCGATGGTGTCGTGGACGTCCATGCGCTGCGCGATCTGCACCTTGGTGCCGACGCCGTCGGCCGACGTCGCGAGCAGCGGACGGCGGTAGTCCTTCAGCGCGGTGGCGTCGAACAGCCCGGCGAACCCGCCGATGCCGCCCACGACCTCGGGACGGCGGGCCTTCTCGACCCACTCCTTCATGAGCTCGACGGCGCGGTCGCCCGCCTCGATCGACACGCCGGAGGCGGCGTAGGCCGACGTGTGGGGGGTGCTCGTCACTGGATCACCTTGAGGGGCGTGGCCTCGGTCTCGAGCAGGTGCTTGCCGATGAGGTCGTCCTCGGGCAGCGGCACCGGGTAGATGCCGTCGAAGCAGGCGCGGCAGAGCCGGTCCTTCGGCACGTTCGTGGCCTCCACGAGCTGGTCGAGCTCGACGTAGGCCAGCGAGTCGGCGTCGATGGAGCGGCAGATCTCCTCGACGCTGATGCCGTTGGCGATGAGCTCGGCGCGGGAGGCGAAGTCGATGCCGTAGAAGCACGGCCACTTGACCGGCGGGCTGGAGATGCGGACGTGCACCTCGGCCGCGCCCGACTCCCGCAGCATCCGTACGAGGGCCCGCTGGGTGTTGCCGCGGACGATCGAGTCGTCGACGACGACGAGGCGCTTGCCGGCGATGACGTCGCGCAGCGGGTTGAGCTTGAGCCGGATGCCCAGCTGGCGGATGGTCTGCGAGGGCTGGATGAACGTGCGGCCGACGTAGGAGTTCTTCACCAGGCCGTGGCCGAAGGGGATGCCGCTCTCCTCGGCGTAGCCGATGGCCGCGGGCGTGCCCGACTCCGGCACGGGGATGACGAGGTCGGCCTCCACCGGGTGCTCGCGCGCGAGGCGGCGGCCGATCTCGGCGCGGACGGTGAAGACGCGCTGGTCGGAGATCGTCGTGTCGGGGCGGGCCAGGTAGACGTACTCGAAGATGCAGCCCTTCGGCTCGGCCGGGGCGAACCGCTCCGTGCGCAGCCCGTTGGCGTCGATCGCGATGAACTCCCCCGGCTCGACCTCGCGGATGAAGGAGGCGCCCACGATGTCGAGCGCGGCGGTCTCGCTCGCGACGACCCATCCCCGCTCGAGCCGGCCGAGCACGAGCGGACGGATGCCCTGCGGGTCACGGGCGGCGTACAGGGTGGTCTCGTCCATGAAGACGAGCGAGAAGGCGCCGCGGAGCTGGGGCAGCACCTCGATCGCGGCGTCCTCGACGGAGCGGTCCGGGTACGCGGCCAGCAGGCTCGCCATCACCGACGTGTCGGTCGTGGCGGTCTCGCCCTTGCCGCCACGGCCAGGCGCCTGCTGCGCCGTGCGCTCCTGGAGCATGGTCACGAGGTCGGCGGTGTTGGTGAGGTTGCCGTTGTGCGCGAGGGCCACCGACCCCTGCGACGTCGGCCGGAACGTCGGCTGGGCGTTCTGCCAGACGCTGGCGCCGGTGGTGCTGTAGCGCGCGTGGCCGATGGCCACGGAGCCGACGAGCGACTCGAGCGTGGACTCGTCGAAGACCTGCGAGACCAGGCCCATGTCCTTGTAGACCAGGATCTGCCGCTCGTTGCTCACGGCGATGCCGGCGGACTCCTGGCCCCGGTGCTGCAGGGCGTAGAGACCGAAGTAGGTGAGCTTCGCAACCTCCTCGCCGGGGGCCCACACCCCGAACACGCCGCAGGCGTCCTGGGGTCCGACGTCCTGGGGATCGATGTCGTGCGTCAGCCGACCGTCTCCGCGTGCCACCGCTCCAGTGTAGGGGCCCGGCGGAGGCCTCGGGACCGCCGTCGACGTGACGTGGACGTCGACGGCGCCCGGACCCCGTTCGTCGTCGTGCGGGGGGCACGCGGCTCGGCCACCATGGACGCATGTCCAGCGACCAGGTCACCGTCGAGCGGCTCGTCGCCGCCCCCGCCTCACGCGTCTTCGCGATCCTCGCGGACGCCGCGAAGCACCAGCTGATCGACGGGTCGGGAGCGGTCCAGGGCACCGGCACCGAGAGCGAGCCGCTGCGGATGGGGTCGGTCTTCGGCATGTCGATGAAGATGGGCCTGCCGTACTCCACCCGCAACGAGGTGATCGAGTTCGAGCCGGACCGTCGCATCGCCTGGCGCACGACCGGGCTGTTCGGCCTCGTCGGGGGGCGCATCTGGCGCTACGAGCTCGTCGACCAGGGCGCGAGCTGCATCGTGCGGGAGACCTGGGACATCAGCCGCGACCACCAACGTGCCCTGCTGCGGCGCTCCTCCATGCCACGGACGACCCGCGCGAACATCGAGCGCACGCTCCAGCGCCTCGCCGAGGTCGTCGAGCAGGGCTGACTCCTTCCGCGCGCGACCGGCGCTCCCCTACCCTGGTGTGACCCACGCCACGGAGGAGCCGACGTGCCCGACCTGCCCGACGCCACGTACCTGTCCGACTTCCACGCCCACCGCGCCGAGCACGACCCCGACGGGCGCTGCTGGACGTACCAGGACCGCACCTGGACGTGGGCGCAGGCGTGGGACGACGTCCGCCGGTTCGCCGGCGCCCTGCGGGCCGAGGGCCTCGTCCGCGGCGACCGCATCGCCTTCCTCGACAAGAACAACCCGGCGATCCTGACGGCCACCCAGGCGTCCTGCCTGCTCGGCACCGCGAACGCCATCGTGAACTGGCGCCTCGCCGGCGACGAGCTCGACTACGTCATCAACGACGCCGGCGCCCGCATCCTCTTCGTCGGGCACGAGCTGCTCGCGACCATCGACCTCATCCGCGACCGCCTGGTCGGCGTCGAGCGCGTCGTGGTGGTCGGCGGCGAGGACGACGAGCTGGAGGCGTGGCTCGCCGCGGCCGAGCCGGTCGACCTCCAGCCCGACGTGAGCCCCGACGACGTCTGCCTGGTCATGTACAGCTCCGGCACCACCGGACGACCCAAGGGCGTCATGCTCACCCAGCGCAACATGGTCGAGCACACCCGCAACGCCATGGGCGACGTCGAGTACGGCCCCGACGACACCATGCTCGTCGCGATGCCGATGTTCCACGTCGGCGGCTCGTCGTACGCCCTCTTCGGGCCCGCCACCGGCACCCACGGGTACATCATCCGCGAGGTGGAGCCGGGCCTGCTGGCCGGCGCCATGACGGCGGGGGTCACCCACGCCTTCCTGGTTCCGGCCGTCGTGGCGGGACTGCTGCAGGCCGGCCCCCAGGCGATGGCGCTGTTCAGCCGCCTGAAGGTCTTCTCCTACGGTGCCGCGCCCATGCCGCTGCCGGTCCTGCGGGGGGCCCTCGAGCACTGGCCCGACACCCGCTTCATGCAGGTCTACGGCATGACCGAGATGGGTGGCGTGGTGACGATCCTCGACGACGCCGCCCACCGCGACGAGGCGCACCCCGAGCGGCTCGTCTCCGCCGGCCGCCCCATCCCCGGGGTGGAGCTGCGGGTGACGGACGGGACGACGCTCGAGGAGGCACCGGTCGGTTCCTCCGGCGAGCTCTGGTGGCGCACGGCCCAGAACACCGTCGGCTACCTCGGCCGACCCGACGCCACCGCGGAGCTGCTCGTCGACGACCACGGCGCCCCCGCCACCGGCGACTCGTCGCGGGCGTGGCTGCGCTCCGGCGACGTCGGACGGGTCGACGACGAGGGATTCGTGTTCATCGAGGACCGGGTGAAGGACATGATCATCACCGGCGGCGAGAACGTGTACTCACCCGAGGTCGAGCGCGTCCTCGCCGAGCACCCGGCGGTGCTCGAGACCGCCGTGATCGGCGTGCCCGACGACCGGTGGGGCGAGACCGTCAAGGCCGTGGTGGCCCTGCGCCCCGAGCACCAGGTCGACCCGCAGGAGATCATCGACTTCGCCCGCGACCGCCTGGCGCACTACAAGGCGCCCCGTACGGTCGACGTCGTCGAGGCGCTTCCCCGCAACCCGTCGGGCAAGATCCTCAAGCGCGAGCTCCGCAAGGGCTACTGGCCCGAGGACGGGCGCCAGGTCTAGCCGCCGGGACACCCGGGGGACGACACCGCAGGGAGCAACAGCGGTCCCGACCCTCCAGGGGTGTGGGCCGGGACCGCCGTGACCCCAGGATACAGCACGGAACGGGGCGCGGGGGTGTGGACGGTGCACGCACGGCGCACCGATGTCCCTGACACGGCCGGTCCGAACGACGTACCCTTCACGGCATGCCCACGGTGACTTCCCCCACCCGGCGGCCGGCCCTGCTGCTCGCCCTCGCCCTCGTCGCATCCGTCCTCGCGGCCCTCACGACGTCCTCGCCCGCCTCGGCCGCGACGCCGCAGGCTCCCGGCGCCCGCATCTCCTACGCCTTCGACGCGTGCGTGGCCCCCACCACGAAGGTCATGGACGCCTGGATGCGCGACTCGCCGTACTCCGCGATCGGCATCTACGTGTCGGGCAACTCGCGCTACTGCGGCGACCGGTACCAGCCGAACCTCTCCAAGGCCTGGGTGCAGCACAACGCCGACAACGGCTGGGCCTTCCTGCCGATCCACGTCGGCTACCAGTCCCCGTGCTTCGTGAACAACCCGAAGAGCCGCGTGCAGAAGAAGAAGATGTCGAGCACGCAGTCGACCGCCCGCAAGCAGGGCACCGCGGACGCCAAGGAGGCGATCGCGGCGCTGCGGAAGTACGGCTTCGGCGCCGGGTCCGTCGCCTACCTCGACATCGAGTGGTACAAGCGCACCACGACGTGCGACAACGCCGTCCTCGCGTTCTCCGACGCCTGGACCGAGACGTTGAAGGCCGCGAAGTTCCGCTCGGGCATCTACTCGAGCGGGTCGGCCGCGATCCAGCTCGTCGACCAGGTGCGCTCCGGCGCCAAGACGTTCAGCGGCTTCACCCCGTTCGACCACGTCTGGTTCGCGTGGACCAACGAGAAGGCGAACCTCGACGGCGGCCCGTACCTCGCGGACGCGGGGTGGAAGCACGCCCGGATCCACCAGTTCCACAACAACGTCACCGTGTCCTACGGCGGGCACCGCCTCACCATCGACCGCAACGTCATGCGCACCGGCAGCGGCTCGGTCGTCTCCGCCGAGCCTCGCCCGTGCGACGTCGACCTCACGCTCGCCTCCTACCCGACGCTGCGCAGCGGCGCCCGGGGCGAGGCCGTCGAGGCACTGCAGTGCCTGCTGAAGGAGCGCGGCCTCAAGAAGTCCGTCACGGGCGGCTTCGGGTCGGGCACCCTGAGCGGCGTGAACGCCTACCGCGCCAGCAAGGGCTGGTCGCGCAACGGCGTCGTCAGTCGACCCGTCTGGACGGCGCTGCTCGCCGAGGGGTCGACACCGAAGGTGCTCAAGTACGGCTCCACGGGCTCGGCCGTGTGGCGCCTCCAACGGTCCCTGCGGGCCGCCGGGTACGCCCCGTCGGTCAAGGGCATCGTCGACCCCGCGACGGTGAGGGCCTACCAGCAGCTCCGCCGCGACCACGGGCAGGCGGCCCTGCAGACGTTCACCTCGGCGCAGTGGGCCCTCCTGCGCGCCGGGAACCTCTGACCGGCGCCCCGGAGGGGGTCAGTCCTCGAGCGGCAGGTACGCCGAGAGGTCGGAGCGCTGCCCGGAGGCGCGGACCCGTGCGCGGTCGGCCGAGGCCTCGGCCCAGTCGAGGGTCCCGCGTGCGAGCGCGACCCACGTGGTCGCCTCGAGCTCGACGACCGCCGGCGGGGTGCCGCGCGTGTGCGTGGAACCCTCGATGCACTGCACCGCCGCGTACGGGGGGACGCGCACCTCGACGCTGCGGCCGGGCGCCTTCCGGGCCAGCGCACCGAGGTAGTGCTTGACGAGCGGCTTCAGGACCTCGCGCGACGTCTCGCCGTCGTCGAGGCGGGCGAGCAGGCCGGCCACGACCTCGGGGGTGAGCAGGGTGGAGGCGCGCGCCACGACGACCGACCTCGTGCCTCAGCCGCCGAGGACGGGGCCGAGCGCCGCCGGCAGCGTGGCGCGCCACGCGTCGCGCAGCTCCTCGACGTCGAGCGTGAACTGGCCCTCGACGACGAGCGCCGACCCGCCGGTGCGCCCGACGGACTCGAGGTCCACGCCGTGCTCCGCCGCGATCGCGACGACCTCGTCGTGGTGCTGCTCCGGGACGGCCAGGAGCGCGCGAGCACCGGACTCGCTGAACAGCTGGACGAAGGGGTCGTCGTCGAGGACGATCGACGCGCCCACACCGTGGGCGAACGCGCCCTCGGCCAGCGCGACGGCCAGGCCGCCGTCGGACAGGTCGTGCGCTGCGGTCAGGAGCCCGCGGTGGCCCGCCTCGCGGACGACGGCGGCGAGCGCCTGCTCGGCGGCGAGGTCGACCGCCGGCGGCAGCCCGCCGAGGTGGCCGTGCACGACGTGCGCCCACGATCCTCCGGAGAGCTCCTCGCGGGTCTCGCCGAGGACCAGCAGGTGGTCGCCGTCGCGGGTGAAGCCCTGGCGGACGCGTCGGCGCACGTCGTCGACGACACCGAGGACCCCCACGACCGGGGTGGGCAGGATCGGGGTGTCACCCGTCTGGTTGTAGAAGCTCACGTTCCCGCCCGTGACGGGGATGCCGAGCTCGGCGCAGGCGTCCTTGAGGCCGTGCGTGGCCTGCTCGAACTGCCACATGACGGCGGGGTCCTCCGGGGAGCCGAAGTTCAGGCAGTCGGTGACGGCCAGCGGCAGGGCGCCGGTGATCGCCACGTTGCGGTAGGACTCGGCGAGGGCCAGCTGCGCGCCGGCGTAGGGGTCGAGCTTCGCGAACCGACCGTTGCAGTCCGTCGAGACCGCCACGCCGAGGTGGCTCTCCTCGTCGACGCGCACCATCCCGGCGTCCTCGGGCTGGGCCAGCACCGTGTTGCCCTGGACGTAGCGGTCGTACTGGTCGGTGACCCACGACTTGTCCGCGAGGTTGGGGCTGGTGACCACCTGCGCCACCTGTGCACCGAGCTCCTCGCCCGACGCAGGACGGGGCAGCTGCTCGGCGGCATCGGCCTGGAGGGCGTCCTGCCAGTCGGGACGGGCGTAGGGGCGCTCGTAGGTCGGACCGTCGTGGGCGACCGAGCGCGGCGGGACGTCGACGATGGTCTCGCCGTGCCAGTCGATGACGAGGTGGTCGCCGTCGGTGACCTCGCCCACCACGACGGCCTCGACGTCCCACTTCGCGCAGATCGCCATGAACGCGTCGAGGTGCTCGGGCTCGACGACGGCCATCATGCGCTCCTGGCTCTCGCTCATGAGGATCTCCTCCGGCGAGAGCGACGGGTCGCGCAGCGGGACGGTGTCGAGCTCGACGTGCATGCCACCGTCGCCCGCGCTGGCCAGCTCGCTGGTGGCGCAGGACAGACCCGCACCGCCGAGGTCCTGGATGCCGTTGACGACCTTGGCCGCGAACAGCTCGAGGGTGCACTCGATGAGCAGCTTCTCCATGAAGGGGTCGCCGACCTGCACGCTCGGGCGCTTCGCGGGACCGCTGCGCCCCGAGCCCGTCGAGGCGTCGAAGGTCTCCGAGGCGAGGACGGAGACGCCTCCGATGCCGTCGCCGCCGGTGCGCGCCCCGTAGAGCACGACCTTGTTGCCGACGCCCGAGGCGAACGCGAGGTGGAGGTCCTCGTGGCGCAGCACCCCCACGCAGAGCGCGTTGACGAGCGGGTTGCCGACGTAGGTCTCGTCGAAGACGACCTCGCCGCCGATGTTCGGCAGGCCGAGGCAGTTGCCGTAGCCGCCGACGCCGGCAACGATGCCCGGCAGGACGCGCGACGTGTCGGGGGCGTCGAGGGGGCCGAAGCGCAGCGGGTCCATGACGGCGACGGGGCGGGCTCCCATCGCGAGGATGTCGCGCACGATGCCGCCGACGCCGGTCGCGGCGCCCTGGTAGGGCTCGACGTAGCTGGGGTGGTTGTGCGACTCCACCTTGAACGTCACCGCGTAGCCCTGGCCGATGTCGATGACGCCGGCGTTCTCGCCGATGCCCGCGAGCGTCTTGCCGAGCGGCGTCTCCTGCGGGAGCTCGCCGAACTTCTTGAGGTGCACCTTGGAGGACTTGTAGGAGCAGTGCTCGCTCCACATGACCGAGTACATGGCCAGCTCGGCGCCCGTGGGACGTCGCCCGAGGATCTCGACGATGCGGTCGTACTCGTCGGGCTTGAGGCCCAGCTCGGACCACGGCAGCTCACGCTCGGGCGTCTCCTGCGCGTGAGCGACGGTGTCGAGCTGGCGCGTGCTGTCGGGCGAGGCGTCGGTCACGAGTGAATCCTATCGGCGCCCGCGCCGGAGGCTGGCGCTGCATCGCCGTGGTCAGACCGCCGGACCGCTCCCCAGCACGCCCAGGACTGCTGCAGGCACGAGGAACCAGCCCGCGGCCGCGACCAGCGCGGCCGCGGCCACCCAGCGTCCCTCGGGTGGCCCGGCCGGTCGCAACCGCCAGGCGAACGCGGACCCGACCACGAGCAGCACCAGCGCGACGGCGCCGAGCACCAGCCCGTTCCTCACCAGGAGCGACGAACCGTCCTCCACGGTCGCCCGGCCGGCACCCAGCCGCCCGAGCCCCGCCTCGAGCTGGTCGGGGCCGGCGAGCACCATCGAGGCGGCGAGCAGGAGCACCATCGATGCCGCCGTCGCCAGCCCGACGGCGACCGCCCACACGACCCCGCGCCGCGTCGGGCCCGTCACGTGCCGGCCCCGAGGTCGGGCACCCGGAGCACGATCCGGACGACGGCACCCTCGTGCACGTCCTCCGCCGTGCGCACGGCCTTCTTGACCGGCAGCACGTAGGCGCGGTGCTGCTTCGACGGGAACACCGACGTGCGCCACGTGGAGCCGCCGATCGTCACCTCGACCCGGACCGACCCGAAGCCGGCGGCCGTGGCGCCGAACCGTTCCTCGATCTCGTCGGAGACGTCCTCGGGCACGGTGACGAAGCGCCAGGCACCATCGCGCCACAGCGGTCGTTCGAAGGTCCAGTTCACCGGGTCCACGGGTTCATCCTGCCGCGTCCACGGCGCGCTGCGCTGCCACCGGTCGACGCAGGATGATGCAGAGGGATCACCTCAGCGACCCGACTGCCTCATCTGCGTTCGCGGCGGCCGATCTGCATCATCGCGCGTCGCCAGCGGATCGCGGGAGGAGCGAGGGTCAGCGCCAGGTGCCGCGCTCGTACTGCAGCGGGTAGAGGCCGTCGGGCGCGTCGCCGAGCTCGTGGGCGGCGCGCTGCGGCCAGGCGGGCTCGCGCAGTGCCGCGCGGGCCAGCAGGACGAGGTCGGCGTCGCCACGCGTGAGCACGTCGTCGGCCTGCTGCGGGTCGGTGATGAGGCCGACGGCACCCGTCGGCAGCCCGGAGCCCTCACGGACCTCCCGGGCCAGCGGCACCTGGTAGCCAGGACCCACGGGGATCTCGGCCGGGAGCAGACCGCCGCTCGAGACGTCCACGACGTCGACGCCGTGGTCGGCCAGCAGGCGCGACAGCCGAGCCGTCTCGTCGACCGTCCAGCCGTCGTCGAGCCAGTCGGTGGCCGAGAACCGGACCGCCAGCGCCTTCTCGTCCGGCCACGCGGCGCGCACGGCGTCGACCACCTCGACCACGAGGCGGGTGCGGTTCTCGAAGGAGCCGCCGTACTCGTCGTCGCGCTGGTTCGACAGCGGCGACAGGAACTGGTGCAGCAGGTACCCGTGGGCGGCGTGGACCTCGACCAGGTCGAAGCCGGCGGCGTCGGCCCGACGCGCCGCGTCCGCGAAGTGGCCGGGGATCGCCCGCACCTCCTCGAGGTCGAGGGCCCGCGGGGTGGCGTAGCCCGGGAAGGCGAGCGCGGACGGCGCGACCGTCTCCCAGCCACCCTCGTCGAGCCCGACGCTGCCCTGGCCCGTGGTCGCGGCCTGCGGGTGCGCGAACGGGGCGAACGTCGAGGCCTTGCGGCCCGCGTGCGCGAGCTGGACCCCGATGGGCGCGCCCTCCGCGTGCACCACGTCGACGATGCGCGCCCAGGCCTCCTGCTGCTCGACGTTCCACAGCCCCGTGTCCTCCGGGCTGATCCGGCCCTCGGGCACCACGGCGGTCGCCTCGGTGACCAGCAGGCCGAAGCCGCCGGTCGCGCGGGCGCCCAGGTGCACGAGGTGCCAGTCGGTCGGCACGCCGTCGCGGGCGAAGCACGAGTACTGGCACATCGGTGCGAGCCAGATGCGGTTGCGGGCGGTGACGCCGCGCAGGGTGACGGGTTCGAGGAGAGCGCTCACGTCAGGTGGCCAACGCGGCGCGGGCGGCCGATGTTCCCCGGCCTCCGGTTCAGGGCGGAGGCTCAGGGCTCAGGACTCGGCACTCACGGCTCGACGGACGGCCAGGCCTCGTGGATCGGGTCCTTCGGCAGACGCTTGACCTTGCGGATCCGTCGGCGGCGGCTGGGGATCATCGAGCGCATCTCCTCGAGCTTGCCGAAGCAGAGCAGCCGGTCGCCCGCCTCCAGGACGTGCGAGCGTCGTGGGTTCGGGATCACCTGGGTGCCGCGCTGGAGGGTGAGCACCGAGATGTCGCGGTCGCGCAGGCCGCTCTCGCCGAGCGGCTTGCCCACCAGGTCGGAGGCCGCCTGCACGAGCAGCTCGGCCACGCCGTACCCCGTGGAGACGGTGAGCCGCTGGCGGACGTCGATCTCGGGGAACGCGACCTGGTTGTCGATGTGGTCGATGATCGCGCCGGCGACGTCGAGCTTCGTGGCGGTCTCGATGCCCTCGAGGCCGGGCGAGGAGTTCACCTCCATGACCAGCGGACCGTCGTCGCCCTCGAGCATGTCGACGCCCGCGACGCGCAGGCCCATGATCTGGGCGGCGCGCACCGCGACCCGCTCGTACTCGGCGTCGAGCTGGACGGCCTCGACCGAGCCGCCGCGGTGGACGTTGGACCGGAACTCATCACCCTTGGCGACGCGACGCATGGCCGCGACGACGCGGTCACCGACGACGAGGGCGCGGATGTCGCGCCCCTTGCTCTCCGCGACGAAGCGCTGGATGAGGACGTTCTGCCGAGTGCTCTGGAGGGTCTCGATGATGGCCTCGGCCACCTTGATCTCCGGGGCCAGGATCACGCCGATGCCCTGCGTGCCCTCGAGCAGCTTGATGACGACCGGGGCCCCGCCGACGCGCTCGATCGCCGGGATCACGTCGGCCCGGTCGCGGACGAACGTCGTGGCCGGCATGCCGATGTCGTGGCGCGACAGGATCTGGCTGGCGCGCAGCTTGTCGCGCGAGTTCTGGATGCCCCACGACGTGTTGGGCGTGAAGACGTCCATCTGCTCCAGCTGGCGCACGACCGCCGTGCCGTAGTACGTGATGGAGTTGCCGATGCGGGGCAGCGCGGCGTCGTAGTGCGACAGCGGCTTGCCCCGGTACTGCAGGTCCGGCTCGTCGCCGGAGAGGTCGATCGCGAAGCGCAGCGTGTTGAGCACCTTGACGGTGTGACCACGGTCGAGCGCCGCGGTGCGCAGGCGCTGCGTACTGTACGAGCGGGGCGCGCGTGACAGGATCGCGAGCTTCATGGACTCCCCGAGGCAGAAGGGCGGACGGTTGACGCACCCACCTTCCTACACCCCGGCACCAGCCGCAGGACCGGACGCCGGCCTGCGCGACCGGACCCTGGTCGGCTGGCGGGAGTGGGTCCGCCTCCCCGACCTCGGCGTCCCGTGGATCAAGGCCAAGGTCGACACGGGGGCGCGCACGTCCTCGCTGCACGCGTTCGACGTGGAGGCCGACGACCACGGTCGCGTGCGCTTCAGCATCCACCCGTGGCAGGGCACCGAGGAGGACCCCGTGCAGGTGGAGCTCGACGTGCTCGACGTGCGCGAGGTGCGCTCGTCGTCGGGCCACGTGGAGGAACGGTTCGTCGTGCGGATGGACCTGCACCTCGCGGGACGCACGGTGCCCGCGGAGGTGACGCTGTCCAACCGCGACGAGATGGGGTTCCGCATGCTGGTGGGCCGCGAGGCGCTCGAGCAGGGCTTCCTCGTCGACGCCGGCGAGTCCTACCTCGGCGGTCGGCCGCCCCTGCGGGTGCGTCGCCGCAACCGGGGTCGCTGATGGCCCGCCCCTCCTTCGAGATCGGCCCGATCCGGGTACGGCCCGGACAGACCAAGGCCGTCTCCCTGCCCATCACGCGCCTCGTCACCGGCGCCGACGTCGACCTGCCCGTCCGGGTCGTGCACGGGCGCGAGGACGGTCCGACGGTGTGGATCGACGCCGCCATCCACGGCGACGAGGCGGTCGGCGTCGAGGTGGTCCGCCAGGTGCTGGCCGAGATCGACCCGAAGACGCTGCGCGGGACACTCATCGCCGTGCCGATCGTCAACGTCCTCGGCTTCATGACCGGCGACCGCTACCTGCCCGACCGGCGCGACCTCAACCGGTCCTTCCCCGGGTCGGCGCGCGGGTCGCTGGCGTCGCGGATCGCGCACCTGATGATGACCGAGGTCGTCGCCAAGTGCGACGTCGGCATCGACCTGCACACCGGCTCGGACCGGCGCACCAACCTGCCGCAGATCCGCGCCGACCTGGAGGACCCGCGCACCCGCGAGCTCGCCGAGGCCTTCGCCGCCCCGGTGATGCTGCACGCCCGCCTGCGCGACGGCTCCCTGCGCGCCGCGGCACGCGAGGCCGGCGCGACGGTGCTGCTCTACGAGGCGGGCGAGGCGTGGCGGATGGACGGCTGGGCCATCGACGCCGGCGTCCGGGGCGTGCGACGGGTGCTGGCCTCCCTCGGCATGACCGACCCCGTCGAGGAGGATCCCCCCGCCCCCAGCCAGGCGTCCTTCCGGAGCAGCTGGGTGCGCGCTCGCGGCACCGGCATGCTGCACCTCGAGGTCGCCCTCGGCGAGCACGTCGTCGAGGGCCAGCGACTCGGCGGGCTCTTCGACTCCTTCGGCAAGCGCGTCCGCCTCGTGCACGCGGAGCGCGCCGGGGTCGTCATCGGCCGCACCGAGGCCCCCGTCGTCAACAGCGGCGACGCCGTCGTCCACGTCGCCGAGGTCTGATTCCCATCAATTGATGGGAATCCCACGCCCACCCTGGAAAGCATCCGCAGGTGAGTGAGGGAGAACCATGGTGAGCTGCTGATTCCCATCAATTGATGGGAATCAGCAGCGCGGGTCAGGCGAGGTCGGCGAGCTCCACGGAGGGGTCGGCGAGGCGGGCGGGGTCGACGTCCTTGCCGACGAGGGCGCGCAGGTCGTCCTGGACGTCCCAGATGTTGACGTTCATCGCCGCCGTGACGACGCCGTCGCGCAGCCAGAAGACGATGAACTCGCCGTCGCCCGCGCCGTCGTCGAGGTCGCCGCGCACCACGACCTCGTCCTCGCCCGACCCGTGGCCGACGTACTCCATGCCGAGGTCGTACTGGTCGGTGAAGAAGTACGGCTCCCAGTCGTAGGGGGTGTCCTCGCCGAGGATGACCTTCGCGACGGCCTGGCCCTGGCGCACCGCGTCGTCCCAGTGCTCCACCCGTACCGCCTCGCCGCGGCCGGTGTGCAGCGTGGACGAGACGTCGCCGACCGCGTACACGTCGGGGTGGCTCGTGGCGAAGTGCTCGTCGGTCACCACGCCGCCCTCGACGAGCAGACCGGCCTCCTGCGCCAGCTCGACGTTCGGCGTCGCGCCCACCCCGAGCACGACGACGTCGGCCTCGAGCACCTCGCCTCCGCCGAGGCGCACGGTGCGGGCCGTCACGGCGTCCACCCGCTCACCGGCGCGCAGCGTGACGCCGTGCGAGGTGTGCAGGGCGGCGAAGTAACGGCCCAGCCGCTCCCCCATCACCGACGCCAGCGGCACGTCGTCCTGCAGCACCACGGTCGTGGCGAGGTCGTGGTGACGGGCGGCCGCCGCGACCTCCAGGCCGATCCACCCGCCGCCGACCACGACGACGGACGACGCGTCGGCGAAGGCCGCGCCCAGCCGCTCGACGTCGTCGGCGTTCCGCAGGAAGAAGGCGTCGGCGGCGCCGGCGATCGAGTCGGGGACAGCCGGACGGGAGCCGGTGGCCAGGACGACCTTGTCGAACGGGAGCACCTGGCCGTCGGCGAGGTGCACCCGGTGCTCCTCGACGTCGAGCCGCTCCGCCGCGACGCCCGTGACGACGCGGACGTCGTGCTCGTCGTACCAGGACTGGTCGTGGACGAGCGCGTCGTCGAGCGTCCCCTCGCCGAGGAGGACGTCCTTGGACAGCGGCGGCCGCTCGTACGGGAGCCGGTCCTCGTCGCCGACGATCGTGACGGTCCCGTCGAGCTTCGCCTCGCGCAGGGCCTCCGCTGCCTTCGCGGCCGCCAGGCCGCCTCCGATGATGACGATGTCCATGCCCCGAGCCTCGCACGGTGACGTCGCGCGGCAAGCCGAGTCGAGGAGCCCACCGCGCTCGGACGGACCGCCCGGGCGGACGTCAGCGGTCGGGGTCGGTGAGCAGCAGGCCGAGGGGCGAGCCGTCCGCCGCGAGGGCCCGGAGGTGGCCGTCGTCCCACACGAACGACTCCGCCTGGCCGAGCCAGGTGTCGACGTCGGGGCAGGCCATCATCGTCGCGAACCGCGCGCCGGTCGCGACGACCCGACCGCCCTCCAGGCTCCAGCGCTGGCCGCCGAAGCGGTTGCAGCCGTCGTGCCCCGCGAGGTCGCCGTTGTCGCGCAGCTCGACGTAGGCCCGCGGGGGTCCGCCCTCGGGCAGCCAGCGGCCGACGACGTCGGACCGGGCCGGCGTGCTCACTCGCTGCCGTAGAGGTCGTCGGACGACGCGGCGGACGGTGACGACGTCACCGGCGCGAGCGCGCCGCGTCGACGTCCGCCGGGCAGCCGCTGGGCGAGCGTGCCGAGCGGCTCGACCGCGCTGCTCAGCACCGCGACGGCCTGATTCAGGTTCGGGATCGCGTTCCCCAGCGCCTCGAGCCGCGGGACGATCGCGTCGAAGGTCGCCCCGAGCGAGACGAGCTGCTCCAGCGTGCCCCCGGGCTTCAGCATCGTCTCGAGGATGCCGTCCTCCTCCAGCAGCTGCTCGAGCAGGCCGCCCGGCCTCAGGACGTGCTCCAGGGTGCCCTCCTCCTCCAGCAGGCGGTCGAGCGGACCGCCGGGCACGAGCATGCGCTCGATGGGTCCGTTCGGGGCGGTCAGCCGCTCGAGCGGACCGTTGGGTGCGAGCAGCCGGTCGAGCGAGCCTCCCGGCGCGAGGAAGCGGTACAGCGGTCCGTCCTCGGCGAGCGCACGATCCAACGGGCCGTCGGCCTCCAGGAGCCGGACGAACGGCCCCTCCTCCGACGCCATGCGGTCGACCAGCCCGTCGCGCTGCAGCGCCTTGCCGACGGGGCGGTCCTCGGCGGTGATGTCGGCGACCAGGTTGCCGAGGGCGATGATGCCCCGCTCGTCGGCCAGCAGCTTCGCCAGCTGCTCCAGGAGGCCGTCCTCGCCGATGAGCACCGCGATGCGGCTGCCGTAGCCGCCCTCGCGCAGGATCGGTCCCTCCGGCGACGCCAGCTGGCCGAGCGCCAGGGTCGTGCGGGTGGCGGAGATCGTCACCCGCAGGGGCAGGGTGGCCAGGCCGACGAGGTTCATCCCGGCAGCGTAGGACCGTGACACCGGCGATGTCACGTGCTGTGCGGGGTCACGGTCCGGCGACGACCCGGATCGCGCCGTCACGCCGCGGGTCGGCAGCCGCCTCCAGCACGGTGGCCCCGTCCGCGGTGCGCCGCAGCAGCGTCGCCCCGACGCCGCCGAAGTACATCGTCGGCTCCGTCTCGACCTTGACGACCTCGTCCGGCCGCCCAGCACGGTGCACGTGCACCCGGGGGTGGTCGACGGCGTCCTGCAGCGCGAGGCCGCCGTTGACGAAGCCCGCGACGACCTGGGCGACGGCCGTGGAGATGCGGTCGGCGCCCGGTGAACCGACGGCGAGCGCGGCCCCGTCACGGTGGTGGGCGACCGTCGGGGCCATGTTCGAGAGCAGGCGGGTCCCGGGCGGCAGCCCGTGCAGACCCCGGGGGTTGAGCTCCTGCTCACCCAGGCAGTTGTTGAGCCAGATCCCGGTCCCGCGCGCGATCATCCCCGACCCGTAGCCCGAGGAGACCGTGACGGCGCACGCCCCGCCGTCACCGTCCGTCGCGGAGACGTGGGCCGTCGACCCGGCCGAGCGGACCGCGTCGTCCACCTGGGCGAGGTAGGCGAGCGCGTCGACGACGAGGTCGTGGCTGTGGTCGAGCACGTCCAGACGGTGGCCGAGCACCGAGCGCTGCACCTCCACGAGGCGCTCGACGTCGGCGGACGACCAGCGACCGTCGCGCACGTCGTGCGGCGTGCCGTCGAGCAGCCGCAGCATGGCCGCGACGCACACGCCGCCCACCGCCGGGGTCGGGTTGGTGCCGAGGGTCCACCCGCCGAGCTCGACCCGCAGCGCCGGCCGGACGACCGGTGCGTAGGCCGCGAGGTCGGTGAGGCCCAGCAGACCACCCCGGGTCCCCACGTCGTCGCTGATGAGCCTCGCCAGGTCTCCCGTGTGCAGCGCCGCGGCACCCTCCTCGGCGATCAGCTCGAGCGAGGCGGCCAGGTCGGGCACCACGACGAGACTCGTGGTCACCTGGCCCACGACGTCGTGCACGGCAGCCCGGCTCGCGGGGTCCCAGCCGAAGATGTCGTCGTGCACGTAGTCGAGGTAGTAGCGCGACGCCGACCCGAGCCGGAAGCCGCCGCGGGCGACGTCGACGGCCGGGGCGACGAGCTCGTGCCACGGCACCCTCCCCCACCGCCGATGCGTCTCCTCGAACGCCGCCACGGCCCCGTGCGCCGCCACCGAGCCCGGGCCGATCGTGACGGTCACGCCACCGCCGTACTCGGTGTGCACGTCCCAGGTGCCCCCGCCGGGTCCGTCCGCGTCGAGAGCACGGCCCCGCCCGGGCATGTCCATCCAGCCGTCGACCGTGACCGACTCCGAGCCGTCGGACGGTTGCACCGTGACGAACCCGCCGGAGCTCAACGAGACGATCCCGACCTCGTTGACCATCGTCACGAGGGCCGCGGCCAGCGCGGCGTCGACGGCGTTGCCGCCGGCCCGCGCCACCTGCTCCCCGGCGTCGGCCGCCGCATCGTTGGGTGCGGCGATGGCGACGTCGGGCATGGCGGGAGGCTACCCCTCGCCGGGCCTGCTGCCGCCCCCGTCGAGCTCGTGCAGCTCGGTGGCGTCGGTCCCGGGCTCGAAGTCGTGACCGGTCAGCACGGCGGAACGGGCGATCGCCATGCCCCCGACGGCCGACGTGGCGAGCTGCAGCAGCACCGCCAGGACACCCTTCACGCCGTTGGAGACGCTCGGGTCCAGCAGCACCACGCCGACCACCACGAACGACAGCCCCACGCCCGCGGCCGTGGCGACGGCCGAGGTGCGCGTGTACGGGTCGAAGAGCGTGACCAGCCCGATCGCGGCCAGGACGAACACGGCGGCGCCGAGCAGCAGGAACACCTGGCCGAGCACCTCGAGCGCGGTGGTCATCGCCACCCCCGGGTCAGGACGCGGGCCAAGGAGACCGACGACAGGAACGCGACCAGCGTGGCCACGAGCACCAGGTCGAGCGTGGCCGTGCTGGCGGCACGCACACCGATGAGCGCCACGAGCGCCACGATGGCGAAGGTCAGCAGGTCCGCCGCCACGGCGCGGTCGGCGGCCGTCGGCCCGACCACGATCCGGTAGGCACTCAGCACCGCCGCGAAGGCGGCGGCCAGCAGCGCGACGTCGACGCCGATCATCGGGCGTCCTCGACGGCGAGGGCTCGGAGCATGCGGGCCTCCATGTCCTTCAGGTCCGCGAGCGCGGACGGATGGTCGCGGTGGTACATCGAGTGGACCAGCAGGCACCGCCCGCCGTCCTCGCGCCGGACGACCCCCAGGGTCAGGGTGCCGGGCGTCAAGGTGATGAGCGTCGCGATGAGGGTCACCTCGGCATCGGTCGACGCGCGCAGCGGCATGCGCACCACCCGGGCGGTCGCCTCCGAGCCGGGGGTCGCGATGTCGTGCAGGATCTTGCCCGACGACGTGAGCACCTCCCACGCGAACCAGACGGCGAAGCCGACCAGCCTGACCGGCGCCACGAGCACGCGCCTCATCGCAGCACCGCCTCGACGTACGCCGCCGGGTCGAGCAGCCCGGCCGCGGCGACGTCGGTGACCGAGAACAGCCCCTGGGCACCGACGCCCAGGACGATCGTCACCACGGCGAGCAGCAGGCCCGGCGCCACCAGCGCCGCACCGACCGTCGGCGCCCGGTCCTTGCCTGAGTCCTCGCCTGGGCCCTCGCCGTGGTTGGCGGCGGTCGGCGTCGGGACCGTCGACCGGGCCCGCACGAATACCGCGTCCCAGATGCGGAGCACCGAGAAGAGGGTCAACAGGCTGGCCGCCACGGCGACGGCGGCCACGGCGAGCCGGCCCGCGTCGACCGCCGCGACGACGATCGCCACCTTGCCCGCAAAGCCGGAGAAGGGCGGGAGACCCGCCAGCGAGAGTGCCGCCACGAGGAACGCCGCGGCCACGAGGGGCTCGCGCCGGGCCACCCCGCCGAGCTCGTCCAGCCGGGACGTCCCCCGCCGGACCTCGACGGCTCCCGTCGTGAGGAAGAGCGACGTCTTCACGACCATGTGGTGCACGAGGTAGAACAGGCCGGCCGACAACCCGGCCGCCGTCGACAGCGACAGGCCGACGAGCACGTAGCCGATGCCGCTGACCATGTTGAAGACCAGGATCGAGCGCATCGTGCGCTCGCCCACGGCACCGAGCGCGCCGACCAGCATCGTCAGCGTGAACACGAGCAGACCCACCCACAGGTAGCGACGGTCGCCGTCGAAGACGACCGAGTGGATCCGGTAGATCGCGTAGACGGCCACCTTCGTGTGCAGGGCCGAGAACAGCGCCGTCATCGCCGGGCTCGTCGACGGGTACGCGCGCACCAGCCAGCCGTGCGCGGGGAGGGTCGCGGCCTTCATGCACAGGGCGACCAGGCAGATGCCGACCGCGGCCGCCACCGTGTCGGACTCGCGCGCAGCGCCGGCGAGCTCGGCCAGGTTGACGGTGCCCGCCGTGCCGTACACGAGGCCGACCCCGGCGAGGAACAGCGTCGAGACGAACAGGTTGAACGCGACGTAGACCCGCGAGCCGCGCACCGAGCGCTCGGTGCCCTGCCGTCGTCCGGCCAGCACCAGCAGGCCGTAGGAGGGCAGCAGCATGACCTCGATGAAGACGAAGAGGTTGAAGACGTCGGCCGTCATCAACGCGCCGTTGACGCCCGCGGTGACCACGAGCAGCAGCGGCCCGAAGAGGGGCTCGCGCCCCGGCCCGGACACCACGGCGAACCAGGCGCCCACCAGCACGAGCAGCCCGGTGACGGTGAGCATCAGGGCCGACAGCTGGTCGACCGCGAACGGGATGGCGATGCCCGCCGGCCAGCCACCGACCGCGTGCGCGACCACCCGACCGTCGTGCGTGAGGACCAGCAGCGTCGTCGACACGGCCAGCACGGCGGCCAGGGTCGCGAAGGTCAGGGGGAGCACCCACCGGCTGGTCGCGCGGGCGGTCGCGCCCAGGCCCGCGACGGCGAGCGGCACGGCCACGAGGAGGGGCAGGACGGCGTCGTTCATCGGTCCCTCGTGTCGTCGTCGAGCGGTCCGTCGTCGTCGCCGGTGTCCTCCGGAGCACCGGTGACGGCGAGCACGAGCAGGTAGATGGTGATGGCGAACGCGATCACGATGGCCGTGAGCACGAAGGCCTGGGGCAGCGCGTCGGCCACCACCGTCGGGTCCAGGTCCGAGCCCAGGGGCTCGACGCGTCGGGCACTGCCGCCGGAGGCGAACATCAGCAGGTTGACGGCGTGGCTGAGCAGCACGAAGCCCAGCACGACACGCAGGAACGTGCGGTCGAGCAGGAGGTAGAGGGCGCCGGCGGTGAGCACGCCGATGGTGATCGCGAGGATCATCGGCCCACCTCCTGCGCCGTCGCGGGTTCCTCGGTGCGCACCGAGGAACCCAGCAGGCTGATCGCCGCGAGCACGACGCCGAACACCGCGAGGTAGACGCCGAGGTCGAAGACCAGCGCGGTCGAGGTCTTCCAGCCCAGGAGCTGCAGCTCGATCGGCGTCAGGAAGGAGCCCTCGGCCAGCCCCACGAACCCGACCACGGCCGCCAGGAGCACGCCGGACCCCGCGATCGCGAGGTAGGGGAGCCGACGGCGGGTCCAGCGGTCGCTGCTCGCGGACAGGTAGGCCGCCGCCACGGCCGCCGCGCCGATGAGGGCGGAGATGAACCCGCCGCCGGGCGCGTCGTGCCCGCGCAGGAGCGCGTACAGCGAGAAGCCGGCCATGACCGGCACGATGACGCGCGCCAGCGTCCGCAGAAACACGACGTTCTCGCCCGAGTCGTCGAGGGCGGTGTGCTCGATGGTCACCGGCGCGCCCTCGAGCGGACGCCGTGAGCGCAGCAGCACCGACATCGCGAGCCCGGCCATCGCCAGCACGACCAGCTCACCGAACGTGTCGAGGGCGCGGAAGTCGACGAGGATGGTGTTGACGATGTTGCTGCCCCCGGTCTCGTTCTCGGCCTCGCGGAGGTAGTAGGCGCCGGCGGTGGAGATCTCCTCGCGCCCGGTCAGCGCCAGGGTGCCGACGGTCGCCGCGAGCCCGCCGACCACGGCGACCACACCGGTGGCCGCCCGGCGCCGGGCGGGGCGGGGCGTGAAGTGGCGGGGCAGGCGCCGCAGCACCATCACGATGATGACGACGGTCAGGAACTCCACGAGCAGCTGGGTGAGGGCGACGTCGGCGGCGCCGAGCTCGAAGAACCAGAGCGTCACGCTGAACCCGACGATGCCCGTGGCGATGACCGCGCCCATGCGGGAGCGGGAGGCCACCACCGACAGGACCCCGACCGCCACCAGCGCGAGGATCCCCGCGTCGACCGGTCGGGACGCCGGGGCTCCCGAGCGCCACCCCCCGGTCGCCACCGCGGCGGCGGCGCCGACCGCGGCGATCAGCAGGATCGGGACGCCCAGGTGGAAGGCGGGAGAGTCCGTCCGGGTGAGGTCGCCGGCACGTCGACCGGTGCCGACCACGCCGCGCAGGACCGCCTCCACGGCGCGTACCCCGGTGCCGGGGAAGAGCGACCGGTCGAGCGCCGCGCCGACCCGGTGGCGCAGGAGCACGAGGACGACGCCGAGCACGATCGCCGTCGCGGAGAGACCGAGCGCCGCGGTGAGGCCGTGCCAGAGGTAGACGTCGGGGACCTCGGCGAGCGGGGCGCCCGAGGCGGCGGCCGCCGCAGGGCGCACCAGGTCGTCGAGCAGGGGCGCGCCGAAGCCGAGCACGGCGCCGAGGACGGCCGGGACCGAGACGGCCGTGGCCATCGAGACCGTGCCGGTCGTCCCCCGCAGCCGCATCGGCGTCCCGGCGTAGGTGTGCACGAGGAGGCGCGCGCTGTAGGCGACGGTGAACACCGCGGACACGGCCACCCCGGCCACCGCGACCCAGCGTCCGGCCTCCAGGCCGGACTCGAGCAGCAGCTCCTTGCTGACGAACCCCAGCATCGGCGGGACCCCGGCCATGCTCACGGCGGCGAGGGCGAGGAACAGGGACGTGAGGGGCATGGCCCGCGCGAGGCCGTGCAGCTCGCGGATGTCGCGGGTGCCGGCGCGCCGCTCGACGAGGCCGACGTACATGAACCCGGCGGACTTGAACAGGGCGTGGGCGACGACGTGCACGCACGCGGCGAGCATGCCGTAGGGGCCGCCGACCCCGATGACGATGACGAGCAGGCCGAGCTGGCTCACCGTCGAGTAGGCGAGCAGCTCCTTGACGTCGGTGCGCTGCAGCGCGAAGACACCGCCCATGACCGCCGTCACCGACCCGATGCCGATGAGCAGGACGGGCCACGCGGCGGACGCCGACGCCGCGTCACCGAAGCGGAGCAGGAGGTAGATGCCGGCCTTCACCATCGCGGCCGCGTGCAGGTAGGCGCTGACCGGGGCGGGCGCGACCATGGCGTCCGGGAGCCAGGCGTGGAAGGGGAACTGCGCCGACTTCGTCAGCGCCGCCACCGCCACGAGCACCGCGGCCCCGGTCGCGAACGCGGGGTCCGTCCTCCAGGCGTCGTCGGCGAGCGCGGCCGACAGGCTGGTGGTGCCGGTCTCGACGACGATCAGGGCGACGGCGCCGAGCAGGCTCAGGCCGCCCATCGCGGTGACGAGCAGCGTCCTCGTCGCCGGTCCCGAGGCGTCGGGGCCCGACCGCAGGATCAGCAGGTAGGAGCAGAGGGTCGTGAGCTCCCAGGCGACGAACAGGAGCACGAGGTCGTCGGCCAGGACCAGCATGAGCATCGCGGCGGCGAACAGCACCATCAGCGTGTAGTAGGAGACCGGCCGGGCCTCCGTGACGTAGCTGGCGCTGTAGAGCATGACCACGGCGCCGACGCCCAGCACCACGACCGAGAACAGCAGGCCCAGGCCGTCCATGCGCAGGCTGAGCGAGACGTCGAGCGACGGGATCCACGGCACCGACTGCTCGAGCGGACCGGAGCGCCACAGGGCCACGGCGCCCGCGGTGCAGGCGGCGAGACCGGCGGCGAGCGGCCATCCCGCGCGGGGGCCGAGCCAGAGGGCGAGGGCAGGCGCCAGCGCGACGAGCAGCGCGGTCGCGCCCAGCAGGAGGAGCAGGGTCACGAGCTGGTACCTCGGGGTGCGCGCATGCGGGACTGCCTTTGCGGTCGACGACGTGGCGCCGACCAGACTTCCCGGCTCACCGCCGCCATCCTAGCGTGGCCGGCAGGAGCCGCAGGACGAGGCGAGGCCGGCCTCAGTCGCCGTCGCCCTCGTTGTCGAGGGAGCTCCAGTCCCCGTCGGACTCGAGGGTGCGGCTGCCGGACTCGGTCGAGACGACGATGGAGCCGTTGCGCCCCACGACCTCGTAGAGCGTGGAGCCGTCCTCCCCCAGGAAGGCGTCGTTCGACGCGTCGTACTCGCCGGGCAGGTCGCGCACCTTCTCGCCCGCAGGCTTCACGACGACGCGGAAGCGCTCGCCGGAGGCGTTGGTGCCGCACACCGAGGCCTTGGAGCCGTCGGTGGTCGTCGTCTTGTAGAGGATCACGGGGTACTTCCCGCCGCAGCCGAGGTCGAGCCCCGACGCCTCCTGCTGGCGCAGGTTGACCACGCGCGCGCCGCAGTCGGGCGGGAGGCTGTCCAGCTCCGCGCCCTCGACGTTGACCGGGTTGCGATCGTCCTCGCAGCCGGTCGAGGCGGACTCGGTCGGGCTGGGCGTGCCGGTCGGCGAGGGGCTCGACGACGTCGTCGGACCGTCCTCGGTCGGGCTCGACGAGGGCGCCGCCAGCGGCTCGGCCTCGTCGCCGCCACGCAGGAGGGCCCACCCGCCGAGACCGGCGAGGGCGACGACGAGCAGCCCCACGAGGAGCAGTCGGACCTTCGAGTTCATGGGCGGCACCTCCCGAGCTCGACAGCACGCCCAGCCGCCGACCCTAGCAAGCGGCCCTCCCCGCGCTCCGGAACACCATCGCCCGTTCCCATGACGAGAACGGGCGATGGTGTTCCGAGACGGGCGGTGGGTTCACTCCCACTCGATGGTGCCGGGGGGCTTGCTCGTGATGTCGAGGACCACCCGGTTGACCTCCTCGACCTCGTTGGTGATGCGGGTCGAGATCCGCTCGAGCAGCTCGTAGGGCAGGCGGCTCCAGTCGGCCGTCATCGCGTCCTCGCTCGAGACGGGGCGCAGGACGATCGGGTGCCCGTAGGTGCGGCCGTCGCCCTGGACCCCCACCGACCGGACGTCGGCGAGCAGGACCACCGGGAACTGCCAGATGTCACCGTCGAGGCCCGCCGCCGACGTCTCCTCGCGCACGATCGCGTCGGCCCGGCGCAGGATCGCGAGCCGCTCGGCGTCGACCGCGCCGACGATGCGGATCGCCAGGCCGGGACCCGGGAACGGATGACGCCCGACGATGGCCTCGGGGATGCCCATCTGGCGGCCCACCTCGCGCACCTCGTCCTTGAACAGGGTGCGCAGCGGCTCGACGAGCGAGAACTCGAGGTCCTCGGGGAGGCCGCCGACGTTGTGGTGGCTCTTGATGTTGGCCGCGCCCTCGCCCCCGCCGGACTCCACCACGTCGGGGTAGAGCGTGCCCTGCACCAGGAACCTCACCGGCGGGCCCGGGGTGGCGAGCACCTCGCGCTCGGCCTCCTCGAACACCCGGATGAACTCACGGCCGATGATCTTGCGCTTCGTCTCCGGGTCACTGACCCCGTCGAGGTGGCCGAGGAACCGCTCGCGCGCGTCGACGACCTTGAGGTCGACCCCGGTGGCCTCGACGTAGTCGCGCTCGACCTGCTCGGCCTCCCCCTCGCGCAGGAGGCCGTGGTCGACGAAGACGGCGGTGAGCCGGTCGCCCACCGCCCGCTGCACCAGCGCCGTCGACACGGCGGAGTCGACACCGCCGGAGAGGGCCGAGATGACGCGTGCGTCGCCGACCTCGGCACGGATCTTCTCGACCTGCTCCTCGACGATGTTGACGCTGGTCCAGGTCTGCCGGCAGCCGGCGATGTCCACGAGGAAGCGCTCCAGGACCTGCTGGCCGTGCTCGGAGTGCAGCACCTCCGGGTGCCACTGGACGCCGGCGAGGCGACGCTCCGGGTGCTCGAACGCCGCGACGGTGGCCCGCGGCGAGCGGGCGTTGACGGTGAAGCCCTCCGGCGCGCCCACCACCTCGTCGCCGTGGGACATCCACGACGTCAGCGTGAGGGGCAGCCCCTGCAGCAGGACGCCCTGGTCGAGGACCTCCACCGACGTGCGGCCGTACTCGCGCTGACCCGTGCGGGCGACGTCGCCGCCCAGCGCCGAGGCCATCGCCATGAAGCCGTAGCAGATGCCGAAGACCGGGACGTCGGACTCGACCATCGTCGGGTCGAGCTGCGGCGCACCGGGCTCGTAGACCGACGACGGACCGCCCGACAGGATGATCGCCGCCGGCTCGCGCGCCAGGATCTCCTCGACCGGCATGGTGTGCGGCACGATCTCGGAGTAGACCCGCGCCTCCCGGACCCGACGCGCGATGAGCTGCGCGTACTGGGCTCCGTAGTCGACGACGAGGACGAGGTCGTGGTCTGGGGTCACCGCGTCATCGTATCGGTCGGAAAATTTCTCCAGACCGCTCGTAACCCCCCTCCGGCAGCGTCGTTGATCAGGACGGATCTCACTACACTCCCTCCCGTGAGATCCACCGTGCCCGCTCCTCGTGGCACAAACAGGACCCGGCCCGTGAGCTCCCTCCAGGCCGGGTCCTGTGCTTCCCCGGCTTCTTCCCGCCCACGGCCCGGGACCCCCGCCAGGCCCCTCTCCCGCCCACGGCCCGGGACCCCCGCCAGGCCCCTCTCCCGCCCACGGCCCGGGACCCCCGCCAGGGCCGTAGATTGAGCCCGATGTCCGTCCTCGAGATCGCCCTCTCGGCGCTGAGCGCCACGCTCGCCGTCGCGCTGCTGGTCGCCTGGGGACTGCTGCTGGGGGCCCGCCGCCGCATCACGCAGCTGAAGCGGGCGTTGCAGGCCGAGCGCCCCCGACCCCGCCTCGCGGTGCCGACCCCCTCCGAGGCGGTCCGGACCGTCGTGGGCACGGCCATCAGCATCCGCGACCGCGGACTCTCGAGCACGCTGCGCGGCTCGATCGACGACCTCGCCCGCTGGGCCGACGTCGAACGCCCCGACCTCGTGCGCATGGCAGGCGACGACGGCACCGTGGCGATCCTCTTCTCCGACATCGAGGGCTCGACCGCGCTCAACCACGAGCTCGGCGACCGCGGGTGGGTGCGCCTGCTCGCCAAGCACGACGCCGTCGTGACCCGGGCGGTCCGGCGCCACGACGGCTACGTCGTGAAGTCCCAGGGCGACGGGTTCATGGTCGCCTTCCCCGACGCCCAGCACGCGCTCGGCGCCGCGGCCGAGGTGCAGCGGCGCATCACCCGCGCCCGCCCCGGGTCGAGCCTCAGCGGGATCGCCGTCCGCATCGGCGTGCACCTGGGCCCGGCCGTCCACCGCGACGGGGACCTCTTCGGCCGCAACGTCGCCTACGCCGCCCGCGTGGCCGCGGAGGCCGACGGCGGGGAGATCCTGGCCAGCGACGCGGTGCTCCTCGCGCTCGAGGCCGACGAGGGCGACGGCCCCCAGGTGGTCGAGTCCCGCGAGGTCGAGCTCAAGGGCATCCCCGGCACCCAGGTCGTCCACGCGCTCGACTGGCGGGTCTGAGCAGGTTCACCGGCCGGCCACGGCCGCGAGGCTGCACGGCCCGGGAACGACGACGGCCCGGCACCGGGGAGGTGTCGGGCCGTCGTGAGGTGGGCGCTCAGTCGAGGCGCTCGGTGGCCTTCTGCTGCAGCTTGGAGGCGAAGTCGGGGTCGTGCTCGAGGAGCTCGGCGACGTCGGTGTCGGTGAGGTGCAGCGCCTTCACGGGCGTCTTCGCGACGACGGTGGCGTTGCGGAGCTTGCCGTTGACGAGCGCCATCTCGCCGATGACGTCGCCGTCGGAGAGCTCGGCGATGGGCTCCTTCTTGCGGCGGACCTCCATCGTGCCCTCCAGGATGATGTAGGCCTTGTCGGCCGGCGTGCCCTCGATGACGACGGCCCACCCCTCGGGGATGTTGACCGGACGGCCGACGCCGGCGAGCTTCTCGATGGTCGCCGCGTCGAAGTCGGTGACGCGTGACAGCGCGTCAGCGGTCTCACGGTCGGGCTTGCGTGCCATGGGCTTCCTCTCGGTCGTGCGGTGCCGCTGGTGGTGGGGGTCGTGCTCGGGCAGGAGGTCGTGGGGACCACCGCAGCCGGTCCAACGACCCAGCGCGTACGAGGACACGCCACGGCATGCTGACGGTACGCTGCCGGGGTCCCCCACCGCCACCCTGGAAGGCGTCACCGTGGCCGCTCGTCGCACCCGCTCGGCCACCCGGTCGCGGCGTGCCTTCGGCTCGATCCTGCTGGGCAGCGCCGAGCAGGACACCAGCCGGTTGCGGGTCCGCGTCCAGCTCCTGCTGACGCTCTTCCTCGTCAGCACGAACGTCATCGGTGCGGTCATCGTCCTGACGCTGTCGCTGTTCGTGGTGCCCAGCCCCACCCCCACCTCGCAGATGGGGGTGGCCCTGGCGGTCGCGGTGCCGATCTACGTCGGCCTGGCCGTGCTCATCGGCGCCACCTGGGGCACGACGCGCACCGTCAACGCACTGCGCTGGGCGCTGGAGGACCGGGAGCCGCGGTCGCGGGAGCGGCGCCGCGCCCTGCGCGCGGCACGCTCGCTGACGGCCATGCAGGCGCTGCTGTGGATCCTCGCCACCATCGTGTTCACGCTGCTCTCCGTGGCGGTCCAGCCCGAGCGCGCCCTCTCCACCGGGCTCACGGTCGGCATCGCGTCGATCGTCGTCACCACCATCGCGTACCTCCTGGCGGAGTTCGCCATGCGGCCCGTCGCCGCCCGCGCGCTGCGCGGCGCGGTGCTGAAGCGTCCGCGCGGCCTCGGGGCCGCGGCGCGGTTGCTCATGTTCTGGTGGCTCGGCACCGGCGCCCCGGTCGTGGGGCTCGTCGTCGTCGGCATCCTCGCCATGTCCACCGAGGAGCTCACGCTGGACGAGCTCGCGGTCGTCGCCCTCGTCATCGGCACGGTCGTCCTGTTCTTCGGCTTCTTCGTCATGTGGCTGACGTCGCGCGCCGTGATCCAGCCGGTCACCAACGTCACCGCCGCCATGCGCGAGGTCGAGCGGGGGGACTTCGGCACCACCGTCGAGGTCTACGACGGCTCCGAGCTCGGCATGCTCCAGGCCGGGTTCAACCAGATGTCGACCGGCCTGCTCGAGCGGGAGCGGCTGCGCGACGCGTTCGGGCGGCACGTCGGTCGCGAGGTCGCCGAGGCCGCCCTCGGCGAGATCCGCCTGGGCGGCGAGACGCGCGAGGTCTCCGTGCTGTTCACCGACCTGGTCGGCTCGACGTCCTACGCCGAGGAGCGCGAGCCCGACGAGGTCGTCGGCATGCTCAACGCCTACTTCGGCGTGATCATCGCCGAGGTCGACGCCCACGGCGGCCTGGTGAACAAGTTCATGGGCGACGCCGTGCTCGCCGTCTTCGGGGCTCCGCGACCGCTCGACGACCACGCGGGGGCGGCGCTGGCCGCCGCCCGCCGCATCGGCGAGCGTCTCGCGACGGAGCTGCACGACGTGCGCGCCGGCATCGGCGTCGCCACGGGGCGTGCGGTGGCCGGCTACGTCGGCGACGAGTCGCGCTATGAGTTCACCGTCATCGGCGACGCGGTGAACGCCGCCTCACGGCTCACCGAGCTCGCCAAGCAGGTCGATGGCGGGGTCCTCGCCGACCTGCAGGCGGTCGAGGCCGCCGGCGAGGAGGCCGCCCACTGGCGTCGTCACGACAGCACCGTCCTGCGGGGGCGGTCCGAGACCACGGAGACCGCCGTGCCGGCGGCACACGAGCAGGACCGGGTGTCGCAGGAGGAGGCGGGGACGTCCGGGGCCGGGTCTGCCGCCTCCCTCAGCTGACGCCGACGATCGGCAGGCGCAGCGCGGCCGGCGCGTCGTCCGGCACGACGGGGTTCTTCGGCTCGATCGGCTCCAGGAGGCGGTAGGACTCGCCCAGCGCGGGTCGCGGGTCCGCCTCGCCGCGGTTCGGCCACAGGGCCATGGCCCGCTCCGCCTGCGCGGTGATGGTCAGCGACGGGTTGACGCCCAGGTTGGCGCTGATCGACGAGCCGTCGATGACGTGCAGGCCCTCGTACCCGTAGAGCCGGTGGTAGGGGTCGATGACACCGGTCTCCGGGGAGTCACCGATGCACGCACCGCCCATGAAGTGGGCCGTGAGCGGCACGTTGAACGGCTCGCCGATCGAGCCGCCGGGCGTGCCGCCCATGTGCTCGGCCATCTTCTGCACCGCCACGTGGCCCGGCTCGATGAAGGCCGGGTTGGGAGCCCCGTGGCCCTGGCGCGAGGACAGGACCTTGCGGCCCAGCAGGTTGCGCTTGGTGAAGGTGGTGATCGAGTTGTCGTGCGTCTGCATGACGAGGGCGATCACCGTGCGCTCGGACCAGTGCCGCAGGTCGTAGAGCTTGAAGATGTTGCGCTTCTGTCGCCACATCTCCTTCATCCACGTCTTCCAGCGTTTCTCCGGCAGCGAGCCGTCGGTGAGCACGGTCTGGAGCATCGACATGGAGTTGGAGCCGCGTCCGTAGCGGCACGGCTCGATGTGCGTGAACTCGTCGGGGTGGAACGACGACGTGATCGCCACGCCCTCGGAGTAGTCGACGTCCTTGCCGTCGGCGATGGCCCCGAGCAGCGCCTCGGAGTTGGTGCGGGTGAGCAGGCCGAGCCGGTCGGAGACCTTCGGCAGGACGCCCTGGTCCTTCATCCGGTGCAGCAGCTTCTGGGTGCCCATCGTGCTGGCCGAGAAGATGACCTGCTCGGCCGTCATGACGCGGTGCTTCCTGAACCGCTTGTTGGTGCGCCGCGTCTCGACGGCGTAGCCGCCGCCCGGCAGCGGCTTCACCGAGACGGCCGTGGTGAGGGGCAGGATCTCGGCGCCGTTCTGCTCGGCGAGGTAGAGGTAGTTCTTGACGAGAGTGTTCTTGGCGTTGTGGCGGCAGCCGGTCATGCACTCGCCGCAGTTGGTGCAGGCGTTGCGCTCCGGCCCGACGCCACCGAAGTACGGGTCGGTGACCTTCTGACCCGGCTCGTCGCCGAAGAGCACGCCGACGGGCGTGTGGTGGAACGTGCCCTCGACGCCCATGTCCTTCGCGACCTGGCGCATCACCCGGTCGGCCGGCGTCTCGAACGGGTAGGTGGCGACGCCGAGCATGCGCTTGGCCTGGTCGTAGTACGGGGCGAGCTCGCCCTTCCAGTCCGTGATGTGGCCCCACGAGGGGTCCTTGTAGAAGGGGTCGAGCGGCTCGTAGAGGGTGTTGGCGTACACGAGCGACCCGCCGCCGACGCCGGCACCCGAGAGGATGAGGACGTCCTTGAGCTTGTCGATGCGCTGGATGCCGTAGCAGCCGAGCTGGGGCATCCAGAGGAACTTGCGCAGGCGCCACGACGTCTTCGCGAAGTCCTCGTCGCGGAACCTCTTGCCCGCCTCCAGCACCGCGACCTTGTAGCCCTTCTCGGTCAGGCGCAGCGCGGAGACGCTGCCGCCGAAGCCGGAGCCGATGACGATCACGTCGTGGTCGAATGCCATGGGAACCTCTTGTCGGTGCGGGGTGGGTGCGGGGTGGCGGGGGCCGTGGTCAGGCTCTGGGCGTGCGGCGGAGCAGCTTGAGCCCGAGCGTGAGCGCCTTGGCGTAGGTGCGTGGCGGGACGAAGGCCGGACCGCCCATCGGCACCGCACGCTGCACGGCGACCGCCTGCGGCTCGGTGTAGCGCAGGATGCCCTCGGCGCCCTGGCGCCGGCCGACGCCGGACGTGCGCATGCCACCCATCGGGGCGTCGATGCTGCCGAACGAGGCCGCGAAGCCCTCGTTGACGTTCACCGTGCCGGCCTTGATGCGCGGGGCGATGCGCCGGGCCTCGCGGACCGGGCCGAAGATGCTGGCGTTGAGCCCGTACTCCCCCTGGTTCGCCAGCGACACCGCCTCCTCCACCGTGCGGTAGCGGTAGAGCGAGACGAGCGGGCCGAACGTCTCCTCGGCGTAGCACTCGGCCGCCTCGGTGACGCCCTCCAGCACGGTCGGCTCGTAGAAGTACGGACCGAGGTCGGGGCGGGCCCGGCCGCCGGCGAGCACGGTGGCGCCGTTCGCGACGGCGTCCTCCACGTGCTTGGTGACGGTCTCGACCTGGCTCTGGGAGATGAGCGAGCCCATGTCGGCGTCCCAGTCGAGGCCGGCGCCGAGGCTCATCGCGCGGACACGACGGACGAACGCGTCGCGGAAGGAGTCGTAGAGCGCCTCGGGCACGTAGACACGCTCGATCGAGACGCACAGCTGGCCGGCGGACGAGAAGCAGGCGGTGACGGCACCGGCCGCGGCGCGCTCGACGTCGGCACCCGGGAGGACGATCATCGGGTTCTTGCCGCCGAGCTCGAGCGAGCAGCTGACCAGTCGCTCGGCGGCCTGCTTCGCGACCAGGGTGCCGGTGGCGGTCGAGCCCGTGAAGCAGACGTAGTCGGCGCGCTCGATGATCGCGCTGCCGACGACGGAGCCGGCGCCGCTGACGACCTGCCAGACGTCGGCGGGGATGCCCGCGCGACGCAGCAGCTCGACGCCGGCCAGCGCGATCAGCGGGCTCTGGCTGTCAGGCTTGTGCACGACGGCGTTGCCGGCGGCGACGGCGGGCAGACCGTCGGAGATCGCCATCGTCAGGGGGTAGTTCCAGGGGCTGATGATCCCGACGACCCCCTTCGGCACCTGGTTGACGTGCACCGAGGTGAGTCCGGGCAACGCCCCGTTGCGGCGCTGCGGCGACAGCTGCGAGCGCAGGCGTCGGGCGTAGAAGCGAGCGGTCAGGGCGAGGTGCGCCACCTCGTCGAACGCGTGGGCGCGTGCCTTGCCCGACTCGAGCTGGATGAGGTCGAGGAGCTCCTCCTGGTGCGCGAGGACCAGGTCGTGCAGGCGCAGCAGCGCCGCGGAGCGCGCCTCGAGCGGGGTCAGCGCCCACCGCTGCTGCGCGACGCGGGCGGCGTCGAAGGCGGCCTCGACGTCGTCGATCGAGGAGACGGGCACGTCGGCAAGGGGCTCGCCTGTCAGGGGCGTGTGCGTCCTCCGGGTCTCGCCGCTGGTGGTGCGGATGAGCGCCGTGAGGCTGTTGACTCGGGACTGGGCGACGACACCGGCGACGGACATGCCCTCCAGGATACCGCCGGTATGTCGGATGCGACAGGGCCCGTGTCACATGGGGTGCGCCACGTCCGGGTCCCGGTCGGGCCTCACCTCAGGCGAAGAGGCCCTCGCCCCAGAACCCCTTCGGACCGACGCCCGGCGGGCAGGCGAAGAGGCCCGAGCTGCGGTGCACGACGTACTCGTTGAGCGCGTCGTTGGTGCTTCCTGCGAGGTTGCGCTGGATCCGCACGAACTGTTCGGGCGAGGCCTGGAAGCTGATGAAGAACAGCCCGGCCGCGAGCTGGCCGAGCCCGTCGGTCCCGTTGACGAAGTTGTAGCCGCGGCGCAGGATCTTCGCGCCACCGTTGGAGTCGGGGTGCGCCATGCGCACGTGCGACAGCATCGGGATCAGCGGCTGGCCGTCGGACCCCTTCGCCGCGAGGTCGATGGGCGCGTGCTCGTCGCCGCCCGACAGCGGACCGCCGGAACCCTTCGCGCGGCCGATGATGGCCTCCTGGCCGGCGAGCGGCTCGCGGTCCCACGTCTCGATGCGCATGTCGATGCGACGCGCGACGAGGTAGGAACCGCCGACCATCCAGTCGGGCCCCTGCTCGCGCTGGACCCACACCACGTCGTCGACGTCGCCGTCCTCGGACTTGACGTTGGCGGTGCCGTCCTTGAACCCGAACAGGTTGCGCGGCGTCACCTGCGCCGCCGACGTGGAGGACGTGCGTCCGAACCCGAGCTGGGAGTAGCGGACCGAGGCGCGCCCGAACGCGATGCGCACGAGGTTGCGGACGGCGTGCACGGCGACCTGGGGGTCGTTCGCGCAGGCCTGGATGGCGATGTCGCCCCCGGTCAGCGACGGCTCGAGGCGGTCGCCGGAGAAGAGCGGGAGGTCGACGAGCTCGTCCGGGCGCGCGTCGGCGAGGCCGAACCGCGGCTTCCCGTCGCGCTCGAACAGGCTGGGCCCGAACCCGATCGTCAGGGTGAGGCCGGACGGCGGCAGGCCGAGCGCCTCGCCGGTGTCCTCCGGCGGCGCCTCCGGGGTGCCCGCGACGGCGCCGAAGACGCCCACCTCGTTGCCCTGGGTGAGCTTGCGGGCGGCCTGCGTCCACTCCTTCAGCAGGCCGACCAGCTCGTCGCGGTCCTCGGTCGTGACGTCGAGGACGACGAAGTGGAGCCGGTCCTGCGCCGGCGTGAGGATGCCCGCCTGGTGCCGGCCCTCGAACGCGATCGGCAGCGCGTCGGGGTCGGGACGGACCGGGTCCTCGCGCGTGTCGGCCACGGCGTAGCCGCCGGCGGCACCGACGGCGAGCGCGCCGGCGCCTGCCGCGCCGAGCAGGGCTCGGCGCGAGACACCGCTGCGGCGCCCCTCCTCGCTCATGAGCCCGACTGGGCGACGACCGCCGCCACCTTGCTGATCGGCTCGCTGAGCGCCGCGACGGCGTCGGACAGCTTCTTGACCTGCGCCTCGGAGAGGGTGTCGTAGCCGGCCCACTCGCCGGTGTCGGGGTCCTGGTACTGGTCGAGCTCGGTGTCGAGCGCCTCGAACCGCTGGTCGATCAGGGTGACGAGGTCGGGGTCGGCGTCCTCGAGCACGGGACGCAGCGCCGCGATGGCCGCCTGGGAGCCCTCGATGTTGGCCTTGAAGTCCCAGAGGTCGGTGTGGCTGAACTCGTCCTCCTCCCCGGTGATCTTGCCGGTGGCCACCTCGTCCAGCAGGCCCTTGGAGCCCTGGGCGAGCTGCAGCGCCGTGAGCGGCTGCTCCTTGCTGAGCGCCACGACCTTCTTCACGTTCGTCAGCAGCTGGTCGGCGTAGGGCGCCATCCCGTCGGTGTCGCCCTCGACCCACAGCTGCTTCTCGATGCGGTGCCAGCCGGTGAAGTCGCGACCCTCGGCCTTGGCGTCGGGCTCACGCCCGTCGGTGATCGGGTCGAGGTCGCCGAAGATCTCCGCGACCGGCTCGATGCGCTCCCAGTAGGTGCGGGCCCGCGGGAAGAGCGCCTTCGCCTCGTCGACCTCGCCGGCCTTGACCGCGTCGACGAACTCGGTGGTCTTCTCGACGAGCGCACCGGTCTGGCTCTCCACGTAGCGCTCGTAGCTGGCCGCGGCGGCCTTCAGCTCCGCGGAGTCCGAGAGCGGCGTGGCGGCCTCGCCGGAGACCGTGAGGTCCTGGCGGATGCCGTCGCCCACCATGCCGGGCTTGCACGCGCCCTGGTAGTCGCCCTTCGGCAGGTCGACCACGAGGTCACGGGAGAGCCCCGGTCCGACGTTCTCGACCTCGCCCATGATCCGGTCACCCTCGGCGTACACGTAGAACTCGGTGACCTTGGAACCGGTGTTGGTGACCTGGAAGGTGGTCGGGCCCGCGTCGAGCTTCGTGGCCGAGACCTCGCACGAGGAGTCGGAGGCCGCGACGGCGACGGTGCCGTCGCCTGCCTCGGGCTTCTCTGCACAGGCGGCGAGCAGGGACAGGGACGCGACGGCGAGGCCGGACGCGAGGAGGCTGCGGTGCATGGGGGTCCTTCGGTGCGGGGTCCCGCGGACCGTCGGAGCCCGGGGAGGAGGCGTCCAGGTGAGGACAGCCTCACCAATCCTAGACCCGACCCCGTTCCCTCGTGCAACGGTTCGCGGTGTGACGTCGTCGGGCTCCCCGAGCAGACCCGCGGAGGCGGCTGCGCACGGCCTCACACGCGGGTGAGCAGCACCATCCAGCCGAGCATCCCGGCACAGCCCGCCACCCCGAGCGCGAGCCCCACGAGCGGCCAGTGCCAGGTGCGTCGCCGACGCGCGGCGCCGCGCACGATCATCACGGCCGAGCCGATGACGCCGACGGCGAGCACCAGCCACAGCACGGCGATGCCGAGGAAGAACAGCAGGCTTCCCTCCGGTCGGCAGAGGATCGGGTCGTCGGGCTGGGTGCCGCACCCGTCGGAGGCCATGGCGAGGAGCAGCGCCATGAAGCCGGCCACCAGCGAGACGAGCGACAGGCCGAGCCACAGGATGGTCGCGACGACCACGTCGACGACCTTGAGGCCACCACCCTGCTCGGCGGCCCGAGGCTCGGTGCTCATCAGGCGACGACGACCTCGACGCGCTGGAACTCCTTGAGCTCGGTGTAGCCGGTGGTGGCCATCGCGCGGCGCAGCGCGCCGATGAGGTTCATCGTCCCGTCGGGCACCGACGACGGGCCGAACAGCACGGACTCGAGCGACCCGACGGTGCCGATCTCCACGCGCTTGCCGCGCGGCAGCTCGGCGTGCCAGGCCTCCGCACCCCAGTGGTAGCCCCGACCCGGGGCCTCGGTGGCACGGGCGAAGGGCGAGCCGATCATGACGGCGTCGGCACCGCAGGCCACGGCCTTGGCGATGTCGCCGCTGCGACCGATCGAGCCGTCGGCGATGACGTGGACGTAGCGTCCGCCCGACTCGTCGAGGTAGTCGCGGCGAGCGGCGGCGACGTCGGCCACGGCCGAGGCCATGGGCACGGCGACGCCGAGGACGGAGCGCGTGGTGTGCGCAGCGCCGCCGCCGAACCCGACGAGGACGCCTGCCGCGCCGGTGCGCATGAGGTGCAGCGCAGCCTGGTAGGTGGCGCAGCCGCCGACCACGACCGGGACGTCGAGCTCGTAGATGAACTGCTTGAGGTTGAGCGGCTCGGTCTGGCTCGAGACGTGCTCGGCCGAGACGGTGGTGCCGCGGATGACGAAGAGGTCGACGCCGGCCTCGACGACCACGTCGGCCAGCTGCTTGGTGCGCTGCGGGGAGAGCGCACCCGCGACGGTGACGCCGGCGTCGCGGATCTCCTTGAGACGGGCGTGCACGAGCTCGGGCTTGATCGGCTCGGCGTAGATCTGCTGCAGGCGGGCAGTGGCGGCGACGTCGTCGAGCGAGGCGATCTCGGCCAGCAGCGGCGTCGGGTCGTCGTAGCGGGTCCAGAGGCCCTCGAGGTCGAGGACGCCGAGCCCGCCGTGCTGCCCGAGGGCGATGACGGTCTCCGGGCTCATCACCGAGTCCATCGGGGCGGCGATGACCGGGAGCTCGAAGCGGTAGGCGTCGATCTGCCAGGCCGTCGAGACCTCCTCGGGGTCGCGCGTGCGCCGGCTGGGCACGATCGCGATGTCGTCGAAGGAGTACGCGCGGCGGCCACGCTTGGCCGCACCGATGTCGAGCTCAGGCATGCGCCCCACCCTAGTGCCGGAGCGTCCGGGCGCCCTCGGCCCCGCGCCGTCCACCTCGGTGGCGCAGCAACCGCGGGGCGACTGCTGCGGTTGCCCACGCACCGGTGCGGCGCCCTGCTGTCACGACCGCGGTGTCGACCGCGCCTCCCGCTCGGCGAGTCGCCGCAGGTTCAGCAGCTGGCGGCGGGCCATCGGCAGGTCGCCGAGCGAGAGCAGGTCGGTCAGGGGCCGGACGCCGCGAGAGACGAGCTTGAGCAGCAGGCGGCTCGTGCCGTCGCCCTCCGGCTCGACCCGGTAGCTCATCACCGCCGGGCCGATCCGTGCCGTCAGCTCGCGACCGGGCTCGACCGCCAGCACCCGCCCGACGTCGCGACCCATCGCTCGCGTGAAGGCCTCGCCGACCATCGGGTCCGGCAGGTCAGAACGGGTGCGCGGCGAACGTCGGCCGAGGTTGTCGACCCAGTCGTAGGAGTAGGGCGCCAGCCGCAGCTGGCGCACCCACGCCCACACGACGTCCGGCGAGGCCTCGACGGTGACCCCACGCCACAACTGCATCGACGCGTCCGGCAGCTGGGTGTCGCAGCCGTGGACGAACAGCGTCTCGGCGTCGGTGACGCCCCACCGGCCGCCGAGCACGCGAGGGGGCACGGCGGGACCGTCAGCGACCGGCGTAGTTGGGCGCCTCGACGGTCATCTGGATGTCGTGCGGGTGGCTCTCCTTGAGACCGGCCGACGTGATGCGCACGAAGCGGCCGCGCTCCTGCAGCTCGGGGATGGTGCGCGAGCCGACGTAGAACATCGACTGGTGCAGGCCGCCGACGAGCTGGTGCGCGACGGCGCCGAGCGGACCGCGGTACGCGACCTGGCCCTCGATGCCCTCGGGGACGATCTTGTCGTCGCTGACGACGTCGGCCTGGAAGTAGCGGTCCTTCGAGTAGGACTTCTTGCCGCGCGACGCCATGGCGCCGATGGATCCCATGCCGCGGTAGGACTTGTACTGCTTGCCGTTCATGAAGATGAGGTCGCCCGGGCTCTCCTCGCAGCCGGCGAGCAGCGAGCCGACCATGACGGTGTCGGCACCGGCGACGAGGGCCTTCGCGATGTCGCCGGAGTACTGCAGGCCGCCGTCGGCGATGACGGGGACGCCGGCCGGCTTGGCGGCCAGCGACGCCTCGTACACCGCGGAGACCTGCGGGACACCGACACCGGCGACCACGCGCGTGGTGCAGATGGAGCCCGGCCCGACGCCGACCTTGACCGCGTCGACCCCGGCGTCGACGAGCGCCTGCGCGCCCGCGCGGGTGGCGACGTTGCCGCCGACGACCTGGATGTCGTCGAAGTTCCGGTCGGCCTTGATGCGGCGGACCATGTCGAGGAGCAGACGCGCGTGGCCGTGGGCGGTGTCGACCACCAGCACGTCGACCCCGGCCTCGCGCAGCGCGTTGGCGCGGTCCCACGAGTCGCCGAAGAAGCCGACCGCGGCGCCGACGAGCAGACGACCGTCGGCGTCCTTGCTGGCGAGCGGGTACTGCTCGGACTTCACGAAGTCCTTGACCGTGATGAGCCCGGCGAGCCTGCCGTCGTCGTCGACGATCGGGAGTCGCTCGCGCTTGTGCTGGCGCAGCAGTGCCGACGCGTCGTCGCGACTGATGCCGACCGGGCCCGTCACGAGGGGCATCGGGGTCATGACGTCGCCGACGAGGGTGCTCGACCACTCCGCGACGGGCGTGAAGCGAAGGTCGCGATTGGTGATGATGCCGATGAGGTGGTCGTCGGGGTCGACGACGGGCAGGCCGGAGACGCGGTACTCGCCGCAGAGCTCGTCGAGCTCCTCGAGCGTGGCCTTCGGACCGATCGTGACGGGGTTGGGGATCATGCCCGTCTGCGTGCGCTTGACCAGGTCGACCTGGTAGCTCTGGTCCTCGATGGAGAGGTTGCGGTGCAGGATGCCGATGCCGCCCTCGCGCGCCATGGCGATCGCCATCCGCGACTCCGTGACGGTGTCCATCGCGCTCGACAGCAGCGGGATGCGCAGCGTGAGCTCGCGGGTGAGGCGAGCGGTGGTGTCGACGTCGCTCGGCACGACGTCGGTCTCCCCCGGCAGGAGCAGCACGTCGTCGTAGGTGAGACCCAGGTTGGCGAACTTGTCGGGGATGCCCTGCTCCATGCAGCCATGGTACGACCGCCCGCCAGGGTCCCCGACCGCGCCGGACGTGACGTCCGACGCCTTCGACCTGGCAGTCGGACGCGCACCCACCGAGCCCGTCGAGCCCGCCCCTCGACACGCTCGGGGAACGACACCGCCCACCGAGCCTGTCGAGGTGCCCACCCCTCGACAAGCTCGGGGAACGACACCGCCCACCGAGCCTGTCGAGGTGCCCCCTCGACAGGCTCGGGGAACGGAACGGCGACGCCCCTCGACGAGCACGGGGAACGGAACGGCGACGCCCCTCCACGAGCTCGGGAACGGTGACAGGCGGGGGGGCCTCACTGGCAGGATGTCCGCCGTGGCCGGGTACACCGGCGGACCTCGGGAGGCACCATGAGCACGCACCCTGCGACGTCGAGCCTGCGGCTGCTGCCGATGCGGCCCCGCGACCCCGACGAGTCGGGCCGCACCGCGAGCACGCTCGAGCTGTTCTTCGACCTCGTGTTCGTGGTCGCGGTCAGCGTCGCGTCGGTCGAGCTGCACCACGCGCTCACCGAGGACCACGTGGTCGACGGGCTCGTCTCCTACGCGATGGTCTTCTTCGCGATCTGGTGGGCGTGGATGAACTTCACCTGGTTCGCCACGTCGTTCGCGACCGACGACTGGCTCTACCGCGTCCTGACGTTCGTGCAGATGGCCGGCGTGCTGGTGCTGGCCGCCGGGGTGGAGCCCGTCTACGCCGACCGGGACTTCCGCGTCGTCATCGTCGGCTACGTGATCATGCGCGTCGCGATGGTCGCGCAGTGGCTGCGCGCCGCCCGGGCCGGGGGCGACACGCGGCACACCTGCCTCACCTACGCCGGCGGCATCGCGCTGGTGCAGGTGCTGTGGATCGCCATGCTGGCACTGCCCGACGACGTGCTGCCCGTGGCCTTCGTCGTGCTGCTGCTGGCCGAGCTGGCCGTGCCCGTCGTCGCGGAGCGCACCGCGACCACGCCGTGGCACCCGCACCACATCACCGAGCGGTACGGGCTGTTCACCCTCATCCTGCTCGGCGAGAGCCTCCTCGGGTCGGCGAACGCGATCTTCGAGGCACTCCACGAGGACGCCGACCTCGGACCGCTGCTCGCCGTCGCCACGCTCGCGTTCGTCACCACCGCGGCGCTGTGGTGGATCTACTTCTGGCCTCCGCACCACCGGGCCATCACGTCGCTCGGCAGCTCGCTGCGCTACGGCTACGTGCACTACCTCGTCTTCGCCGCCGCCGGTGCGCTGTCGGCCGGCATCGAGGTGGAGATCGACGTGCTGACCGACCACTCCGAGCTGTCCGACGTCGCGGCAGCGTTCACGGTGACGGTGCCCGTCGCGCTGTTCGTCCTCGGGATCTGGTGGATCGCGCTGCGTGACCACGCCGACCGGGTCGCCAACACCGTCGTCCCCGTCGGCGCCCTCCTCGTGCTGCTCGACCCGGTGCTGCCGATCCCGTTCGCGCTCACGTCGATCGTGCTCGTCGTGGTGGTCGCGGTCCTCGTCGCGAGGCCACCGACGACCGCCGACGCGCACTGAACCGGCTAGAGGCCGGCCTTGCCCTCCGCCCAGAAGGGCTGGGTCCGGACCGCGCGACGGTCGAGCCCGACGACGTCGCGCAGGAGCGTCCGCTGGCGCTGGATGGCCGGACCGTTGCCGGCCAGGTAGGCGACGGGGTCACCCAGCAGTCGCAGGACGTCGGCGTTCGCGCGGATCCAGGCGTCGAGCACCGCACCCGGGACCTCCAGCGCCGGGAGCACCGTCGCGAGCGGCACGAGCGCGCGCGTCGCCTCGACGTCCACCGCGGGCACCTCGAGAGCGACCACGAGGTCGCGACCCTCTCGCTCGGCCCGCTCGGCCATGCACATCGCGAGGCTGATGACCGTCGCGTCGCCGAGCAGCACGACGGGCCGACCGTCCTCCGGGGCGCCGCCGTGCGCCCACGTGAAGGCGCGTGCCGACGACCACCGGCACACCTTCACCCCGTCACCGACCGCCCAGGCCTCGACGAGGTCGTGGCCGGGCGTGGGCCCGTCGTGGCCGTGCCGCTGGAAGACGATGGTGAGGGCGTCGTCCTCGAGCAGCGCGGGCGTGTAGTGGCGGAAGGCGTTGCGGGAGACCCGGAACGCGGTGACGTCGCACGGCTCGACGGTCGCGCCGCGGAAGTCGGGGCTCGCGAGCACCACGCGCCTCAGGCCCGGCGACAGCACCTCGGTCTCGCGCACCATGGCGTCGTGCGCCTGCGCCTCCACACGGTTGGCGATCAGGGTGGGGGTCGTGGTCACTCCGGCCTCCTCGGGCGGACGGTGGGACGACGACGGCCCCGACCGTGGGATCGGGGCCGTCGGGGCGGGCATCAGGAGGTGTACGTCTCGAGCCCGTCGGCGAAGCGGTCGAAGACGTCGGCGTAGGCCTGGGCCGACGGCGGCGCGACGGACGTCCACGGGATGTAGGCGTCGTTGCGCGCGGCCGTGGTCTTGCCCCAGACCGGCTCCTTCTTGAGCGAGGCCAGACCGGCGCTGCCGATGCGGTCGTCCCAGTAGGCGACGTCCGCGTCGTACGTGTCGGCGTTCTCCCAGCTGAGTGACTCGAAGTAGCCGCCCTCGTCCGGGTTCTCGGGCGTGATGATGTCGAGGCCGACCTCGTCGCGGTAGTACTTGAGGTCGGGACTGACGTCCGGGTTGGAGACGTAGAACAGGTCCGGCGAGTACGAGACCGCGAGGATCGACGGCTGGGCGCCCTCTGCCACGTCGGCGAGACGCTGGCGCGCCGCGTCGAAGGCCTCCTGGCCCTTCTCGGCATCCGCGTCGCCCGCACCGAGGGCCTTGGCGGCCTTCAGCGTCGACGCGATGATCTGCGGCAGCGTCTTGCCGTCGAAGCTGATGACGAGGATGGGGAACTGCTTCTCGATCTTCGCCTTGGCGTCGTCGTTGACGTACCAGAGGTCGGGCTCGAGGTAGCTGCTCGTGATCACCAGGTCGGGGCGGAGGGCTGCCATCTTCTCGAGGTCGACGTCGCCGTACTCGCCGGCACCGGTGACGTCCTCGACGGCGTCGACGTCGAGACCGGCGGCCTGGGTGTCGAGGTCGCCGTCGGCGTTCTTCACGGGGCCGAAGACGCCGACGATCCGGTCGCCGAGGCCGAGGTCGGTCAGGGCGGCGGCGACGGACGACTGCGCGACGATGCGCTCGGGCGCCGCGTCGAGGTCGATCGTCGTGCCGAGGTCGTCGGTGTAGGACCAGGCCTCGTCGGACCCGGAGTCGTCGGAGGACGAGCCGCAGGCAGCGAGCGGGAGAGCGAGGGCCAGCGCGGCCGCGGCGGCCGCGCGTCGGAGGGGGGAGCGAAGCGTCATGAAGGGGAGCCTAACTCACCTTAGCCTTCCCTAAGAAGCGGGTCCGTCACTCCGCCTGGGTGAGGCCGACCACGCCACGCTCGAGGTCGACGGACCCGACCTGGACCCTGCGCCGCTCGCCCTCCCTCCAGCGGGGCGCCGACGGCCTCCGCTCGAGCGACGCCAGCACGGCGGGTTCGAGCAGCATCACGTCGACCGACCGCTCGTCGACGTCGACCACGAGGGCGTCGAGCTCGCGGCCGACGAACGGCGACAGCATGGCCGCCTCGACGCGGTCGAGCACACCACGGTCGGCGCGGGACGCGACGGCGTCGGAGGCGGCCATGCGGGCCGGTATCTCCGGCAGGGCGGCGCGCAGGTCGTCGGGGACGGCACCACCGACCGCCACCGCGAGGCACACCTCGCTCGCGAAGCGGTCGGCCAGGCGTCGCAGCGGCGCCGTGACCTGGGCGTAGGGTCCGCCGATCCCGGCGTGCGTCGACGCCGTCGGCGGCGTGCCGTCGAACGTCTCGTAGGCGGCGCCGCGCAGCAGCCTCGTGGCGTCGGTCATGATCGCGAGGTGGGCCGGCTCGACCGGGTCCAGCCGGTCGAGCAGGGCCGCCGCGTCGTCGAGGTCGTCACCGTCGGGCACGTCGGCGCCGAGCGTCCGCGCCCGGGCGAGGAAGCGCCGGACGTCCCGGGGATCGGGGTCGGGGAGCGTCCGCAGCAGCCCGACTCCCGCGTCGAGCATGGTCCGCGCGGCCACCGACCCGGTCAGCACCGAGATCTCCGCGTTCCAGTCGTCCGCCTCACGGCGGGACCGCCACACCGCGCGCCAGCCGCCCGCGGTGTCGTCGTCGGGCACGACCTCCTGGTCGGGAAGGCCCAGCTCGAGGGCGCCGGCCGCGACCCGTTGCGCGCGGCGTAGTCGCCCCACGTCCGGCAGGTCCGCGATGCTCGCGTGGAGCCGCCCCGCGTCGGCATCGGCCTGCACGACCTCGTAGTCGAGCCGTGCGACCGAGCGGACGAGGGCGTTCTCGACCGTGTGCGCGAGCACCGCCCCCTGCGCGTCGAGGTCGATGGTCCAGAGCACGGCCCCGCGGACCTGGTCGGGCAGCAGGCTCAACGCACCCTCGGAGAGCACGGGCGGGTGGAGGGGCACGCGCCCCTCGGGGAGGTACACGGTCTGCCCGCGACGTCGCGCCTCGACGTCGATCGGCCCGCCGAGCTCGATGACGCCGAGATCGGCGATGGCGTAGTGCACCCGGAACCCGCCGTCGAGACGCTCGAGGTGGACGGCCTGGTCGAGGTCGAGGGAGCCGGGCGGGTCGATCGTCACGAACGGCACGTCGGTGCGGTCGAGGGTCGCGCGCGGACCGCGCTCGACGATCCTCTCGGCCTCGGCGAGGACGGGCTCGGGAAACGTGTCGGAGCGGTCGGCGGGCGGCAGGTCGAGCTCGCGGCGGAGCGCTTCGAACACGTCGTCGACGCTACCAGCGGAGCGCGCCGGAGGGTCGACACGAGAACGGGGCCGGACGCACGATGGGCGCATGGACGAGACCCAGGTCGTCGTGTCGCGCGACGTCGACGCGACGCCCGACACCGTCTTCGACCTCCTCGCGGACCCGCGGCGCCACCCGGAGATCGACGGCCCGGACATGGTCCGCGCGGTCGACGGAGCTGCGCCGGTCATGGCCGTCGGGCAGGTGTTCCGCATGCACGTGCACCACCCGCGGGCCGGTGACTACCTGACCGACAACCTCGTCACGCGCTTCGAGCCCGACGCGGTCCTGGCCTGGCGCACGGGTCCGGTCGACAGCACGCCCCCGGGGTGGGAGTGGCGCTGGCAGGTCGAGCCGCGCGGGGAGGGCAGCCGCGTGTCGCTCACCTACGACTGGTCCGACGTCGACGACCCGGCCGTGCACCGCCGGGTCGGGGGCTTCCCCGCCGTGCCCGTGGAGGCGCTGGAGCGCACGCTCGAGCGCCTCGCCGCGGCCGTCGCCTGACGCGGGCGGTCCACCCACCCGGGGATCCCCTCACCCACCACGGGAACCATCCGATGGTGAGTGAGGGAGGACCGAGGTGAGCTGCTGGTTCCCATCAACTGATGGGAATCAGCGGGAGGCGGCGAGGAGGTCCTCGACGGTGGTCAGCTTGACGCGGGGGCGGCCGGTGGCGAGGCCGGCGTCGACCTCGCGGCGCTCGATGGCGCGCACGCCCGCACCTCGGACGAGCCGCGGCTGACGTCGCTGGAGCAGCTTGACGAACGCGCGGGTGGAGGCCGTCGGGGAGGCGAGGCGGCCGGCGGCGGCGTCGGCCAGGAGGGCGTCGAGCGTCTCGCCGGCGGAGATGCGGTTGGCGCCGATGCCGCCGTGTGACCCCCGCTTGGCCCAGCCGACGACGTAGGCGCCACGGACCGGCTCCCCCGTGGCCGGGTCGACCACCCGGCCGGCCTCGTTGGGGATGAGTCCCCGCTCCTCGTCGAACGGCAGTCCGGGGACGGCACGGCCGCGGCGGCCGATGGAGCTGACCAGCAGACGGGTGGGGGCCACGGCCTCCCCGTCCGGCCCGGCGACCGTGACCGACGCCAGTGCGGCGTCGCCGTGTGCTGCCGTGACCCGGCGGTCGAACGCGAGCACCAGGCGCTTGCCGGGACGGGGCTCGACGGTCCAGTCGCTGCGCACCCGACGACGGTCGGCGAGGAGTGCCGCGTTCGTGCCGGGCCCGGCGGCGTCGAGGGCGGCGGCGGTGGCCTCGTCGTCCTCGACGCACAGCTCGATGCCGTCGGGCAGGGTGAGCAGCTCCGGGCGCGTGAACGCCGCGTGCTCCGGCCCCCGACGGCCGAGCAGCACCACCTCGCGCACGTCGGCGCCGCGCAGGGCCGCGAGGGCGTGGTCGGCGATCTCGGTGGAGGCGAGGCGGTCGGGGTCGCTCAGCAGGATGCGGGCGACGTCGAGGGCGACGTTGCCGTTGCCGACCACGAACACCCGACCGTCGGGCACCTCGAGGGCGTCCGCCGCGACGTCGGGGTCGCCGTTGTACCAGGCGACGGTCTCCGTGGAGCCGTGCACGCCGGGGAGGTCCTCACCCGCGATGCCGAGCCGGCGGTCCTCCGGTGCGCCGATGCCGTAGACCACCGCGTCGTGGTGCTGGAGCAGCTCCTCGTGCGTGACGTGGGTGCCCACCTCCACGTTCATGTACATCCGGGCGCGGGGGTGGTCGTACGTCCAGCCGAACGTGTCCTGCACGCGCTTGGTGTCCGGGTGGTCGGGCGCGACGCCAGCGCGCAGCAGGCCGCCGGGGACCGGCAGCCGGTCGAGGAAGGAGACCTGGCCGTCGGTCGCGGCGAGCAGCTCGCGCGCGGTGTAGGTGGCGGCCGGGCCGGTACCTACCACGGCGATCCGCAGCCCGCTCGGGACGCCGGGGCGCACGCGGGCGTGCGTCTGCTGCCGCGGCACCTCGCGCTCGGGACGCTGCTCGTAGTAGGCGGCGTTGAGCTCGGCGAAGACCGCCTCGCCACCGCGCAGGATCTCGATCGGCTTCACCGCCGACGCCGGGCAGGCGTCGGCGCAGGCACCGCAGTCGATGCAGGACCGCGGGTCGACGTAGAGGATGTCGGTGGTGCCGAAGTCGGGCTCCCCCGGCGTCGGGTGGATGCAGTCGACCGGGCAGACCTCCACGCAGGAGGCGTCGGAGCAGCAGCTCTGGGTGATCGCGAAGGCCATGCGCTGATCAGATCAGAGCATGTGGACGCGACGGTAGAGGCGCTTCGCCGCCGGCGTGAGCAGGCCGGCCTCGTCGAGGAAGTCCATCAGGTGCACGCAGGACAGGCGCATGAGTGCGTGGTGGTGCTCGTTCGCCTTCGCGGCCTTCACAGCCTCCTTCACGTCGAGGCCCGCCTCGGCGTAGACGTCGGGCTGCACGAGGCTCTTGACGATGAAGTAGCCGACCGTGGCGATCTGCAGCGCGCTGGCGCGACGGCGGGCCTCGGAGATGCCCTTCATCGCCTCGATCGTCTCGTGGCGCGCGAACTTCATGTGGCGCGACTCCTCGACGACGTGGATCTTGCAGATCGTCTTGACCTGTGGCGCCACGGTCTCGCCGCGCATCCAGTCGCGCTGCATGACGTCGAGGACCTCCTCGGCGACGAGGATGGAGGTGTAGGCGACCTCCCCCCGGGCCGTGAGCTTGAGCAGCTTGGCGGCCTGGTGCAGTGCCTTGGCCGGGAGGTAGGAGCGACCGGCGATCAGCTGCGCACCCTTCGCGAACATGATGGAGTGGCGGCACTCGTCGGCGATCTCGGTGAGCGCGAACTGGAACTCGCTGCTGGCGTAGTCCTTGTCGTAGATGTCGACCAGCAGCATCTGCTGCAGCAGCATCTCGAACCAGATGCCGATGCTCGCGACGCTCGCCGCCTCGTGGCGGGTGAGCGTCGCGCGCTGCTCGGGCGTCATGCGCTTCCACAGCTCGGTGCCGTAGAGGGTGCACCACTCGGGGTTCACGCCGTCGTGGAGCGGGTCGATGGGGGCGTCCCAGTCGACCTCCTTCTCGGGGTCGTACGAGAGCGTCGCGGAGGAGCTGAGCAGACGCTCGAGCACACCGTCGCGCTCGACCTCCTCGCGGAAGCGGGTGGACGTGTCCGGGGCGGTCTCCATGAGCGTCATGAGGGGCTCCTCTTCTCGACAATCTCGATGTGACATCTCTGATGTCACGTTCCGTACTCACAGTATGACGCTCGTTGCGCGATCGCAACATGCCGGTGACGTCCCGTCGCGAGACCCTCGTCACGGCGCAGGGCCGAGCGCCACGCACGGGAACCACACGGATGCACGGGAAGCACTCCGAGCATCCGCAAGGAAGCCGTGCGTGGCGGGAGATTCCCAGGTCGACCTGGGAATCTCCGGACGGCGTCAGGGGCGGTCGGCGAGGTAGGAGCGACCGAGCGCCGTGGACGCACGGGCGAGCCAGGCGTCCTCGACCGCGGTCCCGAGCCGGCCCGCGGCGACGACCTCGAGCTGCACGAGGAAGCCGGGATGGCGGGCGAGGTGCTCGATGGTGAAGAAGCCGGGCACGCCCTCGGCGAGGATCGCGTCACGCTCGGCGAGGTCCTCCGTGCGCAGGCCGACGATGTCACCGGCGGGCACCGGGTCGTCGCCGAAGCGTCGCACGTCGGCCTTCGTGAACGGCCGCACCCAGCAGAAGACCGCCTTCTCGACGAACCAGGCGCGGTTGCCGAAGGTCGTCCCCTCGCTCACCTCCGGCAGCGCGGTGCAGAGACGCTCGACGTCGGCGAGGGTGGGCACGCCCTCAGGGTGGCGCCGGCGCGCGAGGACGTCAACGGTCCGGACGCGACGAGGCCCGCCGCCCCGGGTGGGGCGACGGGCCTCGTGCGGTGGTGCGGTGGTGCGGTCGACTCAGTGGTTGTGCCCGGCGTGGGCGTCCTCGTCGTCGGCCGGCTTGTCGGCCACGAGCGTCTCGGTGGTGAGCAGCATCGCGGTGATCGACGCGGCGTTGGCGAGCGCGGAGCGCGTGACCTTGACCGGGTCGAGGATGCCCTGCGCGAGCAGGTCGCCGTACTCGCCGGTGGCCGCGTTGTAGCCCTCGCCGCTCTCGCGGACCTTGGCCACGACGACCTCGCCGGAGACGCCGCCGTTGCGGGCGATCCACTCCAGCGGTGCGTCGGCACCGATGCGGACGATGCGGACACCGACGGCCTCGTCGCCGGAGAGGCCGAGGTCGTCGTCGAGGACCGAGACGGCCTGGACGAGCGCGGAGCCGCCCCCGGGGACGATGCCCTCCTCGATGGCCGCGCGGGTGGCCGAGACGGCGTCCTCGATGCGGTGCTTCTTCTCCTTGAGCTCGACCTCGGTGGCCGCGCCGACCTGGATCACGCACACGCCACCAGCGAGCTTCGCAAGGCGCTCCTGGAGCTTCTCGCGGTCCCAGTCGGAGTCGGTGAGCTCGATCTCGGCCTTGATCTGGTTGACCCGGCCCTCGACCTCGGAGGCGTCGCCGCCGCCGTCGATGATCGTCGTGTCGTCCTTCGTGACGACGACGCGGCGCGCCGTGCCGAGCACCTCGAGGCCGACCTGGTCGAGCTTGAGGCCGACGTCGGGCGTCACGACGGTCGCGCCGGTGAGGGTCGCGATGTCCTGCAGCATGGCCTTGCGGCGGTCGCCGAACGCGGGCGCCTTGACGGCGACCGAGGTGAACGTGCCGCGGATCTTGTTGACGACCAGGGTCGAGAGCGCCTCGCCCTCGACGTCCTCGGCGATGACGAAGAGCGTCTTGCCGGCGCCGATGACCTTCTCCAGCAGAGGCAGCAGCTCGGCGACGGCCGAGATCTTGCCCTGGTGGACGAGCACGTACGGGTCGTCGAGGACGGCCTCCATGCGCTCGGTGTCGGTGACCATGTACGGCGAGAGGTAGCCCTTGTCGAACTGCATGCCCTCGGTGAAGTCGAGCTGCGTGCCGAGCGTGTTGGACTCCTCGACGGTGATGACACCGTCCTTGCCGACCTTGTCGAACGCCTCGGCGATGAGCTCGCCGATGTGCGCGTCGCGCGAGGAGACGGTGGCGACGGACGTCATGTCCTTGACGTCGTCGACGTCGCGGGCGACCTCGTGCAGCTTGTCGCTGACGGCCTTGACGGCGGCCTCGATGCCCTTCTTGAGGCCGACGGGGTTGGCGCCGGCGGCGACGGCGCGCAGGCCCTCGTGGACCATCGCCTGGGCGAGCACGGTGGCCGTGGTGGTGCCGTCACCGGCGACGTCGTTCGTCTTCGTGGCGACCTCCTTGGCGAGCTGGGCGCCGAGGTTCTCGAACGGGTCGTCGAGCTCGACCTCACGGGCGACGGTCACGCCGTCGTTCGTGATGGTGGGGGCGCCCCACTTCTTGTCGAGCACGACGTAGCGGCCCTTGGGGCCGAGGGTGACCTTGACGGTGTTCGCGAGGGCGTCGACACCGCGCTCGAGCGCGCGGCGTGCGTCCTCGTCGAACTCGAGGATCTTGGGCATGGTGGTGCCTTTCCTACGAGTGGACTGGGGTGGGCTCGTCGGTCCGGGGCACGGCGATGGTTCGAGCCGCGCCCCGGACTGACGTCAGACGGTGTGCGTCAGCTTCAGCTGACCACTGCAAGCACGTCGCGGGCGGAGAGGATGAGGAACTCCTCGCCCGAGTACTTGACCTCGGTGCCGCCGTACTTGCTGAAGATGACCTTGTCGCCGACGTTGACGTCGAGCGGGACGCGGTTGCCGGAGTCGTCGATGCGGCCGGGACCGACGGCCACGACCTCACCCTCCTGCGGCTTCTCCTTGGCGGTGTCCGGGATGACGAGCCCGGACGCGGTGGTCTGCTCGGCCTCGACGGCCTTGATGACGAGACGATCCTCGAGCGGCTTGATGGTGACCGACACTGGTCGACCTCCCCTTCAACGATGGTGGAAGAACGGATGGAACGTGTGGGTTGCGCACGCCGTCGCGGGGGTCGTACGCGGTTGGCAGTCTCGGGGGCCGAGTGCCAGGTCAGAATCTAGCACTCACGCCTCCTGAGTGCTAAGGGGTGGCCGCACCTGTTCGCCACCGGCGGACACCGGCCCGCCGGACGGCCGGGGCGGCCCCTGCTTGGATGGCGAGGTGGACCCGGAGACCTTCGCGCGGCTGCTCACCGAGGAGGGGCGTGCGCTCGTCTCCGAGGTCCACGAGCGAGCCGGGAAGGAGTCCGACCTCGCGCTCGGCACCCGGCTGCGTCGCACCCACGACCCTGCGCTCGTCGCCGCGGCGGTGACCCAGAACCACCTGCGGGGCCTGGCGCGGACGAAGCTCGGCGACGACGCGGCCGGCATGTACTTCACGCACGACTCCCTGCAGCAGGCCACGCGCGGCTCCGTCGCCCGGCTGCGGGCGGAACGGCTGGCCTCGACCGGCGCACGGGCCGTGCTCGACCTCGGCTGCGGCATCGGCTCCGACCTCGTCGCGTTCGCCCGGGCCGGCCTGCGAGTGCGCGGTATCGAGCGCGACCCGGTGCGCGCGGCGATCGCGCGGGCGAACCTCGCCGCGCTCGGGCTCGACGGCGAGGTGCTGTGCGCCGACGCCGCCGACGTCGCCCCGCGCCCCGACGAGGTCGTGTTCCTCGACCCCGCGCGCCGCGACGACCGCGGACGCGTCTTCGACCCGGAGGCGATGAGCCCGCCCTGGTCGGCCCTGCTCGAGCACCTGGCCGGTCGAGGGCTCGTGAAGACGATGCCGGGGATCCCGCACGACCTCGTGCCCGACGGGGTCGAGGCGCAGTGGGTGAGCGACGGCGGCGACCTCGTCGAGGCCTGCCTGTGGGGCGCCGGACTCGACCTGCCGGACCGCACCCCCCGCCGCGCCACCGCCCTGCCCGGGCCCCACCACGTCGCCGGCGACGGCGCGCCGGGCGACGTCGGCGAGCTGGGCGAGTGGCTGCACGAGCCCGACGACGCGGTCATCCGGTCCGGCCTGGTCGGGGCTCTCGCGGAGCGCATCGACGGTCAGCTGGTCGACCCGCGCATCGCCTGGATCACCACCGACACCGACGTCCGCGACCCGCTGGCGCGCTCGTTCCGCGTCCTCGAGGAGCTGCCGTACCGCGAGAAGCAGCTCAAGGCCGCGCTCGCCGCGCGCGACGTCGGCACGCTCACGGTCAAGAAGCGCGGCGTCGACGTGGTGCCCGAGGCACTCGTGAAGCGCCTGCGGCTGAAGGGAGCGCAGCGCGCGACCGTGGTGCTCACCCGGGTGGACGACCGCGCCGTCGCCCTGCTCGTCGAGCCGCTCCCCCGCGCCTAGCACTGTCTAGGCTGGCCGCGTGCGGATCGACCTCAACGCCGACGTCGCCGAGTCGGCCGACGACCTCGCGCTCCTCGACGTCGTCACGAGCGCCAACGTCTGCTGCGGCGCGTACGCGGGGGGCGAGGAGCTCATGCTCGACGCGTGCGAGCGCGCGGTCGAGCGCGGCGTCGTCCTCGGCGCCCAGGTCGGCTACCCCGACCGCGAGGGGTTCGGGCGCCGCCCCCAGGACCCACCGAGCGAGGACCTCGTCGACGAGCTACGTCGCCAGGTCGACCTGCTCGCCGAGGTGGCGGACGCGGTCGGGGCCCGCGTCGCGTACGTGAAGCCGCACGGCGCGCTCTACAACACGATCGTGGCCGACGAGCGCCAGGCGCGAGCCGTGGTCGAGGCCGTCGCTCCGTACGGTCTTCCCCTGCTGGGTCTGCCCGGCGCCGCGTCGCTGCGCATCGCCGCCGAGGAGGGTCTGCCGGTCGCCGTCGAGGGCTTCGCCGACCGCGCGTACACCGACGCCGGCACGCTCGTGCCGCGTGACCGGCCGGGCGCCGTGCTGGACGACGTGGGCGCGGTGGTCGCCCAGGCGCTCCGACTGGCGCCCGAGGTCGACTCGCTGTGCGTGCACGGCGACTCCCCCGGCGCGCTCGACCTGGTCCGCGCCGTCCGCGCCGCCCTCCTGGACGCCGGCCACGACGTGACGCCGTTCGCATGACGCCCGGGGCCGTGGTGGAAGCGCCGTGAGGGTGCGGGCCTGCGGCGAGTCGGCCGTGCTCCTCGAGCTCGACGACCTCGAGTCCGCCCTCGCCTGGCACGACGCCCTGCACGCACACCCCGAGGTCGACGAGGCCGTCCTCGGCGCACGCACCGTCCTGCTGCGGGGCGAGCCGACCCGTCTGCGCTCCCTCGTGCACCGCACCGCCGCCCCCGCCCCCGCGGACCGCCCCCGGGCACGGGAGCACCGGCTGGAGGTCCGCTACGACGGTCCGGACCTCGCCCAGGTCGCCGACCTCACCGGTCTCTCGCCCGACGAGGTCGTGCGGGCGCACACGGCGACGTCCTGGACCGTCGCGTTCGGCGGCTTCGCGCCGGGATTCGCCTACCTCGTGGGCGGCGACGCACGGCTCCAGGTGCCACGCCTGGCCACCCCTCGCTCCCGGGTCCCGCGCGGCGCGGTCGGCCTCGCTGGTGCGTTCAGCGGCGTCTACCCCCGGGAGTCACCCGGCGGCTGGCAGCTCATCGGCACGACCGACGCCGTGCTCTTCGACGTCGACCGCGACCCGCCCGCGCTCCTCGCCCCCGGCGACACCGTCCGCTTCGTCCCCGCCCCGCCTCACCCCCCCGCTGACCGTGACGATGTGGCCCCGAAACGGTCCGATGCGGGGCCACAACGTCACGGTCAGCGGGGAGGGGAGGGGGCGTGAGCCTGCGGGTGGTGCGGCCGGGCGCCCTGACCCTGGTCGAGGACGACGGTCGACCCGGGCTGGCCGGGCAGGGGGTCGGTCCGTCGGGGGCGTTCGACCGGCGCGCCCTGCACCAGGCGCGCACGCTCGTCGGCGACGACGGCACGACCACGGCGGTGCTCGAGGTGCTGGGCGGCGGGCTCGTGCTGGAGGCGACCGCGGTCCACCTCGTCGCCGTGACCGGCGCCGTCGGGCCGGTGCTGGTCGACGGCGTGACGGTCGACCACGGCCGAGCCGTGAGGCTTCAGGTGGGCCAGCAGCTCGTGGTGGCACCGTTCGACGTGGGGCTCCGCGCGTACGTGTCCGTCGCGGGCGGCGTCGACGCACCCGCGACGCTCGGCTCGCGCAGCGCCGACGTGCTCGCGCGCCTCGGGCCCGACGCCGTCGCGGCCGGCGACCTGCTCGACGTCGGCGACCCCGCCGCGGCTCCGCCCCTCCTGCCGCCCGTCCCCTCGCTCCTCACCCCGGGCGTCACCACCGTCGAGGTCGTCCTCGGCCCGCGCGACGACTGGTTCACCACCGCGGCCCTCGGCACCCTCCTGGGTACCGGCTGGACGGTCTCGGAGCGGTCGGACCGCATCGGGGTGCGCCTCGACGGACCGCCGCTCGAGCGCGCCGTCGAGGGTGAGCTGGCCAGCGAGCCGTGCGTCCGAGGATCGGTGCAGGTCACGTCGGCCGGTCTGCCGGTCGTGCTCGGCCCCGACCACCCGGTGACCGGTGGCTACCCGGTGGTCGGCGTGGTCACGGCGAGCGGGGTCGACCGCCTCGCGCAGGCGCGCCCCGGCGACGTCGTCCGGTTCCGCCGCACCACGCGCTGACCTCCGCCGTCGTGCACCGGGGCTGCGGCACCATCGTCGGGTGAGCACCGACCGACCCACGCACCGTCCCGTGGAGGACGGCGTCGCCACCGACCTCGCCGGCGAGTCCACCTACGGCTCCTACCTGCGGCTCGACCTGCTGCTCGCCGCGCAGCAGCCGGTGACCGACCACCACGACGAGATGCTGTTCGTGGTCCAGCACCAGGTGACCGAGCTGTGGCTCAAGCAGCTGGTGCACGAGCTGCGCTCGGCGATCGCGCTCGTCGACGACGACCAGCTCGCACCTGCGCTCAAGCGACTGGCACGGGTGAAGGCGGTGCAGCGCCAGATGTTCGAGCAGTGGGGCGTCCTCGAGACGCTCACGCCGGTGGAGTACCTGCAGTTCCGCGACGCGCTGGGCAAGGCCTCGGGCTTCCAGTCGGCCCAGTACCGGACGGTCGAGTTCCTGCTCGGCAACAAGACGCCCGCGATGGTGAAGGTCTTCGACCACGAGCCGGCCACGCGGGACCGGCTGGCCGCCGACCTCGCCGCACCCAGCCTGTACGACACCGTCCTGGCCTACCTGGCCCGCCACGGGCACGACGTGCCGCCGGAGGTGCTCGACCGCGACCTCACCCAGCCCTACGAGCCGCACGCCGGCGTCGTGGAGGTGTTCCGGCGCGTCTACGCCGAGCCCGAGCGGCACTGGGAGGTGTACGAGACGTGCGAGGAGCTCGTCGACGTGGAGGAGGGCTTCCACCTCTGGCGGTTCCGGCACCTCAAGACGGTGCAGCGGATCATCGGCCACAAGCGGGGCACCGGCGGCTCGAGCGGCACCACGTTCCTGCAGCGGGCGCTGGAGCTGACGTTCTTCCCCGAGCTCCAGGACGTCCGCACGGCCCTCTGACCCGCCGGGGAACACCCACCGAACCCGTCCAGACGCCCACCGAGCCCGTCGAGGTGCCGACCCCGTCCAGACGCCCACCGAGCCTGTCGAGGTGCCGACTCCGGGCCCCTCGACAGGCTCGGGGAAGGCAACCCCCGGCCCGCAAGACACCCACCGAGCCCGTCGAGGTGCCGACCCCGTCCAGACGCCCACCGAGCCTGTCGA
>CAZREF010000002.1:32455-34979 GCA_964599245.1 uncultured Aeromicrobium sp. | reverse complement strand
GGTGCCGACTCCGGGCCCCTCGACAGGCTCGGGGAACGCAAGCTCCGAGAACCCCCACTGAGCCCGCCGGGCCGTCGCCTACGCCCGGTCGTCGTAGGACCACGCGACGTCGTCGCGCACCACGCGGGCGGGCACGCCGGCGACGACGCTGTGGGCCGGCACCTTCTGGCCCCGCACCACCGAGCGCATCGCCACGACGGCACCGTCGCCGACGTCGGCGTGCCCGGTGACGACGGCGTCCTTGCACAGCCACACGTGACGACCGAGCCGGATGCTCGCGCCGAACGGGTTGAGCCGCTCCCCCGTCGTGCGGTCCTCGAGGCGGTGCATGTCGTCGGTCGCGACGTACACGTCGGCGGCCCACAGCTGCTCGGGCCCGGCCACGACGCTGCCCCCGTTGCGGGCGTCGACGACGGCGCAGCGCGTGGCCACGAGTGGCCCGTGCAGCGCGATGCTCGAGCCGCCGCCACAGAACAGCTCGCCGGCGGTGAGCTCGCACCCCGCGTCGACGAACACGACGGCCCCGTCGCCACCGACGAGCAGCGAGGCGATGCTGCGCAGCGCCGAACCGACCGCGACGACGACGTCGCGCACGGGGAAGAGGGTCAGCTGGGCGAGGACCTTCTCCGGGAGCAGCGCGCCGTCCGCCAGGTAGAGCGCGTTGCCGCAGTCCTGCCACCAGGCGGGGACACCCTCCTCCACGAGCGTCCAGCGGAGTGCGTCGAGCGCCTCGACGTCGGCCCCTGCGGCACGGAGGCGCTCACGGTGCCCGGGCGCCAGCCCCTCGGTCGCTTCCACCCCCGCATCCTGCCAGGGTCCGCACGGGGCGTGGGTCGCGACGGTCCGGCTACCCCTCCAGGATCATGCTCGAGCGCAGCTGCTCCCAGAGCTCGTCGTCGAAGGCGTCGGCCGGAGCCGCGTACCGGATCCCGTACTTCGGCAGGCTCGGGCGGTCGAGGAGCAGGTCGACCTGGCGGATCGGCGTGCTGCCCTCAGAGGTGTCGACGTCATAGGTGTAGAAGAACTGCTCCGCACCGGAAGCCCCCCGCACGTCCACGGGGGTCGGGTCCTCGACCTCCGCCCCCAGCTCGGCCTTCAGCCGCGACCTCAGCAGGCCACCGCGGATCTCCAGCGTGCCCACCTGGCCGTCCTCGACGAAGACGTCGACGCGAGGGGAGACCTCGGCACCGTCGTCGAGCTGCCAGGTCGTCTGGCTCCCCTGGTCGGTGGTGCTGCCGCCGGTCTGGCGGAAGTCCTCGGGCAGGGCGAACGCGAGCTCGCCCGAGCGCAGCTCGGTCCATCCCGACGGCAGCTCGGCGTCGGGCTCCGAGGACGCGGTGCTGGGCGCGGGTCCACCCGCAGGCGCGTCGGTGGCGTCGCCGGCGCTGCACGCCCCGAGCAGCACGAGCAGACCTGCCGTGCAGGCCGTCGTCAGTCGTCGTCCGGTCATCGTGCTGCTCCGTCCCCCACGGCGGGCGGTGGGACTCAGGCCCACGACGCCCACAGGATCATCGCGACGAGCACCACGATGCCAGCCACCAGCGTCCAGCACCACCAGGAGGTGGACTCGGACGGCGTCGCGGGACGGGCCTCGAAGGACTCCGGTCGGTCCGGGTCGTGCACGACGACGACGCTGCTGCCCACCGTCGGCGCGCTCTCGATGCCGATCACGTTGGCCGACCAGCCGAGCAGGAGGGCAGCGCGAGGTCGGTCACGCACCCGCCGTAGGCACGTCGCGACTGGACGCTCAGCACGGAGGCGGTCGGTGGACCTGCGCCACCAGCTCCTGCGGCGCCTGCACGCAGTAGGAGTCGAGGAGCAGCTCGGCCAGCTCGTCGAGGTCGACGGCAGGAGCGGCCGGGTCGTCGAGGACGACGCCCACGGCGTCGCCGGTGCGCCCGATGCGGAAGTACGGGGAGCCGAGGTGCTCGAACGCCGCCACCTCGTCCATCGGTGCGCGGAACGTGACCCGCAGCAGCCCGTCCTCCCCACCGAAGAGGTGCGCGACGGTGTGCCCCCGCACGACCCACCGGGTGCCCGTCCAGGCGCGTTCGCGGCGGACGTCGGGCAGGGGCTCGAGCACCGCAGCGACCCGGACGAGCCATTCGTCGGGGACCGGAGCGCGCGCCACGGCGGACAGCCTGCCACGGCCGGCCGACAGCACGACGTGACGCCGGCGCACCCCTCGACAGGCTCGGGGACCGTCCCACCCATCGAGCCCGTCGAGGAGCCCCGGGCCCACCCTCCTGACCCCACAGGCCACACCGCCCTCCGAGCCTGTCGAGGAGCACCCCCACACCTCCCCTCGACAAGCTCGGGGACCGTCCCACCCACCGAGCCCGTCGAGGAGCCCCGGGCCCACCCTCCTGACCCCAGAGGCCACACCGCCCTCCGAGCCTGTCGAGGAGCACCCCACACCTCCCCTCGACAGGCTCGGGGACCGTCCCACCCATCGAGGAGCACACCCACCCCCTCGACAGGCTCGGGGACCGTCCCACCCATCGAGGAGCACACCCACCCCCTC
>CAZREF010000002.1:0-32355 GCA_964599245.1 uncultured Aeromicrobium sp. | reverse complement strand
GACAGGCTCGGGGACCGTCCCACCCACCGAGGAGCACAAGCCCCCTCGACAGGCTCGGGACACCGACGACATGGAAGGGCCCCGACCGGCGAACCGGTCGGGGCCCACTTCTGGAGGCGAGTCTCAGAAGCCCATGCCGCCCATGTCGCCCATGTCGGGGGCGCCACCGCCGGCCGGAGCAGGCTCCGGCTTGTCGGCGACGACGGCCTCCGTCGTGAGGAACAGCGCCGCGATGGAGGCGGCGTTCTGCAGCGCGGAGCGCGTGACCTTCGCCGGGTCGATGATGCCCTCGGCGATGAGGTCGACGTACTCGCCCGACGCGGCGTTCAGGCCGTGGCCCGGCTCGAGGCCGGCGACCTTCTCCGCCACGACGCCGCCCTCGAGACCGGCGTTGACGGCGATCTGCTTGAGCGGGGCCGACGCGGCGGTGCGGACGATGTTCGCGCCCGTCGCCTCGTCGCCGTCGAGCTCGAGCTTCTCGAACGCCAGCTTGGTCGCCTGGACGAGCGCCACGCCACCACCGGCGACGATGCCCTCCTCGACGGCCGCCTTCGCGTTGCGGACGGCGTCCTCGATGCGGTGCTTGCGCTCCTTGAGCTCGACCTCGGTGGCCGCGCCGACCTTGATGACGGCGACGCCGCCGGCCAGCTTGGCGAGGCGCTCCTGGAGCTTCTCGCGGTCGTAGTCGGAGTCGCTGTTCTCGATCTCCGCGCGGATCTGGTTGACCCGACCGGCGATCTGGTCCTGCGAGCCGCCGCCCTCGACGATGGTCGTCTCGTCCTTGGTGGTGACGACCTTGCGCGCGGTGCCGAGCAGCGAGATGTCGGCGTTCTCGAGCTTGAGGCCGACCTCCTCGCTGATGACCTCGCCGCCGGTGAGGATGGCGATGTCGGCCAGCATGGCCTTGCGGCGGTCACCGAAGCCGGGGGCCTTGATGGCGACCGACTTGAAGGTGCCGCGCATCTTGTTGACGATCAGGGTGGCCAGCGCCTCGCCCTCGACGTCCTCGGCGATGATCGCGAGCGGCTTGCCCGACTGCATGACCTTCTCGAGCACCGGGACGAAGTCCTTCACCGAGCTGATCTTGCTGTTGACGATGAGGATGTAGGGGTCCTCGAGGACCGTCTCCATGCGCTCGGGGTCGGTGACGAAGTAGCCCGACAGGTGACCCTTGTCGAAGCGCATGCCCTCGGTGAGCTCGAGGTCGAGGCCGAAGGTGTTCGACTCCTCGACCGTGATGACGCCCTCCTTGCCGACCTTGTCCATGGCCTCGGCGATGATCTCGCCGACCGTCGGGTCGGCGGCCGAGATGGACGCGGTGGAGGCGATCTGCTCCTTGGTCTCGACGTCCTTCGCCAGGCCCAGCAGCTGGCTGCTGATGGCCTCGACGGCGGTCTCGATGCCCTTCTTCAGGCCCATCGGGTTGGCGCCGGCGGCGACGTTGCGCAGACCCTCGCGCACGAGCGCCTGGGCGAGGACGGTGGCCGTCGTCGTGCCGTCACCGGCGACGTCGTCGGTCTTCTTGGCGACCTCCTTGACGAGCTCGGCGCCGATCTTCTCGTAGGGGTCCTCGAGCTCGATCTCCTTGGCGATGGAGACGCCGTCGTTCGTGATCGTGGGGGCGCCCCACTTCTTCTCCAGCACGACGTTGCGACCCTTGGGGCCGAGCGTCACCTTGACGGCGTCGGCAAGCTGGTTCATGCCGCGCTCGAGGCCGCGACGGGCCTCCTCGTTGAACGCAATGGACTTGGCCATGTGGAACTCTCCGGTTCGACGTGGTTCGGGTGTGACCGGTCGGTGCCCGCGACGGACGAGCCCGGACACCCGGCGAACCCTTCTCGCCGAGGCCGTGACCCTCACCGGGCCGGTCGGATGTCTAGCACTCTCATCATAGGAGTGCTAACCACGGACTGGCAATCGGGTGCCGAGAGTGCCAGCGGGCGCGGTCAGTCCTCGTCGCCGATGACCAGGCGCGGCACCCGCTCGCGCCAGGGCCGCCGCGGCGCGTCGTGGGCCGGCGTCGGCGACGCGGCCTCGGCGGAGCCCTCGAGCGGCGCGGCCTCCGTGGCCTCGGCCGCCTCGGCGAGCCGGTCCTTCCGGGCGATCCACAGGATCGCCGCGACGATCGCGACGACGGGCACGAAGGCGGGGATGGCCAGCACCGCGACCGGGTGCGCCCAGAGGACCTCGTGCTCCATGCCGCCAGCCTACGAGCGTCCGCGTGGTCCGGCTCAGACCGAGAGCAGGAGGTAGATGCCGGTGAACGTGTAGCCCACCATGAGCACGAGCATCGCGAGCTGCCCGGTGAGCCGGTGGGCGCGCGGCAGGAGCTCGAGCGCCTTGTCGTGCGCGGCCACGACGGCGAGCACGTGCCCGGCCACGACGAAGCCCACCTTGGAGACCGCGAGCAGGTCGGGGTGCTCCGACAGCACGTACGACGCCGAGAGCCCGTTGCCCAGGTCGACGAGCTGGAGCAGGTCGATCACGGTCTCCTGGCCCTTCTCGACCAGGTAGGTGAGGTAGTGGGCGAACATGTAGCCGACCACGATGGGCACGAGCGAGTGCGCCATCAGCCCCGGGAGCGCCCGCCGGGTGCGGGCGTCGACGCCCCCGGTCGCCACCGACGCCAGGACGAACGCCACCGCGACCACGACGCAGAACAGCAAGAGCACCAGCGAGGTCGTGAACGTCGAGTGCGAGCCGGACTGCCAGCCCTCGGAGGCCGAGAAGCTGTCGAACGCGGTCGAGCCGAGCAGCACGGCGATCGTGGCCACGAGGCCCGGCGCCACCGGCAGCAGCGGGAGCGTGCGCAGCGGGTCGTGCAGCCGCAGCCGGCGGTCCCCCACGAACGGGGAGAGCCTCGCCACCAGGGCGCTGTAGACGTCGAACGGGTCGCCGCGGTCGTACCAGCGCGGCCCGAGCACGACGCCCGCCACGACCGTCACCGCCACGTAGACGCCGACCCAGGTGCGCACCGCCGACACCGAGCCTGCGTCGGGCGAGGCCAGCTCCAGCCAGACGAACGCGAGCAGCCCGAGGGCCGCCGGCCAGTACCCCCAGGCCTCGCGGTACGCCACGAGGCCGTCGGGGCGGCCCGTGGCCCGACCGACGAGCCACTGCACCGTCCGCCAGGGCGAGAGGTCCTTCCACACGTGCCCGCCGAGCAGCGCCAGCGGCACCAGCCCCACCCAGACGAGCACGTAGAACGCGCCGATGCCCGGGTTCGTCGCGTCGTCCGGCCCCAGGAACAGCGCGCCGAGGAAGCACCCCGTCAGCACGAGGCCCAGCACGGCGAGCCACGGTCGGCGCGGCGGCTCGAGGTTCTTCGCCGCCCCCACTGAGGACGGTGCAGCCCCGGCACCCCCGCCTGGTTGCAACCGCGGTTCCTTCCACGCGAACGCGAGCACGGCGAAGGAGATCGTCAGGGCCCAGGAGGCGCCCACCACCGCGTAGAGGAACGGGATCGGCAGGTCGGTCGAGCCGCCGACGCCGTGCTGCGGCAGCGGGCCGGCCAGCGCCGACAGGAGCTCGAGCACGGTCAGGGCCGCACGACGAGCTGGACGATGACCGCGTCGCTCTCGTGCGACTCGACCGCCACCTGTCCCGGACGGTCGATCGTGAACGTCCGCGACGTCTCCTCACCCGGCTGCACGTCGATGCTGACCTCCGGGTCGGAGTGCACGTGCACCTCGTCGGCGACCTCGGACGTCACGTTCAGCGTGACGGGCTCGCCGACCTTGACCTCGACCCGCTTGCCGCGCGGCTCGGGGCCGTCGGGCGTCAGCCGCACGTCGACCACGACGCCCTCGTCGGCCGACGCGGTCGCGGACGCCGAGGGGGTGGCACTCGCCGACGTCGAGGCCTCCGGCGACGGGCTGCGGCCCGGCTCGGCGTCGTCGCCGGAGCCGCAGGCGCCGAGCAGGACGAGCGCCGACACCGTCGCCGCGACGGCGGCGACGCGCCGCGTGGTGGTGGTGGTGGTGGTCCGGAGCCTGGTCACGGTCGTCCCCCTTGCTCCCCGTCGTCCGGGGTGTCGTCCGGCTCGGGCTCGAAGGCCCGCTCGATGAGGTCGCGCTCGTTCGCCTCGTCCTGGCGGTCCTTGCGGGCGATGTAGAGCACGACGCCGACGACGACGATCGCCGGCACGAAGGCCGGGATCGCCACCAGCGCGGCGTGGTGGGCCCACAGCACCTCGCCGGGTCCCGCACCGAGCGCGTCCGGGCTCACGCCGTACCGGCCCCGCTGCCCTCGTCGACCCCGGCGCCGCCGCCCGGGCCGTCCTCGAGCTCGGCCCGACGCCGACGGCCCTCGCGCGCGATGGCACCGGAGACCCGGGCCACCGCCACGCTGATGCCGGCCAGGATCGCCAGGCTGCACACAAGCACCACGAGGTTGGCGGCGCCCCACAGCCACGGCGAGGTGTCGAGCTCGCGCTCGCGCTGGAGGATCGTGATCTCCGGGACGAAGTCGCGGGTCATCTCCGCCTCGACCGGCACCTCCTCGGCGCCGAGCGCCTCGTCGGCGGGCAGGAAGATCGGCGCGGCGGTGAGCATGCGGCCGTCCTGCACGCGCAGCAGCGTCTTCCACGATCCGCCGACCGGGACAGGCTCGGTGGTCTCCCAGGAGTCCGGGCCGGTGCGCTCCAGCTGCTGCGTGACGACGCCGGCGCCACCGCCCTGCCAGGCCGTGATCTGGACCCAGGTCGGGTGCTCATCGACCAGGCCCTCGGTGGTGGTGACCTGCACCATCACCTCCGGCTGCGCCTCGGTGCCGACCTGCTGCGTGGTGAACCGCGCCTCGGCGGCGTCGGGGACGGTGGCGCCCAGGCCGTTGCCGACCGCCGCGGCGGTGACGAGGATCGACCCGACCACGATCGAGCGTCCCACCCACCGGTTGTCCGGCAGCCGGCCGTCGAGGCCCATCGCGAAGAGGGCACCGCAGAGCCCGGCACCGATCGCCACGGGCACCGCCATGACGAGGCTCTCCACCCAGATGTCGTGCGGCCAGGGGAACGGGAAGACGGCGTCGTTCCAGAGCTTCTCGGTGACGCTGCCGACCGTGCCGACGAGCAGGCCGCCGACCGCGCCGAAGGCGAGGGGCTTGTCCCTGAGCCGGCTGAGTGCGAGCAGCTCGATGACGAGGGCGCTGCCGAGGTAGAGCGGGAACACGTGGTCGGCCTGGCCGAACACGTCGCCGACGATGAACGAGACGACGCCCCGGGTGATGACGAAGAAGAACGCGGCGAACAGCGCCGCGCCGGGACCGGCGTAGAGACGGGCCGCGACGAGCGTGAGCGCGGCGGCCGCAGCGATCATCAGCGGCGCGAAGACCATCCGGAACTGGGCGATGCCGAAGTCGAACTCGGCCTGGAACACCGACAGGCCGATGAGCAGCCCGCCGAACGCCATCGACAGGGTCAGCTTGTGCAGGGTGCGAGCCCCGTGGTTGTCGGCCGAGCGCGCCCACTCCTCGGAGAACTCCGCCTCGCGGTGGAGCAGGATGATGCCGGCCGTCGACAGGCCCGCACCGCCGATGAGCATGAGGTGCGTAGGTCCCCACAGCGTCACGTCCTGGCCGAAGAGGCGGTGCCACACGTCGTCGAGCGGGAACCCGATCAGGGCGTAGAAGCCGCAGGCCGCGATGAAGATGCCTGCGACCGGGGCGTACCACTGTCGGGTGATGCGGACCGACGCGATGCCGGGACGCTGCCCGTCGCGCGGGAACACGATGGCGCTCATGCCGGCGATGAACAGCGCGAACAGCCCGTAGAGGATCAGGTAGTGCGCCGGGTTCGCCAACGGTCCCTCGTCGCGGCCGCGTCCCGCGTGCAGGCTCACGTCCCAGAGGAAGCCGAGCAGGGCGACGACCAACGAGCTGGCCACGAAGACGGCCGGGATCGACGCCCACCCCGGCTCGCCGGTGCGGGCGTGGAGACGGTCACCGAGCGCCTGGAACCACTCGATGCGGTGCGTGCGGTGCGCCCAGGCGATCGCGACGAGGACGGACGTGACGACGGCGGCGCCGATGCTCAGGCCGATGACCTGGTCGAGCGCCGCTCCGCCGACGGGCGCAGGCTCGGCGGCGACGAACGAGGCGGGGAACATCCCGGGAGTATGTCAGCGCCGATGTGACACGGCAAGTGTCGAATGGTGCAGGTCACACGGTGTCGCCCCGCCGCCCAGGCCCGGTGGTTCGTGAGCCCCGTCGAAGGGCACCCCCGCCCGGCTGCGGGTCAGTGACCGACGACCTCGTGGGCCTCGCGACCCTTGGGTCCGTCGACGACCTCCAGCTCGACGGCCTGTCCGTCCTCGAGCGTCTTGAAGCCGTCGGACTTGATCTTCGACCAGTGGACGAACACGTCACCCTGGCCCTCGACCTCGATGAAGCCGTAGCCCTTGTCCGCGTTGAACCACTTGACGGTGCCCTGCACCATGCCGTTCTCCCACCTGGTGACGCGGTCGCGCCACCGACCCGGCGCGACCTGCGGTCGAGCCTATACGCGCCGGTGGCACGGCAGAAGGGCACGGTTCACCCCCTGGTCATCCCGCGCTCACCGACCGGCCGTCGGGGACCCACCCCGACCGACCCCGGGACGACCCTGGTCGACCCCCCGGGGGCCTCGCGCGGGGGCCGGTCCGGTGCTTCAGTGGAGGTGCCAGCACCACCACGACCACCACCACGAGGAGAGCGACCCATGACCAGCTACTCACCCGACGACCGGACGAACGCCGGGACGCCCCTGTCCGAGGGGGAGCAGCGCACGGTCGGCGTCATCGTCCACGCCGTGCCCGCCGCCGCGCTCGTGCTGAGCGCGGGCACGCTCGGCTTCGTCGCGTCGCTGGTGATCTACCTCGTCTACAAGGACCGCGGCGAGTACGCGCGCCGCCAGGCCGCCAACTCGCTGAACATCCAGATCGTCACCGGGATCCTGCTGCTGCTCTCGTTGCCGCTGATGCTCGTCCTCGTCGGCTTCGTGACCTACGGCATCGTGATCGTCTGGGCCACCGTCCTGCACGTCGTCGGCGCCGTCCGGGCGAGCAACGGCCAGTGGTGGAACCCACCCCTCACCCCCCGCTTCGTCCGCTGAGCCCGCCACCGCCGGTCGAGGAGCCGCTCACCGCTGGTCGGACCACTCGTTCAGCAAGGGAGACGGCCCGCCCCTCACCGCTGGTCGAGTAGCCGCGACGGCGAGCGCCAGCGAGCACGTCGCGGCACTGGAGCCGTCGCAAGAGGGCGTAGCCGCGACGGAGCGAGACCACTCGGCAACGGCTCAAGGTCGCTGGGCGAACGGCTGGGACTTTCTCCTTACCAGGTCTCGATACAGCGAGACCGGCTTCGCCGGTGAGACAACTCGACCCGGCTGACCCGCTCGCTCGCAGAGCTCGCTCGGGGTCAGCCGCCCGCGACGGCGGGGATGATGCTGACCTGCGCGCCGTCCTTGACCGGGGTCTCGAGGCCCTGGCTGAAGCGGACGTCCTCCTCGGCGACGTACACGTTGACGAAGCGGCGGAGCTTGCCGTCCTCGTCGACGATGCGGGCCTTGATGCCCGGGTGGTTCGACTCCAGGGAGTCGAGCACCTCGGCCAGGGTCGAGCCCTCGGCGTCCACCTTGGAGGAGTCGCCGGTGTAGGAGCGCAGGATGGTGGGGATGCGGACGGACACGGACACGGTGGTCTCCTGAGGTCGAGGGGCGGGGCGGCGTGGTCGCTCAGGCGAGGCCGGAGGCGACGAACGCGTCGTAGGTGGGGGCGATGGTCGCGGCGGGGCCGACGGAGCCGGACACCGCGTCGAGCGTCTTCAGCCCGTGGCCGGTGTTGATGAAGACCGTCTCGAGCTCGGGGTCGAGCGCGCCGGTGGCGACGAGCTTCTTGAGCGTGGCGAGCGTGGTGCCGCCGGCCGTCTCGGTGAAGATGCCCTCGGTCCGGGCGAGCAGCACGATGGCCTCGCGGATCTCCTCGTCGCTGACCTGCTCCACGGCGCCACCGGTGCTGCGCGTGACGTCGAGGACGTAGATGCCGTCGGCCGGGTTGCCGATGGCGAGCGACTTGGCGATCGTGTCGGGCTTCACCGGGCGGATCGCGTCGTGGCCCTCGGCGAACGCCGTCGCCACCGGGTTGCACCCCTCGGCCTGCGCCCCGAAGACCTTGTACGGCTTGTCCTCGACGAGGCCCAGCGCGATGAGCTCCTGGAAAGCCTTGTGCACCTTGGTCAGCTGCGAGCCGGACGCGACGGGGATCACGATCTGGTCGGGCAGGCGCCAGCCGAGCTGCTCGGCGATCTCGTAGCCGAGCGTCTTGGAGCCCTCGGCGTAGAACGGGCGGACGTTGACGTTGACGAAGGCCCAGCCGTCCTCCTCCCCGGCGATCTCGCTGGCGAGCTTGTTCACGTCGTCGTAGTTGCCGTCGACGGCCACCAGGTTGTCGGTGAAGACGGCGGAGTTGACCTGCTTCGGGGTCTCGAGGTTGCTCGGGATGAACACGACGGTGCGGATGCCCGCCCGTGCGCCGGCCGCGGCCACCGCGTTCGCGAGGTTGCCGGTCGACGGACAGGCGAAGACCTTCGCGCCGAGCTCGCGCGCGGCGCTCAGCGCGCAGGCGACGACGCGGTCCTTGAAGGAGTTGGTGGGGTTGGTGCTGTCGTCCTTCACCCACAGCCGGGCGATCCCGAGCTCGGCCGCGAGGTTGCGCGCCTCGAGCAGGCGGGTGAAGCCGGGCTCGGTGTTCGGGCTGGACTCGATGTCGTCCGGCACCGGCAGCAGCGCCTTGTAGCGCCAGATGTTGCGCGGGCCGCTCTCGATCTGCTCGCGGGTGACGGCGCCGAAGTCGTAGCCGACCTCGAGCGGGCCGAAGCACTCCTGGCAGGCGTAGTACGGACCGAGCGGGCGCGTCGCGCCGCACTCGCGGCAGACGAGGCCGGTGGCGGGGCCGAAGGCGCCCTCGCGCAGCGAGGTGTCGGACCCGGTCCGGGTGGGGGTGGTCGGGGCGGTGATGCTCACGAAGGCCTCCTGGTCATCTTTCCCGACCGCTCTGGCCGGGACGGAATGAGCACCTGGCGCCGCCGTCCTCGCGGACGGCGGAGCTGGTTGCTGGGGCGTCGTCGGGCCGTGTCCCTCGTACCCCTCTGGATGAGCGCCACCAGCGTAGGCAGCCGTCTCACGATGTGTCCAATCGGTCCGTCATGCGAGACGTGGATGTCCACCGGTCGAGCGCCCGCCGGCAGAGCGTCCACACGTCGAGCGTCCACACCTCGAGCGTCCACCGCTCGGGCATCCACCGCACCCTCGTCCACCCGGCCGTCGTCCACAGCAGCCTGCAGGTCACGCCGCACACCATGCCGTGCGTCCACGGCCCGACCCGTGCCCGAGCGCACGGGGCGACCGCACCCACATCTCCTGCACGAGAGCGCCGGACCGTCCGGCGCCCCGAAGGAGGTCCGTCCATGCCCCACGTCGTCCGCGCTGGCCGCGTCCGCCGACTCCTCGCCGCCCTGCTGGCCACCGTCCCGCTCGTGGGCGCCGGCGCCGCGGTCGCCGGGCACCGGCCCGGCCCCGACCGCGTCGACCCGAGCCTGCCGGGCCACACGATCGTGCAGGTCGAGGGCGATGCCGAGAACGGCTTCAGCGTCCTGCGCCTCGACGGGAGCAGCGAGCACCCGCCGACGCTCTCGGAGTCGACGGCGGAGTGCGAGGAGTACGACGACCCCGTCCGGGTGGCGGTGTGCGTGGCCGAGGTCGAGACCTCCTTCGCCGGACTCGCCGATGTCCAGCTCAGCCTGCGCTGGGCGGAGGGTCGTCGACCTCACCACCGGTGAACGCGCAGTCGGCCGCCGCCGCCCGTCCTCGTGCCCCGATCGTCAGTGGGGCGGGGGCACGGTCTCCAGGAGCGGGCCGAACACGCAGGTCGCGAGCGAGGCCATCGCCGGCGAGTCGTCCACGTGCTCGGGGGCGCCGATCGAGAGCATGACGTTGAGCAGCATCCCCTGGGCGATGAAGTCGCGTGCCTGCTCGGGGGTGCACCCGCTGCGGAGCAGCACGTCGTGGATCTCCCCCATCCGCCGGCGTGCCAGCTCTCCGATCGCGGGCTCGGCCGCGGCCATGAAGCCGTGCATCATCACCTGCATGGCGGCGCGGTCGCGGTCGACCAGCTCGGCGTACGCCACCGCCAGCGGGAGGAACCAGTCGTCGCCCTCGGGGTCGAGGACCCCGGCGTCGATCACGTCGGCGAAGGCGTCACGCATCCGGGCCGTCGCCCGGTCGACCACCTCGAGGAAGAGCTCGAGCTTGGTGCCGAAGATCCGCACGACGTAGGGCTGGGAGACCCCGGCCTCCTTGGCGACGGCGTCGGTGCTCGTGGCGGCGTAGCCCGATCGACCGAAGGCTCGGGTCGCCGCCTCGAGCACGAGCTCGCGGCGTGCGTCGGCGGACAGTCGGGAGGCCGGGGCTGCGGGGGTCACGCTTGACAGGTTATCACTCGATTACTTACCGTTCGAACAAGTAATCATTTGATGCCTTCCAAGGAGCCACCATGAGTACGACCTCGGTCGAGACCCTCGAACCTCCCGGCCCGACGGCGGCCGCCGCTGCGCCCGCCCGCACCGGCGGCCGCCTCGCCGTCGCCCTCGTCGCAGCGTCCCTGCCGATGTTCATGGCGACGCTGGACAACCTCGTCATGACCAGCGCGCTGCCCGTGGTGCAGGCCGACCTCGGCGCCACCGACACGCAGCTGTCGTGGTTCATGAACGCCTACACCCTGCCGTTCGCGTCGCTCATGCTCGCGCTCGCGACGTTCGGCGACCGGGTCGGCCGGCGGCGCGTGATGATGGTCGGGATCGGCGTGTTCACGGCCGGCTCCGTGGCTGCGGCCCTCAGCGGCTCGGCGGAGGCGCTCATCGCGGCCCGGGCGCTCCAGGGCATCGGTGCCGCCGCCCTGGTCCCGCTCTCGCTCACCCTCCTGGTCTCGGCGGTGCCGCCGTCGGCCCGGGCCGCGGCGATCGGGATCTGGAGCGGCGTGGCCGGCCTCGGTGTCGCGGTCGGGCCCGTGGTCGGTGGCGCGGTCGTCGAGGGCCTGAGCTGGGAGGCGATCTTCTGGATCAACGTGCCGGTGGCGCTGCTCTCGGTCCCCTTGCTGCTCAGCGCCGTGCCGGAGTCACGCTCGTCGGCGCCGGGCCGGGTCGACGTCACCGGGACGCTGCTGCTCGGCGGCGCGGTGTTCGCCGGGGTGTGGGGCATCGTGCACGGCAACGACGACGGCTGGTCCTCCGCCGGCGTCGTCGGCACGCTCGTCCTCGCCGCGGCACTGCTGGCCGGCTACGTCTCCTGGGCGGCGCGACGCGACCGCTCGGCCCTCCCGGGCGACGACGCGGTGCTCCCCCTGCGGCTCTTCCGTCGCCGCGGCTTCAGCGCCGCCAACGTCATCGGGCTCATGTTCAGCCTGGGCATGTTCGGCAGCGTGTTCCTGCTGTCGCAGTACCTCCAGGTCGTGCAGGGTTACTCCCCGCTCGAGGCGGGCGTGCGCACGCTGCCGTGGACCGCCGCGCCGATGGTCGTCGCGCCGATCGCAGGAGCTCTCGTCCCGCGGGTCGGGGCGCGCGCCCTGCTCGTCCTCGGCCTGGCGCTGCAGACGGGCTCCCTGCTCTGGTTCGCCGCGGTGGTCCAGGACTGGGGTGGCTACGGCGACCTCGTCCCACCCCTGCTGATGGCCGGCGTCGGCATGGGCCTGACGTTCGCGCCGATGTCGACCGCGGTGCTCGACGGCCTGCCCGACGACGACCTCGCGATCGCGAGCTCGGCCAACAACACCGTGCGCGAGTTCGGCGTCGCACTCGGCATCGCGGTCATCGTCGCGGTGTTCCAGGGCGCCGGGGGCACCATCTCCCCCACCGGCTACGACGGCGCGATCGCCCCGGCGCTGCTGGCCGCGGCGGCCGCCGTCGCGGTGGCGCTCGTCGCCGCGCTCGCGGTTCCCGGCCGGGCGCGCGCGACCTCCTGAGCCGCGCGGTTCACCGTCCGCGGCGACGCGTCCGACGCGTCGTCGCGGGCGGGTAGCCGCCGTCGTCCAGGCCGGCGAGCCGCTCGAACGGGTTCCACGAGGAGTGGTCGCCGGCCACCACCCACGAGACGGCCGCCGCGACGGCGTACAGCGGCAGGAGCACCGGGCCCACGAGCCAGGCGTACTGCGTCACGTGCCGGTCCTCGTGCTGCAGGAGGCGGGGGCGGGCACGCAGCCAGCCGTGGTCGTGCCGGCTGATGACGACCGATCCCACCGTGAAGGCCGACGCCACCGGGACGCGCCAGCGATGACCGCCCGCCAGCCAGGTGCCGCGACCGTTCCGCTCCGGCGTCGCACCCCCGAGCACGGCCACGAGGAGGCCGAGCGGGGTGCTGAGGTTCACCCAGTTGACGACGCTCCGCACCCGCGTCCACGGCGTCGCCGTCGGACGGGGGGAGCGAGCGCTCACGCCCCGAGCGCGTCGGCCCAGGTGGTGAGCCACGCCGCCACGGCGTCGGGGCCCTGCAGGACCACGTCGGCGCGGCCGACCAGCGCGTCCTGCTCCGCCGAGGCCGAGGCGACCAGCACGCCGTCGCCGCCCTCCGAGCGCAGCGCCGCGACGGCCTCGAAGGCCGGCAGGTCGCCGAGGTCGTCGCCCGCGTAGACCACGCGGCGCAGGCCGGTCGTGTCGACGAGCCAGCGCAGCGCGGCACCCTTGTCGACCGCGTGCCCGCGCAGCTCCAGCACCTGGCGCCCGGGCTCGACCTCGAGGCCCAGGTCGTCCGCGAGGCTTCGCAGCGGTCCGTCGAGCGCGCCGAGCAGGTGGGGGTCGATGCCGCGGGTGTGGACCGCGACGGCCAGGCCCTTGTCCTCGATGCGGACGTGTCCCGCGTCGTGCTCGGCGAGCCAGCGCGGCAGCACGGCGACCAGCCGCTCGATCGAGGCGGGCCGGTCGGGCGTGTGCAGCTCGTCCGTCGCGGCCTCCCAGCGCTCGGCCCCGTACTGGCCGCACACGACCAACCGCTCGAGGCCCGGCCTGCCCCGGAAGCCGCTCAGCGCGAGGGCCTGCTCGACCGGGCGACCTGTGATGATCGCGACCTGGCCCAGCACGGCGCCGAGACGCGCCACGGCGTCGACCGCGTCGGGGTGCGCGAAGGCGGACGCAGGGTCGTCGACGACGTGCGAGAGCGTCCCGTCGAAGTCGAGGCCGAGCAGGATCCGCTCGGGCTCGACCAGCAGGGACGCGGGCACGTCGGTCGTGGTGGGGTCTGCCGCAGGCACCCGAGCATCATGACAGCCCGCGACCACGGAGGAGGCTAGTGGGCGACCTCAGGTGAGCGGGCTCACGAGGACGATCGTGAGGCGCTCGCCGCTCATGCCGTCGACGGCCGGCTGCACGGCCTGGATGCCGAGGTCGTCGGCGAGCAGCCGCGCCTGCGCCTCGCGGCCGGCCGGGTAGTGGACGGTGTTCGCCGGGGAGTACCCGCGCCAGTTGCCGACGGCGCCGACGGTCCAGCCGGCGGCCGTGACCTGCTGGCCGACCGAGCGGGCCAGGCCCGGGGTGCGCGAGGCGTTGAGGACCGAGACCGCGATCGTGCTGCGGTCGACGTCGGGCGTGGCACTCGGCGTCGGCTCCGGGCTCTCGGACGGCTCGGGCTCCGGTGCCGCGTCCTCGGTGGGCTCGGCCGAGGGACTCGCGCTCGGCGAGGGGGCGGACGTCGTGGGTGTCGTCGAGGTCGAGGGTGCCGCCACGGGTTCCCCGCCGTCGTCCGGTCCCGCGACCAGCAGCACGACCAGCCAGGCGGCTCCGGCGAGCACCAGCACCGCCGCGGAGACCAGGGCCCAGGCGGGCAGCACGAAGGCCCTGCGGGTCACCGTGCGCCGGTGGTCGGACACCCGGGTCTCAGAGGTCGATGCCCAGGCGACGCGCCGAACGGCTGCGCTGGCGCTGCGCGCGGAGGCGGCGCAGGCGCTTGACCAGCAGCGGGTCGAAGGCGAGGGCGTCGTCGCGGTCGATCAGGGCGTTGAGCAGCTGGTAGTAGCGGGTGGCCGACATGTCGAACTTCTCGCGGATCGCCTGCTCCTTGGCGCCGGCGAACTGCCACCACAGGCGCTCCATCGCGAGCATCTCGAGGTCGCGCTCGGTCAACGTGCTGCCCGGACGTGCCGGGTCGTGGCTCGACTGCTCCACCGCGCTCATGCGGGTCACTCTAGACCAGGAATCACACGGCTGTCATTCCGTTGGCGAGGTTCGTCGGCCTGGTATCCCTGGGGGATGTCCTCCGAGCCCGCGGGCGCCCTCGCGACCGACCGACCGCTGCGCTGGGGGCTGCTCGCCACCGGCCACGTCGCCCACAGCTTCGCCCGCGACCTCGCCCTGCTGCCCGACCACGAGGTCGTGGCGGCCGGCTCGCGCGACGTCGAGCGGGCCCGCGCGTTCCTGGCCCAGCACGGCGTGCCCGACGCGCACGCCCACGGCTCCTACGAGGCGCTCGCCGCCGACCCCGACGTCGACGTCGTCTACGTCGCGAGCCCGCACGGTCGGCACCTGCAGGACGCGATGCTCTGCCTCGACGCGGGCAAGGCGGTGCTGTGCGAGAAGGCCCTCACGCTCGATGCCGCCTCGGGCCGCCGACTCGCCGAGCACGCACGGTCCCGGGGCGTCTTCCTCGCGGAGGCGATGTGGATGCGCACCAACCCGGTGATCCGCGAGGTGCTGCGCCTCGTCGCCGACGGTGCCGTGGGCGAGGTCGGCCAGGTCCGGGCCGACCTGGGCTTCGCGGCCGACCGCTCGGTGGCACGGCTGTGGGAGCGCGACCTCGGCGCGAGCGCGCTGCTCGACATCGGCATCTACCCGCTCACGTTCGCGCACCTGGTGCTCGGCCGGCCGCACACGGTCTCGGCGGTCGGGGCCCTGCACCCCGACGGGTTCGACCTCGCGGGCGGGGCGACGCTCGTGCACGACGGCTGCGGACCCGACGGGGTCGAGCCGGTGGCGAGCCTCACCTGGACCCAGCTCGCGCAGACCTCCGACACCGCCACCATCGCCGGGACGGAGGGTCGGATCGAGATCGGCCGTCGCTTCCACCACCCGACGTCCTTCGACCTCGTGCGCGGTGACACCGTCGAGCGGATCGACGTCGACGTCGTCGGGCGCGGCTACGCCCACGAGGCCCAGGAGGTGGCCCGCTGCCTGCGTGAGGGTCTCACCGAGTCGGCGCTGCTGCCGCTCGACGGCACGCTCGCGGTCCAGGAGCTCATGGACGAGATCCTGGTCCGGATGGGCGTGCGACGAGGCTGAGACGGCCCGCGTGGCCGACGAGCGACGTCGGCCGTCTCGCCTAGGGTGGAGCCATGGCGGCAACGGCTGACTTCCTCGTGATCGCCAACCGCCTGCCCGTCGACCGCGTCGTCCAGCCCGACGGCAGCACCACCTGGCGGACCTCGCCCGGCGGCCTCGTCACGGCGCTCGAGCCCGTCATGCGACGCAACGGCGGCGCCTGGATCGGCTGGCACGGAGCACCCGACGAGAAGCTCCGCTCCTTCGAGCACGACGGCATCACGCTCGTCCCGGTGCACCTGACCGCGCAGGAGTACGAGGAGTACTACGAGGGCTTCTCCAACGGCACCCTGTGGCCGCTCTACCACGACGTCGTCGCGCCGCCGGAGTTCCACCGCGAGTGGTGGGACTCCTACGTCGAGGTCAACCGGCGCTTCGCCAAGCGGGCCGCGCGGGTCGCGCGTCGTGGCGCCGTCGTGTGGGTCCAGGACTACCAGCTGCAGCTGGTGCCGCAGATGCTCCGCGAGCTGCGGCCCGACCTGCGCATCGGCTTCTTCCTGCACATCCCCTTCCCGCCGAACGAGCTGTTCCAGCAGCTGCCGTGGCGGCGCGCGATCCTCGAGGGTCTCCTCGGCGCCGACCTCGTGGGCTTCCAGCTGCCCGGGGCGGCGCAGAACTTCGTCCGGCTCGTGCGTCAGCGCGTCGGGCACAAGACGCACCGCGACACCGTCTACCTCGAGGACGGTCGCACCGTCACCGCCCGGGCCTACCCGATCTCCATCGACGCCGCCGGCTTCGAGGAGATGGCACGGCGTCCGGAGGTCGTCGCGCGCGCCGCCGAGATCCGCGAGAGCCTCGGCAACCCCCGCTGCGTGCTCCTCGGCATCGACCGGCTCGACTACACCAAGGGGCTGCGGCAGCGGCTGCGCGCGTTCGGCGAGCTCGTCACCGAGGGCAAGGTCGACGTCGACGACGCGGTGTTCGTCCAGGTGGCCACGCCCTCGCGCGAGCGCGTCGAGCAGTACCGCATCCTGCGCGACGACATCGACCGGCTCGTGGGTCGCATCAACGGCGACGTCGGACGCATCGGCGCCCAACCCATCACCTACCTGCACGCCTCCTACCCGCGCGAGGAGATGGCTGCGCTCTACCGCGCCGCCGACGTCATGGTCGTCACCCCGCTGCGCGACGGCATGAACCTCGTGGCCAAGGAGTACGTGGCCTGTCGCTACGAGGACGACGGCGCCCTGGTGCTGAGCGAGTTCGCCGGTGCCGCGGCCGAGCTCCGCCAGGCCTACCGGGTGAACCCCTACGACATCAACGGCCTCAAGGACGCCCTGCTCGAGGCCATCCAGGCACCCGAGAAGGAGCGGTCGCGGCGCATGAAGGCGCTGCGCAAGCAGGTGGTCGAGAACGACATCGACGCGTGGGCGAACCGCTTCCTGGACGACCTGCAGCACCTGCGCCGCACCCACGACAAGACGCCGCGTCCTGCACGCTCGGAGCCCGAGACGGCGGGCACCGGCACCCGTCGCCGCTGACCCCGAGCGGGTGCCCTCGAGGTCAGACGCCGAGCCGCTGGAGCGCGTCGAGCCCGACCAGGAAGCCGACGATCCCGACGACCCAGCTCACGGCGACGCCGGAACGCTCCGACATCCAGGCGTCGGCACGCTCGAGCCACGGCTCGACGAGCCGTGTGGCGGCGAGGCGGACGGCCAGGAGCACGAGCGCGGGCAGCACCATGACCGCGACGTAGCCGGCCAGCACCAGCAGCTGGAGGGGGCGGTCGAGGTCGGAGCGTGACAGCAGACCCATCGCGGCGAGGTACGGCAGCATCGTCGCGACCTCGAGCACCGTCGCGACCAGAGCGATGCCCACGGTCGTGCGGGCGGGCACGCCCTCGCCCTGGAGCGCCGCGCGCCAGCGTCGGGCCCGCGGCCCCGGTCCCTGACGCTCCTTCGCCCGTCGCTCGAGCGGCCAGCTCCAGAGGAACAGCGCGGCGCCGACCGCCAGCTGCGCGACGGCCAGCGGCCTGTTGTCGGCCAACGCTCCCCCGGCCCCGGCGGCGAGGGCGACGACGATGTCGATGCCGAGCAGCAGCGCCACGCCCACCGCGGAGTAGAAGACGACGACCGTGGCGAGGAAGAGCACCACGCGCCCGGCGCGCACGCGTGGCGCGAGCAGCATCCAGACGGGGAGGAGCAGCGTGCCGACGCTCGTGCTGTCGACGAGCGCGAGCAGCACCAGGCCACCGAGCACCGCTGCGGTCATGACCGGCCCCCCTGCGTCGACCCACCGTCGCCCCGACGCTCTCACACGTCGCGCCGGGACGGCGGAGCCAGCCCACCGGACCCGGAAACCCCACGGACGCACGGGAAGCAACCCGTGCGTCCGTGAGGAAGCCGTGCGTCGTGGGGAGATTCCCAGGTCGACCTGGGAATCTCCCCACCGGCGCAGGGGGTCGGTGGTCCGGGGAGCGCCTAGCCTGACGGCCATGACGTCGACTCTGCCGCCGGGGGTCAGGCGGGGGTACGCGCTGGGGAGCGTCGCGACGGGGACGTTCGGGACGGTGCCGGGACTGCTGCTCCTGCCCTACCTGACCGACACGCTCGGGGTGGCCGCCGTCGTCGCCGGCGTCGTCGTGTTCCTGCCGAAGGCGTGGGACGTCGTGCTCAACCCGGTCGCCGGTCGCATCAGCGACGGCTCGAGCGACCCCCGCGGTCGGCGCCGACCCTTCCTGCTGCGCGGCGGGCTGCTGCTCGCCGTGTCCTTCGCGCTCATGTTCGCCGGGCCCGCGTCGCCGCCGCTGCTCGCCACGGCCTGGGTGGTGGTCACCTTCCTCGGCTGCGCCACCGCCTACGCCTTCTTCCAGGTGCCGTACGTGGCGATGCCGGCGGAGATGACGACCGACTACGGCGAGCGCACCCGGCTCATGACCTGGCGGGTGGCGGTCCTGGCGCTCGCCATCCTGCTGTCCGGCGCCACCGCGCCGCTCGTCGTCGACGCGCTCGACCACCGTGCGATGGGCGTCTACGTCGCGCTGCTGCTCGTGGTGGGCGTCCTCGGCGCCTACCGCGGCACGCGCGACGCGCCCGAGCTCGACGTCGCCGCGCCGACGGGTGGGCTGCGCGACCAGCTGACCCTGGTCGGCGCCGACCCCGACTTCCGCGTGCTGCTCGGCTGCTTCGTCCTCCAGGCGCTCGGGATCGGCGCCATGCTCGCCGGTGTCGCCTACGTCGCCGACGAGCTGCTCGACTCCACCGCGGCCGCGACGTTCCTGTTCGCCGCGTTCGTCGGGCCGGCCCTGCTCGTCACGCCGCTGTGGGAGCGCTGGTTCGCCGAGCGGGGCAAGCGCGCGGGCTACACGTGGGCCACCGTGCTGCTCGTGGTCGGGGCGCTCGGGCTGCTCGCCTCGCGCGACGCCGTGACCGTCGTGGTCTACCTGTCCGCGGCGGTGGTCGGCATCGGGTACGCCGGCGCGCAGGTCTTCCCGATGGCCATGCTGCCCGACGTCGCCGCGCGCGACGCCCGGCGGTCGGGGCAGAACAGCATCGGCGTCTACACCGGCGTCTGGACCGCCGGCGAGACGCTCGGCCTCGCACTCGGCCCGGGGCTCTACGCGCTCGTCCTCGCGGTCGGCGGGTACGTCTCGTCCACCGCCGGGACCGACGTCACGCAGCCCGACTCGGCCCTCACCGCGATCGCGCTCGGCTTCTCCGTGGTGCCGGCCGTCGTGATCGCCGCCAGCCTGGTGCTGCTGCGCCGCTACCGACTCGACGAGGAGATCGCCCGTGACGTCGTCTGATCGCCGCCCACGGCCCGGCACCCCCGCCGGGCCCGATCGCCGCCGACCGCCCGGCACCCCCGCCGGGCCCGATCGCCGCCCAGGCCCCGAGGAGGTCCTCGCCGAGCTCGAGGAGCTGCGCGCCGGCGACCTGCCGACCCACGGCGGGCGCACCCTCGCCTACGTCTACGACTCCGGCATCGCCGAGGCCGACGAGCTGGGCCGGCAGGCGCTCGCCATGTACGGCGCCACCAACGGACTCGACCCCACGGCGTTCCCGAGCCTGCTCCGCATGGAGCGCGAGCTCGTCGCGTTCGCCCGCGAGGCGCTCCACGGCATGGCGGACACGGTCGGCACGGTCACGTCGGGCGGCACCGAGTCGATCATCCTGGCCGTGAAGGCCGCCCGCGACGCCGCGCCCGTCGAGGAGCCCGCGATGGTCGTGCCGTCCACCGTCCATGCCGCGTTCCACAAGGCCGGGCACCTGCTCGGCGTCGAGGTCGTGGCCGTGGACGTCGACCCCGTCACCCGTCGGGCCGACGTCGACGCGATGGTCGAGGCGATCGACGCGCTGGAGGGACGCGTCGTCCTCGTGGCCGTCTCGGCGCCGTCGTACGCGCACGGGGTCGTCGACCCGGTGGCCGCGGTCGCCGAGCACACCGCCGCCCGAGGCCTGCGCCTGCACGTCGACGCGTGCATCGGCGGGTGGGTCCTGCCCTGGATGGACGACGTCGAGCCGTGGGACTTCGCGGTCCCGGGCGTCACGAGCGTCTCGGTCGACCTCCACAAGTACGCGTACACACCCAAGGGCGTCTCCCTCCTGCTCCACGCGCACCCGAACCACCGCCGCTCCCAGCTCTACGCGAGCGCCGAGTGGCCCGGCTACACGATGCTCAACTCCACCGTGCAGTCCACGAAGTCGGGTGGCCCGCTCGCCGCCGCCTGGGCAGTCGTCCGCCTCCTCGGGTCCGACGGCTACGCCCGGCTCGTCGAGCAGACGGTCGGGGGCACCCGAGCCCTGGCCGACGGCGTGGCCGCCATCGAGCACCTCCACGTCGTCGTCCCACCCGAGACCTCGTTGGTCTGCGTGGGCACGGACGACGCGCTCGACGTGTTCACGCTGAGCGACCTCATGCTCGACCGGGGCTGGTTCGTGCAGCCGCAGATGTCATGGGGGGCGGAGCAGCCCACCCTCCACCTCACGATGTGCGCGGCGACCGCCCCGCAGGTGCCCGAGCTGCTGCGCGACCTCGCGGAGGCGACGGCCGAGGCCGTGGCCGTCGGACCGGTCGAGGTCGACCCTGACCTCCGCGCCGTGGCCGCGTCGCTCGACCCGGCGACGCTCGACGACGCGACGTTCGACGTCCTCCTGCAGACCGCGGGGCTCGGCGGGGCCGACGGCGAGGTCGCGGTGCCGGAGCGGATGGCCCCGGTCAACGCGCTGCTCGACGTCGCCCCACCCCGCCTGCGCGAGGCGCTGCTCGTCGCGTTCCTCGACCGGCTCACGCGCTGAGCGTCGAGGGGCTGCTCCGCCGGGCTCGGAAGGTCAGCGACAGCACCATCGCCAGCGCCGTCGCGGTCACGGTGACGGCGAAGGCGGGGGTGTGGCCGCCGAGGTCGGCGAGCCGGCCGGCGACGGACGAGCCCAGCGCGTACCCGATGCCCGTGGCACCCGCGAGCAGCGTCATCGCCGTGCCGACGCGCTCGGGAGAGACGACCTCCCCCGCCATCGCGAAGTTGCTGATCATGTACGGCGCCACCGCGAAGCCGAGCAGCGCGATCACGGCGACCAGCTGGCCGATCGCGCCGACGAGCAGCAGTGGCGCGGACAGCACGAAGAGGGCCGACGCCGAGACCGCCATGCGCGTCGGGTAGCCGATCCGCGCCGGGAGGGCAGCGACGGCGAGTCCGGCGATCGCGCTGCCGATGCCGAGCGTGGCGTGGATGAGCCCGGCCAGGCCGGGCTCGCCCTCGGCCGTCGCGAGGACGGCCGAACCGGTCTGCGTCGCACCGAACAGCACGCCGATGAGCACCTGGGCGAGCGCGAGCACCAGCAGGACACGGGTGAGCACGGGCGCGGTCGAGCGCGTCGCGTCGGGCTCGGGCCGCGTCAGGGCGGCGGTGGGGTGCAGGGCGAACCAGGACCCGAAGGCCACGAGGACGCCGGCCGCCACGAGCAGGGCGTCCCCGGGCGCGACCACCACGGCGAGGGCGCCGACCGTGGCGGGGCCGAGCACGAACGAGATCTCGTCGGCGGCGCCCTCGTAGGAGAAGGCGACGTCGACGAGTCGGCGCTGGTCGGGCGCGTCACGGGTGATGGGCTGCCAGCGCACGCGCGCCAAGGGCCCGATCTGCGGGCAGGCCAGCCCGGCGAGCGCGGCGACGGTGATGACGAGCGCCGGCGGCGCCTCGACCTCCGTGGCCCAGACGATCGCGGCGAGTCCCGCTCCACCGGCCCACGACTGGACCAGCACCACGGGGCGCTGACCGAGCCGGTCGGCGAGCGAGCCGAAGACGGGGGCACCGACGGCGTTGGCGACGGCGAGCGCCCCGGCGGCGGCGCCTCCCAGCGCGTAGCGACCCGTCGACGAGCTGACCAGGATCAACGTCCCCATCTGGCTCATGGCAAGCGGAACTCGCCCGAGGAAGGCTACGAGGACGTAGGCGGGCCCGACGATCCGCAGCAGCGTGCGGTACGCGGTGATGGCTGACACTGCGCCCGGAAGTCTACGAGTCCCCGCGATTCGGAACACCATCGCCCGTTCCGGACGGCGATACGGGCGATGGTGTTCCGAGACGCGGGGAGGAGGTCTCCTAGAGTGGTGGGGTGCGGAGGCCGCTGGAGGAGCTCGTCGCGCCGGACTGGGCCGAGGCCCTCGCGCCGGTCGCCGCCGACGTCGCACGGATGGGCGACGTGCTGCGCGCGGAGACGGCGGCGGGGCGGCCGTGGCTGCCGCACGGCGACGCGGTCCTGCGGGCCTTCCGCGAGCCGCTCGCCGACGTGCGCGTCCTCGTCGTCGGGCAGGACCCCTACCCCACGCCCGGGCACCCCATGGGCCTCTCCTTCTCGGTGAACCCCGACGTCCGCCCGCTGCCGCGGAGCCTGGCCAACATCTACCGCGAGCTCGACGACGACCTCGGCATCGCTCCGGCGGCGCACGGCGACCTGTCCGCGTGGGCGGCGCAGGGGGTGCTCCTGCTCAACCGCGTGCTGACCGTGGGGGTCGGCGCCCCCGCGAGCCACCGGGGCAAGGGCTGGGAGCGGGTCACCGAGCAGGCGATCCGCGCTCTCGTCGAGCGCGGTGGCCCGCTCGTCGCGGTGCTCTGGGGACGCCAGGCGCAGGACCTGCGGCCGTCGCTCGGCGACGTCCCGGTGGTGGCGAGCGCCCACCCGAGCCCGCTGTCGGCGTCGCGCGGCTTCTTCGGCTCCCGCCCGTTCAGCCGCGTCGACGCCCATCTCGACGCGCTCGGGAGCGGTCCGATCGACTGGCGGGTCCCCCCGGTGGGGCCCTGAACGACGCCTACCCTGGGGCGATGAGCTCCTCCGTCCGCGACCGGGCCGTCGTCATCGACCAGGCCTTCGCCACGCTCCAGCGCTGGGGTCTGCGTCTTGTCGTCCTCGCGGCGGCGGTGTACGTCCTCGGCTGGGCGGTGGGACACCTCTGGATGGTCTTCTTCCCGGTCTCGCTCGCGCTGCTCGTGGCCACGGTCCTCTCGCCGCCGGTCTCCTGGCTCCGGCGGCGCCGGGTGCCGAGCGCCCTGGCGGCGGCCCTGGTCATGCTCGGCTTCCTCGGCCTCGTCGTCGCCACGATCGCGCTGCTGACGCCACAGGTCGCGGGCCAGGCGCCGGCCATCGCCTCGGAGGCCTCCAACGGCCTCCAACGCATCCGCGACTGGCTGACCGACGGCCCCCTGCAGCTCTCGGAGGGCCAGATCACGCGGGCCATCGCGGCCGTGCAGGACCGGCTCCAGGACAGCGCCGCCGCGATCAGCTCGGGCATCTTCTCGACGATCAGCGCGGCGACGAACGCGGTGATCAACCTCGTCCTCGTCCTGATGCTCTCGTTCTTCTTCATCAAGGACGGTCACCGCTTCCTGCCGTGGCTCGCGACGCTCGGTGGCCGCCGAGGCGGCGAGCACGTCACCGAGCTGCTCGGACGGGTGTGGAACACCCTCGGCGGCTTCATCCGCACCCAGGGCCTGGTCGCCCTGATCGACGCGGTCATCATCGGCACCGGGCTCGCGATCCTCGGCGTGCCGCTCGCGATCCCCCTGGCCGTCATCACCTTCTTCGGCGGCTTCATCCCCATCATCGGCGCGTTCGTCAGCGGCATCCTCGCGGTGCTGGTGACGCTCGTGACGAACGACCTGCAGGACGCGATCATCGCGGCGGTCATCGTCCTCGTCGTGCAGCAGCTCGAGGGCAACGTCCTGTCGCCCTGGCTGCAGGGCAAGAACATGAACCTGCACGCAGGTGTCGTGCTGATGTCGGTCACGGCCGGCGGCACCCTCTTCGGGGTGACGGGGGCGTTCCTCGCGGTTCCCGTGGCAGCCGCGTCCGCCGAGCTGTTCCGCTACCTCAACGAACAGGTCGACCGTGCCGTCGATCCCGACGCACCGCCGGAGGACGCCCGCGCCGCAGCGCTGCTCGCCGAGGGACGCACCGTCGAGGACGTCGACCCCGAGGACCTCGCGCCGGGTCACGGCACGGCCTGAGCAGACCGCTGCCCCGTTCCGGTGGCCTGGGCACGCGGGGTGCCCTCACTGGAGCGACACTTACGCCACGGCCTCCCGAACCGTGGCGGGCGGCTCAGGCCGACTCGGACTGGGTCGAGCGAACCAGGATCTCGGTCCGCTCGTGCTCGGTGAGCCCGCCCCAGACGCCGTACGGCTCACGTGCCGAGAGAGCGTGCTCTCGGCACTCGTTGATCACCGGGCAGGTCGCGCACACGGCCTTGGCGGCCGCCTCGCGGTCGCGTCGCCGGGCGCCACGCTCGGCGTCGGGGGAGAAGAAGCGGGCGGACTCCAGACCCTGGCACGCGCCCTGGTACTGCCACTCGTAGACCTCCTGCAGCGGGAGCGGGAGGTTCTTGAGGTTCGCCATCGGTGTCTCCTTCGCTTGCGCTGCCGGCCCCAGGAGGGGTCCGTCGGGGGTGATGACGAGAACGTAACCCCAACTTGTTCATCTTGGCAAGTCGATGAACAAGTTCTATGATGAGTCCATGGCGACCAACGATCCGAGCACGACGCAGCGCACCGAGGCGTTGCTGTCGGTCGGCGAGGTGGCCGAGCACCTCGGTGTCCCCGCCTCCACGTTGCGCACGTGGGAGCGCCGTTACGAGCTCGGCCCCTCGGCCCGCAGCGCCGGCGGCCACCGCCGGTACGACCCCTCCGACGTCGACCGCCTCGAGCGCATGAACCTCCTCGTCAACAGCGGGCTCGGGCCCGCCGCGGCCGCACGTGCGGCGCTCAGCGGCGATCCCGTGGAAAGGGGCCAGGGCGCGGACGCGTTCGCCGACGCGGTGGTCACCGCCACACGCGCCTACGACGCCGACGGCCTCCGCACGCTCTTCGTGCGCAAGCTCGAGGAGCTCGGCACCCTCACGGCCTGGACCGACCACATCGCGCCGAGCATGCGACGCATCGGCGAGGAGTGGTACCGCGGCAGCATCGGCGTCGACGGCGAGCACCTCGTCAGCGACGCACTGCACACCGCGCTGCGGGCACGCTTCGCCGGCCGACGCCTGCGCCACCAGGACCACCGCCCGGTGCTGCTCGCGTGCGCGGAGGAGGAGCACCACGTCCTGCCGCTCCTCGCGCTGCAGTGCGCCCTCGCGGAGGAGAACATCGGCTGTCACATGCTCGGCCAGCGCACGCCCTTCAGCGCCATCGCGGGCATGACCATCCGGCTGGAGCCGGCCGCCGTGTTCCTGTGGGCCTCGATCGTCCGGTTCGACGGCAAGGCGCTCTCGACCGTGCTCGACGCCGCCGACGGTCGTACCGAGGTGCTGCTCGGCGGTCCCGGCTGGAACGTCGAGGGCGGTCGCGTCGTCGCCGACCTCGGCGAGGCCGTGGAGGCCGTGAAGGCCGCGCTCGACGCCCACCCCTCGGACGCGTGACGCGTCGTCGGCAGCGCGTGGAACCGTCTGAGACCATGACGCCGTGGCCGAGCTGACGTTCCGCGGGCGGAGGGTCGCGCGCGACAGGGCGCTCGTCATGGCCATCATCAACCGGACCCCGGACTCCTTCTACGACCGCGGAGCCACCTTCGAGCCCGACGTCGCGCTCGAGGCCGTCCGCCGTGCCGTGGCGGACGGGGCGGAGGTCGTGGACATCGGCGGCGTGAAGGCCGGGCCGGGCGACGCCGTCGACGCCGCCGAGGAGATCGCGCGCACGGTGCCCTTCATCGCCGCCGTCCGCGAGGCCGAGCCCGACGTCGTCATCAGCATCGACACCTGGCGGGCCGAGGTGGCCGAGGCGGCCGCCGACGCCGGCGCCGACCTGCTCAACGACACCTGGGCCGGCCACGACCCCGGGCTGGTCGAGGTGGCCGCCCGCCACGGCCTGGGGTACGTCTGCTCGCACACCGGTGGCGCACTCCCCCGCACCCGACCGCACCGGGTCCGCTACGACGACGTGCTCGCCGACGTCGTCGAGACCACGGTCACGGCCGCCGAGAAGGCCGTGGCCGCCGGCGTCCTCCGCGAGGGCGTGCTGATCGACCCCACGCACGACTTCGGCAAGAACACCTTCCACTCCCTCGAGCTGGTGCGTCGCACCGCAGACCTCGTGGCGACCGGGTGGCCGGTGCTCATGGCGCTCTCGCGCAAGGACTTCGTCGGCGAGACGCTGGGACTGCCGCCGAAGGAGCGGCTCGAGGGGACGCTCGCCGCCACGGCGCTCGCCGCGCAGGCCGGCTCGGCCATGTTCCGGACGCACGACGTCGTCGCCACCCGGAGGGTCCTCGAGATGGTCGCCACGCTGCGTGGTGAGCGACCCCCGGCGCGGACGGTGCGCGGCCTTGCCTGACCTGCAGCCGTGGTTCGATCGCCGCACCCTCCCGGACGGTCCGCCCCTGGGTGACCTCGTCGCCGCGAAGCGCGGGCGCCGGGTGGGCGTCGTCCTGCCCGCTCGCGACGAGGCTGCGACGATCGGCGAGATCGTGCGACGCGTGCGGACGGCGCTCTGCGACCTCGTCCCGCTCGTCGACGAGATCCTCGTGGTCGACTCCCGCTCCGACGACGACACCGCCGAGCAGGCCCGGGCCGCCGGTGCCAGGGTCGTGCCGGTCGAGGACGTCGACCCCGACTTCGACGGCGGCAAGGGCGCGGCCATGCGCACGGGGATGACCCACCTCACCACGGACGTCGGGGTCTTCCTGGACGCCGACGTGCGCGGGTTCGACCCGGCCTTCGTCGCCCGCCTGGCGGGCCCGCTCCTCACCGACCCCTCCCTCGTCCTCGTCAAGGCCTTCTACGACCGGCCCACGCACGACGGTGGCGGCGGACGCGTCACCGAGCTGGTCGCGCGCCCGGAGATCGCACGCCGCGCCCCCGAGCTGGCCGGCTTCGTGCAGCCGCTCGCGGGCGAGTGCGCCTACCTGCGCGAGGCGTTCGTGGACCTGCCCGTGGTCAGCGGCTACGGCGTCGAGATCGGCATGCTGCTGCACGCCGTGCGCAAGCACGGCCTCGACGCCATGGCCCAGGCCGACCTCGGCCGACGCGAGCACGCGCACCAGGGCCTGCGGGCCCTCGGCCGGATGGCCCTGCAGGTGCGCGCCGCCTTCGACCTCGTGCTCGACGATCGCGAGGTGGTGGTCGACGAACGGTGGGTGCCCGGACGTGCCGCCGACGGCCGCGCGACCCTCGTCGCCGACCGGGTCGAGACGCGCCTGCTCCCCCCACCCGGCGCCTGAGCGCTCTGCTGTCTTCTCCCGCCCACGGCCCGGGACCCCCGCCGGGCCCCTCTCCCGCCCACGGCCCGGGCTACCAGCTGGACTTCGTGATGCCGGGCAGCTCCCCACGGTGGGCCGCCTCGCGGAAGCGGATGCGCGACAGGCCCGCGACGCGCAGGTGCCCCCGCGGACGGCCGTCGACCTGGTCGCGGTTGCGCACGCGCGAGGGCGAGGAGTCACGCGGCAGGCGGGCGAGCGCTCGCGACGCCGCCAGCCGCTCGTCCATCGGGAGCGAGACGTCGCGGGAGGCCGCCCGCAGTGCGTCGCGACGCTCGCGGTGCCGCTCGACGACCTCCTTGCGCCGCTCGTCGGCGACGACCTTGCTGCGCTTGGCCATCAGCGCTCCTCCTTGAAGTCGACGTGCCGGCGGATGCGGGGGTCGTACTTGCGCAGCACCAGCCGGTCGGGGTCGTTGCGGCGATTCTTGCGGGTGACGTAGGTCGTACCCGTCCCCGCCGACGAGCGCAGCTTCACGATGGGCCGGACGTCGTGTCCCCTCCTGGCGGGGGTGCCGGGCCGTGGGCGGCTGGTGGACGCGGCCATCAGAGCCTCTCCCCCCGGGAGAGCAGGTCGGCGGCGACGGCGTCGATGCCGCGGACGTCGATCGTCTTGATACCGCGCGCGCTGAGGGTGAGCGTGACGTGCCGACCGAGGCTCGGCACCCAGTAGCGCTTCTTCTGGACGTTGACGTCGAAGCGGCGCTTGGTACGGCGGTGCGAGTGGGACACGTGGTGGCCGAAGCCCGGGGTGGCCCCGGTGACCTGGCAGGTGCGCGACATCGCGACCTCCTCCTGTGTAGAATGGGAATCGTTCTCATCAGTCTACCGGAGGCATCCCGTGAAGAAGGACCAGCACCCCCGCTCCCAGGACGTCGTGTTCCGCGACCGGTCCGGCGACCTGCTCCTCGTGACCCGCTCGACCATCGGGACGGAGGGCCGCGAGACCGTCGAGGTCGACGGCCGCACCCTCCCGGTCGTCGACGTCGAGGTCTCCAGCGCGAGCCACCCGTTCTGGACCGGGCGCGGCCGCGTCGTCGACAGCGAGGGCCGCGTCGAGCGCTTCCGCCGCCGCTACGGGCAGGCCGGCCGATGAGCCCCGCACCGCGGGGGCGTCGACGCGTCCTGCGCCGCAGCGTGCCCGCCGTGCTCGTCACCGGGATCGACGAGGTCGCGATGGAAGCGGTCACGGTGGGTCTGCAGTTCGACCTCCCCTCGGCCGTCGTCGTGCGCCACGTCCTCGACGTCGAGGGGCAGCAGCTGACCCGCGTCGTGAGCGACCTGACCGGGGTCGTGGAGCGCCACGTGCTCGACCTCGACCACGCCTGCGTCGCGTGCGCGATCCGTGAGGACGTCGTGCCGACGCTCGAGCGGCTCGCCGCCAGCGGGCGCTGGGAGGCCCTCGTGGCCCACCTGCCCGTCGCGGCCGAGGCGCTCCAGGCCTGCCGCGTGGTCGAGACGTACGCCGACGTCGCGCCGCACGTCCACGTGGCCGCGGTCGTCGCGGCCCTCGACGGCGCGACGGTGCTCGAGGACGCCCTGGGCGACCATCTCCTGCACGAGCGGGGCCTGCACACGAGCGACGACGACACCCGGGGGGTGGCCGAGACGGCTGCCGCGATCGTCGAGTACGCCGACGCGGTGGTGCTGTCCGGGGACTCCGAGCCCGCGGCCCGTGACCTGCTCCGCGCGCTCGCCCGACCCGGCGTCGAGGTCGTCAAGGACCCCTCGGCGCTCGACGCCGCGCCGCTGGTCGAGGGCGCGCACCGCCACGGGGTCACCGAGGCCTGGGTGGGCGTCGTGCGCCGCGGCGACCTGCCTCGCCACGCATCGGAGCACGTCTGGACGCTGGACCTGCGCTCGGACCGGCCGTTCCACCCCGAGCGCCTCCTCGAGAGCATCGAGCACCTGGGTGGCGGTCCACGCCGCTCGCGCGGCTCCTTCTGGCTGCCGAGCCGCCCCGGCGACGTCTGCGTGTGGGACGGCGCGGGGGGCCAGCTCAGCGTCGGCACGGCGACCCGATGGGGCGCCGACCGCCCGCTGACCCGCCTCGTCGTGCACGGCCTCTCGTCGGGCCCGCTCGCGAGCACCCCCGACGACGTGCAGGAGGCGTTCGCGCACTGCCTACTGACCGACGTCGAGATGGCCGAGCGCGGCCCGTACTGGGAGGTCGTCGAGGACGGCCTCGAGCCCTGGCTCGGCGAGATCCGCCGCGCCGCCTGAGGAGGAACCATGGCCGTCCCCAAGCGCAAGGTCTCGCGCAGCAACACCCGGCACCGCAGGTCGCAGTGGAGGGCGACCCCACCCGACCTCGTGCCCGTCACCGTCGACGGGCGCACCGTCCACGTCCCCCGGCGGCTCGTGAAGGCCGTCCACCGCGGCCTGGTCGACGGCGCCTGATCCCACCCGACCACCCCCACCCACCCCAGGAGGAACCATGAAGGTCCGCAACTCGCTCCGCTCGCTGAAGAACCAGCCCGGGTCCCAGGTCGTCCGCCGCCGCGGCCGCACCTACGTCATCAACAAGCAGAACCCCCGCCTCAAGGCCCGCCAGGGCTGACCCGCCGCACTCCCCTCGAGAATCCCCCACTCACCCTGGGACGATTCCCGAGGTGAGCGGGGGATTCCGAGGGGAGCTGCTGACTCCCATCACGTGATGGGAACCAGCAGCGCTCAGCCGAGGAGCTGTCGCCAGGTGTCGTAGCCGATGCGTACCACGAAGGCGGCCACGACGACGATGAAGACCAGGCGGATGAAGCGGCTGCCGCGGGCGACCGCGAGCCGGGCGCCGAGGTAGCCGCCGGCCACGTTGCAGACCATGAGCACCGCCGCGGCCTGCCAGATCACCGCACCCTGCGGGAGGAACACGACCAGAGCCGCGACGTTCGTGGCCAGGTTCGCGAGCTTCGCCTTGCCGCTGGCCTCGAGGAACCCGTAGCCGAGCACGCCCACGAGCGCGAACACCAGGAACGACCCCGTGCCCGGCCCGAGCGCGCCGTCGTAGAAGCCGATCGTCGCGCCGACGGCGACCGCGGCGCCGTAGTGACGCCGCCCCGTGAACCGCATCGCGGCGACCTGGCCGAGGTCGGGTCGCAGCACCGTGAAGGCACCGACCCCCACCAGCACCACCAGGATGACCGGGTTGAAGGCCTCGCGCGGGATCCACGACGCCACGACCGCACCCAGCAGGGACCCGACGAACGCGGACGCCGCGAGCGGCAGCGCGGTGCGCAGGTCCAGCCGGACCCGCCGCAGGTAGGTCAGGCTCGACGTCGTCGTGCCGGCGACCGACCCCATCTTGTTCGTCGCGAGGAGCTGCACGGGCGCCGCCTGCGGGAACGCGACCATGAGCGCCGGCAGCTGGACGAGCCCACCGCCGCCGACCACGGCGTCCACCCAACCCGCGAGGAACGCCGCGGCGCCGAGGAACAGCAGCACGCCCCCCGTCACCTCGTCCACCGCGCCAGGCTACGCAGGCCCGACGCCGGTCCGGGGCGCGGGCGGTGAGGTGCGTCCCAGCGCCCGCGACCGCCGTCATGACCTCCGTCAGCCCCCCTCACCCCCTCGGGACCGCTAGCGTGGTCCCGCCCGGACAGACCCGGACACCACCCAGGAGGTACGGACCCATGCGACTGATCGCTGCGCGCGTCCGCAAGGTCATGTCGGTCCACGACTCCGGGCGGCTCGCCCTCGACGAGGGCATCACGACCATCGTCGGCAAGAACGAGTCGGGCAAGACCGCGATGCTGCAGGCGCTCTACCGTGCCAACCCGCTGCCGAGCGGGCACCAGACCGCGTTCACCGCACGGCGCGACTACCCACGCCGCGACCTCGGCCGCGACCGCGACGTCATCGACCAGGTGCGTCCGGTCACCCTCGAGGTCGAGCTCGACTACGACGACCGCCAGGTGCTCGAGGCCGCCGGCGGCCTCCTGCCCACCACCGCCCTCTTCGCGAGCCGCCGGTACGGCGACGACGAGGTCCACTGGGCGGTCGACGAGGACGGCACCCCCCTCGAGGCGTCCCCCGAGGTGCTGGCCCGCCTCACCCGCATGCTGCCCGGGTTCCAGTACTTCGACGACCACAACGTCCTGCCGGGCAGCGTCTCGATCCGTCGCCTCCAGGAGCTCGACTCCGGCGACCTCTACCCCTCCGAGCGCACCGCGCTGGCCCTGCTCAAGCTGGCCGGCGTCGCGGACGCCTCGTTCGACGAGGACGACTACGAGATCCGCAAGGCCGCGCTCGAGGCAGCCGCCGCGCGTCTCTCCGACCAGCTCCTGGAGTACTGGAGCCAGAACCGCGACCTCTCCATCGAGCTCGACCTCGAGACGATGGGCACCTCCTCGCCCGACCCGTGGCTGCACATCCGCGTGCGCGACGACCGGCAGCGGATGAGCCTCAACGTCGCCGAGCGCTCGAAGGGCTTCATCTGGTTCTTCTCCTTCCTGGCGGCGTTCTCGGAGTTCGCCGACCAGGAGCGGCGGGTCATCCTGCTCGACGAGCCGGGCATGAACCTGCACGCCAACGCCCAGACCGACCTGCTGCGCTACATCAAGGAGCGCCTCGGGCCCTACCACCAGGTCGTCTACTCGACGCACTCGCCGTACCTGATCGACGCCGGTCGGCTCAGCCGGTGCCGCGTGCTCGAGAACGTCGGCGACGCCGGGAGCACGATCAGCGCCGACCTCTGGAAGGCCGGCACCGAGACCACCGTTCCGCTGCTCGCGGCACTGGGCGCCGACCTCACGCGCAAGCTCGTGAGCGGCCCGCACCAGCTGCTGGTCTCCTCACCGTCGGACATCACCTACCTGACGGTCATGGGCGACCTCCTCCGCTCCGAGGGCGGGCGCGCGCTCGACCCGCGCTGGAACGTCATCCCGGTGGGTGGCGCGTCGGGGATCCCCACGATCCTCGCCCTGCTCGGCACGACCGCGGTCTCCGCGACGGTGCTGATGGACGGCCCTGCCGGCGCGCGCGGTGCCGTCGAGGAGCTGGTCAACCGCGGCGCGATCTCCGCCGACCACATCGTCCCGCTCACCGACATCACCGGCACGCTCGACGCCGACGTCGAGGACCTCTTCGACTCGAAGTGGTACGTCGCGCTGCTGGAGGAGTCGGGCGGGCCGAAGGTCTCGCACCGCAAGCTCACCGGCAAGCGGTTCCTGCGCAAGCCGCCGCGGCGGCGCATCGTGCACCAGGCCGAGACCGTCGTCGGCGGTGCGTACGACCGCTTCCAGCCGGCCGGGCACCTCCTGCGCCACCGCTCCCAGGCGCTCGCCACTGTCGACGCGGAGACGAAGCAGCGCTTCCAGCAGCTCATCGACCGCCTCAACGCCCTCCTCTGACCCCTCCCT
>CAZREF010000001.1:156056-267203 GCA_964599245.1 uncultured Aeromicrobium sp. | reverse complement strand
GTGCGGTCGAGAAGTTCGACTACACCAAGGGCTTCAAGTTCTCGACCTACGCCACGTGGTGGATCCGCCAGGCCATCACCCGCGCCATGGCCGACCAGGCGCGCACCATCCGCATCCCGGTGCACATGGTCGAGGTCATCAACAAGCTCGCCCGCGTCCAGCGCCAGATGCTGCAGGACCTCGGCCGCGAGCCCACCCCGGAGGAGCTGGCGCTCGAGCTGGACATGACGCCGGAGAAGGTCGTCGAGGTCCAGAAGTACGGCCGCGAGCCGATCTCGCTGCACACGCCCCTCGGCGAGGACGGCGACAGTGAGTTCGGTGACCTCATTGAGGACTCCGAGGCCATCGTCCCGGCCGACGCGGTCTCGTTCACGCTCCTGCAGGAGCAGCTGCACGCCGTCCTCGACACCCTCAGCGAGCGCGAGTCCGGCGTCGTCTCGATGCGCTTCGGCCTGACCGACGGCCAGCCGAAGACGCTCGACGAGATCGGCAAGGTCTACGGCGTCACGCGTGAGCGGATCCGCCAGATCGAGTCCAAGACGATGAGCAAGCTGCGCCACCCCTCCCGCTCGCAGGTGCTGCGGGACTACCTGGACTGAGCACACGCGTCGACGGGCCGGACTCCTGGTGGAGTCCGGCCCGTTCGTGCGTGTGCTGCCCTGCGGGTCAGCGCGGGGGAGGCGCGTCGCGGCGCGAGCGCGAGCTCATGACCAGCGACAGGAAGAGGCCGATCACGCCCACAACCATCAGGATGTAGCCGACCATCGTGAGGTCGACGCCGCTGACGGCATCCTGGACGGCGAACGCCAGGATCGCGCCGACGGCGAGCAGGAACAGAGAACTGCCGATCTGCATGGTGACTCCTCGGTTCGCGGCCGTACGGGGGCGGCCGGTTCCGTCGAGCCTGGCACGGACCGGGAGCGGTCGCACCTCGGCGCGACGGCGCCGATGCGACGGATCGTCGGACCTGGGCGAACGTTGGGTTAGAGTGTTCCGACCCACCTGTCGATCTCGGGAGACCCAGCGGTGCGTAGTTTCGATCGATCGAGCCGACTCGTGCGTCGACTCGGGGTGGGCCTGCTCGGCTCCGCCGTCCTCGTCGGCGCGCTGAGCGCGGCGCCGACCTCGGCCGACGAGGTGGCGACTCCGGAGCCGACCACGGCGGCCGCCGAGCCCACCAACGCCGAGCCCGACCCGGCCCCGGAGTCCGCGGTCACGCCCCAGGCCGTGGGGACGACGGCGGCCGACGACGTCCGGCCGTACGGCGACGCCTACAAGGTGAAGGTCGAGCCGAACTTCTCCCGCCCCAACGGCGGGTACATGAAGGCGAGCGACTTCACGCTGCTGAACGACCTCGAGCGGATCATCCGCGGCTCCTACGAGGACCCCACCACCGGCAAGCTGAGGTCGGAGTCGATCCGTACGTCCAACTACGTCTGGATCTCCGTCTCACGCATGGAGAACTCCAAGCGCGTCGGCCGGGAGCTGCTCAAGGCGGCCAGGAACGGCGTGCAGGTGCGGTTCATCCACGGCAAGGCCTCGCAGTCCAAGGAGTCGCGGGCACTGCAGAAGAGCCTGAACGCCGCGTCGTACAAGGGCAAGCGCACCGGCTACTTCAAGATCTGCGCCAAGGGCAAGAGCCTGGCCTGCCTCTCGCCGCTGAACGGCGCGATCATGCACTCGAAGGTGCTGCTGGTGAAGGACACCTTCGACCGCGACAAGAAGCGTGCCCTCGGCGCGACGTGGTCGGGGTCGGCCAACCTCGGCGGCCCGAGCGGTGAGTACACGTTCAACAACGGCTGGACGACGTACAACGACAAGAAGATCTTCCTGCAGATGAAGCAGTTCTTCGTCGACATGTGGGCCGAGCGCAACATCAGCAAGACCTACCGGTACGACTACCCGCGCTACATCGCGGCGCACAAGAGCCTCTACGGCTACGCCAGCGACGCCGCGGCCCGCGCGGACGGCTATCGCAACGGCCCACCGGTGTACGGCATGTTCTACTCCGAGCTGTCGAACACGACCTACTACCCGACGCCGATCGCGGCCTCACCGACCAACGGCCGAGATCCCGTGATCAACCTGCTGAACCGCATCGTCCCCGACTCCACCTGCAAGATCCGGTTGCAGCACAACCGGTTCAAGTACCGGCGGATCGCCGTCGCCCAGAAGCTCGTCGAGCTGACGAAGGGCGGCTGCTCGGTGGAGGCGATCTCGTTCCGCGACGAGCTCAAGGTCAACCGCGTCGCGCACTGCCAGCAGTACATCCGGATCTGCAAGCCGATCCTCGACGTGTTCCGCACGTCGGTCACCCGCATCCCGGCCGCCTACGCCAAGCCGCACGACAAGACGATGCTCGTCGAGGCGAAGCTGAAGGCCAACCCGTGGAACAAGCAGGAGCTCACGCCGGCCGGCAACAGCTTCCACTCCTACCCGGACGGCATCTTCACCCGCGTCGTCCAGGCCGGTTCCGCGTCGCTGACCGGCTCGAACCTCGTGGTGAGCGACGAGATCACCACCGAGACGACGGACCCGTCGGTCTACAAGGAGTACCTCGAGCACTGGTACGCGATCTGGAAGAGCTCGGGCGCCCGCGCCTGGGCGTACTGACCGGGCTACGACGCACGGCACGACGAAGGGCCCCTCACCACGGTGAGGGGCCCTTCGTCGTGGGTGCCGGCGCGGTGGGTGCCGGCGGGAGTCTCAGACCTCGTCGTCGGTGGCCGTGGCCGGCACCGAACCGAGGCGATCGGTCTCGTCGTGGATGGTGACCGCGACCTCGCGCAGCTTGTCCTCGTGCTCGCGGGCGTGGTGCGCGCAGAACATCAGCTCGGCGCCACCGGCCAGCTCGACGCGGACGTACGCCTGCGCTCCGCAACGGTCACAGCGGTCGGTCGCGTTCAGACCGGAGAGCTCGGCGACTGCAGCCATGGTGGTCTCTCTTCCTCAGCGTCGTCATTCGGGGGGTACGTCGGGAACAACATCCAACCACGGTCGCTTGTTCCGTGCCGGGTGTCGTGACCTACGTCATGGATACTGCCGACACTGGCCAAACCGGGGGATGCGGCCCGGCGTGCCGCGTGTCAGCCGGGTCACCCGGCGGCCCGTGGCTAGGCTTGACGGGGACGACGGCGCGAGCCTGCGCTCGTGCCGCCGGCGACGACCCCGCCCGACCCCCTGGAGGCCCCCTCGTGTCGACGTACGACGCCCGCAACCTGCTGGTCCTCGAGGGACTCGAGGCCGTGCGCAAGCGACCGGGCATGTACATCGGCTCTACCGACACCCGTGGCCTCATGCACTGCCTGTGGGAGATCATCGACAACTCCGTCGACGAGGCCCTCGCCGGGCACTGCGACCGCATCGACGTCGTCCTGCACGGTGACGGGTCCGTGGAGGTGCGCGACAACGGGCGCGGCGTCCCGGTCGACATCGAGCCCAAGACCGGTCTCACGGGCGTCGAGGTCGTCTACACCAAGCTGCACGCTGGCGGGAAGTTCGGCGGCGGCTCCTACAACGCGACCGGTGGTCTGCACGGCGTCGGCGCCTCCGTGGTCAACGCGCTGTCGTCGCGGCTCGACGTCGAGGTCGACAAGGCCGGCGCCACCTGGTCGATGTCGTTCCGGCGCGGCGAGCCCGGCGTGTTCGCCGGTGACGGCCCGGCCGCCGACTTCACGGCCGACAACACCCTGGCGAAGGGCGGGCGCGTCAAGAAGGGCGTGAGCGGCACACGGGTGCGGTACTGGGCAGACCCGCAGATCTTCATCAAGACCGCCGCCTTCTCCTACGACGACCTGGTCTCCCGAGCCCGCCAGACGTCGTTCCTGGTACCCGGACTGCACATCGTGCTGCGCGACGAGCGCGGCGAGGAGCCGCTGGAGGAGTCCTTCCTGCACGAGGGCGGCATCACCGAGTACTGCGACTTCCTGGCTCCTGACGAGCCGGTCAGCGACGTCCTGCGGCTTCAGGGCTCCGGCACCTTCACCGAGACGGTCCCCGTGCTGGACAGCAAGGGGCACATGACGCCGCAGGAGGTCGAGCGCGACCTCGGTGTCGACGTCGCGCTGCGCTGGGGCACGGGCTATGAGACCGAGCTGCGCTCGTTCGTCAACATCATCGCCACCCCCAAGGGCGGCACCCACGTCTCGGGCTTCGAGCGTGGCCTCACGAAGACCTTCAACGACACGCTGCGCACCACCCGGCTGCTCAAGTCCGGCGACGCCGACGTGGTCAAGGACGACGTCCTCGAGGGGATGACCGCCGTCGTCACCGTGCGCCTCGCCGAGCCCCAGTTCGAGGGGCAGACCAAGGAGGTCCTCGGCACGCCGGCGGTGACGCGCATCGTCAACCAGGTCGTCTCGCGCGAGCTCAAGGCGTTCCTGACCTCCACCAAGACCGCGCAGAAGGCCAAGGCACGCCAGGTCATGGAGAAGGTGGTCGCCGCCTCGCGCACGCGGCTCATGGCACGCCAGCAGCGCGACAACCAGCGCCGCAAGAACGCGCTGGAGTCGAGTGCGCTGCCGGCCAAGCTGGCCGACTGCCGCGCGGCCGACGCCGACCGTACCGAGCTGTTCATCGTCGAGGGCGACTCCGCCCTGGGCACGGCGAAGTCGGCGCGCGACTCGGAGTTCCAGGCGCTGCTGCCCATCCGCGGCAAGATCCTCAACGTCCAGAAGGCCAGCGTCGGGGACATGCTGAAGAACGCCGAGTGCTCCTCCATCATCCAGGTGGTGGGGGCGGGCTCGGGCCGCACCTTCGACCTCGACCAGGCCCGCTACGGCCGCGTGATCTTCATGGCCGACGCCGACTCCGACGGCGCCCACATCCGGTGCCTGCTCGCGACGCTGTTCTTCCGCTACATGCGCCCGCTCGTGGAGGAGGGACGGGTCTTCTCGGCGGTCCCACCGCTGCACCGCATCGAGCTGACGAACCCCAAGAAGGGGCAGGGCAAGTACCAGTACACCTACTCCGACGCCGAGCTGCAGCGCACGCTGGCCGACCTCAAGCGTCGCAACGTGCGCTGGAAGGACCCCATCCAGCGCTACAAGGGTCTCGGCGAGATGGATGCCGACCAGCTGTCGGAGACGACGATGGACCCGCGGCACCGGACGCTGCGCCGCCTCACCGTCGACGACGCCGAGCGCGCCGCGGAGGTCTTCGAGCTCCTCATGGGCAACGAGGTCGCGCCGCGCAAGGACTTCATCGTGCAGAGCGCCTACGAGGTCGACTCCGACCTGATCGACGCGTGAGCGACCTCACCGACCTGAGCGACCCCCACGGGGCGGGTCGAGGCGACCGGCGCCGGGCGCGTCGACTCGTCGACGAGGCCTACGCGGCCGGCCGCATCTCGGCCGTCGACCGAGGTCTGCGCATCGAGCAGGTCGAGGCAGCGGCCACGCGCGGCGACCTCGCCATGGTCGTGCGCGACCTCGTGGGGCCGGGCGAGCCCGCGGGATCCACCGAGGCTCCTCCCGCACCCTCGTCGGTTCCGGCTCCGACCCCCACCCCGGCGCCGGCGCCGGGCCCGACGGGTGCGCCCGCGGCGCCGGACGTCGACGGCGACGTCAAGGCTCCGGCCTGGCCGCCGCCGGGCTACCAGGGACGCGAGGTCGGCCCGTCCGACGTGCGGAGTGGTCCGAGTCGACGCACGATCGGCTGCATCATCGGCGCCGTCGCGGTCTTCCTCCTCCTGCCGATCATCCTCGGCATCGTCGCCCTCGTCGTGGGCCTCGCGCTGAGCGGCACGTCGGGCAGCTCCAGCGGCGGCACCGGCACTCCGGCCCCGGCCGTCACGTCCCCCTTCTGACCGCGTTCCGGAACACCATCGCCCGTTCTCGTCGGGAGAACGGGCGATGGTGCTCCGAAACGCGGGGAAGGGTCAGACGACCTGGCGGAGGAGGCCGGTGTCGACGTCGTAGAGGAAGCCGCCGACCTCGACGGAGTCGGGGACGAGGGGGTGCGAGGTGACGCGGTGGACGTCGGCGCGGATCTGACGCTCCTGGTCGGCGATCGGCCCGATGCTCATCCAGGTGGCGTCGGTGCCGCTGCCCTCCGAGACGCGCGCGTGGATCTGCTCCTCGGTGGAGGACGCCATGGCGCAGCGGGTGTGCTCGACCACGAGCACGCGCTCCACCTGCAGGAGGTGGGCGCCGAGCACCAGGGCCACCAGCTCCTGGTCGTTCACCCGTCCGCCGGGGTTGCGCAGGATCTTGGCGTCACCGGGCTTCAGCCCGATCATCCTGAGGGGATCGATGCGCGAGTCCATGCAGGTGACCATCGCGACGCCTGCGCGCGCGATGCCGTCGAACCCGGTCAGCGAGAAGGACTCCGCGAAGTCACGGTTGGCTGCGAGGAGGTCGTCGAAGGCGTTGGACATGGCCGCAGACTAACGAGCGGTGGGGGGTGTCGCAGGGTGACGTGCGTCGCGCAGGAGCACCAGGGCCAGCACCGCCGCCAGTGCCGCGCACACCGCCGCGCCCACGAACACCGCGTGCAGCTGCGCGATGCCGGCGTCGCGCACGGCGTCGCGGTACGCCTGGCACAGCTGGACGCCTCCGGGGCACAGCTCGGCGGCGGGCGGGATGCGGGACGACGCGGAGTAGAAGGCCTGGAGCCCGATGGTGGTGAGGGCGGAGACGCCCACCAGCATGCCCACCATCCGCGCCACGACGAGCAGGGCGCTCGCCACGCCGTGCACCGCATCGGCGGTGTGCTCGAGCAGCACCGCGTTGACCGGAGCGATCGCCAGGCCGAAGCCGAGGCCGGCGGCCACCAGCGAGAGCGTCTCCCAGCCGCTCGCGAGGGACTGCGCGTCCCACGTCGACATGTGCCAGAACGCGCCGGCGCTGACGAGCATGGCGCCGGCGGTCAGCCACGACGCGGGGACGTGCCGCAGCGCCCAGCCGCCGAGGACGGCACCGACGGGGAGGGCGACGAGGAACCGCACCAGCACGAGTGCGGCGTCGAGCTGGGAGTCGCGGTACACCGTGAGCCGGGCGAAGAACGGGATGTCGACGAGGGCGGCGATGAGCGCGGCCCCGACGACGAAGGACACGACCAGCGCGCCCCAGGCGGGGCGTGCGGCGAGCGCGCCACGGGGGACGAGCGGGGCGGCGGCGGTGCGCTGACGGTGGACGAACGCTGCCAGCGCGAGGGCGGCGACGGGCAGAAGCCAGGGCGCCGCCGGGGAGATCGCGCCGGACTCCGGCTCGGCGGACGCGAAGGTCACGATGACCGCAGCCAGGCAGAGCGCGAGCAGTCCCGCGCCCGGTAGATCGGTGGACCGGGCGACCTCGCCCCAGGTGCGCCAGGCCAGCAGCGGTCGCCGGGCCAGCGCCTGGCGAAGCAGGAACAGGACCGCGACGGCGTAGGTCGCGAGGGCGAGCGGCGTCAGCCAGCGAGAGTCGCCGGTGACCGGCAGGAACGCCAGGCCCGACGTGACGCCCGTCACCAGCCGTTCGGGCTCGAGCATCACGAGGGAGAGCCCCAGGAGGAGCAGCGCGAGGAGGGCGGCGCCGAGCAGGTCGGGACGTCCCCGCGCGGGGACGTCGACGTCCGTGGGCGCCGGCGCGGCGTCGCGCAGTCGGAGCATGAGTGCGGCGAGCAGGAGGCCGACCACCGCGTTGAGCCAGAAGATGTCCCGCCAGGAGCCGAAGGCCAGCACCACGGCGCCGTAGAGCGGTCCGAGGACGCTGCCGAGCTCCTGCACGGCGCCCACCAGGCCCAGTGGCAGGCCGCGTCGTCGCGGTGGCCAGAGGTCGGCGACGAGGGCGAGCGTCGGGGGGACGAGGCCGCCGCCGCCGACGCCCTGGAGGAGCCGCCCCGCGACGATGGACGGGAGGTCGTAGGCAGCCGCGGTCACCACGGAGCCGATCGCGAAGACGACGAGGGACCCCAGGAGCACCGGCACCCGGCCCCGCAGGTCGGAGATGCGGCCGATGAGCGGGAGGACGCCGACGTAGCCGAGCAGGAACCCCGAGACGATCGGAGCGGCTCGCTGGAGCTCGTCGACGTCGAGGCCGGCGGCCGACATCATGTCGGGCAGGGCCAGCACGACGACGTAGGTGTCCGCCGCCGCGAACGCGATCGCGACCGCGGCCAGGCCGAGCAGCACCCGGGACGCGCGGCCGCGGCCGGCCAGGTCGCCGGCGGAGGGTCCGCCCACCGCTCAGGCGCCGCCGGTGCGGGGCGGTGCCGTGATGTCGACCGGCTCGTCCGACGTCGCGAGCCGCACGGTGTAGCGCACGTCCGTGCCGTCGCCGTAGAACGGGCCCGACATCGTGGCGTCGCGCAGCTCGTCGTCGTCGGTGAGCCGGTAGGTGACGTCGAACGTGTCCTGCGTCGAGGCCGAGGGGATGATCGTCGCGACGACCGAGCCCGACAGGGTGCCGGTGATCGAGGTGAGCACGTCCTCGCCGTCGCGGGAGCGCTTGCCCTCCTCGAGGTCCTTCGTCTGCGCGAGGATCTGCGTGAGTCCGGTGTCGGGGTCGAGCAGGCCGGCCGGGTCGGGCGCCTTCAACGTCGCCGGGTCGATGGTGAGGAACACGGGCGTGATGCCCGTCTTGGCGTAGACCTTCCCGTCGACGGCGACGACCTCGGCCGAGATCGTGGCGCCGCCGGTCGAGACCTTCACGTCGCCCTGGAAGGCCGGGGAGTGGTTGCCGGTGCCCTTCGCCGAGAGCAGGCCGGAGACCCCGTCGGGGACCTGGTCGGTCGCGAGCGAGACCTCGACGGTCTCGGCGTCGTCGATCGCCTGCTTGGCGGTGTCGAGGCGCTGCTGGAGCGCTGCGACGTCCGTGCCGGAGGGGTCGTCGCCGCCTCCGGTGCAGCCGGCGAGCAGCAGGCCGACGACGAGCAGCGGCGCCGCCCACGCCACGCGGCCGCGGCGAGGGAAGCGGAGGCGGGGTCCAGGTGAGAGGTGCACGCGGTCAGTCTGTCACGGGGGACAGTCCGGGCAGCCGGTTCGCCGGGGCCGCGGCGGCCAGGACCGGCTGGGCCACCGGCACGCCGGAGCCGTCGCGCCGCGGGTCGACCTCGGGGAGGTCCACGGGGGAGCCGCTGGTCGCGCAGGCGACCGGCATCCCGTCGCCCGCCCACGCGAGGATCAGGCCGTCCTCGCCCTTGAGCAGACGGTGGCAGCGGACACCGCCGGTGGCGCGACCCTTCGCGGGGTAGGCCGAGAGCGGGGTGAGCTTGGCCGCGCCCGTCTGCGTACCGGGGAGGGCGTCGCCCGACCCGGAGATCGTCAGCACGTGCGCGGAGTCCACGTCGCGCACGACGCCGAACCCGACGACACGCTGCCCGGCGGCCAGCTTGACGCCCGCGATCCCGCCGCCCCCTCGCCCCTGCGGACGCACCAACCCGGCGCCGAAGTGCAGCAGCTGCGCGTCGGACGTGACGAGCACCAGCTCCTCCTCGCCGGTGGCCAGCGGTGCCGCGCCGACCACGACGTCGCCGTCGGCCAGGCCCACCACCTCCCAGGAGTCGCGGGTGAGCACCGGGTCGGGCTTCACGCGCTTGACGACTCCCGAGCGCGTCGCGAGCGCGATGCCGGGCCCGTCGTCGCCGAGCGACATCAGGGTCAGGGGCCGCGCCGTGGTCGAGAGCAGCTCGCGGAGGGGGATGCCACCCTGCAGGCTCGGTGCCTGCGCCGTCGGGGGAAGTGCGGGGATGTCGAGGACGTCGAGCCGGTGCACGACGCCGTCGCTCGTGACGAGCCCGACCTGGCCGCGCGCCGTGGAGGCGACGGCCGCGACCACGACGTCGTGCTTGGCGCGGCCGCCGACGTCGCCGATCGGTCCGTCGTCGCTCGTGCGCGCGAGCAGGCCGGTGGCCGACATCAGCACCCAGCAGGGGTCGTCGGCCACCTCGAGCTGGGCCGTGGCGGCCGTGACCGTCTGCCCGGCCGACTCCAGCAGCACCGTGCGTCGCGGGGTGCCGAACCGCTGCGCGGCGGCGTCGAGCTCCTCGGACACGACGGAACGCAGGACGCGGTCGTCGCCCAGGATCTCCTCGAGGCGCTCGATCGCGGCCCGCAGCTCGTCGGCCTCCTTCTCCAGCTCCAGGCGCGAGAACCTCGTGAGGCTGCCGAGGGTGCGGTCGAGGATGAAGTCGGCCTGGGCCTCGCTGAGGTCGAACACGCCCATGAGGCGGGTGCGGGCCTCGCCGCGGTTGTCGCTGCTGCGGATGAGCTGGATGACCTCGTCGATGTCGAGGATGGCGACGAGCAGGCCTTCCACCAGGTGCAGCCGGTCGGCGGCCTTCGCGCGGCGGAACTCGCTGCGGCGGCGGACCACCTGGAACCGGTGCTCGAGGAAGACCTCGAGCATCTGCTTGAGGCCGAGCGTGCGGGGCTGCCCGTCGACCAGCGCGACGGCGTTGATCGAGAACGAGGACTCCATCGGCGTCTGCTTGTAGAGCTGCTCCAGCAGCGCCTCGGGCACGATGCCGTTCTTGACCTCGATGACCAGGTGCAGCCCCTTGTGCCGGTCCGTGAGGTTCTTGACGTCGGAGATGCCCTGCAGCTTCTTGGCCTGCACGAGCTTCTTGATCGCCTCGACGACCTTCTCGGTGCCGACGTTGTACGGCAGCTCGGTGACGACGATCCCCTTGCGACGCGGGGTGACGTTCTCGATGCGCGTCGTGGCGCGCATCCGGAAGGAGCCGTTGCCGGTGGCGTAGGCGTCGCGGACGCCGTCCAGGCCGACGATCTTGCCGCCGGTGGGCAGGTCGGGTCCCGGGACGAAGCGCATCAGGTCGTCGAGGTCGGCCCCGGGGTGCTCGACCAGGTGGCGGAGGGCCTGCACGACCTCGACGAGGTTGTGCGGCGCGATGTTGGTGGCCATGCCGACCGCGATGCCGGACGCACCGTTGACGAGCAGGTTCGGCAGCGACGCCGGCAGCACGGACGGCTCGAGCTCGCGGCCGTCGTAGTTGGGCCGGAAGTCGACCGTGTCCTCGTCGATCGACGCGGTCATGGCCTCGGCGGCGGCGTCCATGCGGCACTCGGTGTAGCGCATCGCAGCAGGCGGGTCGTCGGGCGAGCCGAAGTTGCCGTGCCCGTCGACGAGCGGCAGGCGCATCGACCACGGCTGGACCAGGCGGACGAGCGCGTCGTAGATCGCGCCGTCGCCGTGCGGGTGGAGCCGGCCCATGACCTCGCCGACGACACGGGCGCTCTTGACGTGGCCGCGGTCGGCCCGCAGGCCCATGTCGTCCATCGTGAACAGGGTCCGCCGCTGCACGGGCTTCAGGCCGTCGCGGGCGTCGGGGATGGCGCGCGAGTAGATGACCGAGTACGCGTACTCGATGTAGCTGGCACTCATCTCGTCCGTGATGTCGGTGTCGATGATGTGCTCGTCGAACTCCTCGGGGGGGTTCGGGGTGGTGCTGCGGGCCATGCATCCTCTCCTGGAGTGACTCCGGTGCCGGCTCTCGCGCCGGTGCCGGGGGAGCGCGACGACGTGCCGCGCGGTCGCGACGCACCGATTCTCCCGCCCCCGGCCCGTGGGCCGGCGCCGCCACGCCGCCCGGCGGGCTCGCGCGTCGGCCCGAGGGTACCCAGGCGGTAGGTTGGGGCCGTGACCCAGGACGCCGCCACACCGCCTGAGGAGCGGGCCCGCGTGTGGGAGGCCGACGTCCTGCTCAAGGACGGGCGCGTCGCGCAGCTGCGGCCCATCACCCCCGACGACGCCGACCGGCTCGTCGAGTTCTACGCCCGGGTCTCCGACGAGTCCAAGTACTACCGCTTCTTCGCGCCGTACCCCACGCTGTCGGCGCGCGACGTCGACCGGTTCACCCACGTCGACCTCGACCGTCGCGTGGCCTTCGTCATCACCGCGCACGAGCGGATCATCGGCATCGGTCGCTACGACGCCGTCTCCGACGACCAGGCCGAGGTCGCCTTCCTGGTCGAGGACGCCCACCAGGGCCGGGGCGTCGGCCAGCTGCTCCTTGAGCACCTCGCCCAGGCCGGCCGGGAGCGCGGGATCACCCGGTTCACGGCCGACGTGCTGCCGAGCAACCACCGCATGCTGCAGGTCTTCCGAGAGATGGGCTACTCCGTCGAGGGCGTGGTCGAGGACGGCGTGCAGCAGCTGTCGTTCAACATCGACCCCACCGACTCCGCGGTGGGGGTGATGCGCTCGCGCGAGCAGCGCGCCGAGGCGGCGTCCATCGAGCGCATCTTCGGCGCGCGGAGCATCGCCGTGGTCGGCGCGAGCCGGCGCCAGCTCTCCATCGGCCAGACCGTCGTGCGCAACCTCGTGCTCGGCGACTACCGCGGCAGCGTCTACGCGGTGAACAGCCAGGCCGAGGCGGTCTCGGGCCTGCCGGCGTTCAAGAGCGTCACCGACGTCCCGCACGAGGTCGACCTCGCCGTCGTCGCGGTGCCCGCGGACTCGGTCAGCGACGTCGTGCGCGACTGCGCGGCCAAGGGCGTGCACGGGCTGGTCGTCATCTCGGCGGGCTTCGCCGAGGAGGGACCGGAGGGCCGACAGCGCCAGCGGACCCTGCTCGACCTCTGCCGCTCCTACGGCCTGAGGCTCGTCGGCCCCAACTGCCTCGGCGTCATCAACACCGCGCCGTCGGTGCAGCTCAACGCCTCGTTGTCGACGGCGATGCCGCCGCAGGGTCGCGTCGGCTTCTTCTGCCAGTCGGGTGCGCTGGGCACGGCCATCCTCGAGTCGGTCTCCCGACGCGGCCTCGGTCTCTCGACGTTCGTCTCGGCCGGCAACCGCGCCGACGTCTCCGGCAACGACCTCCTGCAGTACTGGCAGGAGGACGACGACACCGAGGTCGTCCTGCTCTACCTGGAGTCCATCGGCAACCCGCGCAAGTTCTCGCGCATCGCCCGTCGGGTCTCGGAGTCCAAGCCGATCGTCGCCGTGAAGTCGGGACGCTCCACCCAGGGCGTGCCGGTCGGCCACGCCGTCAAGCGCAGCACCGCGCCGCAGGCGGCCGTCGACGCCATGTTCCGCCAGGCCGGCGTCATCCAGGTCGACACGCTCGAGGAGATGTTCGACGTCGGCCAGGTGCTCGCCCACCAGCCCCTGCCGCGCGGCAACCGGATCTGCGTCGTCGGCAACTCCGACGCGATGGGCCTGCTCGTGGCCGACGCCGCGACGGCCACCGGCCTGCAGGTCGCCGACTCCGTGCCCCTCGGCGCCGACGCGGGGGCCGACGACTTCGAGGTCGCGATCGAGACGGCGCTCGCGTCCGACGACATCGACGCGCTCATGGTCGTCTACATCCCGCCGCTCAACACCTCCGGCGAGGAGGTGGCCAACGTGCTGGCCTCGATCGGCGAGCAGTCCGACAAGCCGATCGTCTCGACGTTCCTCGGCACCGAGGGCATCCCCGAGCTCCTGCGCGTCCCCGACGTCCAGGGTGGCTCGGCCGGCCGCGGCTCCGTGCCGTCCTACCCAGCCCCGGAGTCGGCGGTGCGGGCACTGGCGCGGGTCGTCACCTACGCCGAGTGGGCGGCTCGCGACCACGGCGAGTACCGCGCGCACGACGACTTCCGCACCGGCGACGCCCGGGCCCTCGTCCGCGACGTCCTGGCACACGCGCCGCGGGGAGCCATCCTGTCCACCGAGCAGGTGCACGCCCTCCTCGCCTGCTACGGGATCGACCTCTGGACCTGGATCAACGTGCACGACCCCGAGGAGGCCGTCGCGGCCGCGCAGCAGCTCGGCTGGGACGTCGTCCTCAAGGCCGGCAGCGAGCACCTGCGGGCGCGACCGGACCTCGCGCACATCTGGCGCGGCATCCAGGACCGTGACGACATGGTCGAGGCGTGGGACCAGCTCACCTCCTGGCCCGGCATGCGCGCCGACACCCGCTTCTTCGTGCAGCGCTCCGCGCCGGACGGCATCCCCCTGTCCTTCACCGTCACCGAGGACGCCCTGTTCGGCCCCCTCGTGTCGTTCGGGCTCGCCGGCGCCTCGAGCGAGCTGCTCGGCGACCGCTCCTACGGCATCCCGCCGCTGACCGACGTCGACGCCGAGTCGATGATCCAGGACCTGCGCTCCGCACCGCTGCTCTACGGCTACCGCGGCTCCGAGCCCGTCGACACCGCCGCCATCCAGGACACCATCCTGCGGCTGGCCGCCCTCAAGGACGACCTGCCGGAGGTCGCCGAGCTCGACCTCGAGCCGGTGCTCGTCCACGACGCCGGCCTCACGGCGCTCAGCGCGCGCGCCAAGGTGGTGCCGGCCACCGACCGGCGAGAGGAGCGCTACGTGCGTCGTCTGAGCTCTCCGATCAGGGATACGCTGGCGTGATGCGACGCGAGCGACCCCCGGGCCCCGCCACCGACGTCTTCACGGAGATCGAGCGCAGCGGGTACTACCCGCAGATCGTCACGGCCGGGCTGCAGGACGCCCTCGCCGGCGAGGAGGTCCTCGCGCACGTCGTGCACCACGAGCCGACCTTCGACCGTGAGGAGATCCGGCGGCACATGACCGTGCTGGTCATGACGCCGTCCCGCGTCGTCGCCGTGCACACCGACGAGCACCCGCCGGACGACCTGCTCCCGCGTCCGTACACCTCCACGACGAGCGAGGCCGTCTCGATCCACCGCATCCGATCGGTCGTCGTCACGCGCATGGTCGCCACCGACGGGACCCTCGAGGAGGCCGTCGTCACGATCGGCTGGGGGGCGGTCTCGCACCTCGACCTCGAGCCGGCGCAGTGCAGCGACCCGGAGTGCGAGGCCGACCACGGCTACACCGGGAACCTGACGGGGGACGACTTCTCGCTGCGGCTCAGCACCGCGGCGGACGGAGGAGCGGCCGTCGAGGCGCTCCTGGTCTTCGCCCGACGTCTGTCGGCCGCGACCACCGGCGCCGCGTGAGCGCGCCGGGGCCGCGGGGGCGGCACGGCCTCCACGAGGTGCTCTCGTCCGCGGGAGCGGTCGTCGGCCAGGGACGGGCCGGTCTCGAGAACACCCTCGGGCTGCCGGACGCGGCCCGGTACGTGGTGCTGCTGGTCGACGGCATGGGCGAGCTGCTGCTGCGCGAGCACGCGGAGCTGGCGCCCTTCCTGGCGTCGCTGCCGTCGGTGCCCGACGTCGTCTGCGGCGTGCCCTCCACCACCGTCACCAGCCTCACGTCGCTCGGCACGGGCCTGCGGGCCGGCGTGCACGGGGTCGTCGGCTACACCTCGCGCGTGCCGGAGACCGGCCGCCGCCTGAACGCCCTCGCGTGGGACCAGGACGTCGACGCCCGCGCCTGGCAGTCCCATCCCACGCTCCTGCAGCGGCTCCACGAGGAGGGCGTGCACGCCGCGAGCGTCAACGAGGCGCGCTTCGAGGGCACCGGTCTCACCCTCTGCAGCCAGCGCGGTGCCCCGTTCCACGGCGTCGGCTCGATCTGGGAGCGGCTCGACGTCGTCGCCGAGGTCACGGAGGACGCGCCGCGATCGGTGGTCTACGCCTACGAGTCACGACTCGACCACGCGGGGCACGCGCACGGGTGCACCTCGCAGGAGTGGCGCGACGTGCTGGTAACCGTGGACCGCGAGACCCGCGAGCTGCGTGAGGCCCTGCCCGACGACACCGTCCTGCTCGTCACCGCCGACCACGGCATGGTCGACCTGCCGTTCGAGGGCCGCTTCGACGTGAGCGCCCACCCGGCGCTCCTCGAGGGGGTCGACCTGCTCGCGGGCGAGGCGCGCTTCCGCCACCTCTACACCTCCCACGACCGGCGCGAGGCGGTCGCCACGCGGTGGCGCGAGGCGCTGGGCGACCGCGCGCTGGTGCGCACCCGCGACGAGCTCGACGACTGGTTCGGGCCGATCGACCCTCGCGTGGCCGGCCGCATCGGCGACGTCGTGGTGGCCTCGCTGGGCGACTTCGCGGTCTTCAGCACCGACGACTTCCCGCTGGAGGTCCGCATGCGGGGGTTCCACGGATCGGTCGACGAGGCCGAGCTGCGCATCCCCGTGCTCCTGGCCGACTGACACGCCCGGGCGCACCGCAGGGCGTCGCGCCGGCGCTGGCAGGATGGGCACGTGGCCGACCTGACCTTCTACTCCGGCACGATGGACTGCGGCAAGAGCACGTTGGCGCTGCAGCTCGACCACAACCACCGGGCCCGCGGGCGTGTCGGGCGGGTCTTCGCCTCCCACGACCGTGCGGGCGCCTCGGTGCTCTCGAGCCGGCTGGGCCTCTCGGTCCCCGCGACGGAGGTCGACGCGGGGCTGCACTTCTGGGAGCACGTCGTGGGTGAGCTCACCCGCGGCGGGCGCATCGACTACCTCGTGTGCGACGAGGCTCAGTTCTACACGCGCGACCAGGTGGAGCAGCTCGCCAAGGTGGCCGACGAGCTCGACATCGACGTGTTCTGCTTCGGCATCCTCACCGACTTCCGCACGCGTCTGTTCGAGGGCTCCGCCCGACTCGTCGAGCTGGCCGACCGGGTCCTGCCGCTGCAGGTGGAGGCCCTGTGCTGGTGCGGGCGACGGGCGACGCACAACGCCCGCACCGAGGACGGGCACATGGTCACCGAGGGCGAGGTCATCGTCGTCGGCGACGTCGACGACCCGGACCGGCCCAGCCCGGCCGTCGGGTACGAGGTGCTGTGCCGACGGCACCACCGTCGTCGGATGACGGCGGCCACCGCCAAGGCCGGTGCCCTCTCGCCGGACGTCCTGCCGTTCCCGTAGCCGGGCGTCAGTCCTGGCGGCCGCCGAACATGATCTCGTCCCAGCTGGGGACGCGGCGGCGCTCCGGCCGCTTCTTGCGCGGGCCGACGGTGTCGGGCACCGCGACGTGGCCCTCGTCCTCGGCCAGGTCCTCGTCCGCCTCGTGCTCGACGTCCTGCTCGCCGGCACGGGGCGAGTCCGGGGCGGGCGCAACCGGTTCGTCGGTGAGGGAGAGCTGCTCCATCGCGCGGCGGTCCCGGGCCTCCTTGAGGGAGTGCACCGGGGCGTGGGGCTCGTCGTCGACCTGTGCGCTGCCGTCGGGCTGCGGGGTGTCGTCGACCGGCGGTGTCGTGTCGTGCTCCTCGACCACGGGTCTGACCTCGTCGGAGCGCAGCGCGTCGGCGATCGCCATCTCCGAGGACTCCGGCGCGGGGACGTCGCCCACCATGCGGCGGGCGGCCTCGTCCTCGGGCACGACGTAGCGGCTCTTCGCGTCGAAGCAGAACGTGGCCGCCTCCAGGGCGTGCGGCGCGAGCGCCTGGACCGTCCAGCGACCGTCCTCGCGACGCCAGGCGTCCCAGGCGATGTCCTCGGCGACTCCGCCCTCGGCTGCGACGCCGCCGTCGACCGCGTCGCCGAGCAGCGTCCCCGCGCCCTGGACGTGGCGACGACGCACGGCCGAGGCGCGCGCCTGCTCGGCCATGTAGGCCCGCTCGGCGAGCACCGGCGTGGCGAAGCCCTCGATCTGCTCGGTCGGCACGCCGGCCGACTCGGCGACCTGGTCGGGGCTCTCGCCTCGGCGGATGCGCGCCTGGATGTCGCGGGGGCTGAGGGTGCTCTCCATCGTGATCTCCATCTGGCCGCTCGCGCGGCCGCGGGCACGGGGGGAGGCGTCGACGAGCGCCGCGAGCCGGCGGTCGACGGGCACGCGGAACAGCTCCGTGCGGCCGGGCTCACGCAGGACGAGGAAGCGTCCGTCGTCGCTGAGCCGTTCGGGGCCGAGTTCGCGCATCGAGCGTCCTCCCAGTGGTTGCGCTGCCATCGTAGGTCGGCCGAGGCGCTCCTCGGCGGCGACACGCTCGGCACCGCGGAAGGGGAGGCGATGGCCTAGGGTGCGGTGGTGCCCGACGTGTGGATCGTGACGCTGGACCTGCTCGGCATCGCGGTGTTCGCGTGCACGGGGGCGATCGTCGCGGTACGCAAGGAGCTCGACGTCTTCGGTGCCTCGGTGCTCGGCCTGGTGACGGGCCTCGGCGGAGGGGTGCTCCGCGACGTGCTGATCGGCGACGTGCCACCGGCCGCGCTCCTCGACTGGCGCTACCTGGTCGTGCCGGCGGTCGCGTCGGTCGTCGTCTTCGCGTTCCACCCCGTGTTCGGCCGGCGCGAGACGCAGGTGGCCGTGCTGGACGCCGTGGGTGCGGCGCTCTTCTGCGTCGCCGGTGCCGTCAAGGCCACCGAGGCGGGCCTCGGCGTGCTCGCGGCGGCGCTGCTCGGCATGGTCACGGCCATCGGGGGTGGCATCCTGCGCGACGTGCTGGCCGGGCGCGTGCCCGTCATCTTCCGCGAGGAGCTGTACGCCACCCCGGCGTTCGTCGGCGCCCTGCTGGCGGTGCTCGCCCACCGCGCCGACCTCGGGTGGTGGGCCTACGTCGGCGCCGGGCTGCTCTGCGTCACCTGGCGCCTCCTCGCCCTGTGGCGCGGCTGGCGTGCACCCCTGCCCCCGGGGCTGACCCGCGGCTGAACGCCGTCAGTGACGGGGCAGGACCCGCTCGAACGCCGGGTCGTGGTTGCCGAAGCGGTGCGTGGTGATGGTGACGGCCTGCTCGCGCAGGAAGGGCAGCATCTCCACGCGACCGGACCACGTGACCTCGCCGTCGTGCACCGCGACGTCGGGGTCGCCCTCGACGGCCCGGGACAGGGCAGCGCCCGTGGGGGTGAGGAGACGCACCCGCGAGGGCCGCTCGGTCGCCATCCGTGCGAGCCAGGCCTCGTCGTCCTCGACGGCGTGGCCCGGTGCGAGACCGTCCGGCAGCGCGACGGGGGAGGAGACGGTGACGTCGGCACCGGCACGCCGTGCCGCGAGGAGCACCCTCGCCGTGGACACGAGGTCGTCGCCGGCACGCACGTGGACGGGCGCGGGGCGGTAGCGGAACACGTTGCGCTCCACGCCGAGACCGCTGACGTCCTTCTCGCGCCCGAACTCGCGCTGCCACGCGAGCTCGTCGGAGCGCACCGCGCCCTCCAGGTGAGCGAGCCCGTCCTGCAGCAGGTGGGGCGCGACGGCGGCCAGCCCGTCGGCGACCGGCCGAGCGAGCGTGACGTCGGTGGGCGCGTGGCGCAGGGGACGGCGGTGCCAGGTGCCGAGGTGCGTCAGGTAGTTGGGGCCACCGGCCTTGCACGTGGCGCCGACGCTCGAGCGCTTCCAGCCGCCGAACGGCTGGCGCTGCACGACGGCTCCGGTGATCCCGCGGTTGACGTAGAGGTTGCCGGCCTCGACCCGGTCGATCCAGGTGTTCACCTCGTCGGGGTCGAGGGAGTGGATGCCGGCCGTGAGCCCGAAGTCGGTGGCGTTCTGCCACGCGATGGCCTCGTCGAGGTCGGCGGCGTGCATGAGGCCCAGCACCGGGCCGAAGTACTCGGTGCGGTGGTAGGAGCTCCCTGGTGCCACCCCGACCTTGACCCCGGGTGACCACAGTCGTCCCGTGTCGTCGAGCCGGCGGGGCTCGACCAGCCACTCCTCGCCGTCGTCGAGCACGGTCAGCGCGTCGAGCAGCTTGCCGCTCGGCGGCTCGACCACCGGGCCGACGGTGACGTCGGGGTCGTCGGGCCAGCCGACCTTCAACGAGGTGACGGCGTCGACGAGCTGGCGCCGGAACCGCTCGGACGTCGCCACGGAGCCGACGAGGATCCCGAGGCTGGCGGCGGAGCACTTCTGGCCGGCGTGGCCGAAGGCACTCTTGACCAGGTCGCCCGCGGCGAGGTCGAGGTCGGCGCTCGGGGTGACGACGAGCGCGTTCTTGCCGCTGGTCTCGGCGAGCAGGGGCAGGTCGGGGCGCCAGGAGCGGAACAGGGCGGCGGTCTCCCAGGAGCCGGTGAGGACGAGGCGGTCGACCGCGGGGTGCGACACGAGGGAGCGGCTGAGCTCGCCCTCCTCCATGCTGACGAAGCGCAGGACCTCGCGGGGGACACCGCCCTGCCACAGCGCCTCGACCATGACCGCGGCGCAGCGGGGGCTCTGCGGAGCGGGCTTGATGACCACCGCGCTGCCGGCCGCGAGGGCCGAGACGACCGACCCGCAGGGGATGGCGACCGGGAAGTTCCAGGGCGGGGTGACCACCGTGAGGGCGACCGGCCGGAACTCGGCGCCGTCGACGACCTCGAGACGCCGCGCCGACTCCGCGTAGTAGTGCGCGAAGTCGATGGCCTCGCTCACCTCGACGTCGGCCTCGGCGATCGTCTTGCCGGTCTCGGCCGCCATGACGGCGACCAGGTCGCCGCGTCGCGACTCCAGGGCGCCGGCCGCCTGGTGCAGGATCCAGGCCCGGACCTCGGCGCCGCGGGCGGCCCAGCCCGTGGCGGCACCCTGCGCCCCCCGCACGATGGTCTCCAGCGAGGCGGGGCCGTGCACCCGGCTCGCCTCGATGGTGGCCAGGCCGAGCTGCGTGTACGTCGAGCGCGACAGCGCCTGGCGCCCCCACTCCCGGTTGCCCCGCGTCGAGGGGTCGGTGTCGGGCGTGTTGGAGAAGCCGTCTGCGTGCGCGTGGACGTGGTGGTCGGTGGAGTCGGTGCGGCGGTCCTGGACGCGGTGCGGCTGCGGGACCGACTCGTCGAGGGCCTTGACGGAGGCGAGGAAGCGGGACGCCTCCCGGTCGAAGGCCTCGGGGTCGTCGGCCAGGTCGAACGCCGCGGACATGAAGTTCTCCGTGCTGGCGTTCTCCTCGAGTCGACGCACGAGGTAGGCGATCGCGACGTCGAACTCGTCGGGGTGGACGACGGGGGTGTAGAGGAGCAGGGCGCCGACGTCCTCGCGCACCGCGGCGACGGGCCCCGCGTCCATCCCGAGGAGCATCTCGAAGTCGACGGCGCCGCGGACGGAACGGTCACCGGCGAGCAGCCAGGCGTACGCGACGTCGAAGAGGTTCTGGCCGGCGACGCCGACGCGGACCGCATCCACCCGCTCGGGCGTGAGGGCCCAGCGCAGGACGCGCTTGTAGTGGGTGTCGGTCTCCTGCTTGCTCGACCAGGTGGCGAGCGGCCAGCCGTGGAGCGTCGCGTCGACGCGCTCCATCGCGAGGTTGGCGCCCTTCACGACCCGCACCTTGACGGGGGCGCCGCCGGCCTCGCGCCGGGCGCGGGCCCAGTCCTGGATGCGCTGCATGGCGCTGAGCGCGTCGGGCAGGTACGCCTGCAGGACGATGCCGGCCTCGAGGTCGGGGTGGGGTGCCAGGACGCGCGTGAACACCTCGACCGTGAGGTCGAGGTCGCGGTACTCCTCCATGTCGAGGTTGATGAACGAGCCGCGCTCGGCCGCCACCTCGTACAGCGGTGCGAGGCGCTCGACCACGCGCTCGACGGTCTCCTCGAACGCCCAGAGCGAGAGCTGGCTGGCCACCGAGGACACCTTCACCGACACGTAGTCGACGTCCTCGCGGCGCAACAGCTCCAGCGTGCGGTCCCGCCGACGCACGGCCTCGGCCTCGCCGAGCACCGCCTCGCCCAGCAGGTTGAGGTTGAGCCGGTCGCCGTGGCGCCGCAGGGTCTCGATGGTGCGTCCCAGCTTCTCGGGCCGCGCGTCGGCGATGAGGTGGCCGACCATCCGGCGCAGGACGCGGCGCGCCGTGGAGACGACGAGCACCGGCAGGAGGAGCGAGACGACGGCACCCGTGCGGAGCAGCACCCGCTGGCTCCACGGGAGGAACGCGGGCAGGGAGCGGGTGAGGTCGCGCAGGTTGCGTGCCGCGACGTGCACGTCCTCGGGCCGCACGACCCTGTCGACGAAGCCGATGGTGAAGTCGAGCCCCGCCGGGTCCTTCAGGAGCGTGGCGAGCCGCCGAGCAGCCGGGTCGGTGCGGCGACGCCCACGGGCGGGTCCCACCCAGCGCCGCACGAGCGCGACCGCGCGCTCCTCGAGGGGGCCATCGGTCGGAGCTGCGTCGGAGGAGGTCATCTCGGGCGACAGCCTAGTGCGAGAGCGACCCGGGCACGAGGGCCCGGTCGGGGCGGGTCGGGGGGCGGAAGGACCAGGCCACGGCGGCGGCGACGAGGCCGGCCACGAGCGGGACCGCGAAGCCCGCCGAGGCCCCGGCCCTGTCGACCACGGCGCCCGCGACCGCGGCCCCGGGTGCGACCCCGACGGCGAGCCCGGTGCTGGTCCAGGTGAGCGCCTCGGTGAGGCGCGCGGGCGGGACGTGCTCCTCCACGACGCTGGTCGCCGCGATCATCGTGGGCGAGATCATCACGCCCGTCACGAACATGCCGAGCGTCAGCCACAGGACGTCGGGTGCGAGCAGCAGGGGGGCGAAGAGCAGCCCGAGCACCAGCACGCTCCACCGCAGTCGCGCCACGGGGTCGCTCGGTGACGCCATCGCCCCCACGACGACGCCGGCCACGAGGCTGCCGGCGGCCCAGGTGGCGAGGACGAGGCCGGCCGCACCGGGACGTCCCTCGGACTCGGTGAACGCGACCACGAGCACCTCCGTCGAGCCGAACAGCACGCCGATGGCGACGGCGGCCACCAGGACGGGACCGAGGACGCCCCAGCCCATCGGCGGACGTGGTCCGCCGATGTCGGAGGACCGGCCGGGCTCGGTGGCCGTCTGCGCGGCGAGGAACCAGCTGCCGGCCACGGCGGCGACGGTGGCCGTGGCGAGCCCGGCGACGTCGGCGACCTGGAGCGTCAGGAACGTGACGAGGACGGGCCCCACGACGAACACCACCTCGTCGATCACCGCCTCGATCGCGAAGGCGGTGGTGAGGCGCGCGCGGTCCTCGCGGAGCAGGTAGGTCCACCGTGCCCGGACCAACGACCCGGTCTGCGGCGTGAAGACGCCGCCCAGGGCCGCCGCGAGGTGGGGCCAGGGGGCCCCGGCCTCCCGCGTCACGGCCAGGACCACGAGCGTCATGCCGACCGCGTACCCGGCGCCGGCGAGCAGCAGGACGACGCGCTGCCCCCACCGGTCGCTGAGACGCCCGTGGACGGGTGCCACGACCGCTGCGGCGGCCACGTAGGCCGCGGCGACGAGACCGGCGGCGCCGTAGGACCCGCCGTGCTCGCGCACGAGCAGCACCAGCCCGAGCGAGGCCATGGACAGCGGCAGCCGCGAGACGAGCCCCGTCGCGCTGAAGAGCGCGGCACCGGGGAGGGCGAGGACGTGCCCGTACGTCGAGCGCACCCGGACCACCTCCCTCCCTCTGTTCTCGATCTGCCGCCCACGGCGCACATCTGCCGCCCACGGCGCACATCTGCCGCCCACGGCGCACGCAGACTACCCCCAGCGGGCCGGGCACCCCCGTGGGACGATGACGCCATGGACGTCAGCCCCTTCGATGCCCTGCTCTACGTCTCCTTCGGTGGCCCCGAGAAGCCCGACGACGTGGTCCCGTTCCTCGAGAACGTGACCGCCGGCCGCGGCATCCCGCGCGAGCGCCTGGAGGAGGTGGGCGAGCACTACTTCCTCTTCGGCGGGCGGAGCCCGATCAACGACCTCAACCGCGACGTCATCGGGGCGTTGGAGCGTGAGCTCGAGGTCCGGGACGCCGTGCTCCCGGTGTACTGGGGCAACCGCAACTGGACGCCCTACCTGCGCGAGGCGCTCGAGACGATGGTCGCCGACGGCGTCCGTCACGCCGCCTACTTCCTCACCAGCGCCTACTCGTCCTACTCGGGCTGCCGCCAGTACCGCGAGAACCTCGCGGACGCGACCGAGGGCCTCGACATCGAGCTCAGCCGTCTGCGCCTGCCGTTCAACCACCCCGGCTTCGTCACGCCCTTCGTCGAGCACACCGACGCAGCGCTGGCCGACGCACCGGCGGGCACGCACGTCGTGTTCGTGACCCACTCCATCCCCGACGCGATGAACGACGCGTCCGGCGGCCCGGGAGTCGGCGCCTACCGCGAGCAGCACCTGGAGGTCGCCCGCCTGGTGATGGAGCGGCTCGCACCCGAGCGGCGGGAGACGCCGTGGGAGCTCGTCTACTGCTCCCGCTCGGGCTCGCCGCACACCCCCTGGCTGGAGCCCGACGTCAACGACCACCTCGAGGCGCTCGCGGCCGACGGGGTCACGTCGGTCGTCGTCGTGCCGATCGGCTTCGTGTCCGACCACATGGAGGTCGTCTACGACCTCGACACCGAGGCGGCCGCGACGGCCGAGCGCCTCGGCCAGCGCTTCGTCCGCGTCCCGACGCCGGGCACGCACCCCGCCTTCGTCGCGATGATCGTCGACCTCCTGGGCGAGCGCGCCGCCGTCGACCGCGACGAGGAGCCCGAGCCTGCGACGATCGGTCGGTGCGCCGCCAACCCGTGGGTCTGCGTCCCGGGGTGCTGCGCGAACCTGCGTGGCGACCGACCCGCACACGCGTGAGCGACTCCGGAGGCACAGGGCCCGTCGACCACGACGCCCTCGTCCGACTGGCCCGGGAGGTCGGGCTCGAGGCCGCCGCCCTCGTGCGGCGCCTGCGCCCCGAGCGCCGCGTCGCCGTCGCGGCCACGAAGTCGAGCCCCATCGACGTCGTCACCGAGGTCGACCGGGCGAGCGAGGAGCTCGTCCGTGCCCGGCTGCTCGAGGCGCGGCCCGAGGACGGGTTCCTCGGCGAGGAGGGCGGAGGGGTGGCGGGGACGAGCGGTGTCGAGTGGGTGGTCGACCCCATCGACGGCACCGTCAACTTCGTCTACGGCATCCCGTCGTACGCCGTCTCGATCGCGGCCCGGGTCGGCACGCAGGTCGTCGCCGGGTACGTCGTGAACATCGCCTCGGGGGAGGAGTGGGGCGCCGTGCTCGGCGGTGGGGCGTGGCGCTGGGTCGACGACGAGCGTCGCCGGTGGCAGGCGCCCGAGGTGCCCGCGATGGCGGAGGCGCTCGTCGGGACCGGCTTCAACTACGTCCGGGAGGTGCGCGAGCGGCAGGCCGCCGCGGTCGCACGCCTCCTGCCGCACGTCCGCGACGTCCGCCGCCTGGGGTCGGCCGCGCTCGACCTCTGCGCCGTCGCGGACGGTCGCCTGGACGCGTACGTCGAGCAGGGTCTGCACCCCTGGGACCTCGCTGCCGGGGGCCTGGTCGCGACCGAGTCCGGTGTGCTCGTCGAGGGCCTCGACGGACCGCCCGACGTGAGGCTCGTCATGGCCGCCCGCCCCGGCCTCGCAGGGGAATACTTCGCCCTCGTGCGCGCTTGTGGGTTCTGACGGACGACGGCTTGAACCGGTGTGGAACAATCCCGTCGGTTGACCGCACGAGACGGAGGGGTACATGGCTACCGACTACGACGCGCCTCGCAAGACTGACGAAGAGCAGTCCGAGGACAGCATCGAGGAGCTCAAGGCGCGTCGTCACGAGAAGAACTCGGGCAAGGTGGACGAGGACGAGGTCGAGGCGGCCGAGTCCTTCGAGCTGCCGGGTGCCGACCTCTCGCACGAGGAGCTGGCGGTCCAGGTGGTGCCGCGCAAGTCCGACGAGTTCACGTGCTCGTCGTGCTTCCTGGTGCACCACCGCTCCCAGCTCGCCGAGGAGAAGGGCGACCGGCTCATCTGCCGGGACTGCTCCTTCTGACGCGCACGGGCCCGACGCTCACCGCGAGCGTCGACGACGACGAGCCGGCTTCCGCGAGGGGGCCGGCTTCGTCGTCCCCGGGGCGCCCGCGGCCGCCCGCGACCCCCCGTCGGCGGCCGAGCGTGCCGCCCGTGCCCGCGCGTTCTTCAGCGGCTTCATGCCCGGCGGCAGGTCGCCGGTGGAGCGGACCCAGTAGCCCGCGGCGTAGCGGCGGACGAGCAGCTTGACCACCTCGACCAGCGCGCCGCCGACGACGGCCCAGGCCACGGCCTCCTTCGTCTCGACCTCGGGGTGACGTCCAGCCGTCGGGGGCTTGCGGCCCGTCGCGGCACGCCACGTGAGGGTCGAGACCTCGCGCGCCAGGAGGCCGGCGGCGACCGTCGAGAGGCGGTCCATGAGCCGCCACGTGCTGCGGCTGGAGCGCGACGGCCTGCGCTGGGGCGTCGCGGTGGCGAGCTGGTCGCCGGTCGAGCGTCGGGCGCGGCGGGACGTGCGGCGTCGGGACATGGGCGTCACCTCGGGTCCGGAGTGGTGGTGGGGTCGAGCGCGGCCGCCAGCGCGGCAGGGTCGCGGGAGGAGACGACCCAGTAGGGGGTGGGGTCGTCCGGGTCGTCGACCTCGACGAGCAGGGCGGCGGCGACGTATGGCCGGACGTGCAGCCACGCGCGGGCGTCGGCGCGCGGGCCGAGCACCTCCCGCGTGGTGGCGGCGTCGAGCGCACGGACGCGGCCGACGTGGGCGGCCTCGAGGTGAACCCGACCGACCCTGAGCCCGTGGGGCCCCGCCTCGACGACGGCCGCCCCCCACGCCCCGAGCACGACGCCCACGACGAGCGCGACGGCCACCGTCGTGACCACGGCGGCGGTGGCGTCGGAGACGACCAGCGCCACCCAGCCCCAGGCCACGGCGAAGGCCGCGGCAGCGCACCACCACGAGGGCGGTGCGAGGAGGCGCTCGCGACGGGTCTGCACCCGTCCAGCCTGCCGCATCCGCGGTGGATCGGGGCGAGTAGGGTCGCGGGCATGCTCGAGATCGCCGTGCGTCGCCTCGACCCGGGACTCCCGCTCCCGGGCTACGCGCACGCCGGCGACGCAGGCGCCGACCTGCACGCCGCCGAGGCCGTCACGCTCGGACCGGGGGAGCGGGCACTCGTCGGCACCGGCGTCGCCATCGCCGTGCCCGAGGGCTACGCAGCCTTCGTGCACCCGCGCTCCGGCCTGGCGCTGCGCCACGGTCTCTCCGTGGTCAACACACCGGGCACCATCGACGCCGGGTACCGGGGCGAGGTCAAGGTCCTGCTCGTCAACCACGACCTGCGCGAGCCGGTCGCGATCGAGCGCGGCGACAGGATCGCCCAGCTCGTCGTGCAGCGCGTGGAGCACGCGCGGTTCGTGGAGGTCGAGGCGCTCGAGGACACCAGCCGAGGCGCCGGGGGCTACGGCTCGACCGGCGGCCACCGATCCGTGGGGGAGGACGCATGATCCGTCGACGGCGCGACCGCGCGACGCAGGACGAGACCACCGACGACGTCGAGACCGGCGCGGAGGCCGATGCGGGCGAAGGGGTGGAGGCGTCGGACGACGTGCCCGGGACGCCCGACGTCCCGTCCGGCCCCTACGACGCAGCCGAGTCCGCCGTCGACGGCACCGGTCCCGGCTACGTCGACCTCGGCCCGCTGCGCATCCGCGGACGGGTGGGCTTCCAGCTGCAGGTCCCCCAGGACGAGGGCGGCGGCGCGGGCTCGGTGGTGCTGGTCACCGAGGACTCCGGCCTCGAGCTGCGCGTCTTCGCCGCGCCCCGCAGCGGTGGCCTCTGGGACGAGGTGCGCGAGGAGCTGCGCGCCGAGGTGGCCCGGCTCGAGGGCTCGGTCGAGGACGTCGACGGGCCCTTCGGGGCCGAGCTGCGCGTGCAGGTCCCGGTGGCCCTGCCCGACGGCCAGGACGGTGTGCAGCCGTCCCGCATCCTCGCCGTCGAGGGCTCCCGGTGGATGCTCCGCGCGACCTTCCTCGGCCGCGCCGCGCTCGAGCCCGACGAGGAGGGCCTGCTGGAGCGCGCGCTGCGCGAGGTCGTGGTGGTCCGCGGGGACGAGCCGCGGCTCGTGCGCGAGGCGTTGCTGGTCCAGGTGCCCGAGGGTGCGGTTCCCCTCACACCGCCCGGTTCGCAGCAGTCGGCGACCTAGGATCGAGACATGGCCACACGACTCGGCCGCGCCCTGCGCCGGCCCTCCCTCGAGCAGATCGAGGACGACGAGCTGCAGCGCAGCGCGGACGCCGCAGGCTGCCGCCTGCTCGCCGCGCAGGCGGACCGGTCGGTCTGCTCCCTCCACGGCGAGATCCGCTCCGTCACCACCCGTCCGGCGTCCGACGGCGTGTGCGTCCTCGAGGCCCAGCTCTACGACGGGTCGGGGCAGGTGACGCTCATCTGGCTCGGCCGCCGTCGCATCGAGGGCATCGAGCCCGGGCGACGGCTGACCGTGCACGGTCGGATCGGCAAGCGCGACGGAGCCTGCGTGCTCTACAACCCGCGGTACGAGCTCGACGCGTGAGCGACGACGGCAGCCCTGGCGCCGGTCGTGACGAGTGGGGCACGACCGGACGCCCCGACCGGTACGCCACCGTCGAGGAGCTGGTCCGCTCGCGCCTGGCCGAGGCGCTCGGAGGTGGTCGGGGGATCGTCGAGAGCGCCGTCCCCACGATCGTCTTCACCGTCGCCTGGATCACCACGAACGACCTGCGGACGTCACTGGTCGCCAGCATCGGCGTCACGGTCCTGCTGCTGGTGGTGCGCCTCGTGCAGCGCTCCACGCCCCAGTTCGTGCTCAACGCCCTGGTCGGGATCGCGATCGCCGCGCTCTTCGCCGCGCGCAGCGGCGAGGCGCGTGACGTCTTCCTGCCGGGCATCCTCTACAACGGTGCCTACGCGGCCGTGCTGGTCGTCTCGGTGCTCGTGGGCTGGCCGCTCGTCGGCTTCCTCATCGGGAGCCTCACCGGGGAGCCGACGCAGTGGCGCGACGACCGCGGCCTGGTGCGGCTCTGCAGCGTCCTGACCTGGATCCTCGCGGCGCCCTGCGTGCTGCGCGTCGTCGTGCAGTACCCCCTGTGGGCGGGCGACCACGTGGCCCTGCTGGGCACGTCGAAGGTGGTGCTCGGCTGGCCGCTGCAGGTGGCGGCGTTCGCCGCGATGGCGTGGGTGCTCTCACGCAACGCCACGCCGATCGACCCCGACGCGCCCACCGCGCGTTGACCTGGCCGTCCCGCCGACGGCCCCCGGCCTAGGCCTTCGGCGACAGCAACGACCCGATCTCGTCCTCCGCGTCCTCCGCCGTGACGAAGAGCAGCTCGTCGCCGGCCTCGAGCGAGCGGTCCGGGTCGGGGGTCTCGATGGCGTTGTCGCGCAGGATCGCCACGAGCACGACGTCGCGCGGCCAGGGGACGTCGCGGACGAGCCGTCCGGTGAACGGTGAGTCGTCGGGCATCGTGAGCTCCACGAGGCTGGTGTTGCTCTGGCGGAAGGTGAACAGCCGCACGAGGTCGCCCACCGAGACGGCCTCCTCGACCAGCGCCGACATGAGGCGCGGCGTGGACACGGCGACGTCGACGCCCCACGTCTCGCCGAACAACCACTCGTTGCTCGGGTGGTTGACCCGCCCGACGGTGCGCGGGACCGAGAACTCGGTCTTGGCGAGCAACGACACGACCAGGTTGACCTTGTCGTCGCCGGTGGCGGCGATGACGACGTCACAGGTCTGCAGGCCGGCCTCCTCGAGGGAGGACATCTCGCACGCGTCGGCCAGCAGCCACTGGGCCTCCGGCACGACGTCGGAGCGGATGGACCCCGGCGACTTGTCGATGAGCAGCACCTGGTGGCCGTTCTCGGTGAGCTCGAGGGCGACCGAGCGCCCGACGGCGCCGGCCCCGGCGATCGCGACGCGCATCAGGCCTCCTCGGGTCCGGACTCGAGCACCGCGTGCGCGTGCTCGGCGTCCTCGTCACGCATGAACACCGCGAGCACGTCGCCCTCCTGCATGACGGTGCGCCCACTCGCGACGACGCCCGCGCCGAGCCGCGTGATGTAGGCGACCCGGAGGCCGGCAGCGTCCTCCAGCCGTGCCACCTCCTGCCCGATCCACGGGAACGGGGCGTAGACGGTGTCGAGGCGCAGCTGGCCGGAGGGATCCCGCCAGGCGGGCTCGGAGCCGGCGGGGACGAGTCGTCGCAGCACCTGGTCGGCGGCCCACGGGACGGTGGCGACCGTCGGGACCCCCAGGCGCTCGTACACCTCGGCGCGGCCCGGGTCGTAGATGCGGGCCACGACGTTGTCCACGCCGAACTGCTCACGCGCGACCCGCGCGGAGATGATGTTGGAGTTGTCGCCGCTCGAGACGGCGGCGAAGCCGTCGGCGCGCTCGATGCCGGCCGCACGCAGGACCTCGCGGTCGAACCCCATGCCCGTGACGGTGGTCCCCGCGAAGCCGGGGCCGAGTCGCCGGAAGGCGTCGGGGTTGGAGTCGATGACGGCCGTGGTGTGGCCGCGCTCCTCCAGGCTGCGGCTCAGCGTCGACCCGACGCGACCGCACCCCATGATCACGATGTGCACGGGGCGACGCTACACCGCCGCGGCGCCACCGGTCCCGCGCCGCCGGGGGCACCGGCGGTCGGACCGCCGGACGTCTACGATCGTCGCTCGTGGGCATGGTCGAGTCCGTCAAGCGGACGCTGGTCGGACGGAAGCTGCGCAGCACGCAGCTGGGGGAGACGTTGCTCCCCAAGCGCATCGCCCTGCCCGTCTTCGCGAGCGACGCCCTGTCCTCGGTCGCCTACGCACCCGACGAGATCTTCCTGACGCTCTCGATGGGCGGACTCACCGCCTACGCGTTCAACTGGAAGATCGGCCTCTGCGTCGTCGTCGTGCTCCTCACCGTCGTCGCGTCCTACCGCCAGAACGTGCACGCGTACCCGAGCGGTGGAGGCGACTACGAGGTCGCCACGACCAACCTCGGCCCGAAGGCCGGCGTCACGGTCGCCAGCGCACTCCTCGTCGACTACGTGCTGACCGTCGCCGTCTCCATCTCCTCCGGCGTCCAGAACGCCACCTCGGCGCTACCGTGGCTCGTGGGCCACGAGGCCCTCGCCGCCTCGGTGCTCGTCCTGTTCCTCATGGCCCTGAACCTGCGCGGGGCCAAGGAGTCCGGCACGGCGTTCGCCATCCCGACGTACCTCTTCATGCTCGCCATCGGGCTGATGGCCGCGACCGGGTTCGTGCGCTACCTGCTCGGCACGCTCCCGACCGCCGACAGCTCGCGGTTCGACATCGCCGCGGAGGCGCCCTACGACTCCGCGCTGACCGGCCTCGCCATGGCGTTCCTCCTGGCCCGCGCGTTCTCCTCGGGCTGCGCCGCCCTCACCGGGGTGGAGGCGATCAGCAACGGCGTGCCCGCCTTCCGCAAGCCCAAGAGCCGCAACGCCGCGACGACGCTGCTCCTGCTCGGGACGATCTCCATCACCATGCTGATGAGCATCATCGTGCTCGCCGACGCCATGCGGATCCGCTACGTCGAGGACCCCGCCCGCCAGCTGCTCGTCGACGGGCGCCCCGTCGGCGGCGGCTACGAGCAGGACACCGTCATCGCCCAGCTGGCCAAGCCGCTGTACTCCGGTGCGGAGCCGCTCTTCTACTTCACCATCGCGTGCACCGGGGTGATCCTCGTCCTCGCCGCCAACACGGCCTTCAACGGGTTCCCCGTCCTGGGCTCGATCCTCGCGCGCGACGGGCACCTCCCGCGCCAGCTCGACACCCGCGGCGACCGCCTGGCCTTCAGCAACGGCATCGTCCTCCTCGCCGTCGCCGCGATCGTCCTGATCGTCGCCTTCGACGCCGAGGTCACCAAGCTCATCCAGCTCTACATCGTCGGGGTGTTCGTCTCCTTCAACCTCAGCCAGCTCGGCATGATCCGGCACTGGAACCGCCACCTCGCCACCGAGACCGATCCCGCGGCGCGTCGACGCATGATGCGTTCGCGACTCGTCAACGGCTTCGGCCTGTCCATGACGGCCACCGTGCTCGTCATCGTCCTCATCACCAAGTTCCTCGCCGGCGCCTGGATCGCGATCCTCGCCATGACGGCCGTCTTCTTCCTCATGCTCGGCATCAACCGGCACTACCAGCGCGTCAGCGAGGAGCTCGCCATCGACGACGCCGACGTCGCGCTGCCCTCGCGCGTGCACGCCGTCGTGCTGATCGGCAAGCTGCACAAGCCCGCGCTGCGGGCCCTGGCCTACGCCCGCGTCGCCCGCCCCAGCACCCTCGAGGCGCTCTACGTCGAGCTCGACCCGGCCGACACCGAACGCCTCCGCGAACGCTGGGACGAGCTCGGCGTCCCCGTGCCGCTGACGGTCGTCTCCTCGCCCTACCGCGAGCTCGTGCGCCCCGTGATCAAGTACGTCAAGGAGAAGCGTCGGGCCAGCCCCCGGGACATCGTGAGCGTGTACATCCCCGAGTACGTCGTCGGACGGTGGTGGGAACAGCTCCTGCACAACCAGACCGCCCTGCGCCTCAAGGGCCGCCTGCTGTTCATGCCCGGCGTCATGGTCACGAGCGTGCCGTACCAGCTCCAGTCCGCCGCGAAGGCCAAGCAGAAGCTCCAGGGCTCCTCCCGCACGGCACCCGGCGACGTGCGCCGCGGCCTCGGCGACCGCCCGGACGGGCACCCGTGACCGCCGAGGAGCTGGCGGTGGTGGAGGTGGGGCCCGTCGCCCACGGCGGCTCGTGCGTGGCGCGGCTGGACGGCCAGGTCGTCTTCGTCCGGCACGCGCTGCCGGGGGAGCGGGTGCGCATCCGCGTCACCGAGCGCTCCAGGCGCTTCCTGCGCGCCGACGCCGTCGCCGTGCTCGAGGCCTCGCCCGACCGCGTCGAGCCCCCGTGCGCCCTCGCCGGCACCTGCGGCGGGTGCGACTTCCAGCACGTGGACCCGGCCGCCCAGCGGCGGCTGCTCGCCTCCGTCGTCTCCGAGCAGCTGCAGCGGCTCGCGGGCATCGACCGCGAGGTCGAGGTGGAGGCCGTCGAGCCCACGCTGGGTTGGCGCACCCGGATGACCTGGTCCTCGACCGACGACGGCCGCCTCGGCCTGCGCCGCCACCGGTCGCACGACGTCGTGCCCGTCGAGCACTGTCCGATCGCACATCCCGACCTGCCCGAGGTGCTGGCGCACCAGTGGGAGGCCGGCCCGGTCGAGGCGATCGTGTCGTCCACCGGGCAGCGGGTCGTCGTCACCGACGCACCCGTGCCGAGGGCGCTCGAGGTCGACGGCGTCGCCACCACCGACGGCCGCCGCGCGTCGGGGCGTACCCGCCTGACCGAGCGGGTGGACGACCACGACTTCACCGTGACGGGGTCGGGGTTCTGGCAGGTCCACCCGCAGGCGGCCTCGGTGCTCGTCGACGCGGTGCTCGAGGCGGCGGAGGTCGCGCCGGGTGAGCGCGTCGCGGACCTGTACGCGGGGGTCGGCCTGTTCACGGCCTTCCTGGCCGACGCCGCCGGTCCCGCGGGGCTGGTCACCAGCGTCGAGGCCGACCGCCAGGGCGCTCGCGACGCGCGCCGGAGCCTGCACGGCACCCCCCAGGTCCGCCTCGTGCCCCTCAGCACCGAGCGTGCGCTGGCGGAGGACCCTGCGCTGCGCGAGGGCGTGGACGTCGTCGTGCTCGACCCGCCGCGGACGGGCGCACGCAAGGCCGTGCCCGGGATCGCCGCACTCGGGGCCCGCCGGATCGTCTACGTCGCCTGCGACCCCGCCGCCCTCGCCCGCGACGTCGCCACCTTCGCCGAGCACGGGTACGCGTTGGGTCCGCTCCGCGCCTTCGCGCTGTTCCCGATGACCCACCACGTCGAGTGCGTCGCCGTCCTGGAGCGGGTCGCGGAAGGCGCGAACGCTCCCCGGTGACCCGTGGCGGTCCGGAGGGCCGGCGCCACGGCGCGGTCGCTTGTGCCGCGCCGCGCCGCAGTGCAGGCTGGAGGCATGGCCGAGGAGCGACTCGCAGACGTCGACGCGGACGTCGACACCCTCGAGGAGCGCACGGTCGCCGACCTGCGCCGCTCGGCCCTCGCCCAGGACGCCCTGCTCTTCTGCGTCGCCTTCAGCGCGGGTGCCGTGCTCGTCATCGTCGTCTCGGTCCTCGGCGCGGCGACCCGCGGCGACATCTGGACGCTGAGCCGCTCCGACGACATGCTGCTCGGCGGGCTCGTCGCGGGCGAGCTGTTCCTGCTCTGGAACAACGGCTGGCGCCAAGGGGTCCGCGGTCACAGCATCGGCAAGCACCGCGAGGGCCTGCGCGTCGTCGTCCGCGGCACGGACCGCCCGACCGGCGCCGTGCGCGGCCTGCTGCGCGGGCTGCTCACGGCCGCGCTCCTCGACCTGTCCGTCGCGGCTCTCCCGATCGGCCTGCCCACGGTGCTGCGGGAGGCGACGCCCGATGCGTGGCACCTCGGCTTCGCCGCGTACCTCGGCGTCGTCCTGCTGGTCGTGCCGTTCCTCGTGGGCATGCGCCGCGGTGCCCTCGACCGTGTCGCCGGCACCGAGGTCGTGAGGGCCGAGGGGGCGGGAGCCGTCACCTCCGAGCCGCGACGACGCGCGCTCGTCGCGCTCGACCTCGTGGGCGTCGCCGGCGTGCTGGCGGTGTGCGCCACGCACCTGGCGTTCGTGTGGCCCCTCCTCTGGCGCTGGCCCGGCCTCGGGTGACCGCACTCATTGCGCGGGCGTGGGGGCGTCGCGGCGCGCCCCGTCCGGTGCTGCGCTTTTGTCTCGACATCATGTATCTTGACATCAAGAGACTTTGTCGGGTGGAGGCGCCGCAGGTTAGGGACACCTGATCTGGCAGGAACGCGGACCGGTCGGCAGGATGGAACACGACCCGAAGGAGACAGTCATGGTCGACAGCTTCAACGCCGAGCGCACGCTCGAGGTGGGCGACGCCAGCTACCGGTACTTCCAGCTCGACGCGGTGGAGGGTGACGGGCTCGACGTCGCGTCGCTCCCGTTCAGCCTCAAGGTGCTGCTCGAGGCGCTCCTGCGCACCGAGGACGGCGCCGACATCACCGCCGACGACATCAAGGCCCTCGCCGGGTGGGACCCGTCGAGCGAGCCCGACAAGGAGATCCAGTTCACGCCGGCCCGCGTGATCATGCAGGACTTCACCGGCGTGCCGTGCGTCGTCGACCTTGCCACGATGCGCGAGGCCATGGTCGACCTCGGTGGCGACCCCTCCCGGATCAACCCGCTCGCGCCGGCCGAGATGGTCATCGACCACTCCGTCATCGCCGACGTCTTCGGCACCCCCGAGGCCTTCGAGCGCAACGTGGAGATCGAGTACGAGCGCAACGGCGAGCGCTACAAGTTCCTGCGGTGGGGCCAGGGCGCGTTCGACAACTTCAAGGTCGTCCCGCCGGGCACCGGCATCGTCCACCAGGTCAACATCGAGCACCTGGCCCGCGTCGTCTTCGACGACGACGGCACGGTCTACCCCGACTCCTGCGTCGGTACCGACTCCCACACCACGATGGTCAACGGCCTCGGCGTCGTGGGCTGGGGCGTGGGCGGCATCGAGGCCGAGGCCGCGATGCTCGGCCAGCCGATCAGCATGCTCATCCCGCGGGTCGTCGGCTTCAAGCTCCACGGCGAGCTGCCCGAGGGCGCCACCGCCACCGACCTCGTGCTCACGATCACCGAGATGCTCCGCGACCACGGCGTCGTCGGCAAGTTCGTCGAGTTCTACGGCTCGGGCGTCGGCGCCGTGCCGCTGGCCAACCGGGCCACCATCGGCAACATGAGCCCCGAGTACGGCTCCACGATCGCGGTCTTCCCGATCGACGAGGAGACCACGAAGTACATGGAGCTCACCGGTCGCAGCCCCGAGCAGGTCGCGCTCGTCGAGGCCTACGCCAAGGCACAGGGCCTGTGGCACGAGCCCGACCACGAGCCGCGCTACTCCGAGTACCTCGAGCTCGACCTCTCGACGGTCGTGCCGTCGATCGCCGGTCCCAAGCGGCCGCAGGACCGCGTCGAGCTGGCGTCGGCCAAGGAGGGTTTCCGCGGCGCTCTCGCGGCCTACGTCACCGACGACGCCGAGGCCACCAGCGGGGCGTACGACGAGGCCCTCGAGGAGTCGTTCCCCGCGTCCGACCCGCCCGCGTCGGGCTCCGAGGGCACCACGCCCTCGCGCGACTACCTGTCGTGCGTGCCCGCCGACGGCGGCCGGCCGAGCAACCCGATCGAGGTCACGATCGACGGCCAGACGTTCACGCTGGACCACGGCGCCGTCACCATCGCCGCGATCACCTCGTGCACCAACACGTCCAACCCGTCGGTCATGATCGGCGCCGCGCTGCTGGCCAAGAAGGCCGTGGAGAAGGGGCTGACCCGCAAGCCGTGGGTCAAGACCACGCTCGCGCCCGGCTCGAAGGTCGTCTCGGACTACTACGACCGATCCGGCCTCACGCCCTACCTCGACAAGCTCGGCTTCAACCTGGTCGGCTACGGCTGCACCACGTGCATCGGCAACTCCGGTCCGCTCATCCCCGAGGTCAGCGCCGCCGTCAACGAGAACGACCTCGCCGTCGTCTCGGTGCTGTCGGGCAACCGCAACTTCGAGGGTCGCATCAACCCGGACATCAAGATGAACTACCTCGCGTCGCCGCCGCTCGTGGTGGCCTACGCGATCGCCGGCTCGATGGACGTCGACATCACGACCGAGCCGCTCGGCGAGGACACCGACGGCAACCCGGTGTACCTCAAGGACATCTGGCCGTCGCCCGCCGAGGTCGAGGACGTCATCTCCTCGTCCATCTCCAGCGACACGTTCGGCACCGAGTACGCCGACGTCTTCGCCGGTGACGAGCGCTGGCAGAACCTGCCCACGCCGGAGGGCGACACGTTCGCCTGGGACGAGGACTCCACGTACGCCCGCAAGGCGCCGTACTTCGACGGCATGGGGCTGGAGCCCGACCCGGTCACCGACGTCGAGGGCGCGCGCGTGCTCCTCAAGCTCGGCGACTCGGTCACGACGGACCACATCAGCCCCGCCGGCGCCATCAAGAAGGACAGCCCGGCCGGGAAGTACCTCATGGAGAAGGGCGTGGAGCCCCGCGACTTCAACTCCCTCGGCTCGCGCCGTGGCAACCACGAGGTCATGATCCGCGGGACGTTCGCCAACATCCGGCTGCGCAACCAGATCGCCCCCGGCACGGAGGGCGGCTTCACGCGCGACTTCACCGCCGACGGGGAGGTCACGACCGTCTTCGACGCCTCGCAGCACTACCAGGAGGCCGGCATCCCGCTGGTCGTCCTCGCGGGCAAGGAGTACGGCTCGGGCTCCTCGCGCGACTGGGCCGCCAAGGGCACGGCACTCCTCGGCGTCAAGGTCGTCATCGCCGAGTCCTACGAGCGGATCCACCGCTCCAACCTCATCGGCATGGGCGTGCTCCCGCTGCAGTTCCCCGAGGGGCAGGACGCCGAGTCCCTCGGCCTCACCGGCGAGGAGACCTTCTCGGTCACCGGTGTCACCGAGCTGAACGAGGGCCGCACGCCGAGGACCGTGAAGGTCGTCGCGTCGAGCGAGGACGGCGACGACGTCGAGTTCGACGCCGTCGTGCGGATCGACACGCCCGGTGAGGCGAACTACTACCGCAACGGCGGCATCATGCCGTACGTGCTGCGCAGCCTGCTCGACTGAGTCGGCGCGTCCCGAGACGCCGTCCCCGCACCGGGGGCGGCGTCTCGCGCTTCGTGGGCACGAGGTGGGTGGTGCGCGAGCCGGTGCCCGCGCCGTCCACCTCCCAGGGCCCTTGATCACGATTTCGTTGTTCGACACGCGAAATGTCGCCCCAGGTGCTGGACGTGACCCCGATCACGCGATACGTTCTCGCAAACAACAATTGCGGTTCGGTGACGACGATATGTCGTTCCCGTGTCGCGTGAGACCAAACAAGGAGGCGGTTCGTGTGAAGCGGACGCGCAATCTGGTGCTCGCCGGCCTCATGGGTGCCACGCTCATGCTCAGCGCCTGCGGCAGCGACTCGGGGAACGACGGCGGCGACGGCGGCGACAACGCGTCGGAGGGCAAGATCGGCGTGATCCTGCCCGACACGAAGTCGTCGGTGCGGTGGGAGAGCGCCGACCGTCCGGCGCTCGAGGCGGCGTTCAAGGACGCCGGCGTGGAGTATGAGATCCAGAACGCCGAGGGTGACGCCGACAAGATGGCCACCATCGCCGACGGCATGATCGCCGACGGCGTGACCGTCCTGGCGATCGTCAACCTCGACTCCGACTCCGGTGCCTCCATCGAGGAGAAGGCAGCGCAGCAGGGCGTCAAGACGATCGACTACGACCGCCTGACCCTCGGTGGCTCGGCCGACTACTACGTCTCGTTCGACAACACCAAGGTCGGCGAGCTGCAGGGCCAGGGCCTGGAGACGTGCCTCGGCGACGAGGACGCGAACATCATCTACGTCAACGGCTCGCCCACCGACAACAACGCGACCTTGTTCTCGAAGGGCGCGCACAGCGTGCTCGACAAGAACAGCAAGTACAAGAACGTCGGCGAGCAGGCGGTCCCGGACTGGGACAACGAGCAGGCCGTCACGATCTTCGAGCAGCTGTACACGAAGGTCGACGGCGACGTCCAGGGCGTCTACGCGGCCAACGACGGCCTCGCCGGCTCGGTCATCTCGATCCTGCAGAAGAACGGCAAGGCGGGCGACGTGCCCGTCACCGGCCAGGACGCGACGGTCGAGGGCCTGCAGAACATCCTCAAGGGCGACCAGTGCATGTCGGTCTACAAGTCCGCCAAGCAGGAGGCCGGTGCGCTCGCCGAGGCCGCCATCGCCCTCGCCAAGGGTGAGAAGGCCGACACCAACGGCACCACCGAGGACAGCGAGGGTGGCCGCGAGGTCCCCTCGATCCTCCTGACCCCGCAGTCCATCACGAAGGACAACGTGAAGGACGTCGTGGACGACGGTGGCGTCACGAAGGAAGACCTCTGCACGGGCGACTTCGCCGACCTGTGCTCGGAGGCCGGGATCTCCTGAGGTCCCCCGTCCGCCCTCGACCCGTCCCGGAGACACCCATGACCACCACCCCGCTGCTCGAGCTGCGCGGCATCAACAAGAGCTTCGGCGCCGTCCACGTCCTCCACGACGTCGACTTCGCCGTCCACCCCGGCCAGGTCACGGCCCTCGTCGGCGACAACGGCGCCGGCAAGTCCACGCTCGTCAAGACGATCGCGGGCATCTACTCCGCCGACACCGGCCAGCGCTACTTCGAGGGGGAGCCGGTCAGCATCCACGGCCCCCGCGACGCCGCGGCCCTCGGCATCGAGGTCGTCTACCAGGACCTCGCCCTCTGCGACAACCTCGACATCGTCGAGAACATGTTCCTCGGCCGCGAGGTCATGCGCGGGCCCGTCCTCGACGAGTCCACCATGGAGGCCCGCGCGCGGGAGACCCTCGCCTCGCTGTCCGTGCGCACGGTGAAGTCCGTGCGCCAGAGCGTCGCCAGCCTGTCCGGTGGCCAGCGCCAGACCGTCGCCATCGCGAAGTCCGTGCTCTGGAACTCCAAGGTCGTCCTGCTCGACGAGCCGACCGCTGCGCTCGGCGTCGCCCAGACCCGCCAGGTCCTCGACCTCGTGCGTCGCCTCGCCGACCAGGGGCTCGGCGTCGTGCTGATCTCGCACAACATGGCCGACGTCTTCGAGGTCGCCGACCGCATCACCGCCCTGTACCTCGGCCGTGTGGCCGCCGACGTCGCCACGAAGGACGTCACCAACACGCAGGTCGTCGAGCTCATCACCGCGGGTCGCTCCGGCGACCTCGGGCTCACGACCCTCGGAGAGGCATCATGACCAGCTCGTCCACCGACACCCAGAACCCGGCGGGCACCGGTCTCGCCGACACCGACTTCGCGATCGACGCGCGCCGCAGCGCCACGCTCGGCGAGGCCTGGCAGGCCTACCTGAACCGTCTTCGCGGCGGCGACATGGGCGCGCTGCCGGCCGTCCTCGGCCTCGTGGTGCTCGTCGTCGTCTTCAGCATCGCGAGTGACACCTTCCTCACCGCCCTGAACATCGCCAACCTCATCACCCAGGCCGGCGCCATCTGCGTGCTGGCGATGGGTCTCATCCCGGTCCTGCTGCTCGGTGACATCGACCTCTCGGCCGGCGTCGCGGGCGCGACCGGCGCGGCCGTCGCCGCGCTCGCCATCGACGACCACGGACAGCCGTGGTACGTCTCGGTCGTCGCGGGCCTGGTCGTCGGGGCGCTCCTCGGCGCCTTCATCGGCGTGCTGGTCGCCAAGCTCGGCATCCCGAGCTTCGTGGTGACCCTGGCCTTCTTCCTCGCGCTGCAGGGCGTCATCCTCCAGCTCATCGGCCAGGGCGGGTCCGTGCGGGTCGCCGACCCCGTCCTGCGTGGTCTCACCATCAAGAACCTGCCCGTCGCGGCCGGCTGGGCCGCCGCCGTCGCAGCGGTGGTGCTCTTCGCCGCCCTGGTGCTGCTGCGGTACCGGACGCAGGTGCGCCGCGGTCTCGCGCACCAGCCGCTGAGCCTGATCGTGCTCAAGATCGTCGGGCTCGCCGTCGTGGTCCTCGGGCTGACCGCGCTGCTCAGCGTCGACCGCAGCCGCAACCCGAACTTCCCGATCCAGGGCGTGCCGTACGTGCTGCTGGTGGTCGGCGTGCTGCTGGTGCTCTTCACCTTCCTGCTCGGGCGCACGCGCTACGGCCGTCACGTGTACGCCGTCGGCGGCAACCGTGAGGCGGCCCGCCGCGCCGGCATCAACGTCGACCGGATCCGCATCTCCGTCTTCGTCATCTGCACGTCGACGGCGGTGCTCAGCGGCATCATCGCCGCGTCGTACGCCGGCAAGGTCTCGCCCTCCTCGGGCGCGGGCAACACGCTGCTCTACGCCGTGGGCGCCGCCGTCATCGGCGGCACGAGCCTCTTCGGCGGCAAGGGGCAGGCCCGCGACGGCGTCATCGGCGGCGTCGTCATCGCGACGATCGCCAACGGTCTCGGCCTGCTCAACCAGGCCAGCTGGATCAACTACGTCGTCACCGGAGGCGTGCTCCTGCTCGCCGCCAGCGTCGATGCTCTCTCCCGCCGGCGCCGGTCGGCGTCCGGCGTGAGCTGAGCCGACCGTGCAGACCAGGGTGCGCTCGGGGGCCGGCACGAACCAGGAGGCCGTCCGACGGCACAACCTGGGGACGCTGCTCGGGCACGTGCACCTGCTCGGCCGGGTCTCCCGCGCCGACCTGACGGCCCTGATGGGCCTGAACCGCAGCACGATCGCCGGCCTCGTCGGCGAGCTCCAGGGTCTGGGGCTCGCCGAGCAGGTCCGGTCCGAGGCGGTGCGCAACGGAGCGGGTCGCCCCTCGCCCGACGTCGTCCCGGCGCCCGACGGGGCGCACGTGCTGGCCGTCGACGTGCGGGTGGACGGGCTCACCGTGGCCCGGGTCGGGCTCGGGGGAGCCGTGCTCTCGCGGGCCACCGGACCCATCCCCGCGTCGCGGGACCCGCACGCCGTCGCCGACGCGATCCTGGACATGCTGCGTCTCGTCGTGCGCGACGTCTCCCCGACGAGCGCGCTCGTGGGGGTCGGCATGGCGGTGCCGGGCGTCGTGCGGCGCTCGGACGGGCTGGTCCGCCTCGCCCCCAACCTCGGGTGGGTCGACGTCCCGTTCAGCCGCATCATGTCCGAGCGTCTCGGCGGCATCGCACCCGTCGGGCTCGGCAACGACGCCGACCTCGGGGCGCTCTCGGAGCACCTGCGCGGATCCGGGGTCGACGTCGCCGACCTGGTCTACCTCTCGGGCGAGGTCGGCGTCGGTGCCGGCATCGTGGTCGACGGCCACCAGCTCGCGGGGGCCGGCGGCTACGCGGGCGAGGTCGGCCACCTGACCCTCGACCCGAACGGCCGGGAGTGCCACTGCGGCAACCGCGGCTGCTGGGAGACGCAGGTGGGCGCGCACGCGATCGCCGAGGCGATCGGGTGCCCGCTCGACCGCGTGGCCTCCCTGGGGGAGCTGCTCGACGGCCTGCAGGAGGTCGACGACCGCCTGCGCGACGTGGGCCGCCAGCTGGGTCGCGGGATCGCCAACGTCGTGAACCTGCTCAACCCGCAGGTGGTGGTCGTCGGTGGCTACATGCGGTCCCTCTACCCGCTCGTGCGGCGCGAGGTCGACGCGGCACTGCACGAGGCAGCGCTCGTGGCCCCGCGCGAGCTGGTCCGCGTGGAGCTGCCGGGCCTGGGCGCGGACGCCGTGCTCGTCGGAGCCGCCGAGACGGCGTTCGAGCGGCTCCTGGCCGACCCGGTGAGCTGTCTGGCATCGGCGCAGGTCGACGTCGAGGCCGCACTGCACGTGGCCTGAGGGCGGCTCGTCAGGTCGGACGGCGTCGGGTCAGAGCGCGACGGACCCGTCGAGCACGTCGGTCAGGGCCTGCTCCGCGGCGCCGAGGGCGGCGGCCTCGATCCCGAGGGCACCGACCCGGACGTCGGGCCGGTGCTGGTCGGCCGCCGGCAGGCGCCGCGCGACGACCTGCTCGGCGGCGGGCACGACCCAGGGACCGAGCGCCTGGAAGTAGCCGCCGAGCACCACGACCTCGGGGTCGAGCACGGAGCACAGGGTCGTGAGGCCGTGCCCCAGCTGTGCTCCGAGCACCTCGAGCGTCGAGGCGACCTCGGGGTCCCGCCGCGCGCGCTCGGCCACCCGGGCCGCGCGTTGCACGGGGGTGCCCTCGAGTCGCATGCCGACGGCGGACGTCGTCGCGCGCAGGCCGACCGTGGCCTCCCAGCACCCGCTGCGGCCGCAGACGCAACGCCGTGCGGGGTCGCCGATCGGCATGTGCCCCACCTCGCCGGCGAATCCGGCCCCGCGTACCAGCCGGCCGTCCTGGACGATCCCGCCGCCGATGCCGACGGTGCCGGTGATGTACAGCGTCGACCGGGCGCCGGTGGCGGCGCCGTGAGCGGTCTCGGCGACCGCCGCGAGGTTGGCGTCGTTGTCGACGTGCACCGCCAGCCCGAGGGCGTCCGCGAGGACGTCCCCGGGCCGGGTCCCGCTCCACCCGAGGTTCGGTGCCAGGGCGACCGTGGCGTGGTCCCGCTCCACCAGGCCGGGCACGGCGAGGTGCGCCCCGACGATGCGGCCTGCGGTCCGGGCGCGCACCTCGACCGCGAGCGCGACGGCAGCCGCGAGGGCGTCGACGCCGTCCGCGACCTCGTGCACCTCGGTGAGCACCCGGTCACCCGTGAGGTCGACGAGGGCAGCGGCGACGTAGTCGACGTTCACCTCCAGGCCCAGGCCGAGCACGCCGCCCGCGGCGAGCGAGACCGGACGCGACGGGCGCCCGAGCCCCTCCGACGACGCGTCGCCCTCGACGACGAGCGAGCGCTCGGCGAGGTCGCCCACGATGGCCCCGACGGTCGCCTTGGCCAGGCCGGTGCGGCGGGCGAGTGCGGTGCGGCTGCTCGCGCCGACGTCCCGCAGGGTCCTCACGACGAGGGCCGTGTTCGCACGCCGCAGCTGGTCGGGCGCCGCCGGGACCATGGTCAGAGCACCCCGTAGAGGTGCTCCAGGGCGAGCTGGTCGAGGCGCTCGAAGGCCATGCCGCGGGCACCCAGGACCTCGGGGTCCTCGCCGGCCTCGTCCCGCAGGTCGGCCCAGGTCTCGCCCTCCGCGAGCGTCGGGACGGAGAGCTCGGGGACACGGGCGGCCTCGAGGGCGGACTGGACCTCGGGGTCGGCGCGGAACGCCTGCGCCTTCTCCCGGAGCACGAGGTAGTTCGTCATGCACGCGGCGGCCGCCGTCCAGACGCCGTCCTCGTCCTCGGTGCGGGGGGTCTTGAAGTCGAAGTGGACCGGGCCGTCGTAGCCGCCCTGGAGCAGCGTGTCGACGACCCAGAACGCCCCCCGGGCGTTGCCGGCGCCGAAGCGGAAGTCCTGGTCGTAGCGGGGGCCCGACTGGCCGTTGAGGTCGATGTGGAAGAGCTTGCCCTGCCACAGCGCCTGCGCGTAGCCGTGGGCGGCGTTGAGCCCGGCCATCTCCTCGTGCCCGATCTCGGGGTTGACGCCGACCATCTCCGGACGCTCGAGCGTCTCGATGAAGGCGAGGGCGTGGCCGATGGTCGGGAGCAGGATGTCGCCACGGGGCTCGTTCGGCTTCGGCTCGATCGCGAAGCGGATGTCGTAGCCCTGGTCGACGGCGTACTGCCCGAGCAGGTCGAAGCCCTCCTTGTAGCGGTCCATCGCCGCCTGCACGTCCTTCGCCGCGCCGCTCTCGGCGCCCTCGCGGCCGCCCCAGCAGACGTAGACCTTCGCACCCAGCTCGGCGGCGAGGTCGAGGTTGCGCATGACCTTGCGCAGGGCGAAGCGACGCACCGCGCGGTCGTTGGAGGTGAAGCCGCCGTCCTTGAACACCGGGTGCCCGAAGAGGTTGGTGGTGGCCGTGGTCACGGCCAGGCCGGTCTCGGCGAGTCCCTTGCGGAAGCGGTCGAGGATGGCGTCGCGCTCGGACTCCGACGAGCCGAACGGCACGACGTCGTCGTCGTGGAAGTTCACGCCGTAGGCGCCCAGCTCCGCGAGCTTCTCGAGCGCGTGCACGGGATCCATCGCGGGGCGCGTCGGGTCGCCGAACGGGTCGCGACCGGCGTACTGCACGGTCCAGATGCCGAAGGAGAACTTGTCCTCGGGGGTGGGGGTGGGGACGGTCATGGGTGGGGCCTCTCTGGTGGGGTGGGTCAGGCGGTCGCCGTGCGCTCGCGCAGCGCGGCGTAGGCGGAACGGACGTGGGGGAGCGGGTCTGCCTCGAGCAGGTGCGCCTCGGGCAGCGGCCAGTCCGGCGGCTCGGCGGTGCCGGTCAGTGCCCACGCGGCCTGGCGAGCGGCGCCCCGCGCGACGTGCTCGGCGTCGCCGGCGAGCACGACGGGTCGGCCCAGCACGGCCGGAGCGAGGGCCTGCACGGCACGGTTGCGTGCACCGCCGCCGATGAGCAGGACCCGCTCGACCGGCGTGCCCGACCGGTTGGCGACGGCGTCGAGGGCGTCGGCGAGCGAGCACAGAAGAGCCTCGACGGCGGCGCGGGCGAGGTCCTCGCGCGTCGTGGCCGACGTGAGCCCCGCCCAGGTGCCGGTGGCGTCGGGGCGGTTGGGCGTCCGTTCGCCGTCGTAGTACGGGCTGATGGTCAGCCCGTTCGCTCCGGCGGGTGCAGCGAGCGCGAGCTCGGCGAGGCCGTCGTGGTCGACGCCGAGGAGCCGCGCCTGGAGGTCGAGGATCCTCGCGGCGTTCATGGTGGTCGCCATCGGCAGCCACCGGCCGGTGGCGTCGGCGAAGCCCGTGACGACGCCGGTGGGGTCGACGACCGGCTTCTCGCCCACCGCGGCGGCCACGCCGGAGGTCCCGATCGAGAGCGAGACGTCTCCGGCGCCGAGGCCGAGGCCGAGGGCCGCGGCCATGTTGTCCCCGGTGCCCGGCGCCACGACGGCGCCGCCGACGGTCGTCGCGACCTGCTCGCGCGGTGAGGCGACGCGGGGGACGGCAGGGACGTGCCCGAGCGCACGCTCGAGCAGGTCGAGGCGGTAGTCGTCGTCGACGGTCGAGAAGTAGCCCGTGCCGGACGCGTCACCGCGGTCCGTCGTCGGGGCGGCACGGCGACCCGAGGCGTGCCAGCCGACGAGGTCGTGGGGGAGCAGCACGCGGGTGACGCGCGCGGCGGCCTCCGGGGCGTGGTCGCGCAGCCACCGCAGCTTGGTGACGGTGAAGGAGGCGACGAGCACGCTGCCGACCGCCTCCGCACAGGCCGCGGGTCCACCCATCTCCTCGACGAGCTGGACCGCGGCGTCGGCGGAGCGGGTGTCGTTCCAGAGCAGCGCGTCGTGCACCGGCAGGTCGTCGGCGTCGAGGGCGACCATGCCGTGCTGCTGCCCGCCGACGGCCACCGCCGCGGCACGGGGGAGCAGCGGACCGGCGGCGGCGTCGAAGGCCTCGAGCCAGGCGTGCGGGTCGACGCTGGTGCCGGACGGGTGCGGCGCGCTGCGCGTCTCGACGACCGTGCCGTCGTCGGCGTCCACGAGGACCGCCTTGGTGGACTGGGTCGAGGAGTCGACACCGAGCACGAGGGGCATGACCCCATGTTCGTTCAGACCTCGAACTAAGTCAAGGATCGTCCGTGACCGCCGTCACGTCGTCCGGCCGTCGGGTGCGCATCGCCGTGACGACGCACCCCGTTCACCGCGCGCGGTTCCGATGGGCGCATGAGCCACGCACCCACGCCACCTCCCTCGCCCCCCTCACGCCGGCGTCTGCTCGCCGGCGGCGCCGCGGCCGGTGCCGCGCTCGGCGCCGGGGTCCTCGTCCCCACGACGGCCTCGGGGGCCGTCGTGGACCGTCGCGCCCACGCCGTCCGTCTGCGCCGCACCCCCTTCACCCTCGGCGTCGCGTCCGGCGACCCGGTCCCCGACGGCTTCGTCCTCTGGACCCGTCTCGCGCTCGACCCCACGGCCGAGGACGGCAGCGGAGGCATCCCGGCGCGTCCGGTCGACATCGCGTGGGAGGTCGCCACCGACGCCCGCTTCCGTCGCGTCGTGCGACGCGGCACCGTGCGAGCCACGCCCCGCAGCGCGCACAGCGTCCACGTCGAGGTCGACGGGCTGCGGCCCGGCCGGGAGTTCCACTACCGGTTCCGGGCCGGGGGGCACGTGTCGAGGACCGGACTCACGCGCACGTCCCCGGCGGCCGGCACCATGCCGTCGGCCATGACGATGGCCTTCGCGTCGTGCGCGCAGTACGAGCACGGGTTCTTCACCGCGTACCGGCGCCTGGCCGAGGACCGGCCCGACCTCGTCCTGCACCTCGGGGACTACGTCTACGAGTACACCGCCAACGACTACGTCGCGCCGGGCGGCAACGTCCGCAACCACGAGGGCCCGGAGACCGTCGACCTCGCCTCGTACCGCCAGCGGCACGCGCGGTACAAGGCCGACCCCGACCTGCAGGAGGCCCACGCCGCTGCCCCGTGGCTCGTGGTGTGGGACGACCACGAGGTCGACAACAACTGGGCGGGAGGGACGCCCGAGGACCCGCTCGAGACGCCGGGCTTCGCGGCCCGGAGGGCGGCCGCGTTCCAGGCGTACTACGAGAACATGCCGCTGCGTCGGTCCTCGCTGCCGCGCGGGGACCACCTGCAGCTCTTCCGTCGTCTGCACTGGGGACGCCTGGCGTCCTTCCACATGCTCGACACCCGGCAGTTCCGCGACGACCAGGGCTGCGGCGACGGGTACCGTGCCGACTGCCCCGCGGCGGTCGACCCGGCGCGCACGATCGTGGGACCGGCGCAGGAGCGCTGGCTGCTCGACGGCTTCCGGCGGTCGTCGGCCCGGTGGGACCTCATCGGCCAGCAGGTCTTCTTCGCCCAGCGCGACAGCACCGACGGCCCGGTCAAGACCGTGTCGATGGACGCCTGGGACGGCTACCAGGCCTCCCGGGACCGGATCACGCGCGGCTGGGTCGACGCCGGCGTGCGGAACCCCGTGGTCCTGACCGGTGACGTGCACGCCCACTGGGCCGCAGAGCTCAAGCTCGACTACGACGACCCGACGTCGCGCAGCGTCGGCACGGAGCTGGTCTGCTCCTCGATCACCTCCGGCGGCAACGGTGCCGACGCCGAGCTCGACGCCCACGCCTGGCTCGGCTGGAACCCGCACCTCGCGCTGCAGAACAACCTGCGGGGCTACGTGCGCACGCGGATCACCCCGGAGGCGCTGACGGCCGAGGTCCGCTGTCTCCCGCAGGTGCGGGCGCCCGGCGCGGAGGCCTTCACCCGTGCCACGCTCGTGGTGGAGGACCGGGTCCCGGAGCTCAACCTCGTGCAGGACCGCGGCGTCCCGGGGGCGCGGACCCTCGCCCGGCGCTCCGCCGAGCAGGACACGCAGGAGACCGTCGAGCGGGAGACGTCGCGGCCGGACTGACGTGCCTACCCTGGCGGGGTGACGATCCACCACGAGCACCCGTTCGCGACCCCGGACGGCGAGCGCGACGTCCTGCGGCGGCTGCGAGGTCGGCTCCCGTCCGCGGTCTCGGTCCTGTCGACGGGCCGGGGGCGCGGGCGGGCCGGGCTGACCGTCAGCTCGGTGCTGCTCGCGGCGGGGGAGCCGGCGCGCCTGCTCGCGCTGGTCGACGAGGAGTCCGACCTCTGGGACGCGCGACCGTCGACCCTGGTCGTGAACGTGCTCGGGTCACCCCACCGCTACCTCGCCGACGCCTTCGCCGGCACAGCCCCGGCGCCCGGTGGTCCGTTCACGCTCGGCAGCTGGTCCGATGGTGCGTGGGGTCCGGAGCTCGACGACGCGGTCGCGCGGGTCGGGGTGCGCCTCGATGCCGAGGAGCCGGCCCACGAGGGCTGGGGACTGCTGCTCCGTGGCACGGTCGAGCACCTCGACCTGTCCGACGGCGAGGCGCTCCTGCACCTGCGGGGACGCTACGTCGACGCGGCGGAGGCCCACGGCAGGGGTGGTCGAGCGTCGCTAGACTGACGCAATGGCGTTGCTCGACGAGATCACCGGACCTGCGGACCTGCGGGACCTCGACGACGCCCAGCTCGAGACGCTCGCCCACGAGATCCGCGAGCGCACCATCGACGCCGTCGCGGCGCACGCCGGGCACCTGGGGCCCAACCTCGGCGTCGTCGAGCTGACCCTCGCCCTCCACCGGGTCTTCGAGTCCCCGCGCGACCGGATCGTCTGGGACACCGGCCACCAGGCCTACGTCCACAAGATGGTCACCGGTCGCGCCGGCGACTTCGACACGCTGCGCCAGGAGGGAGGCCTCTCCGGCTACCCCTGCCGCGCCGAGTCCGAGCACGACTGGGTCGAGAACTCCCACGCCTCGACGAGCCTGTCCTACGCCGAGGGCATGGCCCGGGCCAACCAGGTGCTGGGCCGCGACGACCACGTCGTCGCCGTCATCGGCGACGGTGCCCTGACCGGCGGCATGGCCTGGGAGGCGATCAACAACATCGCCGCCTCGCAGGACCGTCGCGTCGTCATCGTCGTCAACGACAACGGCCGCTCCTACCAGCCGACGGTCGGCGGCCTGGCCAATCGGCTCACCGACATCCGCACCAACCCGCGCTACGAGCCTGCGCTCAGCGCGATCAAGGACCGCCTCAACCGCGGCGGGCCCGTCGGACCGGCCGCGTACGAGGCGCTCCACGCCATCAAGAAGGGGCTGAAGGACGCGCTCGCCCCCCAGGGCATGTTCGAGGACCTCGGACTCAAGTACGTCGGCCCCGTCGACGGCCACGACCGTGTCGCGGTCGAGCAGGCGCTGACCCAGGCGAAGCGCTTCGGCGGTCCCGTGCTGGTGCACGTGCTCACGACGAAGGGCCAGGGCTACGACATCGCCGTGGCCAACGAGAACGACCAGATGCACCAGGCCCCGCCGTTCGACCGCGAGACCGGCGACGCCGTCTCGGTGGCTCCGGCGGGCTGGACCTCGGTCTTCCGCGACGAGGTCGTCCGCATCGCCGACGAGCGTCCCGACGTCGTCGGGATCACCGCGGCCATGCTCTACCCCGTGGGCCTCGACGCCTTCGCCGACAAGTTCCCCGACCGCGTCTTCGACGTCGGCATCGCCGAGCAGCACGCCGCCACGAGCGCCGCGGGCATGGCCATGGCCGGTCTGCACCCGGTGGTGGCGGTCTACGCGACCTTCCTCAACCGGGCCTTCGACCAGGTCCTGCTCGACGTCGCCCTGCACCGGTGCGGCGTGACCTTCGTGCTCGACCGCGCCGGCGTCACCGGCGACGACGGCGCCAGCCACAACGGCATGTGGGACATGTCGATGCTGCAGCTCGTGCCCGGGCTGCGGCTGGCTGCCCCGCGCGACGGGTCGCGCCTGCGCGAGCTCCTGCGCGAGGCCGTCGACGTCGACGACGCACCCACCGTGGTGCGCTTCGCGAAGGGGGCCGTGCCCGCCGACGTGCCGGCCGTCGACACCGTCGGCACCGCCGACGTCCTCGCACGCGGCGAGCGTGACGACGTGCTGGTCCTCGCCGTCGGGTCGATGGTGCCCGTCGGGCTCGGCGCCGCGGAGCAGCTCGCGGCCGAGGGTCTCGGCGTGACGGTCGTCGACCCGCGCTGGGTCAAGCCCTTCGACCCCGCGGTGGTCGCGCTGGCGGGCGCCCACCGACTCGTCGTCACCATCGAGGACAACGGCCGCGCCGGCGGCGTCGGTGCGGCGTTCACGCAGGCACTGCGCGACGTCGACAGCGACGTGCCCGTGCGGGTCCACGGGGTGGCTCAGGAGTTCCTCGACCACGCCAAGCGTCCCGTCATCCTCCGACGCCTGGGTCTGACGCCCGACGCCGTCGCCGCCGACGCCCGTGCCGCCTGGTCGCGCCTGGCCGGGAATGGATCCGACGACTGAGGCATTGACGACGATGTGGCCCTCACGACGTGAACGCGACGACGCTCCCGAACCGACCCTCCCGGAGGAGGGACCGGTCCTCATCCACGCCCTCGACGGCTTCCTGACGGCGGGCGGGGCGCCGCGGATCGCGGCACAGCACCTGCTCAGCGGGCGCGGGGAGGTCGTCCGGAGCTTCGACGTCGACGAGATCTACGACTACCGCGCGCGCCGTCCGCTCATCACCTTCCGCCAGGACCACTACGTCGACTACGACGAGCCGCGTCTGGACGTCGTGCGCGAGCACGACCGGGCCGGTCGTCCGTACCTCGTCCTCGCGGGCCCGGAGCCGGACTTCCGCTGGGAGTCCTTCATCGACGGCGTCCAGGAGGTCGTGGAGGACCTCGACGTCTCGCTGACGATCGGCCTCGGGGCGGTCCCGATGGGCGTCCCGCACACCCGCCCGCCCATGATCACCGCACACGCCACCCGCCCCGAGCTCGTCGACCGCACGAACCTGTGGCAGGCCGAGGTGCGCGTGCCCTCGTCGGCGCAGTCGCTCCTGGAGTACCGGCTCGGCCAGCGAGGGGTCGACAGCGCCGGGTACGTCGTGCACGTGCCGCACTACCTCACCCAGGTCGACTACCCGCCGGCGGCGCTGGCCCTGCTCGAGGCCGTCGTCGACCGTGTCGGTCTCGACCTCGACCTCGACCCGCTGCGCGCGGTCCAGGGGGCCACCATGGCCGACATCGAGCGCCAGATCGCCGAGCAGGGCGGGGCCGAGGTGCTCTCCGGGCTGGAGCAGCAGTACGACGCGTTCACCCGCGGCGCCGCGGAGTCACTCCTCGCCGAGGACTCGGACCTGCCGAGCGGTGAGGAGCTGGCCGACCAGTTCGAGCAGTTCCTCGCACGTCAGCGCAAGAACGACCAGGACTGACGCGTCGGGTCGGCGGGTTCGACCACCGACGCGTCGACCCGCCATCGGTGCACGAGGCCCGCGGCCAGCACGGCGCCAAGCGAGCCGAGCGTGAGGTCGCCGAGGGTGTCGCCGTACGCGCTCAGCCGCTCGGTGGACCGGCTGAGGAACGCGAAGTACTCGGCGACCTCCCACGCGACGGCCGCCGGGACGCCGAAGGCGAGCGCGCGCTCGACGGTCCTGCCGAGGGTCGCCGTCGGTGGGAGCGTGAGCAGGACGAAGGCGGCGGTCAGCAGGCCTGTGTTCATCAGGTGCATCCAGTCGTCGAACCAGACCACCCGGTCGTAGAGGTCGACGCGGTTGCCGAGCACGTCGGTGAAGCAGGTGACCGTGACCATGAGGTCCGCGGCCCACGGGAACGGCTGGTCCCGGCGGAACAGCCACCAGAGCACCGGCAGGGTGAAGGAGAGCAGCGGGTAGCCGACCGCACGCAGGCCTGCGGCCTTGTCGGCCATGTTGCCGAGGTCGGGTGCCGCCATCGCGAGCGCGAGCAGCACGACGAGTCCTGCCTTCGCGCCGAGGTCGAGGGTGCGCACGAGCTGTGAGCTCGAGGACGGGGCGGCGGGCACGGCGGACGACATCTGGAGAACTCTAGGCGACGCGGACCGGCCGCCGCCGTGCGGCCGGGCACACGAGGTACCGACGGCCGGCGTGGACCGACGACGCACCCAGCGACGCGGGGCCTGGACTCGGTAGGCTGCGCCCGTGCCTGCATCACTCGACGAGCTCGTCCGCCTGCTGGACCTGGAGCCCCTCGAGGTGGGGCTCTACCGCGGGGGCCAGCCCGAAGCCTCCAGCCTCAAGCGCGTCTTCGGCGGCCAGGTCGCGGCCCAGGCGGTCACCGCCGCGCAGCTCACGGTGCCGGAGGACCGGCACATCCACTCGCTGCACGCCTACTTCCTGCTCGGCGGCGACCCGTCCATCCCGATCGTCTACGACGTCGAGAACGTCCGCGACGGCGGCTCGTTCACGACGCGCCGGATCGCCGCCCGCCAGCACGGCGAGAACATCTTCTACATGACCGCCTCGTTCCAGCGGGCCGAGGACGGCTTCGACCACCAGGACGCGATGCCGGACGTCCCCTCGCCCAAGGACAGCACGCCGCTGCTCGACGTCATCAAGGCGGTGCGGCCGTCGGAGGTGGAGAGCTGGCGGCGCGAGTGGTCGTCGTTCGACCTGCGCTACGTCGGCGACGACCGTCCGGCCGACGACCCCTCGCGCGAGCGTGTCCCGGCGGTGCAGCGCCTCTGGTTCCGCGCCGACGGCGCCCTGCCCGACTCCCGCATCGTGCACACGGCGGCCTTCGTCTACATCAGCGACTTCAGCCTGCTCGGCGTCTCCCTCCAGCCGCACGGCGAGATCATCGGCTCGCCGAACGTCCAGCCGGCCTCGCTCGACCACACGATCTGGTTCCACCGACCGATCCGCGCCGACCAGTGGCTGCTCTACGACCAGACATCGCCCTCGGCCTCGGGCGCTCGCGGCCTGAGCACGGCACGTGTCTTCACCGAGGACGGCACACTCGTGGCGACGGTGGCCCAGGAGGGCCTCATCCGCCGGATCACGCCCCGCGCCTGAGTCCCTACGGCGTCCCGAAGGACAGCGACGAGGGTGTCGCCGGTCCGGTGTGCACCGTCAGCGGCACCAGGGAGGGCAGGAGGGAGCCGAGCGTCGGCAGCAGGTGCGGGACGTCGAAGGCCTGCACCGAGACGCGGAGGCGGTGGCCCTGCGCGATCCGCGCCCGGGTCGGGAACACCTCGACGTCGATCGGCGCCACGGTGCCCGGCGCCAGGTTCTGCTGCGCCGCCTTCGTGAACGGGTGGTACGGCTGGACGAGCGTCCCGCCGACGTAGCGCGAGCGCGACGTGTCGAGCGCACGGTGGGAGACGACCTGCCACCCGCCGGTGAGCCGGGAGACCGTCCCGTCGGGGGCGACGTCGGAGACCGTGACGGAGAGCATCCCGTCGCCACTGGCGGTCGAGGTGTAGAGCCGCGCGTTCAGCGGCCCGTGCACCACCACGTCGGACGTCAGCGGTGCCGTCTCGAACACCGGTCCGAGCGTGTCGTTGAACTGGTTGTTCGTGAAGCACGGCAGGTCGGGCAGGGCCTGCGCCAGGAGACCGGCGGTCCACTGGTTGGTCGAGCGCGTGCAGAGGCCCTGGACCGGGATGGGCGCGATGGTCGAGCGCCCTGCCGTGGGGGTGCCGGTGGTGAGTCCACCGGCTGCCCCGCCCGCGGACGCGGAGCCGCTGAGCCGGAAGGTGCGGGGCTTCAGCGTCGAGGGCATCCAGGCCGTCCCACGGATCCAGCGGCCGCTGCCCTGCTCGTAGTAGCTCAGACCCGCGATGTCGGACAGGCGCTGGCCCGGCAGGCCCTTCACGTAGTGGTCGAACCAGCGCAGCTGCAGCTCCGGCAGCGTGCCGTACCCGGCCTTCTCCAGGCCTTGGCCGGCCGACGCCTGGAGGTGGTCCCACGGACCGACGATCATCTTCACCGGCACGCCGCGGCGTTGCAGGTTCTCGTAGAGCAGCGGGGTGCCACGCTGGAAGAGGTCGTACTCGCCCGAGACGAGGAAGGTGGGTGTCGTGATCCGGCCGACCACCTGGCCGGGGGAGCGCTGCGTGTAGAACGCCCCGTCGTAGGCCGGTTCGCCGCCGGTGAACGCGGACAGCAGCAGCTGCAGGCTGAAGGCGCCGTTGCCGAGGAGATGGGTGACGAGCGTGCCCAGCCCCCCGACGGGATCGGTGGTCGTGAGGGCCGGCGGGATGATCGCCGTCCCGTTGACGAGGCCGATCCACAGCGGGATGAAGCCGACGTCGAGGGCGCCGCCGGAGGCCACGACGTCGCGGTAGACGTCGGAGGCAGGCACCTGGGGAAAGATCGCCTTGAGCCCCTGCGGCCTCGCGGCCGCCGCGAACATCTGCGCGATGCCCATGTACGAGGGACCCCGCATGGCGGTGCGCCCGTCGGAGAAGGACTGCTTCGCGGCCCAGGTCATGACCTCGCCGAAGTCCTTGCCCTCGCGGCTGCAGAAGGCACACCAGGTGCCACCGGACGAACCGGTGCCCCGGGCGTCGACGGTGAGCTGCAGGTACCCGCGCTTCACGAGGTAGGAGCCGTCGCCGCCGCCGATGCCGCCCGCCTGGTCCTGGACGTTCTTGTTGTAGGCGGTGATCGTCACCACGACGGGGAGCCTCGTCGTGACCGTGCGGCCGGAGGCGTCGACCGGGCGCATCAGGTTGCCGCGGAGCACCGTGCCGTCCGACATCGGGATCGCGAGGTCCTGCTGGATCGTCGTGCCCGGGTACTGCTCGGGTCGAGGCTTCCACGTGCCGGTGGCCTGCGCCGGAGCCGCTGTGGAGGGTGCCGGGGCCGCGGAGGCGGGCGCGGCGAGCGATCCGAGGCCGAGCGGCAGGGCGACGAGCAGGGCCGCGGCGGCGCGGCGCAGGGTCGACGGGCGAGTGGTCATGGTTCCCTCCAGGTCCGACTGGTCCAGGAGGACCAACGAGGACACGTGCGTCACGTCACGTGCCGACGGCTCAGGCGTGGACCCGGCCGACGAGGTGCGTGACGTCCTTCTTCTGGGCGCGGACGCCGAACGTCGTGTCGGTGCCGTCGTGCTGGGAGCCGAACACCACGGTGGTCGGCAGCAGCACCGGCTTCTTGAACTCGACGTCGACGGTGAAGGTGTCGGGGAGACGGTTCTGCAGGGCGGCGAGGCTGCGCGCCTTCGTCCACATCCCGTGCGCGATGTTGGTGGGGAAGCCGAAGGCCTTCGCGGTGACCGGGTACAGGTGGATCGGGTTGCGGTCACCCGAGACGGCGCCGTAGCGGCGGCCCAGGTCGCCGGCGAGGCGCCAGTGGACCACGCCCCTCGGTGCCTCCACACCCTCGAGCGGGGCCTCGGTGGTCTCCGCCGACCCACCCTTGCCGCGGGAGAAGAGCGTCGTGACCTCCTCCCAGACCAGCTCGCCGCCGACGGTGACGGACGTGAGGAGGTCGACGAGACGGCCCTTCGGGTGCGGCCGGAGGTCGGCGGCGCGCACCGAGACGTCGAACGCCTCGTCCAGCCCGATCGGACGGTGCTGCGTGATGCGGTTGCGCAGGTGCACCAGGCCCATCGGGGCGAACGGGAACGACGTGTCGGTCATCAACGCCATGTGCAGGCCGAACGCGGCCATGTGTGGGTAGGTGACCGGCAGGTGGTCCGTCCGCGGGAAGGCGCAGACCTCGAGGTACCGCTCCAGGTGGGCGGGGTCGGTCACGACGCCGCTGCGCTCCAGCAGGAGGTCGGGCACCGTGCCCGAGGCGTGCTTCACGCCCGGCAGCGACCCGACGACGGGCAGCGCCGGGAGCGCCGCCTTGAGCATGAGCGGCAGCGTGGAGGGTGCCTCCTCGAAGCGGCGGGTCGTCACGACGCACCCAGCAGCATCTGGCCGTTGACGCCCAGGACGTTGCCGCTGACGGCTCCCGAACCCGGGTTCGCGAACCAGGCGATCGCCTCGGCGACGTCGACGGGCTGGCCGCCCTGCGACATGGAGTTCATGCGCCGCCCGGCCTCGCGGATGCCCAGCGGGATGGTCTTGACCATCTCGGTCTCCATGAACCCGGGGGCGACGACGTTGGCGGTGATGCCGTCGGCGGCGACGCGCTCGGCGAGCGACTGGATCCACCCGATGACGCCGGCCTTGGCGGAGGCGTAGTTGGTCTGGCCGTTGTTGCCGGCGATGCCGGCGATCGAGGCGATGCCGATGATCGTGCCGCCCTCGTTCACCAGGCCCTGGCGCAGCAGCTCGTCGGTGATGCGCTGCGGCGCGCCGACGGAGATGTCGACGACGAGCTGCCAGTTCTCGGCCTTCATGTTGCGCAGGCGCTTGTCGCGCGTGATGCCGGCGTTGTGGACGACCACGTCGACGGCGCCGTGGTGCTCCTTGACGTAGGCGGCGATGGTGGCCGGGGCATCGGGGGCGGTGATGTCGCCGACGATGTAGCCGCCGCCGAGCTCCTCCGCCAGCGCCTTGAGGTCACCCTCGAGCGGTGGCACGTCGAGGCCGACGACCGTGGCGCCGTCACGCGCCAGCGTGCGCATGTCCGCCTCACCGAGGCCGCGGGAGGCGCCCGTGACGAGCGCGACCTTGCCGGCGAGGGGCTTCTCGAGGTCGGCGGGCTCGGTGACTGAGCTGATGCCGGTGGAGCCGACCCGGACGACCTGGCCGGAGACGTAGGCCGACTTGGGGGACAGGAGGAAGCCGAGCGTGGACGCGAGGGCCTTCTCCGCGCCCGGCGCGACGTAGACGAGGTTGGCGGTGCTGCCCGCGCCGACCTCCTTGGCCAGCGAGCGGGTGAAGCCCTCGAGGGCGCGCTGGGCGAGCCGGGCGCTCTCGTCCCCGGCCTGCTCGGGGATGCTGCCGACCACCACGACGCGGCCGCACGACTGGAGCTGGCGCAGCACCGGGGTGAAGAACTCCTGCAGCGCGACCAGGCCCGCGGCGTCGGCGATGCCGGTGGCGTCGAAGACGAGGCCCTTGTAGCGCTTGCCCTGCGCCGGGACGCCGGTCGCGTCGATCTTGTCGGCCTTGAGTGCCGCGGTGACGGCCTTCGAGACCGCGCCGGCCTTGGCCGTGCCGGTGAGGACGGTGCCGGTGACCAGCGGGCCACCCTCGTAGCGCTCCAGGTACGGGGGGTTCGGCAGGCCGAGGTTCTTGACGAGGAACTTGCCGATCGGGTTGTGGGCCAGGTCCTGGTAGCGGTCGCTCATCGCCGGGTGTGTCCTATCTCTCGAATACCATGGGTATCTGGAATCGCAGGTGAACTGTAACTTGGAGTGACAACAGCGTCCACCGACCGTGTCGAGGGGCACACGTCGGTGTGGGACGACGCACCGCCCAGCGCGTGGCACGATCGTCCCGCACCCACCCTGCCCGGTCGGGGAGCACGGCACCACCCCTGACGGACCACCGTCCCACCCACCCTGTTCAAGGAGCGACCAGCGATGGCGGAGAACACCCCCGAGACGCCCGCGTCGAGCGCGGCGCCGACGGCCAAGAAGACCGCGAAGAAGACCGCCAAGAAGGCGGCGAAGAAGACCTCGGCCCAGGCCGGCACGCCGTCAACGGCGCAGCAGGCGGTCCGCAAGGTGGTCGTCGTCGGCGGCAACCGCATCCCGTTCGCCCGCTCCAACACCGTCTACCAGAACGTCTCCAACCAGGAGATGCTGACGGCGGCCCTCGACGGCCTCGTGGAGCGCTACGGCCTCGAGGGCGAGCGCGTCGGCGAGTTCGTCGCCGGCGCCGTGCTCAAGCACAGCCGCGACTTCAACCTCGCCCGCGAGACGGTCCTCGGCTCCAAGCTGGCGCCCGGGACGCCGGCGGAGGACATCCAGCAGGCCTGTGGCACGGGCCTGCAGGCGGCCTTCCAGGTGGCGGCCAAGATCGCCCTGGGCAAGATCGAGTCCGGCATCGCGGGCGGCACCGACACCACGTCGGACGCGCCCCTCGCGGTCGGCGACAAGCTCCGCAAGATCCTCATCGAGGCCAACAACGCCAAGGACAACAAGGGTCGCCTCGCCGCCCTCGCCAAGATCCGGCCGGCCTACCTCGCGCCCGACCAGCCCCGCAACGCCGAGCCCCGCACCGGCCTGTCCATGGGTGACCACCAGGCCATCACGACCCACGCCTGGGGCATCACCCGCGAGGCCCAGGACGAGCTCGCCGCCGCGTCGCACCAGAACCTCGCGAGGTCCTGGGACGAGGGGTGGCAGGACGACCTGGTCACGCCGTTCCACGGCGTCACGAAGGACAACCACCTGCGCCCGGACTCCACGGTCGAGAAGCTCGCCAAGCTCAAGCCGGTCTTCGGCAAGCAGCTCGGCGACGAGGCCACGATGACGGCCGGCAACTCGACGCCGCTGTCCGACGGCGCGTCGGTCGCGCTGCTGGCCTCGGAGGAGGAGGCGAAGCGTCACGGCTGGACGCCGCGTGCGTACTTCGTCGACTACGAGACCGCTGCCGTCGACTACGTCAGCGGCGCCGAGGGCCTGCTCATGGCCCCCGCCTACGCCGTGCCGCGTCTCCTGGCCCGCAACGGCCTGACCCTGCAGGACTTCGACTACTACGAGATCCACGAGGCCTTCGCCGGTCAAGTGCTCTCCACGCTCGCCGCGTGGGAGGACCCGGACTTCTGCAAGGAGAAGCTGGGCCTCGACGTGCCCCTGGGCTCGATCGACCGCAGCAAGCTCAACGTCAAGGGCTCCTCGCTCGCCGCGGCACACCCGTTCGCCGCCACCGGCGCACGCATCGTGGCCAACCTCGCGAAGCTGCTGCACGAGAAGGGCCCGGGCAGCCGGGGTCTCATCTCGATCTGCGCCGCCGGCGGCCAGGGCGTCGTCGCGATCCTCGAGGGCGCCTGAGCAGCGACGCACGTGCACGAGGGCCCCGCGGCAGCCGCCGCGGGGCCCTCGTCGCATCGGGACGGCGGGCGGGGCGGGGGGCGGAGGCTCAGCGGCCGCGTGCGATGGCCAGGGCGCCGCGCAGCAGGTGGTGCAGGAGGTCGTCGGTCGCCACCGGGTCGACGACGGGGAGGCCGGAGATGTGCTCGCGGACCGAGATCTGCAGGTGGGCGAGGTTCAGGGCGCCGAGCCCCTGCGTGTACAGGATGTTGGCGATGAGGTCCGGGTCGGCGACCTCGAACTCGCCGCTCTCCACGCCGGCCTCGAGCAGCCGGACGACGTGGCCCAGGCAGGCGCTCATGCCGGTGCCCAGCTGGATCATGACGCCTTCGCTGACCTCCTCCATCAGCTCGACGCCCCGCCGGCGCAGCAACGTCTGCGCACAGTCGACGAAGGCGGGGTGCTCGAGCCCGTAGGCGAAGAACGAGCGCACGAGCGCGTCGAGCCGGTCGGTGGCGGACAGGGCGTCGTCGTCGGCCGGCCGCAGCGCCGCGTCGAGCTCGTCGAGGTAGCCCAGGAGGGTCACGGCGAAGAGCTCCTCCTTGCTGGAGAAGTGGCGGTAGATGATCGCGCGGTTGATGCCGACGGCCCGGGCGATGTCCTCGATCTGCGCCTCGCGCACGCCGCGCTCGTCGAACAGCGCCCGGGTGGCGGCGACGATCTCGCGGGACCGCTCCGCGCGGCGCTGCAGCGTGCGCGAACGGGGGCTGGCGGCCCCCTCCGCTTCGGCTCCCGATGCAGACATGCATCCATCCTAGGCCCGGCGTCGGACCAGGCGGGGGTGCCCTTCGACGGGGCTCGGGAACCACCGGGTCGTGGGCGGCCGATGGGCGAGCGATGTCGGTGCCGGGCCGTACGGTGGGGATCATGAGGCCCTTGTCCGAGCTGCGCCGTCAGGTCGCCCCGTTCCGCGTCGTCTCCGAGTACGAGCCCGCCGGCGACCAGCCCGCGGCGATCCAGGCGCTGCAGGAGCGCATCGAGGCAGGCGCGAAGGACGTCGTGCTCATGGGCGCGACCGGTACCGGCAAGACCGCCACGACCGCCTGGCTGGCCGAGCGCCTGCAGCGGCCGATGCTCGTCATGCTCCCCAACAAGACGCTCGCCGCGCAGTTCGCGAACGAGCTGCGCGAGCTGCTGCCGCACAACGCCGTCGAGTACTTCGTGTCCTACTACGACTACTACCAGCCCGAGGCCTACGTCCCGCAGACCGACACCTACATCGAGAAGGACTCCTCGATCAACGAGGAGGTCGAGCGGCTGCGGCACTCGGCCACCTGGTCCTTGCTCACCCGGCGCGACGTGGTCGTCGTCGCGACCGTCTCGTGCATCTACGGCCTCGGCTCGGCGCAGGAGTACATCGAGCGCATGATCCGCTTCAAGGTCGGCGACGAGCAGCCGCGCGAGGAGCTGCTGCGCACGCTCGTGCAGGCGCAGTACGTCCGCAACGACGTCGCTCCCACCCGGGGCACGTTCCGGGTCAAGGGCGACACGCTCGAGATCTTCCCGGTCTACCAGGAGATGGCCGTCCGCATCGAGTTCTTCGGCGACGAGATCGAGCGGCTCATGACGCTCCACCCGCTCACCGGCGAGGTGCTGAGCGAGGACACGGAGCTCTCGGTCGGCGCCGCGACGCACTACGCCGTCGGGCCCGACGTCATGACCCGCGCCATCGCGAGCATCGAGGTCGAGCTGGCCGAGCGGCTCGCCGAGCTCGAGGCGCAGGGCAGCCTGCTGGAGGCCCAGCGCCTGCGCATGCGCACCACCTACGACATCGAGATGATGCAGCAGGTCGGCACGTGCTCCGGCATCGAGAACTACTCCCGGCACATGGACGGCCGCGCGCCGGGCTCGGCGCCCAACTGCCTGCTCGACTACTTCCCCGAGGACTTCGTGCTGGTCCTCGACGAGTCGCACGTGACGGTCCCGCAGATCGGTGCCATGTACGAGGGCGACATGTCGCGCAAGCGCACCCTGGTCGAGCACGGCTTCCGGCTGCCCAGCGCGATGGACAACCGTCCACTCACCTGGGGCGAGTTCCTCGACCGCACCGACCAGACCGTGTACCTGTCGGCCACGCCCGGCACCTACGAGATGGAGAAGACCGGCGGCGAGGTCGTGGAGCAGATCATCCGTCCGACCGGCCTGGTCGACCCGGAGGTCCTGGTCAAGCCCACCCGCGGGCAGATCGACGACCTGATCGCGCAGATCCGCGACCGCGTCGAGAAGAACGAGCGGGTGCTGGTCACCACGCTGACGAAGAAGATGTCCGAGGACCTCACCGACTACCTGCTCGAGGCCGGCATCCGCACGCGGTACCTGCACAGCGAGGTCGACACGCTGCGCCGCGTCGAGCTGCTGCGTGAGCTGCGCATGGGCGAGTACGACGTGCTCGTCGGCATCAACCTGCTGCGTGAGGGCCTCGACCTGCCGGAGGTGAGCCTGGTGGCGATCCTCGACGCCGACAAGGAGGGCTTCCTGCGCTCGGGGCGCTCGCTCATCCAGACCATCGGACGCGCGGCGCGCAACGTCTCCGGACAGGTGATCATGTACGCCGACCGCATCACCGACTCCATGGCCCAGGCGATCGACGAGACGAACCGCCGGCGCGAGAAGCAGGTCGCGTACAACCGCGAGCGCGGGATCGATCCGCAGCCGCTGCGCAAGAAGATCGGCGACATCACCGACCTCCTGGCGCGGGAGGACGCCGACACGACGGCGCTGCTGGCCGCCACGGGTGACCACAAGCGCAAGGGCGCACCGGTCCCGCTGGGCCAGCACACCGCCGACCTGGCGGACCTGCCCTCGGCCGACCTCGCCGCGCTCATCGAGCAGCTCAGCGAGCAGATGCACGCCGCGGCCGCCGACCTGCAGTTCGAGGTCGCCGCTCGGCTCCGCGACGAGATCGGCGAGCTCAAGAAGGAGCTGCGTGGGATGCTCGAGGCCCACGCGTGACGGTCACGGCGAGCGTCGGCCCGCTCGCCGTCGCCATCGATCCCGACCACGGCGCCCGACTCGTCTCCTTCGTGGCGCACGGTGAGGAGCTGATCTCCACCGAGCCCGTCGACGGTGTCCCGGAGTCGATCTCGCGCGGGAGCTACCCGATGGTCCCGTGGGCCGGCCGCATCGGCCACGGCCGGCTGCGGACGCCCGACGGAGCCGCCCAGCTGCCCACGCAGGGCGACGACCACGCCCTGCACGGCCTCGGCCGCGACGCCGCCTGGGAGCAGGTCGGCCCGCTCGACTTCGAGGTCCAGCTCGGTGACCCCTGGCCCGTCGACGGTCGTGCCCGGCTGTCCTACGCGCTCGAGGACTCCCGGTTGGTCTGCACCCTGCGGTGGGACGGCGGTGGACCAGGAGCCTCGCTCGGGTTCCACCCCTGGTTCCGCCGCCGCCTCGACGACGGGACGGCCGTCGAGCTCGACGTGGAGCCGCTGGAGATGGTCGAACGGGGGCCCGACATGCTCCCGACCGGTCGTCTGGTCCCGCCGGTCGCACCTCCCTGGGACGACTGCTTCCGCCTCGCGCGTCAGCCCGTGCTGCGCTGGGGTGACCGCCTGGCGCTGCGTCTGACCTCGGACGCGCCGTGGTGGGTGGTCTACACCCGGCCCAGCCACGCCGTCTGCGTCGAGCCGCAGACGGCACCGCCCGACTCCTTCGCGCACGCCGAGTGGCACGGCTGGCTCCACGCGTCGTCGGTGACCCTGGCGCTCGACGTCGAGGTCCCGGCGGGTCGCCCTGCGGAGGTTGGCCAGGACTCGTAGCGTCGTCCCCACGGACGCCCTGCTCGGAGGGCGCGACAGGGGAGGTGGCCGTGACGACGACCGACCGCGGGCCGCGCCGTCCACCGTCCCCGTCGCAGGGCCCGTCCCGTCGGCTGCTCCTCGGCGGCGCGCTCGCGACCACCGCGACCGTGGGTGCCCTCGCGCTCCTCGACCGCATGCCGTACGTCCGTGACCTCCCGGTCCCGGGCAGGCGACGCGTGGACCTCGCCTGGCTGCCGGACGCGCTGCGCTCGGCCGGGCTCCAGGTTCGCGAGACCCCCGGCTGGAGCGGACGGCGTCGCCCGTGGGCGTTCGACCCGGTCGGTGTGCTCGTGCACCACACCGCCTTCCGTGCGACCACGGCGGACCCGGCCCCGGCGCTCCAGACCGTGGTGGAGGGACGGACCGGATTGCGCGGTCCGCTGTGCCACGTGCTCGTCGATCGCGACGCCGTGTGCCACGTCATCGCGGTGGGGCGGGCGAACCATGCCGGCGAGGCGCGCGAGAGCGGGCCCGTCCCCGGGGGTGACGGCAACGCGCAGTACGTCGGCATCGAGATCGACTACGCACCGCAGGAGCCCTACGGCCAGCGTCCGACCGCGGAGCAGGGCGTCGCCGCGGTGACGGCTGCGGCCGTGATCGTCGAGCGGCTGGGCACGGATGCCGAGCACGTCCGCTACCACGCCGAGACCAGCACCGCGGGCAAGTGGGATCCCGGCAACACGGTCGACGGCGACGAGTTCCGGTCGCGCGTCGCCGCCGCGCTCGAGCGGCTGGGCTGACCGGCGACGGCCTCCCCGCCCTCACCGGACGCGATGCGCGAAGAACGTGCAGGATGGCCCCATGAGGTGGCGTGACGAGCTCGACGCACTGACGTTCGACTCCGTCAGCCGCATGATCGCCGGCGGCATCGTCGTGGGCGGGCTCGTGGGAGCGGCGCTCGTGGGCACGGGTGCCCTCGGCGAGGAGCGGTCCTCGGTCTCGGCCGCCCCCTCGGCCCCGGCGGTGGACACGGCGCAGCGTTCACCCGTGTGCCTGCGGGTGGACCCGTCGGAGGCGGGGCTCGGCACGACGCTCGAGGCCGCCGTGGCACAGTCCTTCCCGACGGCCGGCGAGAGCCTGTTCCAGGGATGGCCCCAGCGGGTCGGCGACGCGTGGCGCTGGGACCGGGACACCCCGGCCACGACGGGGGTCGCGAGCGCGGTCCGCGTCGGCGCCGCGACGAGGGACGCCCGCGGTGTCGCGTGGTCGCAGGTCGTCTACGACCTGGCGCCCGGGGCCGGGTCGAGCGCGCCCACCGACGGTCTGCGGCTCGTCGTGCCGGAGTCCTACGTCGAGGGCGGACCGCCGGAGTCCGGGCTGGCGTCCGCCGACGACCCCGCCACGATCCCGCCGGGCGCGACCCTCGTGCTCGACGCGGCGGCGCTCGGGACGGGCACGCTCGACCGGTACGCGGCAGCGGTGCCGGGGGCGTCCGTGGACGACCTCGCGCTGGCCGTCACGCCGACCGGTCCCGACCGTCTGGTCGTCAGCGTCGGGACCACGAGCGCCGTCGTACGAGCGGCGCTGCTCTGGCCGGGCGTCGACCGGGCCCACGCCGACCTCGACGTCGACGAGGCCACCCGCGACTTCACGATGCGCCAGGCCGTGCTCGACCTCGCCTCGGCCCCCGGGCGCGGGGCCTACCGTGACCTGCTCGGTGGCGCCGTGCCGACGCAGGACGCCGACGGTGTCCAGGACGTGGCGGTGGTGCGATCGGGTCGCTTCGCGACGGCTCGGGTCCGCCGGCTCGAGGGCGCCGGTCTCACCGTCGCACCGTCCTTCTTCGGCGACGGGCTCGACCGCACCGTGCGGGAGGCCGCCGACGGGTCGATCACCCTCACGCGCTCCGTCGTCAGCGGCGACGACCGCCTCCGGTTCGGGGAGGACTTCGACCGGGGTGGACGGCCCCGCGGGGTGCAGGGTCAGGTCCGGGTCCCCGACGTGACGCCCGCGGCCGCATCGGAGTACAACCGGTCCTTCGCCGGCAGTCCCGCGGAGGTCTCCGGGCCCGTCCGGCTCGTGCTGGACCTCGAGGCCCGCGACATCGCCACCATCCGCTCCGACGCGATGGAGGTGGCAGCCGACTGGTTCAACTCCGACAGCGACGGCCAGCGGTTCGCCAAGGACGTGCTCCGACTGACCGGTCTCGCGTCGTCCGAGGACGTCGTCGCCTGGCTGCGCGACGCCCAGCCGGCGCTCGTCGACCGGGTCGCCACCACCATGGGCGGCGACCAGGAGGGCACGCCGGACCGGGCTGCGGCCGACGTCATGCGCGCGATCTCCACCGACGGTGACGACGCATGGTCCACGTACGTCGCGTTCACGAACGTCGTGGTGGGGCAGGCGGAGGACACGGCGACGGCGCTCGCCCGGTGGGGCGAGGCGGTCGAACGGGGGAGCCGCTCGCGCTACGCCGGCTTCGGCGACGCCACCTGCACCAGCCTCGGCTGAGCGCGTCCCACGGGGCGCCTCGGTGCGACCGCGACGGTCGACGCCTGCAACAATGTCCGGCGGAGGGGAGTATTCCTTCGCCGCAGCGTCGTCATCACGGTGGTCGTCCGACCGTCCGGTGCTGCGGGCCCGGGGCACCCCCGCGGCGGAAGAGACCTCCGGTACACGTCTGTCGACCGGAGGAATCCTTGAACGTCTCGACCCTGGAGTGGTCCATCACCGTCGGTGTGACCATCGCCATCATCCTCTTCGACGTGTTCGTCGTGGCACGCAAGCCGCACGAGCCGTCGATGAAGGAGTGCGCCACCTACCTCGCCATCTACGTCGGCCTGGCCATCGCCTTCGGCATCTGGACCTTCAGCTACCACGGGTCGCAGTACGGCGTGGAGTTCTTCGCCGGGTGGCTCACGGAGTACAGCCTGTCGATCGACAACCTGTTCATCTTCATCATCATCATGGCGAGCTTCAAGGTGCCGCGGAAGTACCAGCAGGAGGCCCTGCTGGTCGGCATCATCATCGCGCTCGTCTTCCGAGCGGTGTTCATCGCCGTCGGCGCCGTCGCGATCAACAACTTCTCGTGGGTCTTCTACCTGTTCGGCGCGTTCCTCATCTACACGGCCTGGAACCTCGTCCGCGACACCGACCACGACGACGACGGCGAGAACGCCGTCGTCCGGTTCGCGCGTCGTCGCTTCAACCTGTCCGAGCAGTGGGACGGCCTCAAGCTCGTCGTCAAGGAGAACGGCAGGCGGGCGCTGACGCCCATGGCGCTCGTGATCATCGCCCTCGGCACCACCGACCTGCTGTTCGCGCTCGACTCGATCCCGGCGATCTACGGCCTCACCAAGGAGCCGTACCTGGTCTTCACGGCGAACGTGTTCGCCCTCATGGGTCTGCGTCAGCTGTACTTCCTGCTCGGCGACCTGCTCAAGCGTCTCGTGTTCCTGTCCCAGGGCCTGGCGATCCTGCTCGCGTACATCGGCGTCAAGCTGCTCCTGCACGCGCTGCACGAGAACGAGCTGCCCTTCATCAACGGTGGTGAGCACGTGCCGGTGCCCGAGATCCCGACGCTCGCGAGCCTCGGCGTCATCGTCGTCATCCTCGGCACCACGGCTGCGGTCAGCCTGTGGTACTCGAACAAGCACCCGGAGAAGGTCAAGGACATCTCGGCCTCGAAGCACGACGACGCCTGACGCACGTCCCCTCGACGGGGAGGGTCCGGCTCAGGCCGGGCCCTCCCCGTCGACGTGTCCGCCCCGTCAGCCGTCGAGGTCCTCCACGTCCTCGAACCGGCTGTCCGCCGTGCCGGTGACCTTGTTGACGGCGTAGGTGACGACCCAGAGCACGACGCCGATGGCCATGAGGACGGCGGCGATCGCGTACACCTGGGAGTCGCGCTCGACCCAGGGGCCGGCGAGGAACACGCACAGCACGGCGGCGACCGCCGGCAGCACGCCGGGCGACGTGAAGTGCTGGCGAGCGGCACCGGTCGTGTCGCGTCGCAGCACCAGGCAGGCGACGTTGACGACCGCGAACACGCACAGCAGCAGGAAGGCCGTGACGTTCGACAGGTTCGCCACCACGTTGCTCTCGGCGTCGCGGGTGACGTAGAAGATCAGGCCGAGGGCGAGCAGCGTGCTGAAAGCGACGGCGACCCACGGGGTGCGGCGACCCGGCAGCACCGAGCCCAGCTGCTTCGGGAGCACGCCCTGCTTGGCCATGCCGTAGAGCAGACGGCTCGCCATCAGCATGTTGATGAGGGCGGTGTTGGCGACGGCGAAGACGGCGAGGAACGGGAACACCCGGTCGATCGGGAAGTCGGGCGCGCCCTTCGAGACGACCTCCAGGAGGGCCCGCCCCTCGGAGTCGGAGATGTCCTTGAGCTCGGGCGCCGTGAGCACCGTGACCACGGAGACCGCGACGAGCATGTAGAGGACCACGGCGATGCCGAGGCCCGTGAGCATGGTGCGCGGGAAGATCCGGTTCGGCTCCTTGACCTCCTCGACCATGTTGACGGCGTCCTCGAAGCCGACCATCGCGAAGAAGGCGATCGACGTCGCCGCCGTGACGGCCAGGAAGAGCCCGCGGTCCTCGTAGTCACGGAAGGTCACGACCTCCGACAGGTCGGCGCCGTTCCGCGTCATGGCGTAGAAGCCGACGCCGATGACGATCGACAGAGCGGCGAGCTCCACGAGCGTCAGCACGACGTTGAACTTCACGCTCTCGCCGACGCCGCGCAGGTTGATGATCGCGAGGAGGACCATGAAGCCCATCGCGATGAGCACGATCGTCCCGCTGCTCGCGGGCCCGTCGGTCCAGCCGTTGACGTCGAGACCGCCGGTGAAGTTGTCGGCCAGCGTCTTCGCCGAGGTCGACGCGCTGGTGATGCCGGAGCACACGACCGCGAAGGCGATGAGGAACGTGACGAAGTGGATGCCGAACGCCTTGTGTGCGTAGAGGGCAGCGCCGGCGGCCTGGGGGTACTTGGTGACGAGCTCGAGGTAGGACAGTGCGGTCATCGAGGCCACCACGAAGGCCAGCAGGAACGGCAGCCACACCAGCCCGCCGACCTTGCCGGCCATCTGGCCGGTCACCGCGTAGATGCCGGCGCCGAGGATGTCGCCGACGATGAACAGCAGCAGCAGCCGCGGCCCCATGACGCGCCGCAGCTCGGTGGGACCTTGGACGCCTGCGGTGTCGGTGCTCATCGGGTCTCCCTCGCCTCACGGACGGCGGCCGGGAGCGCCTCCCGACGGCACAGCTTGGGTGACACCCTGCTCCGGACCGACTCGGGACGCAACACCAGTAGTAGGTTCGTCCCCGTGATCGACCTCCGTGGACGTGTGAGCGGGTGGCTCGGCAGCCTTGCCGTCCGCCGCATCCGTCGCAAGGGCATCGACCTCTCACGCATCTCCTTCATCCCCGAGGCCACGAAGGTCCCGCTCCAGCGCGTGGGCACCGACCCGGTCCCGCGGCTGGCCGAGATCCGCGGGTCCGGGCGCCTGCACAGGCTGTCGCTGCCGTTCTCCTTCGACGCCTACCTCGTGACCGGCTACGACGAGTCGCGCGCCGTGCTCACCGACCGCGACAGCTACTCCAACGACATCCGCCACCTGTTCCACGGCGACGGTCCGGCCACGTCCGACGACATCGGGGGCCTCGGCTTCACGGACCCGCCCCTGCACACGCGCCTGCGCCGGATCGTCACGCCCGAGTTCACGATGCGGCGGCTCGCGCGTCTGGGCCCGGCCGTGGAGCGCATCGTCGACGACGCCCTGGACGCGTTCGAGGCGTCGGGGTCGCCGACCGATCTCGCGAAGCACCTGGCCTTCCCCGTCCCGTTCCAGACGATCTGCGAGCTCCTGGGCCTCGACTACCAGGACCGCGAGGCGTTCGCGGCGCTCGGCAGTGCCCGCTTCGACGCCACGAACGGCGCGGCGGCGGCGTTCGGCGCGGTCTCGGCCCAGCGCGAGTTCCTGTTCGAGGCCGTGGCACGGCAGCGCGTCGACCCCGGACCCGGCCTCATCGGACAGATCATCCGCGACGAGGGCGACGCCATCAGCGACGTCGACCTCGCCGGACTCGCCGACGGTGTCTTCACCGGGGGCTTCGAGACCACCGCCGGCATGATCGCCCTCGGCACGATCGTGCTGCTGCGCGACGAGAAACACGCGGCCATGGTGCGCGACGGCACGCCGCAGGACGTCGACGCCGTCGTGGAGGAGCTCCTGCGCTACCTCACCGTCGTGCAGGTGGCCTTCCCGCGGTTCGCCAAGCAGGACATGGAGATCTTCGGGCGCCGCATCCGCAAGGGCGACGTCCTGCTCGCCTCCCTCAGCGGTGCCAACCGTGACCCCGCGGGCGCGGGGGAGGACCCCGAGACGTTCGACCCCTTCCGCATCCCGCGCAGCGGCCACCTCGCCTTCGGCCACGGCATCCACCGCTGCATCGGCGCCGAGCTCGCCCGGATGGAGCTGCGCACCGTCTTCCCGCGTCTGCTGCGCAGGTTCCCGGACCTGCGGCTCGACGTCGACGAGTCCGAGCTCGCCTTCCGCCAGCTGTCGTTCGTCTACGGCGTCGACGAGCTGCCGGTGCGGTACTGAGCCGTCAGGTCTGCGACTCCTGGTCGGGCGCGTCCTCGGGCCGCGCGTCGCCGCACTGGCCGAGCGTGGTCACCTGGTGCCGCTTGAAGTCCGGCGACGTCTCGAAGGCCCGCCGGTAGTCGGCCGCGGGGAGGGCGGCGTAGTACTCGACGGCCTCGAGCAGGTCGTCGGCGCTCGAGGCGTCGCTGGCGTCGGCGTACGCGCGCGCCGGCTCCAGGGCGCTGCGGAAGCGGTCGACCGTGAGGTCGAAGCGGTCCTCGTTGAACGCCGCCACCCCGCTCCGGACCAGCGAGCAGGTCTGCTCGAAGGCGCGGCGAGCGTCGTCGGAGCCGCTCCCGCCCGTGCACGCACCCAGGACGACGAGCGTGGCGAGCACAGGGAGGATCCTCACCGTCGCAGCGTAGGTCCGGCCCGCGGCTCGCGCAGGTCAGCGACAGGGGCGAGGACGTCGGACCAGAGGAGTACCCGGCGAGAACGCTCGGCGAGTCCTCACCAGCCGCGCTCGCGCCACTCCGGGAGGGAGGGGCGCTCGGCGCCCAGCGTCGTGTCGTTCCCGTGACCGGGGTAGACGTGCGTGTCGTCGGGGTAGCGGTCGAACAGCTTCGACTCGACCTCGCCGAGCAAGGTGGTGAAGTCCTCCGGGGACCACGTCTTGCCGACACCACCCGGGAACAGGTCGTCGCCGACGAAGAGGTGCACGACGCCGTCGGGGTCGTCGTAGGCGAGGACGATCGAGCCCGGGGTGTGGCCCACGACCTCGATCACCTCCAGCTCGCACGAGCCAACCCGCACGCGGGCCCCGGTGGACACGAGCCGGTCGGTCGGCACGTCGATGCCCTCCGCATCGCGCTCCCCGGCGACGGTCTCGGCGCCGGTGGCCTCGACGACGGCCCCGAGCGCCCCCCAGTGGTCGTGGTGGCGGTGCGTGGTCACGACCCGCGCGAGCCCGGCGTCGCCGACCAGCTCGAGGATCCTCTCCGGCTCGGCAGCGGCGTCGACGAGCACCTGCTCGCCGGTGAGCTCGCAGCGCAGCAGGTAGGCGTTGTTGCTCATCTCGCCGACCGCGACCTTGGTGATGCGCAGGTCGCCAGCGGCCTGCACGTCCGGCGCGCCGCCGACCTCGACCTCTCCCGTGTACGTCATGCTGGTGATCCTAGGCGGCCGGGAAGGACCTGGTGCCGGACGGGAGCGGGTCATGGACGGCGCCGAAGCAGCGGGCATGGTCATCGGCCGGCTCATCCTGCTGGCGATCCCGATCGTCATGATCGTCGTCGGTCGCCGCCGCCAGAAGGAGACCGAGGGACGACGCGGCGGGTCGCTGAAGATCGGCGGCATCATCCTGCTCGTCCTCGTGGTGCTCGGCATCCTGGGCCAGGCGGCGACGCAGGTCAGCACCGCTCCCTGAGCGCATCGGGCACCGCTCCCTGAGCGCATCGGGCACCGCTCCCTGAGCGCATCGGGCACCGCTCCCTGAACGCAGGTGGGTGAGGTCACCGCCGCTCGGCGTGTTTCTGTCGGCGGCCGCCACTAGGCTCGACGATGATGCCCACACCTGCTGCCGGAACCTCGGAGGGATGTCCGTGACGTCGGACCGCATCGTCGTGCGCGGCGCACGCGAGCACAACCTCAAGGACGTCTCCCTCGACCTGCCGCGCGACGCGCTCATCGTCTTCACCGGACTGTCCGGCTCGGGCAAGTCCTCGCTCGCGTTCGACACGATCTTCGCCGAGGGCCAGCGGCGCTACGTCGAGTCCCTGTCGGCCTACGCGCGCCAGTTCCTGGGGCAGATGGACAAGCCCGACGTCGACTTCATCGAGGGGCTCTCGCCGGCCGTCTCGATCGACCAGAAGTCCACGTCGCGCAACCCGCGGTCCACGGTCGGCACGATCACCGAGGTCTACGACTACCTGCGCCTGCTCTTCGCACGCGCCGGGCGCGCGCACTGCCCCGAGTGCGGCGAGCGCATCTCCCGCCAGACGCCGCAGCAGATCGTCGACCGCATCCTCGCCATGCCCGAGGGCAGCCGCTTCCAGGTTCTCGCACCCGTCATCCGCGGCCGCAAGGGCGAGTACCTCGAGCTGTTCAAGCAGCTCCAGCAGCAGGGCTTCAGCCGCACGGTCGTCGACGGCGAGGTGCACAACCTGGCCGACGAGCCGCCGAAGCTCGCCAAGCAGAAGAAGCACACCATCGACGTCGTCGTCGACCGCCTCCAGGTCAAGGAGTCGATGCAGCAGCGGCTCACCGAGTCGGTCGAGACCGCCCTCGGCATCGCCGACGGCCTGGTGCTCGCCGACTTCGTCGACCTGCCCGACGACGACCCGAACCGCGTCCGCCGGTTCTCCGAGAAGCTCGCCTGCCCCAACGACCACCCGCTGGCAGTCGACGAGCTCGAGCCGCGGTCGTTCTCGTTCAACGCGCCGTTCGGTGCGTGCCCGGAGTGCCACGGCCTCGGCACCCGCATGGAGGTCGACCCGGAGCTGGTCGTGCCGGACCCGTCGAAGTCGGTCGTCGACGGCGCCATCGCGCCGTGGAGCTACAACCAGGTCTCCGAGTACTTCCTGCGCATCACCCAGGCCCTCGCCGAGGAGATGGGCTTCTCCACGTCGACGCCGTACGGCGACCTGCCCGAGAAGGTCCAGCACGTGCTCATGCACGGCCACCCCGACAAGGTCCACGTCACCTACAAGAACCGCTACGGACGCCAGCGGTCGTACTACACGGCGTTCCAGGGCGCCATCGCCTTCATCGAGCGGCGCTACGCCGAGACCGAGTCCGAGACGAACCGCGAGCGGCTCGAGGGATTCATGCGCGAGGTGCCGTGCGGCGAGTGCGGCGGCAGCCGGCTGAAGCCGGTCATCCGCGCCGTGCTGGTCGACCACCCCGAGCTCGGGCCCAAGAACATCGCCGAGGTCAGCAACCTCTCCATCGCCGAGGCGGCCGAGTACCTCCAGGGCCTGGAGATGACCGACCGCGAGCGCCAGATCGGCGAGCGCGTGCTCAAGGAGATCCACGAGCGCCTGCGGTTCCTGCTCGACGTCGGCCTCGACTACCTCAGCCTCGACCGTGCCGCCGGGTCGCTGTCCGGCGGCGAGGCGCAGCGCATCCGGCTCGCCACGCAGATCGGCGCCGGCCTCGTCGGCGTGCTCTACGTGCTCGACGAACCGTCGATCGGCCTGCACCAGCGCGACAACCACCGCCTCATCGAGACGCTCGTGCGCCTGCGCGACATGGGCAACACGCTCATCGTCGTCGAGCACGACGAGGACACCATCAAGGCGGCCGACTGGGCTGTCGACATCGGACCGGGAGCCGGCGAGCACGGTGGTCAGGTGATCGTCTCCGGGCCCGTGAAGGATCTCCTGCGGAGCGCGGACTCGGTCACCGGCCAGTACCTGTCCGGACGCCAGTCGATCCCGGTCCCCGAGGTGCGTCGACCCCGCGAGAAGGGCCGGGAGATCACCATCCATGGAGCCCGCGAGAACAACCTGAAGGACATCGACGTCACCTTCCCGCTCGGTCAGCTCGTCGCGGTCACGGGCGTGTCGGGTTCGGGGAAGTCGACGCTCGTCAACGACATCCTCTACACCTCGCTGGCCCGCCAGATCTACGGCGCCCGCACCATCCCCGGGCGCCACCGCACCATCAGCGGAGCCGACCAGATCGACAAGATCATCCACGTCGACCAGTCACCGATCGGCCGCACCCCGCGCTCGAACCCCGCCACCTACACCGGGGTCTTCGACCACGTCCGCAAGCTGTTCGCGCAGACGCCGGAGGCGAAGATGCGCGGGTACCAGCAGGGACGCTTCTCCTTCAACGTCAAGGGCGGCCGCTGCGAGGCGTGCTCCGGCGACGGCACGATCAAGATCGAGATGAACTTCCTGCCCGACGTCTACGTCCCGTGCGAGGTCTGCCACGGTGCGCGGTACAACCGCGAGACGCTCGAGGTCCGCTACAAGGGTCGCACCATAGCCGAGGTCCTCGACATGCCGATCGAGGAAGCGGTCGAGTTCTTCGAGGCCATCCCCGCGATCGCCCGCCACCTGCGCACGCTCGTCGACGTCGGCCTCGGGTACGTCCGGCTCGGCCAGAGCGCGCCGACCCTGTCCGGCGGCGAGGCGCAGCGGGTCAAGCTCGCCTCCGAGCTCCAGAAGCGGTCCACGGGCCGCACCCTGTACGTCCTCGACGAGCCCACCACGGGCCTGCACTTCGAGGACATCCGCAAGCTGCTCCTCGTCCTCGGCCGCCTCGTCGACTCCGGCAACACCGTCGTCGTCATCGAGCACAACCTCGACGTCATCAAGACCGCCGACTGGCTGATCGACATGGGCCCCGAAGGCGGCTCCGGCGGCGGCACCCTCATCGCCGAGGGCACCCCCGAGCACGTCGCGACGGTCGAGGCCAGCCACACCGGCCGCTTCCTCGCCCCCCTCCTCACCTGAGGAAGATTCCCAGGTCGACCTGGGAATCTTCCAGGTTGCACGGGTTTCCTGCACGTGCGCGGGATACTTCCCGTGCAGACGTGAGGGAAGCCGTGCAGGAGGACGCGCACTACACGATGTGGTGACGACCGCGCTCGTGGCGCTGACGGGACCGGGCGAGCTCGTAGGTCCATCGCAGGCCGGTGGCACGGGACTGAGCGGGCTCGACCTCGTGGAAGGTGGCTCGCGACACTCCGTACTCGCAGGCACGAATGCGATCCTCCCGGTGCTTCTCGCGGACCACGACATCACTCGCGTCCTCACCCGGGCGCAGGTCTCGCCAGTACTTCCGTCGACCGTCGACCTCTCCGACGTGACGGAGCTCGGGCCACGCGAGATCGGTCCACGCGAAGACCTCTCCGTCCTCGCTGACGGGGAACTGCGTGACGGGGATCGGCAGGCCGGCCTCGAAGCACGTCTGGCGAAGAAGGGACTCTGCTGCGTTCTGCGCACCGGCGTCGGCTCGGCGCAGCACGAAGCGCGCGAAGCGGGACCCGTTCCAGCCGCGGAAGCGGCCCGAGATGTCGGCAAGCTCATCACGAGTAGCCACCTCCCGGTTCAGGGCGGAGTCCAGCACGACCAGCGAGCGCCGCACGTCGTCGGAGCACGCCACCTGGAAGGCCGCGTGTGCCGCTTCGACCATCAGGAGCCCAGGAACCGGCTCGACACACCGGAGTCCTTCGATGGCTCGGTGATGGTGGACGCCGGACTCGGCGCGGCCCGAGCCGGGGTCCAGGCGCATGACGTGCACGGTGTCCAGGTCGACGTCCCAGGTGGCGAGTCCGTGGGCGATGGCAGCGCTCTGGTGCGAAAGCGCCACGCTGCCTGGCGGGAACTTCGCCAGCACCGACCGGGCAACGATCAGGTGACGCTGCTCGGGCGTGGAGGACGTGAGGACATCGGGTCGTGTGTACGTGCCGACGCGGAGCCGCACCAAGGTCTTCGACGCCACGGCATGATTGATCGCGCGGTCGGTCCAGCCGAGTTCGAGCAGGTCCGTCCTGAGCACGAATCCTCCACGAGCCGTCACGGCGAGGTCGACGTCGTCCATCGATTCACCGTCGCCGTCAGGGCGTCGAGGGGGAAGACAGGCTCGTCAGGATGTGGACGACGGTCCGCTCGCCTGAGTCCCGGTGTGGACGCATGCCAATTGCACGGTTCTCTGACGTCTGCACGGGAAGCTTCCGCTGCTTCTGCGAGGAAGCCGTGCATCCTGGAAGATTCCCAGGTCGACCTGGGAATCTTCACCCGGGCGGGGGTGTCGGAGGGGGCTCGTAGGGTGGGGGCGTGGCGGATCCAGCGACCTACCGGCCGGCGCCGGGGGAGATCCCGGTGGAGCCGGGGGTGTACCGCTTCCGCGACGCGCAGGGGCGGGTCATCTACGTCGGCAAGGCGAAGTCGCTGCGGGCGCGCCTCAACAGCTACTTCCAGGACGTCGCGGGGCTGCACGAGCGCACCGCGCGGATGGTCACCACGGCCGCGTCCGTCGACTGGACCGTCGTCACCACCGAGGTCGAGGCGCTCCAGCTCGAGTACACGTGGATCAAGGAGTTCGACCCCCGGTTCAACGTCAAGTACCGCGACGACAAGAGCTACCCGTGGCTCGCGGTCACCGTGGGCGAGGAGGTGCCGCGCGTGCAGGTGATGCGCGGCGCGCAGCGCAAGGGCGTGCGCTACTTCGGCCCCTACGGCCACGCCTGGGCCATCCGCGACACCGTCGACACCCTGCTGCGCGTCTTCCCGATGCGTTCCTGCTCCGCCGGCGTCTACCGTCGCGCCCAGGGCATCGGCCGACCCTGCCTCCTCGGCGACATCGGCAAGTGCGCCGCGCCGTGCGTCGGCCGGGTCACGCCCGAGGAGCACCGCGAGATCGTCGACGACTTCATGGCGTTCATGGGCGGCCAGACCGCCGGCTTCGTCAAGGGTGTCGAGCAGCGGATGAAGGACGCCGCCGCGAACCAGGAGTACGAGCTCGCCGCGAAGTACCGCGACGACCTCGGCGCGCTCCGGCGGGCGTTGGAGAAGCAGACGGTCGTGCTCGGCGACGGCACCGACGCCGACGTGCTGGGCTTCGTCGACGACCCGCTCGAGGTGGCCGTGCAGATCTTCTCCGTCCGCGGCGGCCGCATCCGGGGCCAGCGCGGCTGGGTGGCCGACAAGGCCGACGAGGCGACGTTCCCCGAGCTCGTGCAGCGCGCCGTGATGACGCTGTACGAGGCCACCGCGCCCGACGCCATCCCGCGGCAGGTCCTCGTGCCCGAGCTGCCGGCCGACGTCGACGCCGTCGTCGAGCTGCTCACCGAGCAGCGGGGCGGCCCGGTGCGCATCCGGGTGCCGCAGCGCGGCGACAAGAAGCGGTTGCTCGAGACCGTCGAGCAGAACGCCCAGCAGGTCATGGCCCGGCACAAGCTCAAGCGCGCCGGCGACCTCACCGCGCGCAGCAAGGCGCTCGAGGAGATCCAGGAGTACCTCGACCTGCCCAGCGCCCCGCTGCGCATCGAGTGCTACGACGTGTCCAACCTCCAGGGCACCGAGATCGTCGCCTCGATGGTGGTCTTCGAGGACGGCCTGCCGCGCAAGGGTGAGTACCGGCGCTTCACCATCCGACACGAGGGCCAGAGCGACGTCGCCGCGATGCACGAGGTGATCACCCGCCGCTTCCAGCGCCTGCTCAAGGCGCGCAAGGAGGGCGACGACGTCCCGGGCATCGATCCCGAGACCGGCCAGCCCCGCAAGTTCGCCTACGCGCCTGGCCTGGTGGTCGTCGACGGCGGTCCACCGCAGGTCGCCGCGGCGCAGGCCGCGCTCGACGAGCTCGGCATCACCGACGTCGCCCTGTGCGGCCTCGCGAAGCGCCTCGAGGAGGTCTGGGTCCCCGACGACGTGGACCCGGTCATCTTCCCGCGCACCAGCGAGGCCCTCTACCTGCTGCAGCGCGTGCGCGACGAGGCGCACCGCTTCGCCATCACGCACCACCGGCAGCGCCGGGCGAAGGCCATGACCGGCAGCGCCCTCGACGACGTCGCCGGGCTCGGCCCCAGCCGGCGCAAGGCGCTCATGGCCGCGTTCGGCTCGGTCAAGAAGATCCGCGCCGCGAGCGTCGAGGAGATCGAGGCGGTCCCGGGGTTCGGTCGCGCTACGGCAGAATCCGTCGTGGCGGCACTCGCCGCCGACGCACCCGGACCCACCGTCGACACCGCGACGGGGGAGATCGTGGAGGACCGATGACCCCGCTGACCACCTTCGTCGTCGTCACCGGCATGACCGGCGCGGGGCGGGGGACCGCCGCGAAGGCGTTGGAGAAGCTCGGCTACTACGTGATCGACAACCTCCCGGCGGCGATGATCGAGGTGGCGGTCGAGAAGGTCCAGGGCGCCGACGTGCCCCGCCTGGCGGTGGTGGTCGACTCGCGGTCCGGCGCCTTCTTCGGAGGTCTCACCGACGCGCTCGAGTCGCTGCGCGAGCGCGGCGTCCGTGCCCGCGTGCTCTACCTCGAGGCCGCCGACGAGGTCCTGGTGCGCCGCCAGGAGGCCGCCCGGCGTCCACACCCCCTCAGCATGGAGGGCCGCCTCCTCGACGGCTTCGACCGCGAGCGCGAGCTGCTGCGCGCCGTGCGTGGGCGCGCGGACATCGTCGTCGACACGACGAACCTCAACGTGCACCAGCTCGCCCGCCGCGTGCAGGCCGCCTTCGAGGAGCCGGGCATCCTCGGGCTGCGCGCCTCGGTCATGTCCTTCGGGTTCAAGTACGGCATCCCGATCGACGCCGACATGGTCGCCGACATGAGGTTCCTGCCCAACCCGTACTGGGTCGACGAGCTCCGCCCCATGAGCGGTCTGGACGCCCCCGTCAGCGAGTACGTGCTCGGCCAGCCGAAGGCAGCGGAGTTCCTCGCGGCCTACGAGAACCTCGTCGAGATGCTCACCGACGGCTTCCTGCACGAGGACAAGCGCTTCCTCACCATCGCCATCGGCTGCACCGGGGGGCGCCACCGCAGCGTCGCCATGTCCGAGGCGTTCGCCGAGCGGCTCCGGGCGCACGGTGTCCGGACGCTCGTGGTGCACCGCGACCTGGGGCGCGAGTGAGCACGCCCACCGACCCGGGCACCGGCACGCGCGTCGTCGCCCTCGGCGGCGGGCACGGCCTCGCGGCCACCCTCTCGGCCCTGCGCCTCCTGCACACCCGGCTCACCGGCATCGTCACCGTCGCCGACAACGGCGGGTCCTCCGGTCGCCTCCGTGAGGAGCTGGGAGTGCTGCCCCCGGGCGACCTCCGGATGGCCCTGGCCGCGCTCTGCGCCGACGACCAGTGGGGTCGGCAGTGGGCCACCGTCCTGCAGCACCGCTTCCACAGCGACGGCGCCCTGCACGAGCACGCCGTCGGCAACCTGCTCATCGCGGCGATCTGGGACATCCTCGACGACCACGTCGCCGGGCTCGACCTCGTGGGCGAGCTGCTCGGCGCGCGCGGCCGGGTGCTGCCCATGGCCGCGGTGCCGCTCGACATCGAGGCCGACGTGCACCTGCGCTCCGACCCCGAGCGGCTCACCGTGGTCCGCGGCCAGACGCAGGTCGCCTCGGTCGACGGGCAGGTGGTCTCCGTCCGGCTCGACCCGCACGACCCGCCCGCCTGCCCCGAGGCCGTCGCCGCCGTCGACGAGGCCGACTGGGTCGTCGTCGGACCCGGCTCGTGGTTCACCAGCGTCATGCCCACGCTGCTCGTGCCGCAGCTGCGGGAGGCCCTCGTCCGCACCCCCGCCAGGCGCGCGCTCGTGCTCAACCTGCGCGAGCAGGAGGGCGAGACGGAGGGCCTGTCGCCGACCGACCACCTCGAGGTGCTGGCCGCTCACGCCCCCGACCTGCGCCTCGACGTCGTCGTGGCCGACCGCTCGCTCGTCGACACCGCCGGCGTCTTGGAGGGTGCCGCCCGCGCGCTCGGTGCCCGGGTCGTGGCGGTCGACGTCGCCGCTCGTCCGGGCTCGGACCAGCACGACCCCGCCCGGCTCGCCGAGGCCTTCGAAGGGTTCTTGCACCCGGGCATACAGTGAGTGCTGACTGCCCGCGACGACGTTGGAGGACGCCCGCATGGCCATGACGGCACAGGTCAAGTCGGAGCTCGCGAGCACGACGGTCTCGAAGTCCTGCTGCCGCAAGGCCGAGGTCGCCTCCTTGCTGCGCTTCGCCGGCGGGCTGCACATCGTGGCCGGTCGGATCGTGGTCGAGGCCGAGGTCGACACGGGAGCCGTCGCGCGCCGTCTGCGCCGCGACATCCAGGAGGTCTACGGCCACGACAGCGAGGTCCTCGTGGTGCAGGGCACCAACCTGCGCAAGGGCACCCACTACGTCGTGCGGGTCGCCAAGGACGGCGAGGCCCTGGCCCGCCAGACCGGGTTGGTCGACGCGAGCGGGCGCCCGGTGCGCGGCCTGCCGCCCCAGGTGGTCTCCGGCGCCTCCTGCGACGCCGTCGCGGCCTGGCGCGGCACGTTCCTCGCGCACGGATCACTGACCGAGCCGGGCCGCTCGTCCGCCCTGGAGGTCAGCTGCCCCGGTCCCGAGGCCGCCCTGGCGCTCGTGGGGGCGGCCCGTCGGCTCGGCATCAGCGCCAAGGCCCGCGAGGTGCGCGGCGGCGACCGCGTCGTCATCCGCGACGGCGAGGCCATCGGCGCCCTGCTCACGCGTCTGGGTGCCCACGAGACGCTCCTGGCCTGGGAGGAGCGCCGCATGCGTCGGGAGGTGCGCGCCACCGCCAACCGTCTGGCCAACTTCGACGACGCCAACCTGCGCCGCTCCGCCCGCGCCGCGGTCGCGGCCGGCGCGCGGGCCCAGCGTGCGCTCGAGATCCTCGGCGACGACGTCCCCGACCACCTGAGGATGGCCGGCGACCTGCGCGTGGAGCACCGCCAGGCGAGCCTGGAGGAGCTCGGGCAGCTGCACGTGCCGCCGCTCACGAAGGACGCCATCGCGGGCCGCATCCGCCGGCTGCTGGCGATGGCCGACAAGCGGGCCGCCGACCTCGGCGTCCCCGACACCGAGGCGAGCGTCAACGAGGAAGCCCTCCCTGAGGCCTGAGCCGAGCTCCCCGGAGCCCGACGCTGCCCTGGTCGGGCGCCTGCGCGCCGCGGGCTGCGTCTTCGCCGAGGACGAGGCGCGGCTGCTGCTCGAGGCAGCCGTGGACGACGAGCCGCGGTTGCAGGAGCTCGTGGCCCGTCGGGTCGAGGGCGAGCCGCTCGAGCAGGTGCTCGGCTGGGCCGACGTCGCCGGGGTCCGGGTGCGGCTCCGTCCCGGCGTCTTCGTGCCGCGCCGGCGCTCCGCCTTCCTGGTCGACCTCGCGGTGCAGGTGCTCGGCTCCGCCGTCTCCCCCGTGGTGGTCGACCTGTGCTGCGGCAGCGGCGCCCTCGGGCTGGCCGTGGCCCGTGCCGTGCCCGACGTCGAGCTGCACGCCGCCGACCTCGACCCGGTGGCCTGCGCCTGTGCGGTCGACAACCTGGCCGGGACCGGCGAGGTCCACCGCGGGGACCTCCTCGACGCCCTGCCGCGACGCCTCCTCGGCCGGGTCGACGTGATGGTCGTCAACGCGCCGTACGTCCCGACCGACGACATCGCGCTCATGCCGCGGGAGGCGCGCGAGCACGAGCCGGCACTCGCCCTCGACGGGGGACCCGACGGGTCGTCGCTGCACCGTCGGGTCGCCGCAGCAGCGCACCGGTGGGTGCGCGCGGGCGGGTCCGTGCTCGTCGAGACCTCCGTCGCCCAGGCGGGCACCACCGCCGGCGCGTTCGCCGCCGGGCCCTGGACCGTCGCCGTCGAGCACCACGACGACCTCGGCGCGACCGTCACCCGGGCGACTCGCCGGTAGCCCGGCCCAGTCGATAGGCTGGCGGCGACCACCCCCTCACCCCAGTAGGAGCAGGTTTCACCGTGACCGTTCGCGTGGGCATCAACGGCTTCGGCCGCATCGGCCGCAACTTCTTCCGGGCGGCGCGTGCCGCCGGCGCCGACATCGAGATCGTCGCCGTCAACGACCTGACGGACAACAAGACGCTCGCGACGCTCCTCAAGTACGACTCGATCCTCGGTCGCCTCGACGCCGACGTCTCCTTCGACGACACGTCGATCACGGTCGGCGACCAGAAGATCGCCGCGTTCGCCGAGCGCGACCCCGCGCAGCTCGACTGGGCCTCCGTGGGCGTCGACATCGTCGTGGAGTCCACCGGCTTCTTCACCGACGCCACCAAGGCGAAGGCGCACGTCGACGGCGGCGCGAAGAAGGTCATCATCTCCGCGCCGGCCAAGAACGAGGACGCCACGATCGTCATGGGCGTCAACCACGAGACCTACGACGGCGACGCCCACACGGTGATCTCCAACGCCTCGTGCACGACGAACTGCCTCGCGCCGATGGCCAAGGCCCTCAACGACGCCCTCGGCATCGAGCGTGGCCTGATGACCACGATCCACGCGTACACGCAGGACCAGAACCTGCAGGACGCCCCGCACAGCGACCTGCGTCGCGCCCGCGCGGCCGCCCTCAACATCGTGCCCACGAGCACCGGCGCCGCGAAGGCCGTCAGCCTCGTCCTGCCCGAGCTCAAGGGCAAGCTCGACGGCTACGCGCTCCGCGTCCCCGTGCCCACCGGCTCGGCGACCGACCTCACCTTCACCGCGTCCCGCGAGACCACGGTCGAGGAGGTCAACCAGATCCTCAAGGACGCCGCCGAGGGTCCGCTGAAGGGCTTCCTCACCTACACCGAGGACCCGATCGTCTCCACGGACATCGTCACCGACCCCTCGTCGTGCATCTTCGACTCGGGCCTGACCAAGGTCATCGGCGACCAGGTCAAGGTCGTCGGCTGGTACGACAACGAGTGGGGCTACTCCAACCGCCTCGTCGACCTGGTCGAGCACGTCGGCGCCAGTCTCTGACGTGGCCGCCCGGACGATCGATGACCTCCTCGCCGAGCGAGGGGGCGACCTGGCCGGCACGCGCGTCCTGGTCCGCAGCGACCTGAACGTGCCGCTCGACGGCAGCACCATCACCGACGACGGCCGCGTGCGCGCCAGCGTCCCGACCATCCAGAAGCTGGCGGCAGCCGGTGCGCGCGTGCTCGTCACGGCGCACCTCGGTCGGCCGAAGGGGGCGCCCGACCCGGCCTACTCGCTGAAGCCGGTCGCCGAGCGTCTCGCGGAGCTGCTCGGTGCGCCGGTGCTCTTCGCCAACGACACCGTGGGCACCGAGGCGCAGCGCATCGCGGCCGCGCTCCAGGACGGCCAGGTCGCCGTCCTCGAGAACGTGCGGTTCAACGAGGGCGAGACCAGCAAGGACGACGAGGTCCGCGGCGCCTTCGCCGACGAGCTCGCGGCGCTCGCCGACGTGTTCGTCTCCGACGGCTTCGGTGTCGTGCACCGCAAGCAGGCCAGCGTCTACGACGTCGCCACCCGGCTGCCCGCAGCCGTGGGCGGCCTCGTCGAGGCCGAGGTCGACGTCCTGCGGCGCCTGACGGAGTCGCCCGAGCGGCCCTACGTCGTCGTCCTGGGCGGGTCGAAGGTCTCCGACAAGCTCGGCGTGATCGACAACCTCCTCGAGAAGGCCGACAGCCTGCTCGTCGGCGGCGGCATGGTGTTCACGTTCCTGAAGGCGCAGGGCCACGACGTCGGCTCCTCTCTGCTCGAGGCCGACCAGCTCGACGTCGCCCGCGAGTACGTGGAGCGCGCGGCCGCGAAGGGTGTCGACCTCGTGCTGCCGACCGACGTCGTCGTCGCGCCGGAGTTCTCGGCCGACGCGCCGCCCACGGTCGTCGCGGCGGACGCGATCCCGGCCGACCAGATGGGGCTCGACATCGGCCCCGAGAGCGCGGATCGCTTCGCCGAGGTCGTCCGCGGTGCGCGCACCGTCTTCTGGAACGGGCCGATGGGCGTCTTCGAGTTCGAGGCGTTCGCCGCGGGCACGAAGGCCGTCGCCCAGGCGCTCACCGAGGTGGACGGCCTGTCGGTCGTCGGCGGCGGCGACTCCGCAGCGGCCGTGCGGCAGCTGGGCTTCGCCGACGAGGCGTTCGGCCACATCTCCACCGGTGGCGGTGCGAGCCTGGAGTACCTCGAGGGCAAGACCCTGCCCGGCCTGCAGATCCTCGACAAGGAGTCCTGATGGCACGCACACCCCTCATGGCGGGCAACTGGAAGTCCAACCTCAACCACCAGGAGGCCGTCGTCCTGGTGCAGAAGCTGGCCTGGACGCTGCAGGACAAGAAGCACGACGCCGCCCGCTCCGAGGTCGTCGTCGTCCCGCCGTTCACCGACATCCGCAGCGTGCAGACGCTCGTCGACGGCGACCGCCTGCCGCTGCGCTACGGCGCCCAGGACGTCTCCGAGCACGACGGCGGTGCGTACACCGGCGAGATCAGCGCCGCGATGCTCGCGAAGCTGGGCTGCTCGTACGTCGTGGTCGGCCACTCCGAGCGTCGTGAGTACCACGGCGAGACGGACGCCGTCGTCAACGCCAAGGCGCAGCGGGCCCTCGCGGCCGGCATCACGCCCATCGTGTGCGTCGGCGAGGGTCTCGAGGTTCGCCAGGCCGGCGAGCACGTGGCGTACACCCTGGCCCAGGTCGACGGCTCGCTCGCGGGCCTGACCGCCGAGCAGGTGGCCGGTCTCGTCATCGCGTACGAGCCCGTGTGGGCCATCGGCACCGGTGAGGTCGCCACGCCCGAGGACGCGCAGGAGGTGTGTGCCGCGATCCGCCAGCGTGTCGCGGAGACCTCGTCGCCCGAGGCCGCGGACGCGGTGCGTATCCTGTACGGCGGATCGGTCAAGGCGGCCAACATCGCCGCGATCATGGCGAAGCCCGACGTGGACGGCGCCCTGGTCGGCGGTGCGAGCCTCCAGGCGGAGGAGTTCGCCGCCGTGGCCCGGTTCTACGACATGCCGTCCCTGCCCTCCTGACGGGAGCCCCCGACTGTGATCATCCTGTTCTCGACCGTGCTGACGATCGCGAGCCTGCTCATGATCGTCCTGATCCTGATGCACAAGGGTCGCGGCGGAGGGCTGTCCGACATGTTCGGCGGCGGCATCTCCAGCTCCCTCGGCGGTTCCTCCGTCGCGGAGCGCAACCTCGACCGGATCACGGTCGGCGTGGCCGTCATCTGGACGGTCAGCGTCATCGCGCTCGGCCTGCTGCTGAAGGTGAGCAACTGATGGCCGCCGGCGCGATCCGGGGGAGCCGCATCGGCTCCGGCCCCATGGGCGAGGCGGAGCGCGGCGAGGCCGCCCCCCGCAAGGCCGTCACCTACTTCTGCGTGAACGACCACCAGACGGTGCTGCAGTTCGCGCTCGAGGCCGAGCCGCCGGAGACGTGGGACTGCCCGCGCTGCGGCATGCCGGCGAGCCCCGACGCCGAGAACCGGCCGACGGCGCCGAAGACCGAGCCCTACAAGACGCACCTCGCGTACGTGAAGGAGCGGCGCAGCGAGGACGAGGCCCAGGTGATCCTCACCGAGGCGCTCGACTCCCTGCGCGCGCGACGCAAGTCCGGCGAGGTCATCTTCTGAGCCGTTCCCGTCCCTGACGTCACAACGCCCCCGCAGCCATCGGCTGCGGGGGCGTCGTCGTCCCTGCGTCAGAGGCGGGAGGCGGCGTCGGCGTCCAGGAACCAGAGGGTCTCGTCGAGACCGTGAGCGCCGCGGGCGGGGGTCTCGTCGAGCGACCCGTCGTCGGCCAGGGCGCGGGCCACCGCGTCGGCCTTGCCGTCGCCGGAGACCAGGAACCAGGTCGCGCGGGTCCGGTTCAGGGCCGGGAAGGTCAGGCTCGTGCGCTCCGGCGGCGGCTTGGGGGAACCGAAGACCTCGACGCAACGACGCTCCGTCTCGTGCACCTGCGCGAACCCCGGGAACAGCGATGCCACGTGCCCGTCGGGGCCGACGCCCAGGAGCACGAGGTCGAACGGCTCGTCGGGCAGGGACGCTCCGTAGCCGTCGGCCGCCTCCGCCATCGACGAGGAGCAGCCGTGGGCGGGCATGGAGCGCACGTTCTCGGCCGGCACCTGGAGCCGGTCGAGGAAGGCCTCGCGCGCCTGGCGGTCGTTGCGGTCCTCGTGGCCGTCGGGGACGAAGCGCTCGTCGCCGAACCAGAACACGACGTCGGTCCAGTCGGCGGCACCGCCCGCGAGCCGCTCGTAGATCGCGACCGCGATCGTGCCGCCGGTGAGGACGACGTGAGGTGTGCGGCCGTCGGCCTGGACCGCGCCCACCCGCTCGCCCAAGCGGTCCGCGACCGTGGCGGCGAGGGTGTCGGCGTCGGGCAGGACCTCGGTGCGGGTGCTCATCAGGACTCCAGGAGGTGGGTGAGGGTCTCGTGGTACACGTCGTCGGCATCGAGTCGTCGCAGGTCCTCGGCCAGCAGCTCGGCCAGGGTGCGGGGCCCGAGCGGGACGTGGCGCGGCCGCGCCCCCGGGACCGAGAACAGGCAGGACTCGGCGTCGACGCGCTCGATGGACACGTCGCCAGCGTCGGTCTCCAGCACCACGCGGGCGATCTGCTCGCCCTCGCTGCGGCGCTCGGTCACCGGCACCTCCAGGCGGCACTGCAGCCAGCCGGTGAGCAACCGGGCCGCGGGGTTGCCGGGGCCCGCCTCGACGACGCCGCGGTGGACGGTGCCGGTGGCCTGGTCGAGCGCGGCGGCCAGCAGGGCCCGCCACGGGGTGAGTCGGGTCCACGACAGGTCCGTGTCGCCCGGCGCGTAGTGGCGCGCCGTGGCCATGAGGGTGCGCACGGGGGAGTCGGTGGCCTCGGCGTCGGTGAGGCGTCGCTGGGCCAGCCGGCCGATCGGGTCGGCGGAGGGGTTCGTCGGTGGCTTGCCCGGCCACCAGACGACCACGGGGGAGTCCGGCAGCAGCAGGGGGAGGACGACCGACTCGGCGTGCTTGGTGAGAGGACCGGAGAGGCGCAGCAGGATCGACTCGCCCGCGGCGTTCTCGCCGACCCGGACCGTCGCGTCGACCCGCGGTTGGCCGCGGCCGTCGCCGAGCACGATGCCGATGACGCGGGACGGGTGCTCGCGCGAGAGCGTCGCGGCCGTGCGCAGCGCCTCGCCGACCGTCTCGTCGTCGGTGACCACGAGGGCGGTGAGCACCATGTCCATGGCGGGGCTGCCCGAGTCGACACGTGCTCGGACGAGGGCGCGGGCGATCTCGGGCGACGTGGTGGCATCGAGGTTGATCTGCATCAGGGACGCCTCCAGACGCGGCCGTCGCGCTCCATCATCGCGTCGGCGCTCGGCGGGCCCCACGTGCCCGACGTGTAGGTGTCGATGGAGCGCTGGCGGGTCCAGTGCGCGATCACCGGGTCGAGGATCTTCCAGGAGAGCTCGACCTCCTCCTGCTGCGGGAACAGCGGGGGGTCGCCGAGGAGCACGTCGAGGATGAGTCGCTCGTAGGCCTCCGGGCTGCTCTCGACGAAGGCACCGCCGTAGGCGAAGTCCATGAGGACGTCGCGGATCTCCATGGTCGTGCCGGGGACCTTGGCGCCGAAGCGCAGCGTGACCCCCTCGTCGGGCTGGATGCGCATGACGAGGGCGTTCTTGCCGAGCTCCTCGATGTCGTTCTTGCTGAACGGCTGGTGGGGCGCGGCCTTGAACACCACCGCGACCTCGGTGACCCGGCGGCCGAGCCGCTTGCCGGTCCGCAGGTAGAACGGGACTCCCGCCCAACGTCGCGTGGCGATGTCGACCTTGATGGCGGCGTACGTCTCGGTGCGCGACCCCTCGGGGATGCCCTGCTCCTCGAGGTAGCCGACCACGTGCTCGCCCCCGGCCCAGCCGGCGGTGTATTGCGCCTGGGCCGTGTGGTCGGCCATCGGCGTGGCCGGCCGGGCGTTGGCGAGGATCTTCTGCTTCTCCAGGCGCAGGCTCTCGGCGTTGAAGGAGACCGGCTCCTCCATGGCGATGAGCGCCATCAGCTGCAGGAGGTGGTTCTGGATGACGTCACGGGCCGCGCCGATGCCGTCGTAGTAGCCGGCTCGCGTGCCGATGCCGATGTCCTCGGCCATCGTGATCTGCACGTGGTCGACGTAGTGGCTGTTCCACAGCGGCTCGAACATCCCGTTCGCGAAGCGCAGCGCCAGGATGTTCTGGACCGTCTCCTTGCCGAGGTAGTGGTCGATGCGGAACACGCTCTCGCGCGGGAAGACGTCGGAGACCAGGTGGTTGAGCGTGCGGGCCGACTCGAGGTCGTGCCCGAAGGGCTTCTCGATGACGACGCGCCGCCAGCCGCTGGACTGGTCGGCGAGGCCGTGCTCTTTGATCTTGCCGACGACGACGGGGAACAGCCCGGGCGGGATCGACAGGTAGAAGGCGTGGTTGCCCCCGGTGCCCTGCTGCTCGTCCAGCTCGGCCATCGTGGCGGCGAGCTGGAGCCAGGCGGTGTCGTCGTCGAACTCGCCCGGCACGAAGCGGATGCCGGCCTCGAGCTGGGTCCAGACGGTCTCGCGCCACGGGGTGCGGGCCCCGGCCTTGGCGGCCGCCTTCAGCATGTCGGAGAACTCCTGCCCCCCGAAGTCCTGGCGGGCGAAGCCGACCAGGGCGAACCCGGGCGGGAGCAGGCCACGGTTCGCCAGGTCGTAGATCGCGGGGATGAGCTTCTTGCGCGCGAGGTCGCCGGTCACACCGAACATGACGACGCTGCACGGCCCCGCGATGCGCGGAAGGCGACGGTCGCGGACGTCGCGGAGCGGGTTGGCGCCCGCGCTCATGCCAGGAGCTCGCGCAGCCGCACCGCGGCGGCCTCCGGATCGGCCAGGTGCAGGGTGAGGACGGGGCGACCGTGGTCGCGCAGCACCTGGGCGTCACCGGCTGCCTGGGAGGCGATGAACTCACCGAAGGTGAAGTCGCGACCGGGCACCGCGAGGTCCTCGTCGGGGTCGCTCGTGAGCTGGAGGTAGACCCCCGTGCCGGGGCCGCCCTTGTGGTACTGGCCGGTGGAGTGCAGGAAGCGCGGACCCCAGCCGAAGGTCACGGGTCGCCCGGTCCGGCGGGCCAGCACCTCGCGCAGGCCCGCCAGCGCGCTGAGGCTCCAGCGGTCGAGGTAGGCCTGGACCGCGACGTAGCCGTGCGCGGGGTCGAGGTCGGCGAGCAGCTGCTCGACCGCCGCGTCGAGCGACCCGGCGGACGTGCCGAACGCCTGGATGCCGTCCTCGACGACGTCGGGGGCGGCATCGTCGGAGGACCCGCCGCCGAGCTTGTCGCGGGCAGCCTGCTTCGCGCTCTCGACGTCGGGCTGGTCGAACGGGTTGATGCCGATGAGCGCCCCCGCGACGCTGACCGCGACCTCCCACAGCAGCATCTGGGCGCCGAGACCGCCGGTGACCGCAGCGGCCCAGCCGGAGGCGGCCGGCAGTGGGGACGTCCCACCGCTGACGACGACGACCGAGTCCGACGTGCTGGGCTCGACGTTGACCGCGTGCGCGCTCGGCACGACGACGGGAAGGACGCCGTGGCCCTGCTTGCCGGTGGACTCCGCGACGAGCTGCTCGATCCAGTCGCCGATGCCCCAGGCGCCCGGCGTCCCGGCATCGTGGTCGAGCAGAACCAACTTGTCGACCTGCGCCCGGTTGGCCACGCCGAGCGCGGCCCCGAGCCGGAGCGCGGGGTTCGACGCGTCGTCGGCGAACACCGTCGGCGACGCGTCGGCGGCCTCGTCGAGCAGCGCGCCGACGTCGGCGCCGGCCAGACCGCTCGGGACGAGCCCGAAGGCGGTGAGTGCCGAGTAGCGACCGCCCACCTCGGGGTCGGCGTGGAACACGCGGTAGCCGGCCTCGGTGGCCTGCTCGTCGAGCGGGGAGCCCGGGTCGGTGACGACGACCAGGTGGTCGGCGGGGGAGAGGCCGGCGTCGGTGAACGCCTGCTCGTAGGCGCGGCGCTGGCTGTCGGTCTCCACGGTACCGCCGGACTTGCTCGAGACGACGACGACGCTCCGCTCGAGACGGTCGGCGAGCGCGGAACGGACCATGTCCGGCTGGGAGGAGTCGAGGACCGTGAGCTCGACCCCCGCCGCGGCGCAGATCACCTCCGGAGCGAGCGACGACCCACCCATGCCGCAGAGGACCACGTGGTCGAGGCCGCGCCCGTGCAGCTCCTCGCGCAGCGCCTCCACCTCGGCGACCAGCGGACGCGACGACTCCGCGAGCGTCGTCCACGAGAGACGCTTCGAGGCCTCGGGCTCGGCGTCCGATCCCCACAGGGTGGGGTCGTGCGCCCGCAGACGTGAGGCGAAGCGGTCGTCGACCAGCGACGACAGCGCGTCGTCGAGGGCGGCCTGGTCGGCGGCGGTCAGGTGGACGTCCGGAGCCGCCATGCCTCAGGCCTTCTCGAGCTCGTCGGTGACCGTCTGCAGCAGCTCGGCCCAGGAGTCGTCGAACTTCTGGAGTCCCTCGTCCTCGAGGACCTTGACGACCTGGTCGTAGGACACGCCGGCCTCCTCCAGCCGCTGGATGAGCGCCCGCGACGCGTCGTAGGTGCCGTGCACGGTGTCGCCCGTGACCTCGCCGTGGTCCGCGAAGGCCTGCAGCGTCTTCTCGGGCATCGTGTTGACGGTGCCCTCGACGACGAGCTCGCTCACGTACAGGGTGTCCGGCAGGTCGGGGTCCTTCACGCCGGTCGAGGCCCACAACGGTCGCTGGGGGTTCGCGCCGCGCTCGGCCAGCGCGGCGAACCGGTCGCCGCCGAAGACCTCCTCGTACGCCTCGAAGGCGAGCCGGGCGTTGGCGAGCGCGGCCTGGCCGCGGAGCTCGTGGCCCTCGCCGAGCTGTGTGTCGACCTCGCTGTCCACGCGGCTGACGAAGAACGACGCGACGGAGTGGATGCCCGAGAGGTCGCGTCCTTCGGCGGCCGCCGTCTCGAGGCCCTCGAGGTAGGCGTCCATGACGCCGCGGTAGCGATCGAGGGAGAAGATCAGCGTGACGTTGACGCTGATGCCCTGACCGATCGTGCGGGCGATGGCGGGCAGACCCTCCTCGGTGGCGGGGATCTTGATGAGCAGGTTCGGCCGGTCGACGCGTTCCCAGAGCTTCTTCGCCATGGCGACCGTCGCCTCGGTGTCACGAGCCATCCCCGGCTCGACCTCGATGGAGACGCGGCCGTCGACACCGCCGGTGGCGTCGTAGACGTCACGGAAGATGTCGCACGCCTGCTGCACGTCGGTGGTGGTGATCTCGAAGACGGCCTCGTCGACGTCGGCGCCGGCGGCCTTGAGCTCCTCGACCTGGTCGGCGTACTTCTCACCCTTGGAGAGCGCCGCAGCGAAGATCGTGGGGTTGGTGGTGACGCCGACGACGTTGCTGTCGCGGATGAGCTCGGCGAGGTTGCCGCTCTCGATCCGCTCGCGCGAGAGGTCGTCGAGCCAGATGGACACTCCGGCGTCGCTGAGGGCCTGCAGTCGGTCGTTCATGGACATCTCCCGATCGGGTGAGGTGGTCTGGTGACGCTCAGGACTCGCGGTGGCTGCCGCCGCCCGGGGCGTCGGGGTTGTCACCCGGTCCCACCGGTCCGGCGGGGCGGGCGAAGAAGGGGACGCCGCCGGTGTGCTGCGCCGCCTCGAGGGACTCGCGTGCCGCGGCCGCGACGGCCTCGGCGGTGATCCCGAACTTCTCGTACAGGGTCTGGTAGTCGGCCGACGCACCGAAGTGCTCGATGCCGACGAACCGCCCCGCATCGCCGAGCACGTCGCGCCAGCCGAACGAGACACCGGCCTCGACGGCGACGCGCGCACGCAGCTGCGGGGGGACCACGCTGTCGCGGTACCCGGAGTCCTGCTGCTCGAACCACTCGCGCGAGGGCATCGAGACCACGCGGGCGGCGATGCCGTCGGCGGCCAGCAGCTCGCGCGCCTGGACGGCGAGCTGGACCTCCGACCCCGTGCCGATGAGCACGACGTCGGGCTCACCGTCGGTGTCGAGGAGGACGTAGGCACCGCGCGCCGCGCCGGAGGCGTCTCCCCACTGCCGGCCGGTCTCGCCGTCGCTGCCGCGCGGGAAGGTGGGCACGTTCTGCCGGCTCAGGGCCAGGGCCACCGGGCGGTTCGTGATGGCGAGCAGCGTCTGCCACGCGACCACGACCTCGTTGGCGTCGGCAGGGCGCACGACGTCGAGGCCCGGGATCGCGCGCAGTGCGGCCAGGTGCTCGATCGGCTGGTGCGTGGGGCCGTCCTCGCCGAGACCGATGGAGTCGTGCGTCCACACGTACGTGACGGGCAGCTCCTGCAGGGCAGCCAGCCGGACCGCAGGACGCATGTAGTCGCTGAACACGAGGAACGTGCCGCCGTACGGCCGCGTGAGCCCGTGCTGGACCATGCCGTTCATCACGGCGCCCATCGCGTGCTCGCGGATGCCGAAGTGCAGCACGCGTCCGTACCAGTCGCCCTGGAACTTCTCGGTCGACCACTCGGGCGGCAGGAACGACGGCTCGCCCTTGGGCGTCGTGTTGTTGGAGCCGGCGAGGTCGGCCGAGCCGCCCCACAGCTCGGGCAGCCCCGGCGCGACCGCGGTGAGGACGTCGCCCGAGGCGGCGCGGGTGGCGACACCCTTCTCACTCGCCTCGAAGGTGGGCAGGGCCGACTCCCAGCCGTCGGGCAGGGCGCGGGTGGACAGGCGCTCGAGCAGCGCGGCGCCGTCGGGGTTCGACGTCGACCAGGCGTCGAAGTGGCGCTGCCACTCCTCGTGCGCGGCCGAGCCCCGCTCGCGGGCGCCGCGCGTGTGCGCGATGACCTCGTCGTCGACCTGGAAGGTCTGCTCGGGGTCGAACCCGAGGAGCTCCTTGGTGGCACGGATCTCGTCGGCGCCGAGGGCGGAGCCGTGCGCGGCGCCGGTGTTCTGCGCCGAGGGGGCGGGCCACGCGATGATCGTGCGGAGCTGGATGAAGCTGGGCTGGTCGGTGACCTCGGCGGCCGCGACGAAGGCGGCGTGCAGGGCCTCGAGGTCCTCCTCGTAGCCCGTGCCGCCGTGGGTCCAGTCCACCGTCTGCACGTGCCAGCCGTAGGCGGCGTACCGCGCGGCGACGTCCTCGGTGAACGCGACGTCCGTGTCGTCCTCGATCGAGATCTTGTTGTCGTCGTAGAGGACGGTGAGGTTGCCCAGCTTCTGGTGCCCGGCGAGCGACGAGGCCTCGGCCGAGACACCCTCCTGCACGTCGCCGTCGGAGGCGATCACGTAGACGGAGTGGTCGAACGGGCTCTCGCCCTGCGCCGCGGACGGGTCGAGCAGGCCGCGCTCGCGCCGCGCCGCCATGGCCATGCCGACGGCGTTGCCGATGCCCTGGCCGAGCGGGCCAGTGGTGACCTCGATGCCGGGGGTGTGGCGGTACTCCGGGTGGCCGGGGGTCTGGCTGCCCCAGGTGCGCAGGCTCTTGAGGTCGCCGAGCGTCATGGGGTAGCCGGCGAGGTACAGCTGGATGTACTGCGTGAGGCTCGAGTGCCCGCACGACAGGACGAAGCGGTCGCGACCGATCCACTGCGGGTCCGCGGGGTCGTGGCGCATGAGCTTCTGGTAGATCAGGTAGGCGACCGGAGCGAGGCTCATGGCCGTGCCGGGGTGACCGTTGCCGACCTTCTCGACGGCGTCCGCGGCGAGCAGGCGCGCCGTGTCCACCGCCTTCGCGTCGAGCTCGGTCCAGTCCAGGGGGGCAGGGGTGCTGGTCACGGTGGCTGGTCGCTCCTGGGTCGGGTTCGGGTCCGTTTCACAAGGGCCCGGGAGCCCTCGATCCGACCCTACTCGCGTGCGACTAGACTCGGCCAGGTGAGTGCCCTCCGGTCGAGCCGCCGCGACGCGTCCGCGTCGACGCCTCCCGACGGCGACGCCACGGATGCGCGGGTCGTGACCACCGCGCAGGTGCGGCGCAGCGGTCCGGTCGACGTCGTGAACGCCTACGTGGCGCTGATGAAGCCCCGCATCATCGAGCTGCTGCTGCTCACCACCGTGCCGGTCATGTTCCTCGCCGCGCGCGACGTGCCGTCCTTCTGGCTCATCGTCGCGACGGTCGTCGGCGGCACCCTCTCGGCGGGCAGCGCCAACGCCCTGAACTGCGTGTTCGACGCCGACATCGACCAGAAGATGCGGCGCACCTCCCGTCGTCCGCTCCCGCGCCACGGTGTCTCCACGGCCGGGGCCCTCTGGTTCGGCCTCGCCCTCGGCGTCGTCTCCACGCTCTGGCTCGGCCTGCTGGTCAACTGGCTCTCGGCCGGCCTCGCCCTGGCGGCCAACGTCTTCTACGTCGTGGGCTACACGATGCTCCTCAAGCGCCGCACACCCCAGAACATCGTCTGGGGCGGTGCCGCCGGCTGCTTCCCGGCGCTGATCGGCTGGACGGCCGTCACCAACGAGCTCGCCTGGCCCCCGGTGGTGCTGTTCCTCGTCGTCTTCTTCTGGACGCCGCCGCACTTCTGGTCGTTGGGCCTGCGCTACCGCGACGACTACGCCGCGGCCGGCGTGCCGATGCTGCCGTCCGTCGCCAGCGCGCGCACGGTCGCGAACCAGATCGTCGCGTACTCCTGGGTCATGGTCGCCACGTCGCTGGCGCTGTGGCCGGTCGCCGGCACCGGCTGGTTCTACCCGGGCGTCGCGATCGTGCTCGGCATCGTGTTCCTCGTGGAGGCGCACGACCTGCGGGGCCGCGCCAAGGAGTCCGAGGAGCTGTCGGTCATCAAGCCGATGCGCCTGTTCCACTTCTCAAACGCCTACCTCGCCCTGCTGTTCGTGGCCGCGGCCGCCGACCCCTTCCTGCGATGATCCCGGCGGCCTGGGAGCCGTACCACCGCCTCGACGACGGTGAGCTCGTCGGGTACCTCCGGCCCGTCGGTGACGGCCTGGTGCCGACGACCCTGCTCGGGACCGCCCTGGACGACGCCCTCGACCGCTTCGGTGCCGAGCAGGTGCTCGAGGAGGTCGGGCTGTCCTACCTGGCCGACCCGTGGATCCTGTCCCACGACGACGGCACCGAGCAGCGGGTCCTGCTCGTGGAGGTCGACGCGGAGCGCGCCGTGCTCGCGAACGCCGACTTCGCGCAGGTCGTGGGGGCACCCCGAGACATCGGTGACCGCGTCGAGGTGGACCTGCCGACCGACCGCCTCCGGCGCGCGTGAGCGACGTCCGCGTCGACCTGCTCGGGCCTGCGGAGTGGGCCCGGTTCCGGCGGGTGCGCCAGGAGGCGCTCCGTACGGACCCGTCGGCGTTCGCGGCGTCGGCCCACCAGTGGCTCGACGAGCAGGACCACGAGGACGACTGGCGCTCGCGCCTGGAGCAGGTCCGCACCGTGGTGGTGTCCGTCGACGGTGACGACGTCGGCACCGCGGGGCTCTCCGCCGACGGGGAGCTCCTCGCGATGTGGGTGGCGCCCCGGGCGCGTGGCGCGGGCGTCGGCCGGGCCCTCGTCGAGGCGGTGGTCTCGCTCGCAGCCGACTCGTCACGCGTCCACCTGCGGGTGATGGCCGCGAACACCGCCGGCATCGCCTTCTACGAGCGGCTCGGCTTCGAGCTGTGCGGCACCGAGCCCGACGTCGAGCAGTGCCTCGACATGCGCCGGGCGACCTCCCGACCGCTCAGCCCGTGACGCGCCAGCCGGCCACGTCGACCACGAAGTACGCGAGCACCAGCGCGCCGAGGTAGAACGTGGAGACCGCCAGCGCCGCCCCGACGCGCACCGGGAGCGGACGTCCTCGCGTCGCGGAGAAGGCGACGGCGGCGGCCCAGCCGAGCGCCGCCTCGGCGGGCACGACGTAGAGCGCCACGCCGAGCACCCGGGTGGTGTCGCCGGCGGGTTCCCAGAGCCCCACGACAGGCGCCAGCAGCTCGGCGCCCGCGAACACGACCGCGGCGGCGAGCGCGGAGCGGCCGGGCCTGACGCCGGCGACGACCAGGGCCACGAACAGCGGCGCGACCCACATCGTCGCCATCGCGACGGGGATGACGTCGTCCACGCGAGGTCCACCGCGGTCGGGGAACGCCAGCGTCCCCACGAGGTCGGCCAGCACCCAGTCCGGGAGCACCTGGAACACCGAGACCGGCACCAGGAACCAGGCGAGAGCGGCCCAGTCCTCGCGTCCCGCGCGGCGGCACGCCAGCGGGAGCAGCGCGGCGTAGGAGACGACCACCACGAGCACGGCCCAGCCCTGCGCGGGCACGGGCAGCGCGAGCGCCACGCCGCCGAGCACCAGCAGCGCCGTGTGGAGGACCAGCAGCCCGCGGACGGCGACCCGCTCGGGGGGCGTGGTCAGCGGGTCGTCGACACCTGTCGCGGGCGTGGGAGGCACGCGGTCACCGTAGGGACGGGTCCCCGCGGCGTCAACGGACGGCGGCGGACTCGCGGGGGCCGACGGGGGTGGCGCTCGCTGCGGGGGCGACGGCCAGCACCAGCCGCGTGGCGACCGCCACGAGCACCGCGGCACCGACCAGGTGCACGGCGACGAGGGCGATGGGCAGGTCCGTGAAGTACTGGACGAACCCGACCAGACCCTGCGCGAGCTCCGCGACCAGCAGCCAGACGGCGATGCGCAGCACGCTCGCCCGACCGTCCGTGCCCGGCGCACGCCGCACCGCGACGATCGTGGCGAGGGTCAGGGCGACGAGCAGGTAGACGCCCCAGGCGTGGACGTGGCTCCACAGCCTCGGGTCGAAGCCGTTGCGGGGGACGTCGAGGTCGCCGGCGTGCGGGCCGCTGCCGGTGACGATGGTGCCGAGGTAGACGACCACCCAGAGCGTCGCGTACGCGGCTAGGACGAGTCGACGCACGAGCGCCGGCACGACGTCGGGCTCGGAGCCGCGCACCCGGACCAGGAGCCAGGTGGAGCCGGCCACGAGGAACAGCGACAGCACCAGGTGCAGCGCGACGACCCACGGGTTGAGGTCCGTCAGCACCGTGATGCCACCGATGACGCCCTGGAACGGGATGCCCAGCGCCAGCACCACGGCGTGACGCCGCATCCGACGTCCCTCGCGCCAGCGCCACACCGCGACGAGCGTCCCGACGGCGACCGCGATGAGCACGTAGGTGAGGAGCCTGTTCCCGAACTCGATCAGGCCGTGGAGGCCCAGCTCGCTGTGTGGGACGAAGGAGTCCTCGGTGCAGCGCGGCCAGGTGGGGCAGCCCAGGCCTGAGGCGGTCAGGCGCACCAGGCCGCCCGTGAGGATGATGACGGTGTTCGCCACCACGCTCGCCCAGGCCCACCGCTGCACCACGGCGCGGTCGGGTCGGCGGAGTCCGAGTGTCAGGGCCATCGGGTCATTCCCATCGGAAGGTCCTCGCGGTCAGGAGGGTGCCGACGACCGCCCACGCGGCGAGGACCACGAGGTGTGAGAGGTCGACCGTGCCGGACTCGAAGGCCGAGCGGAGGCCGTCGCCGAGGGCCCCGGAGGGCAGCAGCGCCAGCACGCCCTGGGCGGCGTCGGGGTAGCGCGACAACGGCACGATGAGTCCGCCGCCGACGAGCAGCAGCACGTAGACGAGGTTCGCGACGGCGAGGGTGGCCTCGGCGCGGAGGGTGCCGGCGATGAGCAGGCCGAGCGAGCCGAACGCTGCGGTGCCGAGGACCGCGAGGACCACCAGCCAGGCCCAGGAGCCGGCCCCACCCGTCGGCGACCAGCCGAGGGCGAGGGCGACGCCGGCCAGGACGACGAGCTGGACCAGCTCCACCACGACCACGGCGGCCGTCTTCCCGACGAGCAGGCCCCAGCGCGGCAGGGGCGACGCACCGAGCCGCTTCAGCACGCCGTAGCGGCGCTCGAACCCGGTGGCGATCGCGACGGACGTGAACGACGTCGAGAGCACCGCGAGCCCCAGCACGCCCGGTGTGACGACGTCGATGGGACGCCCGGGGCCGAGGTCGACGACCTGCCCCGACCGCGTCCCGGCCACCAGGAGCAGCAGGGGGATGACGAGGGTGATGAGGAGCTGCTCGCCGTTGCGTGCGAGCAGCCGGAGCTCCATGCGGGCCTGGGCCGCGACGAGGGAGCCGGTGGGGGCCGCGCCGGGACGGGGTGAGAGGTCGAGGCTCATCGCAGCGCACGCCCGGTCAGGTCGAGGAACCGGTCCTCGAGCGTCTGCTTCTCCACGAGCACCGACTCCGCCAGCACGCCCTGCCCGGCGAACCAGGCCGTCAGGGTGGCGAGCAGCGACGGGTCGACCGACCCGGCGACGACGTAGTGCCCCGGCTGGTGCTCGCGGACCTTCGTGTCGGCGGGGAGTGCGGCCATCAGGGCGTCGACGTCCAGGCCGGGTCGCGCGGTGAAGCGGACCGTCCCCTCGGCGCCGGACCGGACGAGGTCGGCGGGGGAGCCGCTCGCGACGACGCGGCCCGCGTCGACGATGTGCACGACGTCGCTCAGGGCCTCGGCCTCGTCCATGAAGTGGGTGGTGAGCACGACGGTGACCCCGCTGTCGCGCAGCTCCTCCACCAGGTCCCAGGTGGCGTGTCGGGCCTGCGGGTCGAGGCCCGCGGTCGGCTCGTCGAGGAACACCAGCTCGGGCCGACCCACGACCGCCATCGCCAGACCGAGGCGTTGCTGCTGGCCGCCGGAGAGGCGGCGGTACGGGGTGCGCCCGCACGAACCGAGACCGAGCCGCTCGACCAGCGCGTCCACGTCGAGCGGGTGGGCGTGGAGGGAGGCCACGTGCCGCAGCATCTCCACCGCGCGCACCCCGGACCACGCGCCGCCGGACTGGAGCATGACGCCCACACGCGGCCGCAGCCGCGTGGCGTCGGCGACCGGGTCGAGGCCGAGCACGCGCACCCGTCCGGAGGTCGGCCGGCGGAAGCCCTCGCAGGTCTCGACGGTGCTGGTCTTGCCGGCACCGTTCGGCCCGAGCACGGAGGTGACGGTTCCCGTGGCGACCGTCAAGGACAGGCCGTCGACCGCGGTGACGTCGCCGTAGCGGACCACCAGGTCGCTGACGTCGACGGCGGGCTGGTTCACCCCCACAGTCTAGGGAGCGCCCTAGGGTGGCGGTCATGGACCTGCCCGTGATGCCGCCGCTGCAGCCGATGCTCGCGAAGTCGGTCAAGGGGGTGCCCGCCGCCGACTCGGTGGAGGGCGGCTACCTGTTCGAGCCGAAGTGGGACGGCTTCCGCGCCATCGTCTTCCGCGACGGCGACGAGGTGGAGATCGCGAGCCGGTCCACCAAGCCGCTCACCCGCTACTTCCCCGACGTCGTGGCGGCCGTCCTCGAGCAGCTTCCCGAGCGCTGCGTGGTCGACGGCGAGATCGTCACCGCGGTCGGCGACCGGCTCGACTTCGACACCCTCTCCCAGCGAATCCACCCGGCTGCCTCGCGCGTCGAGATGCTCGCGCGGGAGACCCCCGCGAGCCTCGTGGTGTTCGACCTGCTCGCCCTCGGCGACACGTCCTACGTCGACGCGCCCCTCGGCGAGCGCCGCGCGGCGCTGGAGCAGGCGCTGGCGGACGTCCGGGCCCCGGTGCACCTGACCCGCACCACCCGCGACACGTCCGAGGCCGAGCGCTGGTTCGAGCAGTTCGAGGGAGCCGGTCTCGACGGCGTCGTGGCGAAGCGCCTCGACGCCCCCTACACGCCCAACGGGCGCACGATGCTCAAGGTCAAGCACGCCCGCACGGCCGACGTGGTCGTCGCCGGCTACCGGCTGCACAAGACGTCGACGCCCGAGCAGCCCCTGCTCGGGTCGATGCTGCTCGGCCTCTACACCGACGACGGACGTCTCCAGCACGTCGGTGTCTGCGCGTCCTTCTCGGCCGCCCGACGTGCGGAGCTGGTCGCGGAGCTCGACCCGCTCCGCGCCGACCTCGACGAGCACCCGTGGGGCGCCTGGCAGACCGAGGCGGCGCACGCCGAGGGGCGCCTGCCGGGTGGCCAGAGCCGCTGGACGGGCACCAAGGACCTCTCCTTCGTCCCGCTGCGTCCCGAGCGGGTCGTCGAGGTCGGCTACGAGCACATGGAGGGCCGCGGCGAGGACGGCCGCTTCCGGCACACGGCCCAGCTCAAGCGCTGGCGTCCTGACCGCGAGCCGCGCTCGTGCACCTACGCGCAGCTCGAGGAGGTCGTGGCCTACGACCTCGACGACGTGCTGGCCTGACCGGCTCAGGCCTCGCCGAGCCGGCGCAGCTGCTCCAGCAGCGCCTCGGACGGCACCAGCTCGTCGCCCGTGAGCAGGTCGTCGCGGACCTGGCTCGGGAGGGTCTCGACGCCGTCCTCGCCCAGGTGGCGCACCTCGTCGTGCAGCGACTCCATCCGCTCGTCGAGCGCGTGGGCGGAGTCGGCCGCGTCGCACAGCCGTTCCGCGAGGTCGTCGGGGACGACGCCGCGGTACTTGTAGTGGATCTTGTGCTCCAGGCTGGCCCAGAAGTCCATGGCGATGGTGCGCAGCTGCACCTCGACGGTGACCGGCGTCGGACCGTCGGACAGGTACACCGGCACCTCCAGCAGCGTGTGGAGGCTGCGGTACCCGTTCTCCTTCGGCGCGGCGATGTAGTCGCGCACGTCGAGCACGGTGAGGTCGTCCTGGGCCGTCAGGAGGTCGTGCACGCGGTAGACGTCGGAGACGAAGCTGCAGGTGACGCGGACGCCGGCGATGTCGGTGATCGTCTCGCGGATCGACGCGTAGGTGGGGCGGGTGCCCTTGCGCCGCATCTTCTCGGCGAGGCTGTCGGGCGTCTTCAGCCGCGAGGCGATGTGCTCGATGGGGTTGGTGTCGTGCATGAGCGCGAACTCGTCGCGCAGGATCGTCAGCTTCGTGACGACCTCCTCCATCCCGAACCGGTGCCGCAGCATGAAGCGGGTGAAGTCGTGGCGCAGCGCCTTGAGGTCGCCGACCCGCAGCACGTCGTCGTCATGCGGCAGTGCCGCCCGGCTCGTCAGGTCCACGCCGTCAGCGTACGTGCCGTCGTCGCCGGCACGCCTTGTCCTCGGCTGTGGCTAGCGTGTGCGACGTGGGTGTCATGGACGACGCGGAGCAGATCGCGCCCGGGTCGGTGCGCGCGTGGCGTGCGTGGCTGCGTGAGCACCATGCCGATGTGCGCGGCGTGTGGCTCGAGGTGCCCGACCGCAGCGCCACGGGCGACGACGCGCTCTCCTACGAGAACGCCGTCTGCGAGGCGCTGTGCTGGGGCTGGATCGACGGCCAGGTGCGCGCCGGGGGAGCGGCGACGGGATCGGCCATCTGGATGTCCCCGCGGCGCCCCGGCAGCCCGTGGGCGGCCTCGAACCGGGCGCGGGTGGCGCGGCTGCTCGCCGAGGGGCGGATGCAGCCGGCGGGCCAGGCGCTCGTCGACGCCGCCAGGACTGACGGGTCGTGGAGCGTGCTCGTGGAGCCGGAGCAGGGGGTCGAGCCGGAGGCCCTGCGCGCGGGCCTCGACGCCGATCCCGCCGCGAGGGCCTTCTGGGACGCGCTCCCTCCCAGCGCCCGCCTCCACGCCCTCACCCAGGTGGCCACCGCCAAGCGCGACGACACACGGCAGCGTCGCATCGAGACGCTGGTGGCGCAGTGCCACGCGGGGGAGCGGCCGGACCGGTAGGGATCGTGTCCCGTCCCGCTCGCGTCTCTGCGGCCGCGTGGCTCCGGCCGGTGTTGGCGGCGGCCTCCGAGAGGGCCTCGACGGAGCAGCGTCATCGGGGCGACCGAGCACGCCGACCACGGTTCGGCGATGAATCGTCCACCGCGCCCCCGCCGACGGTGCGAATTCCACCTTCTGAGCCCTCTTTCGGTGGCACATGCACCGCAGGGTCACCCATCGGTGGAGGAGCAACCGCAGCACAGCTTCTGTCGTTGCAGATCGACCGATCTCGGCAGGACCGATCGGGCGGTACGCTCCTGCGCCGTCGAGGCTCTTTCGGAGGCCGCCGCGCGCGAGGCCCGAGGCAGCGCAGCGCCAGGCGAACGGTGAGCCCAACGATGCAGCTCTCACTCACCCCTGCTTGTTCCGCGTGTCCTTGCTCGGCTGCACGCGCTTCGGCTCGCCCGGCATCTTCGGGTACTCCGGCGGGTACGGCAGGTCGCCCAAGCCGCGCTCGACGTCGGCTCGCCACAGGTCGAGCAGCGGCTCCAACGACTGGGGGTGGTCGTCGATGTCGGCCCACGCGTCCCCGCCCTGCTCCTCGAGCAGGGCGGGGATCGTGCGCAGCGTGAAGGCCATCGGGTCGTCGACGTCGGCGAGACGCTCCCAGGTGAGGGGGAACGACGCCGGGGCGCCCTGCTTGGGCCGCAGGCTGTACGCCGAGGCGATCGTCCTGTCGCGCGCGTTCTGGTTCACGTCGACGAAGATCCGGTCGCCCCGCTCCTCCTTCCACCAGGCGGTCGTCACCCGCTCGCTGCGGCGCTCGAGCTCGCGGCCGAGGGCGATCGCGGCGTGCCGGACGTCGGTGAAGGTCCAGCGCGGCTCGATCCGCAGGTAGACGTGCACGCCGTTCTTGCCGCTCGTCTTGGGATAGCCCCGGAGTCCGAGGTCGTCGAGCAGGAGCCGGACCTGCTCCGCCTCGCGCACGGCGTCCCCGAAACCGGTGGCACCGTGCGGGTCGAGGTCGATGCGCAGCTCGTCCGGGCGGTCGACGTCGTCGCGGCGCACGGGCCAGGGGTGGAACGTGATGGTGCCCATCTGGGCCGCCCACGCGACGACACCGACGTGGTCGGGGCAGAGCTCGTCGGCGGTGCGTCCGCTCGGGAAGTGCACGCGGACCGACCGGGCCCAGTCGGGCATGCCGCGCATGAGCCGCTTCTGGTAGAACGCGTCACCCTGCGGTCCCCGACCGTGGGTGGCCTCGCGAGCGGTCAGGGTCATGCCGGGCAGCACGCCCTTGGGCCAGCGCTCGAGCGCCGTCGGCCGCTCACGCAGCGCGCGGACGACGCCGTCCGCCACGGCGACGTAGTACTCGACCACGTCGAGCTTCGTGACCTCCGGACCGTGCTCGGACGCCGGGTAGATCACCCGGTCGGCGCTGGAGACACGCACCTCGCGCCCGCCTGCGTCCACGACGACCGCCGCTGACTTCGCTGCCATGACGGCAGCCTAGGACGCCCCCTTCGTGCGCGTGCACAAGTGAGGGGAGCCTTCTTTGAACGACCGGAATCAATATGGGCACACTGGTGTTGTGAAAAACATGCGCGTGGAGGAGAGCGAGTCGACGGTCGTCGTCGACGACGCGCCCACGCGCGAGCGCGTCGCCACGTCGATCCTGGAGCACGGCCCGTCCACGGCGGCCGACCTCGCACGGCGTCTCGGTCTCACGCCGGCCGCCGTGCGGCGCCACCTCGACCAGCTCCTGACCGACGGGGTGGTCGAGCAGCGGCAGCCCCGCAGCTCGACGCGACGTGGTCGTGGCCGTCCCGCGAAGGTCTTCGTCATCACCGAGGCCGGCCGTGACACCTTCGCGCACTCCTACGACGACCTCGCGGCCGACGCGCTGAGGTTCCTCGCCGAGGCGGCCGGGGACGGGGCCGTGGCGGAGTTCGCCGCCCGTCGCCTGCGCTCGCTCACCGAGAGGTACCGCCCGTTGGTCCAGGCCGCACCGGTCGCCGACCGGCCCCGCGTCCTGGCCGAGGCGCTGAGCGCCGACGGCTTCGCCGCCTCGGCCGGCACGACACCGGCCGGCGCGCAGATCTGCCAGCACCACTGCCCGGTGGCCCACGTGGCCGCCGAGTTCCCGCAGCTGTGCGAGGCCGAGACGGCGATGTTCGCCGACCTCCTCGGCTCGCACGTGCAGCGGCTCGCGACCATCGCCCACGGCGACGGCGTGTGCACCACCCACCTGCCCAGTCCCCAGTTCCCCCAGTCCCCAGTACCCACGGAGAGGGTGTCGTCATGACGACCAACTCGATCGAAGAGCTCAACCCCGGGCTCAAGGACGTCGGCCGCTACGAGTTCGGCTGGTCCGACGCGAACGACGCGGGCGCCGACGCGCAGCGCGGACTCAACGAGGAGATCGTGCGCGACATCTCCGCGAAGAAGAGCGAGCCGCAGTGGATGCTCGACCTGCGCCTGAAGGGGCTGCGCCTCTTCGACCGCAAGCCCCTGCCCACCTGGGGCGCGGGGCTCGAGGAGATCGACTTCGACAACATCAAGTACTTCGTGCGGTCCTCGGAGAAGCAGGCCGCCACGTGGGAGGACCTGCCCGAGGACATCAAGAACACCTACGACCGTCTCGGCATCCCCGAGGCCGAGAAGCAGCGCCTCGTGGCGGGTGTCGCCGCGCAGTACGAGTCCGAGGTGGTCTACCACTCGATCCGCGAGGACCTCGAGGAGAAGGGCGTCCTGTTCCTCGACACCGACACGGCGCTCAAGGAGCACCCGGAGATCTTCGAGGAGTACTTCGGCACGGTCATCCCCGTGGGTGACAACAAGTTCTCCGCGCTCAACACGGCGGTGTGGTCGGGCGGCTCGTTCATCTACGTGCCCAAGGGTGTCCACGTCGACATCCCGCTGCAGGCGTACTTCCGCATCAACACCGAAAACATGGGCCAGTTCGAGCGGACGCTGATCATCGCGGACGAGGACTCCTACGTCCACTACGTCGAGGGCTGCACCGCGCCGATCTACTCGAGCGACTCCCTGCACTCCGCGGTCGTCGAGATCATCGTCAAGAAGAACGCCCGCGTGCGCTACACGACCATCCAGAACTGGTCGAACAACGTGTACAACCTCGTCACCAAGCGCGCCACGTGCGAGGCCGGCGCCACCATGGAGTGGGTCGACGGCAACATCGGCTCCAAGGTCACCATGAAGTACCCGGCCGTCTACCTGATGGGCGAGCACGCCCGCGGCGAGACCCTGTCCATCGCCTTCGCCGGCGAGGGCCAGCACCAGGACGCCGGCGCCAAGATGGTCCACGCGGCACCGCACACCTCGAGCTCGATCCTGAGCAAGTCGGTGGCCCGCGGCGGCGGACGCACCTCCTACCGCGGCCTGCTGCAGGTCATGGAGGGCGCGCACGGCTCGGCCAGCACCGTCAAGTGCGACGCCCTGCTGGTCGACCAGGTCAGCCGCTCCGACACCTACCCCTACGTCGACGTCCGCGAGGACGACGTGACGCTCGGCCACGAGGCCACCGTGTCAAAGGTCAGCGACGACCAGCTCTTCTACTTCATGCAGCGCGGCATGGAGGAGGACGAGGCCATGGCGATGATCGTCCGCGGCTTCGTCGAGCCCATCGCGCGCGAGCTCCCGATGGAGTACGCGCTCGAGCTGAACCGCCTGATCGAGCTGCAGATGGAGGGCGCAGTCGGATGACCGCCACGATCAACGAGGCCCTCGAGCTCGACCACGTCGAGTCCCACCTGCACCCCGAGCCGTCCTACGACGTCGAGGCGCACCCGGTCCCCACTGGCCTGGAGGAGATCTGGCGCTTCACACCGCTGAAGCGGCTGCGTGGCCTGCTCGACGGCGCCGCGTCCGACGCGTCGCTCGTCTGGGAGCAGGAGCTCCCCGACGGCGTGACCCTCACCCGCATCGGCACCGAGGAGGCGCAGGCCCTCGCGGTGAGCGCACCCTTCGACCGGCTCGGGGCGCTCGCGGCGGCCCACGCCGGGGGAGCGGTGCTGCTCGACGTCCCGGCGAACCTCGAGCTCGACCAGCCCGTGCGGCTCCGGCTGCGCGGCGAGTCCGTCGAGGCGACGGTCTGGGGCCACGTGGTGGTCCGGGTCGGCGCGCACGCCAAGGCGACGGTCGTGGTCGACCACGTCGGCAGCGCCACCTACGACGCGTTCACGCAGGTCGTCGTCGGCGACGGCGCCTCGCTCGACCTCGTCACGGTCAACGACTGGGACGACGACGCGGTGCACGCCGGCCAGTACAACGTGCGCGTCGGTCGCGACGCCGCCGTCCGCGCGTTCGAGATCAGCCTGGGCGGCGATCTCGTGCGCACCAGCGTCAACGTCGACTACGCCGGCCCGGGCGGCAGCGCCGACCTGCTCGGCGTCTACTTCGCCGACGCCGGCCAGCACATCGAGCACCGCCAGTTCGTCGACCACACCGCCCCGCGCACCCGCAGCAACGTCGAGTACAAGGGCGCGTTGCAGGGCCAGGACGCCCACACGGTCTGGATCGGCAACGTGCTGATCCGCAAGGTCGCCGAGGGCATCGAGACGTTCGAGCAGAACGACAACCTGGTGCTCACCGACGGCGCGAAGGCCGACTCCGTGCCGAACCTGGAGATCGAGACCGGCGACATCGCCGGTGCGGGCCACGCCAGCACCACCGGCCGCTTCGACGACAACCACCTCTTCTACCTGCAGAGCCGTGGGATCGAGGAGGCCGAGGCGCGCCGCCTCGTCGTGCACGGGTTCTTCAACGACGTCATCCGCCGCATCGGCGTGCCCGAGCTGCAGGAGCGGCTCGTCGAGGCCATCGAGGCCGAGCTCGCCGGTGCCGACCTCAGCAAGGTCGGCTGAGCGATGGCCGAGTCCGGACCCCGGTTCGCGGCACCCCTCGACGTGCTCGTCGAGGGCACCGCGACGGCCGTGACCATCGACGGCGTCGACGTCGCGCTGGTGCGCCAGGGCGACGAGGTCTTCGCCGTGCGCGACGAGTGCTCGCACGCCGCCATCCCGCTGTCGGAGGGCGAGGTCGAGGGCTGCGAGATCGAGTGCTGGCTGCACGGCTCGCGCTTCGACGCCCGCACCGGCAAGCCGCTCAACCTGCCGGCCACGGAGGCCGTGCCCACCTACCCGACGACCATCACCGACGGACGCGTCCTCGTCGACGTGTCCGCCCCCACCAGGAGCTGAACCGCATGACCACCCTCGAGATCAAGAACTTGCACGTCAGCGTGGCCACGGAGGAGGGCGACAAGGAGATCCTCCGCGGCGTCGACCTCACCGTGAACAGCGGCGAGGTGCACGCCATCATGGGCCCGAACGGCTCGGGCAAGTCGACGCTGGCGTACTCGATCGCCGGCCACCCGAAGTACACCGTCACCGACGGCCAGGTGCTCCTCGACGGCGAGGACATCCTCGAGCTGAGCGTCGACGAGCGCGCCCGCGCGGGCCTCTTCCTCGCCATGCAGTACCCGGTCGAGGTCCCCGGCGTCTCGGTCGCCAACTTCCTGCGCACCGCGAAGACCGCGATCGACGGCGAGGCCCCGAAGCTGCGCACGTGGGTGAAGGACGTCAACGCGGCGCTGGAGCGTGTGACCCTCGACCCGTCGTTCGCGCAGCGCAGCGTCAACGAGGGCTTCTCCGGCGGTGAGAAGAAGCGTCACGAGATCGCCCAGCTGGAGCTCCTCAACCCCAAGTTCGCCGTGCTCGACGAGACGGACTCCGGCCTCGACATCGACGCCCTGCGCGTCGTCTCCGAGGGCGTCAACCGCTACACCTCCCAGGGCGACCGCGGCCTGCTGCTGATCACGCACTACACGCGCATCCTGCAGTACATCCAGCCCGACTTCGTGCACGTCTTCGTTGCCGGCCGCCTCGCCGAGTCCGGCGGTCGCGAGCTGGCCGACCAGCTCGAGGCGGAGGGCTACGACAAGTACGTGAGGGCTGCGGTCTGACCATGACCCACTACGACGTCGAGGCGGTCCGCAAGGACTTCCCCATCCTCGAGCGCACGCTGGCGGGCGGGCACCCGCTGGTGTACCTCGACAGTGCCAACACGTCGCACAAGCCGCGCCAGGTCGTCGAGGCGATCGAGCAGCACTACCTGCTCCACAACGCGAACGTGGCCCGTGCGATGCACCAGCTCGGTGCCGAGGCGAGCGAGGCGTTCGAGCTCGGACGCACCAAGGTCGCCGACTTCATCGGCGCGGGCCGGCGCGAGGAGGTCGTCTTCACGAAGAACGCCTCCGAGGCCCTCAACCTGGTGGCACGCGTGCTCGGGGACGCCGGGACGGCCCACCCCCATGGCATCGGTGCGGGCGACGAGCTCGTGATCTCCGAGATGGAGCACCACTCCAACATCGTCCCGTGGCAGCTGCTCGCCGAGCGCACCGGCGCGACGCTGCGCTGGTTCGGCGTGACCGACGAGGGTCGTCTCGACCTCGACGACCTCGAGACGCTCGTCACCGAGCGCACGAAGGTCGTGTCGCTGACGTGGGTCTCCAACATGCTCGGCACCATCAACCCCCTCGAGCGGGTCATCGCCCGGGCCCACGAGGTCGGGGCCCTCGTGGTGGTCGACGGCTCGCAGGCCGTGCCGCAGATCCCCGTCGACGTCGGCAGCCTCGGGGCCGACTTCGTCGCCTTCACCGGCCACAAGATGGTCGGCCCGACCGGAATCGGCGTCCTCTGGGGCCGGTACGACCTGCTCGCGTCGCTCCCGCCGTTCCTCGGTGGCGGGGAGATGATCGAGACGGTGACGATGGAGCGGTCCACCTTCGCGGCGCCCCCGCACCGGTTCGAGGCCGGCACCCCGCCGATCGCGCAGGCGGTCGGTCTCGGTGCCGCCGTCGACTACCTCTCGGGCCTCGGCATGGAGAACGTCGCCGCGCACGAGCAGGCCGTCACGGCGTACGCGCTCGAGCGCATGCAGGAGGTCGAGGGACTCCGGGTCGTCGGCCCGACCGAGCCGGTCCAGCGCGGGGGAGCGATCAGCTTCACCCTCGACGACGTGCACCCGCACGACGTCGCGCAGCTGCTCGACTCCCGCGGCGTCGCCGTCCGCGCCGGGCACCACTGCGCCAAGCCCGCGCACCAGCGCTTCGGCGTGCAGTCCACCACCCGCGCGTCGTTCTACCTGTACACGACCGAGGCGGAGATCGACGCCCTCGTCGACGCGCTCCTGCACACGCAGCAGTACTTCGGAGGACGGTGACCATGTCCGACGCATCGCAGGTCGACGCGCTGTACCAGGAGATCATCCTCGACCACTACAAGCAGAAGCACGGCTCCGGCCTGCGTGACCCGTTCGAGGCCGAGGTCCACCACGTCAACCCGACGTGCGGCGACGAGGTGACCCTGCGGGTCCACCTGGACGGCGGGACGGTCTCCGACGTGTCGTACGACGCCGTCGGCTGCTCCATCAGCCAGGCGTCCGCGTCGGTGCTGAACGACCTGGTCGTCGGCAAGCCCGTCGACGACGCCTTCGCGACCCTGGACGCCTTCCAGGCCCTCATGCAGGGCAAGGGCGAGGTGGAGCCCGACGAGGACGTCCTCGAGGACGGCATCGCCTTCGCCGGTGTCGCCCAGTTCCCCGCGCGCGTGAAGTGCGCGCTGCTCTCGTGGATGGCGTTCAAGGACGCCACCAGCCAGGCTCTCACCCCTCAGGAGGACGCATGAGCGACACCACCGGCACGCCCGACCACTCCGACCTCCCCGAGGTCGACCTCGCCGCCCCGCAGGAGTCGGCGGTGTCGACCGCGACGAAGGACGAGGACGTCTGGGAGGCCATGAAGGACGTCGTCGACCCCGAGCTCGGCATCAACGTCGTCGACCTCGGCCTCGTCTACGGCGTCGACGTCGACGAGCACAGCAACACCGTGCTCTCGATGACCCTCACGTCCGCCGCCTGCCCGCTCACCGACGTCATCGAGGACCAGACGCGGGCCGCGCTCGACGGCATCGTCAACGACTTCCGGATCGACTGGGTCTGGATGCCCCCGTGGGGCCCGGACAAGATCACCGACGACGGCCGCGAGATGCTCCGCGCCCTCGGCTTCAACGTCGGCTGAGAACCGAGCCGCGGCGACGTCGTCCCGTGCGCCCTCAGTCCGCGGTCGTCCAGCGGCGCAGGACGTACGACGACATCGACAGCGCCGCGACCGCCACGCCGTAGATCCAGGTCGTCGTGACGAGCCCGAGCGCCGGCGATGCGAGCCCGGCCGCGACCGCCGGCAGGCCGAAGGCGAGGTAGGAGAGGGTGAACACGGCACCGAAGAGCTCTCCACGCTGGTGTGCGCCGACGGTCGGGGTGACGGACCGGATGAAGCCGTAGAACACCGTCCCGAAGCCCGTGCCCGTGACCGCGGCAGCGACGAGGAACGCCACGAGTCCGTGGGCGGACAGCGCGAGGAGCGTCAGCAGCGTGCCGACCCCCAGCACGGCGCTGCCGAACAGCATGACCGTGCGTGCCGAGCGGTGGCGCATGACGAACACCGTGAGCGCGCCCGCACCCGTCAGCACCGTCACGACCAGACCCTGCAGGACGTGGTTGGCGGCACCGAGCTCACGCCCGACGAGCGGGGCACCGAGCGACAGGTACAGGCCCCCGGTGGCCCACCCGGCGAGCACGGCGGGGGCGCCACGCCAGAACGCCGCTCGCGCGGGAGACGGCACGCCGACCGATGGCACGAGGGACCGGACGGCACCTGCACGGCGGGTGATGGTCTCGGGCACCAGCCACACGAGCCCGGCGATGGCGACGAAGACCACGGCCAGGACGCCGAACACCCACGGCAGGGGGGTCGCCACGACCTCGATGACGAGTCCCGACGCGAGCGCGCCGAGGGCGAGGCCGACGAGGGGGAAGACGGCGTTGAACGTGGATGCGGCGCCGGGCTGGTGCCTCGGCTCGAGGTCGACCACGAGCGCGGCCAGCCCGGACATGATGATGCCGGTGGCGGCGCCCTGCACGGCCCGTGCCGTGAGCAGCATGGCCACGGAGTCGGCGTGCCAGAAGGCGACCATGCTGGCCGCGAGGACCACGAACCCGGCGGAGACGACCGGGCGGCGGCCCACGTGGTCCGACAACGATCCGGACACCAGCAGCGCACCCAGCAGGAAGACCGCGTAGATCGCGAAGATCACCGTCATCACGGCGGAGGAGAAGCCGAGCTCCTCCTGGAGCACCGGGTAGAACGGGGAGGGGGCCGAGGCCCCGACGAGCATGAGCATGGTGGCCACGACGCCGAACCAGAACCCGGGGTGGGTCCGGACGGGCCGCGCTGTCTCGACGGTCTGTGCACTCACCCGGGGGTCAACCACCCGGGACCGCGGCTGATTCCGCCGGTCTCGCGCTCGCAGGCGGGGGTCAGGGCCGGGTCACGTCCGAGGACGGGCGTGAGGCGTGTCTCCCACGCGCGGTGACCGTGTGCGGCTCCGGGCCGGTACCGTGGAAGCGTGACCTTCCACCAGCGGGAATGACGACCGGACCACGTCCGGCAGTCCTGCACACCCCCTGAACCTCGAAGGTCCCCATGATCACGGTCAACGACGTGACGCTGCGCTTCGGTGCGCGCGTCCTCATGCAGAACGTCTCCTTCCGCGTCGACAAGGGCGACAAGATCGGCCTCGTCGGCCGCAACGGCGCCGGCAAGACCACACTGACCCGGATGCTCTCCGGCGACGGACAGCCCGCCGAGGGGTCGATCACGGCGACCGGGAAGATCGGGTACCTCCCGCAGGACCCGAAGTCGGGCGACCTGTCGATCACCGCGCGCGACCGCATCCTCGGCGCCCGTGGGTTGGACGAGGCACTCGCCACGATGCGCAAGGCCGAGCTCGACATGGGTTCGGCCGACGCCGAGCTGGCCGAGCGCGCGATGAGGGCGTACGGGCGGGCACAGGACGTGTTCTCCGCCGGGGGCGGCTACGCGGCCGAGTCCGAGGCCGCCACGATCTCGCACGCCCTCGGCCTTCCAGACCGGGTGCTCGACCAGCAGCTGCAGACCCTGTCGGGCGGTCAGCGTCGCCGCATCGAGCTCGCTCGCATCCTCTTCAGCGACGCCGACACGATGCTCCTGGACGAGCCGACCAACCACCTCGACGCCGACTCGATCACCTGGCTCCGCGGGTTCCTGAAGACCTTCTCCGGGGGCCTCGTCGTCATCAGCCACGACGTCGAGCTGGTCGAGGAGACCGTGAACAAGGTCTTCTACCTCGACGCGAACCGCGCCACCATCGACATCTACAACACGGGCTGGAAGCACTACCTGCGCCAGCGCGAGGCCGACGAGGCGCGCCGCAAGCGCGAGCGCGAGATCACCACGAAGACGGCGGAGCGGCTCGTCGCGCAGGGCAACAAGATGCGCGCGAAGGCGACCAAGGCCACCGCGGCGCAGCAGATGCTCCGGCGCGCCGAGCAGATGATGGCCGGGCTCGACGACGTCCGTCAGGTCGAGAAGGTCGCGAGGATCGACTTCCCGAAGCCCGCGCCCTGCGGGAAGACGCCGCTGATGGCCGAGGGACTGTCGAAGTCCTACGGCGCGCTGGAGATCTTCTCCGGCGTCGACCTCGCGATCGACAAGGGCAGCCGGGTCGTCGTGCTCGGCCTCAACGGCGCCGGCAAGACCACGCTGCTGCGCATGCTCGCGGGCACGCTGGAGTCCGACACCGGGCGCATCCTGCCCGGTCACGGGCTCAAGATCGGCTACTTCGCCCAAGAGCACGAGACGCTCGACATGGACCGCTCGGTGCTCGACAACATGCAGCGCGCAGCCCCCGAGCTGACCGAGACCCAGGCCCGCAGCGTGCTCGGGGCGTTCCTGTTCTCCGGCGACGACACGGCCAAGCCGGCCAAGGTCCTCTCCGGCGGGGAGCGGACGCGTCTGGCGCTCGCCGGCCTGATCGTCTCGAGTGCGAACGTCCTGCTGCTCGACGAGCCGACGAACAACCTCGACCCCGCCTCCCGCGAGGAGGTGCTGGACGCGATCCGTCGATACGAGGGTGCGATCGTGCTCGTCTCGCACGACGAGGGCGCGGTGCGTGCCCTCGACCCCGACCGGGTGCTGCTGCTGCCCGACGGCGACGAGGACCTCTGGAACGACGACTACGCCGAGCTCGTGTCGCTGGCGTGACGCCTCGCTCGCTCGATTCGTGAGCGAATTCTCACGTTCCGGTGGCGCGTGACCCTCCCCAGGTCCTACAGTCACTCTCACCCGTAGGACTTAGGTCCCGTGCTTGGGAGGGCACGAGACCAGCAGTGGCTCGCCACAGGTCCTTCGGTCATACCTGAGGGAGACAGAGATGACCGCCGCCAACCGCGGGCGGGGCATGCGCCGTGCGCGTGCCCTCGCCGTGACCACCAGCATCGTGACGGCCCTGCTGGCCGTCGTGACCCCGTCGAGCTCCGTCGCGACGTCCGTCGCGGCGGACGTGCAGACCTACACCCACAGCTCGGACTGGACGGCGGAGGAGACGGTCACGGTCACCGAGACCGCCGAGTACGAGGGCTACACCGGCACCG
>CAZREF010000001.1:0-155956 GCA_964599245.1 uncultured Aeromicrobium sp. | reverse complement strand
GCCAAGGAACGCGCCCTCGCCGACGCCAAGGCCAAGGCCGCCGCCGGCCCCGTCACCTACACGCACAGCTCGGACTGGACGGCCGAGGAGACGGTCACGGTCACCGAGACCGCCGAGTACGAGGGCTACACCGGCACCGGCGAGGCCACCGCCACCGCCAGCGCGACCGCCACCGGCACGGCCACCCGCGAGACCCCCTGGGAGGCCGTCTACTACGCCGCCTGGGACGCCTGGGAGAAGGCGACCACCGCGGCCAAGGAGAAGGCCGACGCCGAGGCCCGCCCGATCGCCAAGGAACGCGCCCTCGCCGACGCCAAGGCCAAGGCCGCCGCCGGCCCCGTCATGATCACCTGGTCCACCGAGTGGACGCAGACCGAGACGGTCACGGTGACCGAGTCGGCCACGGTCGGCGAGTTCGAGGGCTACGGCGACGGGACCGCGACCGCGACCGCGACGCGCACGGGGACGGCGACCTACCCGACCAACTGGGAGGTCTACTACTGGGCGACGAACGACGCGTACGAGAAGGCCCGTCGGGCTGCGCTCGAGGAGGCCACGGCCAAGGCCCGGGAGATCGCCAAGGCGGCCGCACTGGCCGATGCCCAGGCCCAGGCGGACGCGGCAGCGCAGCAACCGGAGCCGACGCCCACCCCGACACCGACCCCCACCCCGACACCAACGCAGGACCCCGGGACCGAGCCGGACCCCGATCCCACCCCGACGCCGACTCCCACCCCGACGCCGACCCCGACGCCGACCGGACCGTCGTGCGGGCGCGAGGTGCTCAAGGCCGACGGCACGCCGTGGACCTGCACCTTCGCCGACGAGTTCCGGAGCACGACGCTCGACACCGACACGTGGCACCGCATGACCACCGAGGGGTCGCACTTCAGCTACGGCGACTGCTTCCTTCCCGAGGGTGACAACGTCGAGGTCCGTGACGGCGCGCTGCGTCTCACGACGCGCAAGGAGGAGACCGACGTCACCTGCACCAAGGATGGGGAGACGATCACGACGCCGTACACGTCGGGCTCCGTCTCGACGATCGGCGCGTTCTCCCAGACGTACGGACGGTGGGAGATCCGGGCCGCGATGCCCCAGGTCGACGGACCGGGACTGCAGTCCGCGCTCTGGCTCACCCCGGCCGAGCCGAGCTACTACGGCGAGTGGCCGCACTCCGGCGAGATCGACATCGTCGAGTACTACGCCAACTACCCGGACCGGCTGATCCCCGCCCTGCACTACGTGTCGGCCTCGCCCTGGTCGACGCGGACGAACAACGACTGCCGGGTGTACGACCCGCAGGCCTTCCACGTGTACGGCCTGGAGTGGACGCCCACGACGCTGAAGGTCTCGATCGACGGCACGACGTGCCTGGAGCACCAGCTCAACCCGCTGGCCCCCCTCCTCGGCAGCGCCCCCTTCGACCGGCCGTTCACCATCAACCTCACGCAGATGCTGGGCTCGGGCGACAACGCCCTGCCGGAGGGCGCCGACCTGGCACCGGCGACCCTCAGCGTCGACTACGTGCGGGTCTGGAAGTAGGGGGCCTCAGGACCGCTCGGCGGGCACGCGTCGGCGCTCGAGCCACTCGGCACGGGCGAAGTAGACGAACCCGCCGAGGGCCAGCGCGGCGAAGAACCACCACTGCAACCCGTAGAAGAAGTGCGGGCCGCCGCCGAGGTCGGGCTCCGGCTCGAGCTCGAGGCCCTGCGTCCCCCCGGTCTGGGAGCGCAGGTCGAGGTAGCCCGAGCGCACCGGGTAGGGCAGCGAGGGTCCGATGCCGGAGCTGGAGACGGCCCGGACCTGACCCTGCGTGGGCACGGTCGCGTCGCTGCCGGCGCCGCTGTCGGGCCGCAGCCATGCCTCGAGCTCGACCCGGCCGGCCGGGGGTGCCGGGACGTCCTCCGGCGCCGCGTCGGTGTTGCCGGTCGGCACCCAGCCACGGTCGACCAGGACGGCCGTGCCGTCCTCGAGCAGAAGCGGCGTCACCACGTCGGCACCCGGACGCCCGTCGCGCGTGCGGAACTTGACCGTGACCTGTCCGGACGGGTCGTAGCGTCCGGACGCGAGCACCCGGGTCCACTCCTGCTCCGCCGTGGTCCGGGACTCGCGCGGCACGACGTCGTCCAGCGGTACCGGGTCGGCGGCGAGGTGCCGCTCCACGCGCTCGTTGGACTCGTGGCGCACCTCGCGCTTGTGCCACTGCCAGTCACCCATCAGCACGCACACCACCGCGAGGGCGACGACGGCGAGGAAGAACCCGATCCACCGGGGGCTGAGCAGGAACCGCACACCTCGAACCTATCCGTCCGTCCCGAACGCGCTCCGGCGGTCCCAGGTACCGGCTCCTAGGATGGGGTGATGCAGCTCGGCGATCGACATGGACGCGTGGCCACGGACCTCCGGGTCTCCCTGACCGACCGCTGCAACCTGCGCTGCCAGTACTGCATGCCGGCGGAGGGTCTGGACTGGATGCCGACCGAGGACGTGCTCTCCGACGAGGAGGTCGTGCGCCTCATCGGCGTCGCCGTCACCCGGCTCGGGGTCGTCGACGTGCGCTTCACCGGTGGCGAGCCGCTGCTCCGACGCGGTCTCGCCGGCATCGTGGCCGCGACCAAGGCGATGCCCGGGGCGCCGCGCACCGCCATCACCACGAACGCGCTCGGGCTCGCCCGCACGGCACCGGCGCTCGCTGCCGCAGGCCTCGACCGGGTCAACGTCAGCCTCGACACGACCGATCCCGACACCTACCACCGGATCACCCTGCGCGACCGCTTCCACGACGTCGCGGCCGGCCTGGAGGCCGCCGCCGACGCGGGGCTCGCGCCGGTGAAGGTCAACGCCGTGCTGCTGCGCGGCCTCAACGAGGACCACGGACCCGCTCTCCTGCGGTGGTGCATGGACCGGGGCTACCAGCTGCGCTTCATCGAGCAGATGCCCCTGGACGCCCAGCACGGCTGGGACCGCAGCCGCATGGTCACCGCTGACGAGGTGCTCGAGCGCCTCGCCGAGCACGTGCGCCTCACCCCGCTGGACGGACGGGGGAGCGCACCCGCCGAGCGGTTCCTCGTGGACGACGGACCGCACACCGTCGGCATCATCGGCTCGGTCACCCGGCCGTTCTGCGCGGACTGCAACCGGGTGCGCCTCACCGCGGACGGCCAGGTGCGGACGTGCCTGTTCGCGACGGAGGAGTCCGACCTGCGCGGTGCGCTGCGGCGGGGAGCCGACGACGACGAGCTCGCCCGCCTCTGGGTCGGCGCCATGCGGGGCAAGCGGGCCGGGCACGGCATCGACGACCCGTCCTTCCTGCAACCCACCCGCCCGATGTCGTCGATCGGCGGCTGAATCGATCGGCGGCCGGGTCGATCGGCGGCCGGGTCGACCGGCAGCGGGGAGGCCGCGCTCGTCAGAGGGGGACGGTCTCGCGGTAGAAGTCGCGCGCCGCGAGGAACGAGCGCAGGGTCGGCTCGTGCTCTGCGCACGCCAGCCACGTCTTGCGCCGGTCCGGCGTGTGCAGACGCGGGTTGTTCCACTCGACCCGGTGCAGCGCAGGGCTCGTGCAGCCCTTGGCCGAGCACACGAGCCCGTCGGGACCCTCAGCCACGAGGCGAGCCGTCCTCGATCTCCCCGTAGGGGGTCGGCGTCATGAGGTCGTTGCCCTCACCCTTCTTCCGGACGCCCGCGTTGGCGAGGATGACCGAGGTGTAGGGCAGGAAGACCGCACCGACGAAGAGCAGGATGCCGAGCCACAGGACGTGGTTCCAGACCACCACCCCGCCCACGAAGCAGGCGGTGCGCACCCCCATGCTGAGCGCGTAGCGGAGCTCGCGGGCACCGAGCTCGTCGCTGTGGCCGGTGCTGGCCGACGTGATCGAGTACACCTGGTCGCCGCGACGGTCTGCGGGGCCCGCTGACGATGACTGCGACGCTGTGTTCTTCACGCTTCCAGCGTACGCCCGACCTCCCGACCCCGCCGGGGACGGCATGATGGCCTCATGAGCAACCGCACCTATCGCGTCACCGAGATCGTCGGCACGTCCCCGGACGGCGTCACCGAGGCCATCGAGAACGGCATCCAGCGCGCCGGCCAGACGCTGCGCCACCTCGACTGGTTCGAGGTCGAGGGCATCCGTGGCCAGATCACCGACACCCAGGTGTCCCACTACCAGGTGACGATGAAGCTCGGCTTCCGCCTGGAGGACGACGAGTAGTCCGCCGGTCCGCGGCCACGCACGGCGTCAGTCGACGTCGTCCTCCTCGGCGTCGGCGGCCGTCACTTCCTCGCGCGTGATGCCGAGCAGGTAGACGATCGAGTCCAGGTAGGGCACGTTCACCGAGGTCCGCGCCTGGTCGCGGACCACGGGCTTGGCGTTGAACGCGATCCCGAGGCCGGCGGCGGCCAACATGTCGAGGTCGTTGGCGCCGTCGCCGACGGCGACGGTGTTCTTGAGCCCGATCCGGGCCTCGGCGGCGAAGCGACGGAGCGCCTCGGCCTTGCCGGCACGGTCGACGACGGGGCCGACGACACGTCCCGTGAGGCGCCCGTCGAGGACCTCCAGCTCGTTGGCGGCCACGTAGTCGATCCCGAGGTCCTCGGCGATCTTCTCGACGACCTGCGTGAAGCCGCCGGACACGAGCGCGAAGCGGTAGCCGAGGCGCTTGAGGCTGCGGATGAGGGTGCGGGCGCCGGGCGTGTACTCGAGCGCTGCGTGCACGTCGTCGAGGGCGGTCGCGGGCACACCCTCCAGACGGGCGACCCGCCGACGCAGCGACTCCTCGAAGTCGATCTCCCCGCGCATCGCCGCCTCGGTCACGGCGGCCACCTCGTCGGCGCAGCCGGCGTGCTCGGCGAGCATCTCGATGACCTCGCCCTGGACGAGCGTGGAGTCGACGTCCATCACGACGAGACGCTGCGCGTGCCGCAGGATGCCGCGCTCCTCGACGGCGACGTCGACCCCGTGCTCGAAGGCGGCCGCCGCGAGATCGGCCTGCAGCACGTCGGGGTCGGCGCCCGACACCTCCAGCCGCAGCGCGGTGACCGGGTATCGGGCCAGGCGCAGGATGCGGTCGATGTTGCCGCCGGCCGCCTGGATGCGGCTCGTCAACGCGGTCATGGCCGCGGGGTGCAGCGGGTGGCCGAGCAGCGTCACCTGGCTGCGCCCGACGCGACGGGGCCGGTTGTCGCCCGTCCCGTGCTCGACCTCCACCTCCATGCCGAGTCCCGGCGCCACCTCGCGGACGGCCTGCTCGAGCGCCTCGGGGTCGTCGGGGAGCGAGACCAGGACGCTGAGCACGAGGCGTCCTCGGACCACGAGCTGCTCGACGTCGACGACCTCCACGTCGAAGGGCTCGAGGCAGGCGAAGAGCTGCGTCGAGACACCGCTGCGGTCGGGTCCCGTGAGGGTCACCAGCACGGTCGGGGCGGTGAGGTGCTCGGTCGGCACGTGCGCGGTCATCGGGGACGAGGCTATCGTCCGGGCGCCCACCGGACGTGCGGGACGTCACGATAGGTTGGACACAGTTCCGAAGTCGCTCGTCGGGCTTCGGCGCACGCCGGTCCGACCACCGCAGGAGAGCCTCCATGAGCACCGCGTTCCAGCTCGAGTCGGTGAGCGTGGTCAGGCCCGGCAAGGTGCTGCTGGACGACGTCTCCTGGACCGTCCACGAGGACGAGCGCTGGGTCGTCCTCGGCCCGAACGGCGCCGGCAAGAGCACCCTGCTGCAGGTCGTCGGGGCGCACCTGCACCCGACCAGGGGCACGGCCGAGGTCCTCGGCCAGCGGCTGGGCGCCACCGACGTGTTCGACCTCCGGACCCGGATCGGCCACAGCGCCACCGCGATCGCCGACCGCATCCCGCCGCGGGAGCGCGTCGAGGACGTCGTGGTGTCCGCGGCGCACGCGGTGACCGGCCGCTGGAACGAGGAGTACGACGAGGACGACCTCGGCCGGGCGCACCAGATCATGGGCGAGCTCGGCATCACGGTGCTCGCCGACCGCACGTTCGGCACGTTGTCCGAGGGCGAGCGCAAGCGCACCCTCATCGCCAGGGCGCTGATGACCGACCCCGAGCTGCTGCTGCTCGACGAGCCCGGCGCCGGCCTCGACCTCGGTGCCCGCGAGGACCTCCTCGCGAGCCTCGACGTGCTCTCCTCGACCGAGGGCTCGCCCGTCCTGGTCATGGTCTCCCACCACGTCGAGGAGATCCCGCCGGGCTTCACACACGTGCTGCTGCTGCGCGACGGACGCGTCGTCGAGAGCGGGCCCCTCGCGGACGTCCTCACCGCGGAGAACCTCGGCCGCACCTTCGGGATGCGGCTCGAGCTGGACCACGTCGACGGTCGCTGGGCGGCCCGCCGGGCGCAGTACGGACGGCGTGCGTTGCGATGACCCGCACCCGCATGCGGCTGGTAGCGTGACGCGCCCCGACCGCGTCCCGGCCACGGCCCCGACGACAGGAGAGCCCCGATGATCGAGTGGATGACGGAGAACGCCTGGGTCACCTGGGTGGGCGTGGCCGTCCTGCTGGCCGTCGCCGAGCTGCTGAGCCTCGACCTGGTGCTGCTCATGTTCGCGCTCGGCGCCCTCGCCGCGGCCGTCGCCAGTGCCGTGGGCGCGCCGTTCTGGGCCGCGCTGCTCGTCTTCGGGGCGGTCACGGTGAGCCTGCTGTACTTCGCGCGCCCGCCGATCGTCGCCCGGCTCCACGCGGGTCCCACCCTGACCACCGGGCACGACGCGCTCGTCGGCCGCACGGGCGTCGTGCTCGAGCCGGTCGGTCCCCTCGGCGGACGGATCACCCTCGCGAGCGAGGTCTGGTCCGCGCGCACGGACGAGGAGCTGGAGCCCGGCGAGGAGCTGGCGCCCGGGCTCGAGGTCGTCGTCACCCGCATCGACGGCGCCACCGCCGTCATCACCCCGAAGGAGACCGGAGCATGACCGCCCTGACCATCTTCCTGGTCCTGCTGGCGATCCTCGCCGTCGTCGTCGTGACGATGACGGTGAAGATCGTTCCGCAGGCCCGCGCCGGCATCGTCGAGCGCTTCGGCAAGTACCGCACGACGCTCACGGCCGGCCTCAACATCGTCATGCCGTTCATCGACAAGGTGCGCTACATGATCGACCTGCGCGAGCAGGTCGTCTCGTTCCCGCCCCAGCCGGTGATCACCGAGGACAACCTCACGGTCTCGATCGACACCGTCATCTACTTCCAGGTGACCGACCCGGTGGCCGCCACGTACGAGATCGCCCACTACATCCAGGCGATCGAGCAGCTCACCATGACGACGCTGCGCAACATCATCGGTGGCATGAGCCTCGAGCACGCCCTCACGAGCCGCGACCAGATCAACTCCGGCCTGCGCGGCGAGCTCGACGGCGCCACCGGCAAGTGGGGCATCCGCGTGAACCGGGTGGAGCTCAAGGGCATCGACCCGCCGCCGTCGATCATCGACGCGATGGAGAAGCAGATGCGCGCGGAGCGCGACAAGCGTGCCGCCATCCTCACGGCGGAGGGCGACCGCCAGAGCGCCATCCTCACCGCCGAGGGCCAGAAGCAGGCCGCCATCCTCACCGCCGAGGGCGAGAAGCAGGCCGCGATCCTCTCGGCGGAGGGTGAGAAGCAGGCCGCGATCCTCACCGCGCAGGGCGAGGGTCGGGCCATCGAGACCGTCTTCCAGGCGATCCACGACGGCAACCCGGACCAGAAGCTCCTGAGCTACCAGTACCTGCAGACGCTGCCGAAGATCGCGAACGGCGAGAACGCGTCGACGTGGATCATCCCGGCCGAGCTCACCAAGGCGCTCGGGACGCTCGGCGGCACGCTCGGCACCGTCCCTGTCGACGGCGGCGGCAGCCGCAAGCGTGTCGACCTCGACGAGCCCGTCGAGACCGGCGCCTCCTCCAGCGGGACGCAGGCCGCCGTCGAGGCAGCGCTCGAGGCGGCCAAGGCTGCCGAGAAGCCGGGGGTCGGCTCGGGCAAGGGCGACGTCGAGGTCGACCTGCCCACGGACAGCTCGCCGCCGACGGACGGCGACGAGCCGCCCGCCACGACCTGACCGTCGTCGCAGGACTCGCGAAGGGCCCCGGAGCAGCTGCTCCGGGGCCCTTCGTCGTCCGCTGTGCGGTTCAGTGCTGGTAGGTGCCGTGGACGATCGCGCGGCCCAGCGTCTTGAATGCCAGGTTGAAGCCCACCACGGCGGGGGAGACGTCGGCGTCGACCCCCAGCGTCTCCTCGCCGACCGCGTGGACGACGAAGAAGTAGCGGTGCGGCTGGTCGCCCTCCGGCGGAGCCGCGCCCATGAACGCCTTGCCACCACCGTCGTTGCGCACGTGGAAGGCGCCGCCGGGCAGGGAGTCATCACCCGCACCGGCGCCGGCCGGGAGCGACGTCACGTCGGCCGGGAGGTCGACGACCGTCCAGTGCCAGAAGCCGGAGACGGTCGGGGCGTCGGGGTCGAAGCACGTGACGACGTAGGACTTCGTGCCCTCCGGCGCACCGCTCCACGAGAGCTGCGGCGAGGTGTCGCCGTGGGCGTTGACCTGGTCGTCCTTGAGAGGGACGCCGTCGGTCACGTCGTCGCTCGTCACGGTGAACGAGGCGGTGGCCGGCAGCAGCGGGTAGGGGTCCGGTGTGACGGGTCGTTCGAGGCTCATGAGACCACGCTAGCGACGCCTCGCAGGTTCTGCAGCACGCCGCGACCGGGCCCCGCGCCGACTGCTCGTCGAGCATTCACCGGCCGTTCATCGCAAGTCCCGTGCGGCCGCTCCAGCGCTGACAGAGTGCTCGAGGCCCGTCGTCGACGCAGCCGTCCCCCCACCCAGGAGCAGGCCGAGTGTCCACCGTGCTGCGCCACGAGCCCCCGCTCGTCGACGTCGACGAGCCGCGCCCGCTCGTCACCGAGCTGAGCGGCTCCGACCGCGTGTTCGTCTTCACGAGTCGTGGCATCGCCGTCACGGTCCTCGTGATCACCGGCGGCATCGGGCTGTTCCTCGCCCTCTCCGCCGTGCCGACGATGGACCGCTACGGGCTCGGGTTCCTGACCGAGACGCAGTGGGAGCCGGAGTCCGACACGCTCGGGATCGGCGCCGTCCTCGTCGGCACGTTCACCGTGGCGCTGGTGGCGATCGCGGTCGCCTTCCCGCTGTCGATCCTCGCAGCGCTCTACATCGCCGAGTACGCGCCGCCCGCCCTCCGGGCCCCCCTGACCTCGCTGGTCGACCTGATGGCCGCCGTCCCGAGCCTCGTCTACGGGCTGTGGGGCTTCTTCCTGCTCAAGCCCCACGTCGCCGAGGTCGCCCACTGGCTGCACCAGCACCTCGGCTTCGTCCCGATCTTCCGGGTGGACACCGACCCCGACGCCGCCGTCTGGGACCGCTCCGCCTACACCGCGTCTGCGTTCCTCGCCGGGCTGGCCGTCGCGATGATGGTCATCCCCATGGCGACGGCCGTGATGCGCCAGGTGTTCTCGCAGACGCCGCCGGGCGAGCGCGAGGCGGCCTTCGCGCTGGGCGCGACCCACTGGGGCGTGGTACGGACCGTCGTCCTGCCGTTCGGCCGGGGCGGGATCATCGGCGGCACGATGCTCGGCCTCGGGCGGGCACTCGGCGAGACCATCGCGGTGCTGCTCATCATCTCCCCGTCCTTCGACCTCAAGGTCAAGCCGCTCGAGATCGGCACCAACACCATCTCCGCGCTGATCGCCGGCCGCTTCGGCGAGGCGGCCGACACCCAGCTCGCGGCGCTGCTCGCCGCCGGCTTCGTCCTGTTCGTCATCACGCTCGTGATCAACTCGCTGGCGGCGATGGTCGTCGCGCGCAGCCGGTCCGGGGCAGGAGCCGACGCATGAGCGCCCCGACGCTGGACCCGGACCTCACCGCCACCACCACGATCCCCGTCGTCACGGCGCCGCTCGGGACGGGTACTGCGGTCACCGACCCGTCCGACGCGCAGCGGCCGGTCCGCCCCACGCCTCCGAGCGGCACGTCCGTGCGCACCGAGCCGTCCGAGCGCAGGAGCGACGTCGACGGCCCCCGCCGGCTGCTGCGCTCGACCACCGGCGAGCAGCGGTTCGTGCAGCTCGGGGCGTGGATGGCGGCCGCCGCCCTCGCCTGGCTCGTGACCGACCGGCTGCTTCCCTGGGACGGGGTGGTGGCGCTCGCCCTGACGACGTTCGTCCTCGGCATCGCCCTGGTGGCGCTGCTGACGGCGGTGGTCGGGACCGGCCCCGAGGTGGTGGACCGGGTCATGAGCGCCGTCGTCCACGCCGCGGTCGTGCTGCTCGGCGTCGCCCTCGCCAGCACGATCCTGTTCATCTTCCTCCGCGGGCGCGAGGCCCTGTTCCACGTCAACTTCTTCACCGAGACGATGGAGGGCGTCGGTCCCCGCGACCCGTTCACGCGCGGCGGCATCCTGCACGCGATCGTCGGGTCCCTCATCCAGGTCGGCATCGCCGTCGCCATCACGATCCCCCTGGGCATCGGCACCGCGATCTACATGACCGAGGTCGGCGGGCGTCTCGCCCGGGTGGTGCGCACCGTCGTGGAGGCCATGACGGCGCTCCCGTCGATCGTGGCCGGCCTGTTCATCTACACGGTCGCGATCGTGGCCCTCGGACTGCCGAGCTCGGGCCTGGCCGCGGCGCTCGCCCTGGCCGTCATGATGCTGCCGATCATCGCCCGCGCGGCCGACGTCGTGCTGCGCGTCGTGCCCGGGAGCCTCCGGGAGGCGAGCCTCGCCCTCGGCGCCTCGCGGTGGCGGACCGTCTGGCATGTCGTGCTGCCGACCGCGCGTCCCGGGCTCGCCACGGCCGTCATCCTCGGTGTCGCGCGCGGCGTGGGAGAGACCTCGCCCGTGCTGCTGACGTCCGGCTCCGCGACGTTCCTCGTGACCGATCCCGTGGGCGGCGTCATGAACTCGTTGCCCCTCTACATCTACTCCACGGTGCGCTCCGGCGAGCCGCTGGAGATCTCCCGAGCGTTCGCCGCCGCCTCCGTGCTGCTCGCGCTCGTCCTGACGTTGTTCGTGGTCGCACGCCTCCTGGCGCGGCCGAGGAAGGGAACCCGGTGAACCACTCGCTCCTGGCCCGGCCCGCTCGCGCGGGCGTCGGGGTCGTGCTGCTCGCGATCGCGGTGCTGCTCGCGTCGACCAAGCCGGCCGAGGCCGCCTACGCCCAGATCGAGGGGTCGGGCTCCACGTGGTCGCAGGTGATCGTCCAGCAGTGGATCACCGACGTGTCGTCCAACGGCATCAAGGTGACGTACACCGGCCGCGGCTCCTCGGCAGGACGCAAGGCGTTCGCCACGGGCACGACGGACTTCGGCATCACCGAGGTGCCCTACCAGGGCAGCGGCGCCCAGGGCGGTGACGACCCGCCGCCGAAGAACCGTCCGTTCTCCTACGTCCCGATCGTCGCCGGAGGGACGGCCTTCACCTACCAGGTGAAGGTGGGCGGGAAGCTGGTGCGCAACCTCCGCCTGTCCGGCGACACGATCGCGAAGATCTTCACGAACCAGATCACCAACTGGAACGACCCGGCGATCACGAAGGACAACAACGGGCGCACGCTGCCCTCCTTGAAGATCCGCCCCGTGGTCCGCTCCGACGGCTCCGGCACGACCGCACAGTTCACGGCCTGGCTGGACTCCCAGCACGCGTCCGACTGGCGTCCGTTCTTCGGCCGGTCGGGCCTGACCTCCTACTACCCCCGCAAGGGCGGGGCGACGGGGGCGAGCGGGTCCGACCAGGTCATGAACACGATCGCCGACAAGGCGGGCGGCAACGGCACCATCGGGTACGTCGAGTACTCCTACCCGGTCAACAAGAGCTTTCCCGTCGTCAAGGTGCTGAACGAGGCCGGCTACTACGTGGAGCCGACGCAGTACAACGTCGCGGTCGCGCTGACGAAGGCGCGGATCCGCAAGGACCTCACGCAGGACCTCGGGGGCGTCTACACCGCGAAGGACAAGCGTGCGTACCCGCTGTCGTCGTACAGCTACCTGCTGCTGCCGACCGGCGCGAACGACAAGCGCATGACGACCTCGAAGCGGCAGTCGCTCGCGGACTTCATGTTCTACTCCCTCTGCGAGGGCCAGTCCAAGGCCGGCACGTACGGCTACTCGCCCCTGCCTCTCAACCTGGTGCAGGCCGGCTTCGACGAGCTCGCCAAGCTCAGGAAGGCCGACCCGAAGGTCGACCTGAGCAACCGTTCGGTCACGAAGTGCAACAACCCGACGTTCGTTCCGGGCAACCTCAAGGCGAACAAGCTCGCGCAGATCGCCCCGATGCCGGCGGCCTGCGACGCCCAGGGCCAGGGCCCCTGCACGACCGGGACGGGTTCGGCGCCCACCAGCGTCGAGGACGCGACGAACGGGTCCGGGGGTGGTGCCGCAAGTGGGACAACCGCCGACGGCGGCGGTGGTGGTGGTGCGGCTCCCGATGCCGGTGGCATCGACCCCGAGACCGGTCTGCCGGTCGGGTCGGCCTCCAGCGGCGGGGGGGCCGCGTCGGTCGCGGTGCAGACCGAGCTGGTCGCGGGCCGTGCCGGCGACGACGCGATCTTCGGCACCCTCGCCGCGGTGGAGCTGCTCGCGATCGTCCTGGCGCCGGGCGTGGTGGCAGTGGCCCTGCGCCGACGGGGCCGCAGCCGGACGGGCCTGGGCTCGTGAGGTGGCGCAAGGCCGTGGCGGCTGTGGCGGTCGCCGTCGTCGGGACGTCCGTGCTGACGACGGGCGGCGTGCAGGCCGAGGGCGACGACGTGGGTGCCTTCCAGCAGACCCGCACCATCGAGCGCGTCTTCGACGAGGGCGGCGAGCAGCGGGTGGTCGACACCCGCGACTTCACGGTCCGCGTCGACCACACGCAGAACCTCCGCGGCCGTGAGCGGGTGCGGATCAGCTGGGAGGGCGCACACCCGACGGGCGGGCGTTCCACCAGCCCGTTCGGCGAGAACGGCCTGGACCAGGAGTACCCAGTGGTCGTCCTCCAGTGCCGCGGGCGGGACGGGAAGCAGCCGCGGCCTGCCCTCGAGCTGCGGCCCGAGACCTGCTGGACCTCAACGGTGCAGCAGCGCTCCATGCTGCAGGTGCCCGACGCCGCGGCGATCTGGCGGTCGGACCGCTTCGCCGACGAGGACGAGCGCGGCGCGCTCTCCGGCATCGACGAGCTCCCGTCGTCGTGCGGCGGCACGATCGACGGCTTCTCCTCGCACGTGACCCCGTTCGTGAGCGCGGCCACGAAGGCCGAGGTCGGCAAGACCTACGCCTCGTGCTCCTCGGACACGCTGCCGCCCGAGGCAGCCGTCGACGCCGCCTTCCCGCCGGCCGAGCAGGCCGCCTACAGCAGCAAGGACGGTGCGGGCGACATCCAGTTCGAGGTGCGTTCCGACGTCGAGAACGAGTCGCTCGGCTGCAACCAGGAGACCGCGTGCAGCATCGTCGTCATCCCGATCATGGGGATCAGCTGCCAGCAGTCGGACTCGCGGCAGCTCAACGCCGCGTGCCGCAAGGAGGGCCGGTTCGAGCCCGGCTCGAGCAACTTCGACGGGCAGGGCGTCGACGAGACCGTGTCCTCCCGCTACTGGTGGTCGGAGTCGAACTGGCGCAACCGGGTCAGCGTGCCCATCGCGTTCGGCCCGTCGCCGGACGTGTGCTCGGTCCTCGACGACCGCAAGCCGGTCGGCTTCTACGGATCGGAGCTCATGGTGCAGGCCACGCTGCAGTGGGCCCCGGACTACTGCGGTCGGCGCGACCGCTTCCGCTTCCAGCACAACGTGCTGCCCGACCTCGCGTCCTTCGAGCTGATGCAGAAGGACGAGATCCCCGCGGCCTTCGTCTCGAGCGCCAAGGAGGTCGAGGGCGCGGCGCCCACGGCCTACGCACCGACCGCGGTCACGGGGTTCGCGGTGTCCTTCGTGGTCGACGAGCCGGGCAACGCGGGGGAGCGGACCACGCTGCGCCTCGACGCGCGCCTCCTGGCGAAGCTGCTGACCCAGAGCTATCCCGCCTCCGACATGGGCCGCGGTCACCCGGGCATGGGCTCGAACCCCTTGTCCATCACCGCTGACCCGGAGTTCCAGGCCCTGAACCCGGGTCTCGACACGGCGCCCCAGGAGACCGCAGCGGTGCTGATGTCCCTGTCGGAGTCCTCCGACGTCATCCGCGGCCTGACCACCTACATCCGCCAGGACCCGGAGGCGTGGGCCTTCGTGTCGGGCCGGCCCGACCCGTGGGGCATGGTCGTCAACCCGTCGTACGAGGCCATCGCGCTTCCCGTCGACGAGTGGCCCCTCCAGGACGACTTCAGGCCCACGGTCACTCAGAAGTGCCTCGAGGCCAACAACGACACCCCCTACCTGACCCGCCTCGCCGCCCCAGTCACGTCGTTCTCGAAGATCGCCGACGCGCTGCTCGACGCCTGGCCCCTCGCGCAGACCAAGTGCAACGGACTCGGCACCGACCAGTTCCCCTACGCGCTCGGCCGAGCCGACCGCCAGGGTGTCGGAGCGCGGTTCCTGCTCGGCGTGACCACCCTCGGCGACGCCGAACGGTTCGGCCTGCGCACCGCCTCGCTCCAGACCACCCGCGTGCTCGACGACGAGCAGGACTTCACGGCGACCGGACGCACATTCGTGGCGCCGACCCGAGAGACGCTGGCGAAGGCCGTGGCCGTGGCCACTCCCGGCCGTCGCGGTGAGCCGTTCGCCCTCGAGGACGGCGCCGTCCGGAAGGCAGGCGGCTACCCCGGCACCCTCGTCGTCTACACGACGGCGAAGACCGCCGGCCTCGACCGCGCCACGGCTCGGACCGTCGCGTCGTTCATCCGCATCGCCACCACCGAGGGCCAACGGCCCGGGTCGGGCAACGGGTACCTGCCGAAGGGGTTCCTCCCGCTGACGCGGACCGGATCCACGGCCCCGCTCTTCGCGGCCGCTCAGCGCGCGGCCAGCGACATCGAGGGGCAGACGGGCGCGACCGGAGGCACGGACGGCTCCGGCGGCGGCGACGGCCTCGGCGGCGGAGCCCCGGTCGACACCGGCGCCGCTGCCGCGCCCGATCCGGACGCCGCCGCCGCGAAGCAGCCCGTCGACGAGCAGCTGACGAGCCTCGCCAGCACCGAGTCGACGACGTCCGCGTTCGCGGCGTGGTTCCTGCCGCTGCTCGTGCTGCTCCTGCTGGGCAGTGCCGTGGCCGGCCCGTGGATCAGGGTGCGGGCGGCGCGGACGGAGCAGCCATGACCGCAGTCCCGTGGTCCGGTCCCGGTCGGCGTCGCGGCGCCGGCACGCTGAAGGTCGCGCTCGCCGCCGCCCGCGACGAGTCGCGCGTCCCCGAGCGCGAGCTGGTGCTCAGCAGCGGGCTGATGGTCGTGGCGCTCCTCGTCGCGTGGGTGCTCCTGCAGGCCCTGGTGCTCGGTGGACTCTCCTACGACCGGGCCCAGGACCGGCTCTACGCCGAGCTCCGCGCGGACCTCGCCGAGGGCACCGCGCCGACCGGGGGCGTCATCGCCCCGGGCCGACCCGTGGCCCTGTTCTCGCTCCCGGCCTTCGACGTGGAGCAGGTCGTCGTCGAGGGGACCTCGGCAGGCCTCCTGCTCGACGGACCCGGGCACCGGCGCGACACGGTGCTGCCGGGCCAGGCCGGCGTGTCGGTGGTCTACGGACGATCGAGCACGTTCGGGCGGCCGTTCCGCATGATGATCGGCGACGCGGTCGGCAGCCGGCTCGACGTGGTCACCGGCCAGGGCCGTGCGACCTACCGCATCGAGGGGGTGCGCCGCGCAGGCGACTCGGTGCCCGCGCCCCCGGCCGAGGGCCAGGGGCGACTCACGCTCATCACGGCCACGGGCCAGGGTCGGCTGGGCTCCCTGCGCCCCGACGAGGTGGTCTACGTCGACGCGTCGCTGCAGAGCAAGGCCTTCCCCGCGGGCGGCGCGCGCGTGAACACGATCGGCACCTCCGAGCAGAAGATGGCCCGCGACACCTCGGTGCTCCCGCTCCTGGCCCTCACGCTCGGGGGCCTTCTCGGCGCGGTCGTCGCCATGCTGGTGGCCCGTCGCCGGATGCGCCCCGCGCTCGTGTGGACGGTCTTCACCCCCGTCCTCCTGGCCCTCGTGTGGTTCGCCGGGGACCTGTCCATGCACCTCGTCCCGAACCTCGTGTGACGCCGTGCGACCAGCATTCACCGACCGGCACCGGATGGACGTCTGCTGTTCATCGCAGACGCCGCGGCACCCACGACGGCGGACCTAGCGTGCTCGTCGGACGGTCGCTCGACCGCACCACCCCCACCTCAGGACAGGATCGACGCGCATGATCTCCACGCGTACCCGGTTCGCCGCGGCCGTAGCCGTCGCAGCGACCTCGATGGCCACCCTCGGGGCCGTCGCCCCGGCGCAGGCCGCCGACACCAACCCCGCCGACCCGACGTTCGTCCCGGGCGCCACCGACCTCGTCGGTGTCGGCTCGGACACCTCCCAGCTCGCGCTCCACTACCTCGCCGAGGGCACGTCCGGCGCCGGCGCGGGCTTCAACGCCGGTGGCGGCGTGAAGATCGCCTCGTGGGCCGCCGACGGCTCGCCGAGCCAGATCGCGCTGCGTTCCGGAGCTGCCCCCATCACGCGTCCCAACGGGTCGTCCGCGGGCAAGAAGCTGCTCTACGCGCCGAACGACGACGCGAACGTGAACTTCGCCCGGTCGTCCTCGGCGATCTCCACCACCGAGCGCGACGCCGGGCTGAAGGCGTTCCCGTTCGCCGTCGACGGGCTCAAGCTCGCGACCCGCGCGGCCGGCACCAACGCACCGAGCAGCCTGACGGAGGCCCAGGTCCTCGCGATCTACACGGGCAGCGTGAAGAACTGGAAGGACGTGGGCGGCAGGGACGCCGAGATCCACCCGCTCGTCCCGCAGGCCGGGTCGGGCACCCGCAGCTTCTTCGAGGCGCAGCTCGTCCGCATCAACGGCGGCAAGGCCGTGACGCTCGGCGGCAACGTCGCCGAGACCCAGGAGCACTCCGACGAGAAGATCAAGGGCGACGCCGACGCCGTCGCGCCGTTCTCGACCGGTCGGGCCAAGACGACGCCCACCGTCGGTCTCCTGGGCGGCTTCAGCGTCCGCCGAGCGCTGTACAACGTCGTGCGCGGCACCGACCTCGCCGACGCCACCAAGGGCGCGACGCTGCTCAGCGTCTTCGGCCCCGACGGCTTCGTCTGCAGCACGGCGGCCAAGCCGCTGATCGAGGCCGCCGGCTTCGACCAGCTCGCGCGCCCCGCCGTCGGCGGCGTCTGCGGCGAGGCGACCACCTCGGCGACGACCAACTTCCTCGTCGCCGGCGGCCAGCAGAGCACCACGACTCTCGCGGCGACCGCCACGCCCAGCGGCAAGGTCACGCTCAAGTCGACCGTCGCCCCGGCCACGGCCACCGGCTCGGTGACCTTCAGCGAGGGCAGCACCGTCCTGGGCACGGCCGACGTCGACACGAACGGCACCGCCTCGCTCACGCTGACCGGCGTGGCGCCGGGCACGAAGGAGTACCAGGCGACCTTCACCCCCACCGACCCGCAGGCGTACACCTCGTCCACGACGTCCGTGTCGGTCACCGTGCCGGCCGCGAAGTACAGCGGCGCCATCGCGGTGCAGGCCCCCACCACGGGCTGGGGCGCCGCGCGCACCGTCACCGTGACGGTCGCCAAGAACGGGCTGAACGCCACCGGCTCCGCCACGTTCGTCTACGGCGACGAGAAGCAGCAGACCGTCGGCCTGGTCGGTGGCAAGGCCACCTTCGCGGTCCCGGCCACGCAGGCCGTCGGCACCTACTGGGGCGCGGTGACCTACTCCGGCGACGCCGACTTCGCCGAGGGCTTCGCCCTCACGAAGCTGACGATCACCAAGGCCACGACGACGTCGAGGCTGACGATCTCGCCCACGAAGGTGAAGCTGCGCAAGACCACGAAGGGCACCGTCACCGTCGGCATCACGGGCTCGACCCTCAAGGCCTCCGGCACCGTCACGCTGAAGATCGGGTCGACGGTCGTCGGCAGCGGCAAGGTCGTCAACGGCAAGGCGGTCGTGACCGTGAAGGCGCAGACGAAGACCGGCAAGAAGAGCGTCAAGGCGTACTTCACCCCTGCGGGTGGCAGCTACGGCGCGTCCACCTCCGGCACGGCGACGTTCACCGTCGTCAAGTGACCCGGACCCGTGGCCGGCCCCGGTGGGGTCGGCCACGGGCCCTTCCACCTCTCCACCCTCCGCACCCCAGGCAGGACCTCGACATGTCGATGACCGACGAGACCACCGTGATCCCCGCGATCCCCGTGCAGCACGACGACACGCAGGTGATCCCTGCCGTCCCGCGCGACACCTCGGGTCTCGCGACCCTCGTGGCCACCGACGTCTCGGCCTGGTTCGGCACGCACAAGGTCCTCGACCGTGTCTCGCTCACGATGAACCCCGGGGAGATCACCGCGTTGATCGGCCCCTCCGGCTGCGGGAAGTCGACCTTCCTGCGCATCCTCAACCGCATGCACGAGCTCGTCCCCGCGGCGTCGCTCGCCGGCCGCGTCGAGCTCGACGGCGAGGACGTCTACGACCCCGACCGCAAGCTCACCGACGCACGACGGGCCATCGGGATGGTCTTCCAGAAGCCGAACCCGTTCCCCGCGATGTCGATCGGGGAGAACGTGCTGGCCGGGCTGAAGCTGACGGGGACGAAGGTCGCGTCCCGCGACCGTGACGACCTCGTCGAGGAGTGCCTCACGAAGGGCGGCCTCTGGAACGAGGTCAAGGACCGGCTCGACGCTCCCGGCGGCGGGCTCTCCGGCGGCCAGCAGCAGCGCCTCTGCATCGCGCGCTCGCTCGCCGTCAAGCCGCGCGTGCTCCTCATGGACGAGCCGTGCTCCGCGCTCGACCCCACCTCCACCCGGGTCATCGAGGAGACGATGCTGGAGCTCGCGCAGGAGGTGACCATCGTGATCGTCACCCACAACATGCAGCAGGCCGCGCGCGTCTCCGACCGTTGCGCCTTCTTCCTCGCCTCCTACGGGACGCCCGGGGTCGTCATCGAGCACGGCGACACGGCGACGATGTTCGGGTCGCCGCAGGACCAGCGCACGGCCGACTACGTCAACGGCCGGTTCGGTTGAGGTGGCGCGCGTCCTCACCGTCCTCGGGGTGGGCCTCGCCGCGGCCGCCCTGGTGCTGACCGCCCTGCTGGCCACGCAGGGCCCGCGCGCACGACCCGGGCTCGACGAGCTGGCGCCGGTCGCCGCCACCGTCGCCACCGACGTCTCGACGTCGACCGGTCCGACAGACGCGCCGCTGGTCCCCGACCGGGCCTGGGTGACCTCCACGGCGGCGTACACGGGCATCGCGCCCCGAGCGCTGCAGGCCTACGCGGCCGCGACCCTGCGGTCCGCGTCGGAGCACCCGGGGTGCCACCTGGGGTGGACGACGCTCGCGGGCATCGGGCACGTGGAGTCCGGGCACGGGGGAGCGGACCTGGGCGCCGACGGTCGCGCGGTCGTGCACGGTCCGGCCCTGGACGGCACCTCCGGCAACGCGGCCATCGCCGAGGACGGTGCGTGGGACCGTGCCCGGGGACCGATGCAGTTCATCGCCTCGACGTGGCGTCGGTGGGGCTCCGACGGCGACGCTGACGGGGTCGCCGACGTGGACGACGTCGACGACGCGGCCTGGTCGGCTGCCCGCTACCTGTGTGCCTCCGGTGCCGACCTGAGGTCGCCGACGGGCTGGACCAGGGCGGTGCACTCGTACAACCACTCCGACGCCTACGTCCGTGCGGTCCTGGGGGCTGCCGACGCCTACGCCTCGCGCGCGGGGTCCTGAGCACCGGTCCGTAGGGTGGGGCGGTGGCTCGCATCGTGCACGTCGACGACCTCGCCGACCCCCGCCTCGCCGACTACGTCGGCCTGAGGGACGTGCAGATGCGACTCGCGCACGAGAGCGAGCACGGCATCTACCTCGCCGAGGGGGAGAAGGTGGTGCGGCGGGCCCACGAGGCCGGGCACCGCGCGGCGTCGTTCCTCATGGCACCGCGCTGGCTCGAGGGCCTCGCCGACGTGCTGGACTCGAGCGACGCCCCCTGCTTCGTGATGACGGAGAAGCAGGTGGAGCAGGTCACCGGGTTCCACGTCCACCGCGGAGCCCTCGCGGCCGTGCAGCGGCCCGCGCCCACGCCGGTTGAGGACGTGCTGACGTCGGCGCGCCGGGTCGTCGTGCTGGAGGACCTGGTGGACCACACGAACGTCGGCGCCGTGTTCCGCGTCGCGGCGGCCCTCGGCTTCGATGCCGTCGTGCTGTCGCCGCGCTGCGCGGACCCCTACTACCGCCGCTCGGTCAAGGTCGCGATGGGGGCGGTGTTCTCGGTGCCGCACGCTCGCGTGGAGGACTGGTACGACGTCCCGGCGCTGCTGCGTCGTCACGGCTTCACGGCGTTCGCGATGACCCTCGCGGAGGACTCGGTCGACCTCGACGCCGTGGAGCAGGTGCCGGAGCGGCTCGCGCTCGTCGTCGGCTCCGAAGGACCGGGCCTCAGTCCGCACTGGCAGCGCAGCGCCGACGTCCGGGTGCGGATCCCGATGGCCGCCGGGATCGACAGCCTCAACGTGGCGACGTCCGTGGCCGTCGCCTGCTGGCACCTGCGCTCGGAGCCGGTCGGCTAGCGCCCGGGCGGGTCAGTCCTCGATCGAGGCGGGCGTGACCGGCCAGTCGTCGGGGTAGGCCTCGGCCAGCTCCTCGTGCCGCCTGTGCAGCTTCTTGCGCGCCTTCGCGGGCACCCGGTCGCCGAAGACGGTGCCGAAGAGGTGGTCCGTCTCGTGCTGCAGGCAGCGCGCCAGCAGCCCGGTGCCGTGGAACTCGACGGGCTCGCCCGTCTCGTCGAAGCCCGTGACGCTCGCGACGTCGGGCCGGGAGCACTCGGTGAACGCGCCGGGCAGCGAGAGGCAGCCCTCGTCGGCCGTGTCGAGGTTGCGCTCCGCGGTGTCTGGGAGCGTGAGCACCGGGTTCACGACGACGCCCGTGACCCGGACGTCGTCGTCGTCGGGGCAGTCGAAGACGAAGACCTTGAGGTCCACCCCGACCTGGTTCGCCGCGAGCCCGACGCCGTTGGCCGCGTACATCGTGGCCGTCATGTCGCGCACGAGCGTCGCGAGGTCGTCGTCGAAGGACGTGACGTCCTGGAGCTCGTGGTGCATCACCGGCGTGCCCCACCGGGTGATGGGCAGCACGGATCCGCCGTCGGGGAGGGGTCGGGAGCAGGGGTGAGACGCCACGCGCCCACGCTATCGCGCGGCCGACGCGCCGAATGCGGGGGAGCGGCGAGGAAATCGTGGACCAGGCCTGTGACGTCGGATACCATCGGTACGTGAGGCTGCAACTCACAGTTACAGTAGAGCCAGGGGTCGCTGCGCGGCCCCGGGCGGGAAACCCTCCCGACCCTCACCCCACCGTCCGTCCCTCCCGAGGAGACTCCCCGTGGCGAACCGACCAGACCCCATGGGCATCGGGCTCGCGGTGCTGAACCGCATCGCGAGCTCGCCGGCCATCGACAAGCTCGGCCTGCGCAAGGCCACCGAGCGCGCCGTCTACCAGGGAGCCAAGTCCGGCTTCCAGCTCGCGGCGAACGCGAACCGCACCTTCAAGCGCGTCAAGGGCACGGGCAAGCCCCAGCGCCAGGGCGCCACGAGTGACAGCGGGCTGTTCGACCTGACGCCCACCGAGGACCAGCAGATGATCGTCGGCGTGGTGCAGGAGTTCGCCGACGAGGTGCTGCGGCCCGCGGCCGAGGCCGCCGAGGCGGCCAACGACACCTCCAAGGAGGTGCTCGACCAGACCAGCGAGTTCGGGCTCACCCTGCTCAACGTCCCGGAGTCCCTCGGCGGCCTGTCCGAGGAGCGGTCGGCCGTCACGGGCGTGCTGGTCAACGAGGCGCTCGCCTACGGCGACATGGGCCAGGCCGTCGCCTGCCTGGCGCCCGCCTCCGTCGCCACCGCGATCGCGCTGTGGGGGACCGACGAGCAGCAGCAGACCTACCTGCCCGCGTTCACGGGCGACGACGTCCCGGCGGCCGCGTTGGCCGTCGCCGAGGCCCGCCCGCTCTTCGACCCCTTCGAGCTGCAGACCACGGCCACCCGCACCGACGGCGGCTTCCGCCTCGAGGGCGTCAAGTCCGGCGTGGTCCGCGGCACCGAGGCCGAGCTCTTCGTGGTCGCGGCCGCGCTCGAGGGCGAGCCGCGGCTCTTCGTCGTCGAGTCGGGCACGGCGGGGATCTCCCTGGCCGCCGACCCGTCGATGGGCCTGCGCGCCGCCGGTCTCACCCGGCTGCGTCTCGACGGCGTCGAGGTGCCGGAGTCGGCGCTGCTCGGCAGCACCGACGACTACCGCGAGTGCGTGCGCCTCTCGCGCCTCGCCTGGGCGGCGCTCGCCGTCGGCACCGGGCGCGCGGTCCTCGACTACGTCAAGGAGTACGTGAAGACCCGCGAGGCGTTCGGCGAGCCGATCGCGCACCGCCAGGCCGTCGCGTTCATGGTCGCCAACATCGCCATCGAGCTCGAGGGCATGCGCCTCGTCACCCTCAAGGCCGCGTCGCGGTCCGAGCAGGGTCGCGACGCCTCCCGCGAGGTCGCGCTGGCCCGCAAGCTGGCCGGCGAGTACGGCATGAAGATCGGCACCGACGGCGTCCAGCTGCTCGGTGGACACGGCTTCGTCAAGGAGCACCCTGTGGAGCGCTGGTACCGCGACCTGCGGGCCGTCGCCGTCCTGGAAGGAGCAGTCCTCGTCTGAGGACGGACACGAACATGACGATCAACCTCGACACCCCCAAGAAGTTCCGCGGGTTCATCCAGCAGGCCCACGAGGTCGCTGACAACTTCCTGCGTGCGAACTCCCGCAAGTACGACCTCGCCGAGCACGCGTACCCGAAGGAGCTGGACCTGCTCGCCTCCCTCATCGACGGGATGGGCGACTCGGGCCAGGGCCAGGGCGCCGGTGCCGCCGGCGTCCGTCGCAGCGAGGACCCGTCGGAGAAGGACAAGGGCGCCGTCAAGAACGGCACCAACCTCTCCTCGGTGCTCTCCATCATCGAGATGTGCTGGGGCGACGTCGGCCTGCTCCTCTCGATGCCCCGCCAGGGCCTCGGCAACTCCGCCATCGCCTCGGTGGCCACGGACGAGCAGCTCGAGAAGTTCAAGGGCACGTGGGCGGCCATGGCCATCACCGAGCCGGGCTGCGGCTCCGACTCCGCGGCCATCCGCACGACGGCCGTCAAGGACGGCGACGAGTACGTCCTCAACGGCGAGAAGATCTACGTCACCTCCGGCGACCGAGCCGACTCCGTGGTGGTGTGGGCGACGCTCGACCCGAAGCTGGGCCGCGCGGCCATCAAGAGCTTCGTCGTGCCGAAGTCGCTGCCCGGCATCCGCGTCGAGCGCCTCGAGCACAAGCTCGGCATCCGGGCGTCCGACACGGCCGTCATCGTGCTCGACAACTGCCGCGTGCCCGCGGAGAACATCCTCGGCAACGAGGAGATCGACACCAAGCAGGGCTTCGCGGGAGCGATGGCGACGTTCGACAACACGCGCCCGCTCGTCGCCGGCATGGCGGTCGGCTGCGCCCGGGCCGCGCTCGAGCTGACCCGCGACCTGCTGGAGGAGGCCGGCGTGGTCATCGACTACGACCGCCCCGCGACCGCGCAGTCGCACGCGGCAGCCACCTTCCTGCAGATGGAGGCCGACTACGAGGCGGCACTGCTGCTGACGCTCGAGGCCGCCTGGCTGGCCGACAACCGGAAGCCGAACTCGATGGAGGCCTCCATGTCGAAGGCCAAGGCCGGTCGTGTCGGCAACGACATCACGCTCCGGTGCGTGGAGCTGGCAGGCACCCTCGGCTACAGCGAGACCGAGCTGCTCGAGAAGTGGTCGCGCGACTCCAAGATCCTCGACATCTTCGAGGGCACCCAGCAGATCCAGCAGCTGATCGTCGCGCGACGACTGCTGGACCTGACGTCCTCCGAGCTGCGCTGAGCCGCCGGAGCCCACGTCCGACCTCGGGACCCCGCCACGTCGTGGCGGGGTCCCGCGGTGCGTCAGGGCCTCGCGCCTAGGATGTCGACATGGATCGGGAGCTGCCGCCGGACTTCGACGTCGACTACCAGCTCACCCGACTCGTGCGCCAGGTACGGGCTCGGTCACTGGCGAGCCTAGGGAGCATCCACGAGGAGCTCGACTACAGCACGTTCGTGCTGCTGCTGGCGATCGTGGACGCCTCCCAGGGTGATGCCGCGGGCGTCCGTGCCTCCGACCTGGCGGACTCCCTCCACGTGCACAAGTCCACGGTGAGCCGCGCCGTCCGCCAGCTCGAGACGATGGGCCTGGTCGACCGCACCCCCCACCCGGAGGACGGCCGCGCGCACGTGCTCCGGCCGACGGCCGAGGCGACGTCGCGCGTCGACGCCTACCGAGCGCGCAGCCATGAGCACCTCGCCCACATCATCGAGCACTGGGAGCCGACCGAGCTGCGCACGTTCGCGCAGCTGCTGGCGCGGCTCAACGACGCCTTCGGCAACGAGGCCTGACCTCAGGGCCGCAGCAGGACCTTCACGGCGCGGCGCTCGTCCATCGCCGCGTAGGCCTCCGCGACGTCGTCGAGGCCGAGCTCGAGGTCGAACACGTCACCGGGCGTGATCGCACCCGACAGCACGTCGGGCAGCAGCGCTTCGAGGTAGTGCCGCACGGGGGCGACACCCCCGGCGAGACCGACGTTGGCGCGGAACAGGCGCGGCACGTCGAGCTGGACGTCGTGCGGCACGCCGACGTAGCCCACCATCCCGCCCGGACGCACGGTCGCGAAGGCCTGGGCGAAGGAGTCGTGCGTCCCGACGCACTCGAGGACCGCGTCGGCGCCGACGCCTCCGAGCAGCTCCTGCACCTCGGCAGCCCCCTCCGAGCCGCGGGAGGCAACCACGTGGTCGGCACCGAAGCGTCGCGCGAGCTCCTGGCGCGGTGCGTGACGCGACATGGCCACGACGGTGGTCGCGCCGAGCCGTTTGGCCGCCAGGACCGCACTGAGCCCGACGGCCCCGTCACCGACGACCGCCACGGTGGATCCCTCGCCGACGCCCGCCGACACGGCGGCGTGGTGGCCGGTGGGGAAGACGTCGCTCAAGGTCAGCAGGTGCGGCACCAGGGACTCGTCGACCGGCTGCGGCACGCGGACGAGGGTGCCGTCGGCCCACGGGACGCGCACCAGCTCGGCCTGCGCGCCGTCGTACCCGCCACCGTTCACGCAGGAGGTCTGGACGCCGGCGAGGCAGTGGACGCAGATGCCGTCGCTGTAGAGGAACGGCGCCACCACGAGGTCACCCACCGTGACGCCCGCGACGTCGCTGCCGACCTGCTCCACGTGGCCGACCAGCTCGTGCCCGATGCGCCTCGGCCCGGCCTGCGGCCCGTTCGCGCCCCGGAAGGGCCACAGGTCGCTGCCGCAGACGCAGGCCGCCACGACGCGTACGACCGCGTCCGTGTCGTACTGCAGCACGGGGTCGGGGACGGTCTCGAGCCGGACGTCGCCGGGGGCGTGGAGGACGGTGGCGCGCATGGGACCTTCCTACCAGCCGGACCGCAGCCGCCGTCCCCGTACGACTCGTGCGAGGATCGACGCATGACCTCCAAGCCTGAAGTGGACTTCATCGAGGGCCCCGCGCCCACCGAGCTGCAGATCAAGGACCTGGTCGTCGGCGACGGCCCCGAGGCCGTGCCCGGCGGCGTCGTCGACGTGCACTACGTGGGCGTCGAGTTCGACACCGGCGAGCAGTTCGACGCCTCCTGGGACCGCGGCCAGTCGGCACGCTTCCCGCTGCCGCAGCTCATCGGCGCGTGGCAGCAGGGCATCCCCGGCATGAAGGTCGGCGGACGTCGTCAGCTCGTCTGCCCGCCGGAGCTGGCCTACGGGCCTGCCGGCGGCGGGCACCGGCTGTCCGGCAAGACGCTCGTCTTCGTCATCGACCTGCTCGGCGTCGGCTGAACCCACCTCGACACCACGACGACGCCCCGCGGCCGGTGCCGCGGGGCGTCGTCGTGCGTGAGGCGTGCAGCCCGGGATCAGGCCCGGCAGAGGAACTTCTCAGACGACGAGGTCGTCGAGCATGCGCCACAGTCGCTTGACGGAGACGGGCCGCGCGGTGCCGAGCCCCTGGGCGAGCACGCCCACGCGCAGCTCCTCCAGGGCCCACCGCACCTCGCGCACGTCGTCCGAGGCGCGCCGCAGGTCGCCGAGGCCGTCGGTGCGCTGGTGGAACTCCGCCTCCAGCTCCTGCACCGCGACGACCTGGTCGTCGGCCGGCCGTGCGAGTCGACGCCTCGCGGCCTCGAGGTAGACCGGTAGGCGACGCAGCTGGGTGGGCCCGAGCTCGCGGACGAAACCGGGGTGCACGAGCCAGCTGAGCTGCACGCGCACGTCCTCGGCCGCCTCGCCCGTCCCCTGGGGCTGGACGTCGGCGAGCTTCTCCAGGGACCGCAGCACGTCGCGGAGGACGGCCGCGGCGGCGTCGTGGACGTCGGCCCGCGCCCGCTCGCGCAGGGTCGCGAAGCCGGACTCGTCCCACACCGGGCCACCGTGCCGCACCACGAGCTCGTCCAGGGCGGCGAGGCGGCAGTCGTCGAGCACGGCCGCCGCGTCCCGGTACGGCGCCGAGGCCAGCAGCAGCTTCTGCCGCAGGTCGAGCGTGCGGCCGAGGGCCGGCGTGGTCGTCGGGGTGGTCAGAGCGAGGAGTCGGGCCTGCGCCCCCACCATCGCGACGTGCTGCTCCTCCGGCGTGTCCAGGACGCGGAGGGTGACGGAGTCGCCGGCGTCGACCAGCGCCGGGTACCCCACGACCTGGCCGGCGGGGACGGTGCGCTCCAGCGTGCCGACGTCCCAGGCCGTGATGCCGGTGCGCTCCGCCCGAGCCGCGACGCGGTCGAGGTCGCGACGGACCACCGGCGCCAGCTGCTCGCGCAGGGCGTCCAGGTCGCGGCCGCGGGCGAGCTCGGTGCCGTCGTCGACGACGCGGAAGGTGACCTTGAGGTGGTCGGGCACGGACGCCAGGTCGAAGTCGTCGACCGAGACGACCGTGCCCGTGCGTCGACGGATGCCCTGCACCAGCTGCTCGAGGAGTGGGCCGGCGGCGGGGTCGAGCTGTTCCAGGAGTGCGGCCGCATGGTCGGGGACGGGCACGAGCTCGCGTCGCAGTCGCTTCGGCAGCGACCTCACGAGCGCGACCACGAGCTCCTCCCGGTGACCGGGCACGCTCCACAGGAACTCCGCAGGGTCGAGTGAGAGCAGGTCGTCCACGGGCACGTCGACGACGACACCGTCGGTCTCGGCTCCGGGCTCGAAGGTGTACGAGACCTGGTACTCGGAGGACTCCGACGTCCAGGTGGTGGGGTAGTCGCGCTCGAGGTCGCCGACGTCGGGCACGAGCATCGCCGGGTCGAGGTCGAGCAGGTGCGGCGTCTCGCGCGAGGCCTTCTTCCACCAGGAGTCGAAGTGGCGGACCGACACGACGTCGTCGGGGACGCGCGCGTCGAAGAACGCGTAGAGGGTCTCGTCGTCGACCCGCAGCCCGCGCCGGCGCACACGGTCCTCCACGGCCTCGGCCTCCGCGATCCGCTCGGCGTTGCGACCCACGAAGGCGTGCCGGGTCCGCCACTCACCCTGCACCAGGGCGTGGCGGACGAACAGCTCGCGGGCGAGGGCGGGGTCGTGTCGCCCCAGGGGGACGAGCCGGTCGACGACGAGCGGCACCCCGTAGAGCGTGACGCGCTCCTTCGCCATGGCCGCCCCCCGACGCGCCGACCAGTGCGGCTCGGCGTACTGACGCTTCACCACGTGGGCCGCGGCCTGCTCGACCCACTCCGGCTCGACCTTCGCCACGGTGCGCGCCCACAGGCGGCCGGTCTCCACGAGCTCGCCCGCGACGACCCACTGGGGTGGCTTGCGCGCGAGCGCCGAGCCCGGGAAGACCATGAAGCGTGCGCCCCGGGCCCCGAGGAACTCCTTGGAGTCCTGCTGCCGGACCCCGACGTGGGAGAGCAGTCCGCTCACGAGGGCGCGGTGCACGTCGGCCGGGTCGGCCCCCACCTCTCCCGGCCTCATCCCGAGGTCGCGGACCGTGCGGCGCAGCTGGGCGTGCACGTCCTGCCACTCCCGGATCCGCAGCCAGTGCAGCATCTCGTCGCGGCACAGCCGCCGGAAGGCGCTGCTGCTGAGCTCGTCGCGCCGCTCCCGCACGTACTGCCAGAGCACGAGCCAGGACAGGAAGTCCGAGTCGGGGCTGCGGAAGCGCGCGTGCAGCTGGTCGGCGCGGGCCTGCTGCTCGGCGGGCCGTTCCCGCGGGTCCTGGATCGACAGGCCGGCGACGATCACGAGCACGTCGGCCAGGCAGCCCTGCCGATCGGCCGCGACGAGCATGCGGGCCATGCGGGGGTCCACGGGCATCCGCGCCATGGTGCGACCGAGCCGGGTCAGGCGCGGTCGGCGGTCACGGCCCTCGGTGAGGGCGCCGAGCTCGACGAGGAGCGCGCGTCCGTCGCCCACGGCGCGGCGGTCCGGCGGATCGAGGAACGGGAAGTCCTCGATCTCGCCGAGGTCGAGCGAGGCCATCTGGAGCAGGACGGAGGCGAGGTTCGTGCGCAGGATCTCCGGGTCGGTGAACTCCGGACGGCCGTCGTGGTCCTCCTCGTCGTACAGGCGGATGCAGATGCCGTCGGCCACCCGCCCGCACCGTCCGGCACGCTGGGCCGCGCTGGCTCGCGAGATCGGCTCGATCGGCAGCCGCTGCACCTTGAGCCGCTGGCTGTAGCGCGAGATGCGTGCGTACCCGGTGTCGACGACGTAGCGGATGCCGGGCACGGTCAACGACGTCTCCGCGACGTTGGTGGACAGCACGATGCGACGTCCCGGGTGCGCGGCGAAGATGCGCGCCTGGTCCTGCGCCGCGAGCCGGCCGTAGAGGGGGAGCACCTCGGTGTCGCGCCAGCGCAGTCCCTCCAGGTGTGCGGCGGCGTCGCGGATCTCGCGCTCGCCGGAGAGGAACACCAGGACGTCCCCCTCGCGGGGCAGCTCCTGGAGCGCGGACGTGATGCCGTCGAGCATCCCCTCCTCGGGGTCGGTGAGGGGGCGGTAGCGGACCTCGACCGGGAACGTGCGACCGCTGACCTCGACCACCGGCGCGCCGTCGAACATCTCCGAGAACCGCTGGACGTCGATGGTCGCGGAGGTGACGACGACCTTGAGGTCGGGACGGCGGGGGAGCAGCTGCTTGAGGTAGCCGAGCAGGAAGTCGATGGCGAGGCTGCGCTCGTGGGCCTCGTCGACGATGACGGTGTCGTAGCGGCGCAGGTCGCGGTCGTGGTGGATCTCGCTCAGCAGGAGACCGTCGGTGACGAGCCGGACCTGGGTCGCCTCGCTCGTGCGGTCGTCGAACCGCACGGCGTAGCCGACCTCCTGCCCGAGCTCGACCTCGCACTCCTCGGCGATCCGGGCCGCGACCGAACGCGCGGCGATGCGCCGCGGCTGGGTGTGCACGATGCGTTCCCGGCCGAGGAGGCGGGCGATCTTGGGCAGCTGGGTCGTCTTGCCCGAGCCGGTCTCGCCGGCGACGACCACGACCTGGTGGTCCCGCAGGGCCACGGCGATCTCGTCGGCACGCTCCGCGATCGGCAGCCCCGCCGGCACCTCCAGCCGCATGCCCCCGATCGTGGTGGTGCCCGTGGTCGAGCCCGTCGACGCGCCGGTCATCGCAGCCCCAGCCGGTCGCCGAGGACGAGCACGCCGACGAAGGCGACGACGTCCAGGAGCGTGTGCGCGACCACGAGGGGCGCGAGCCGTCCGGTGCGCTGGTACCAGTAGCCGAACACCACGCCCATGAGGAAGTTCCCGACGCCCTGGCCGAAGCCCTGGTACAGGTGGTAGCTGCCGCGGAGGGCTGCACTCGTGACGATGATCGGCCACGGACCCCAGCCGAGCTCGCGCAGTCGGGCGTAGAGGTAGCCGATCATGACGACCTCCTCGAGCACGCCGTTCTGGAGCGCGGCGAGCACGAGGATGACGGCCGTCCACCAGTAGACCTGCTGCGGCACGGTCACGACCTCGGCCGTGACGCCGAGCGCGCGGCCCGCGAGGTAGACGCCGATCCCCGGCAGGCCGATGAGCGCGGTGAGCCCGACGCCCTCGAGCGCCACGCGCGTGCGGCTGCTCCCCGCGAGGCCGAGGCGGCGCAGGACGCCGGGGCCGTCGCCCGCCAGGAGGAACAGCGCGAGCGCGACCGGCACGAGGGCGAACCCGATCCCGAGCAGCTGGTAGGTGACGTCGAGCCACTCCCGGTCGCTGCGGGAGGCGTTGAGCGTCGCGGTCGCGTCGCGCAGCGGACCCCGGGTCAGGGCGGCGACGAGGCTGACGACGGCGTACACGGCCGACTGGCCGAGGGAGAGCCCGAGGACGAGCCACACCTCGAGCCGGATGCGCCGGGCCCGCTCGGCCGGCGCCCGGGTCCCCGCACTCACAGCGCGTCGGTCGCGAAGGTGTCGCACTGGTTGGCGTCACCGGCGCGGTAACCCTGCAGGAACCAGCGCTGGCGCTGCTCGCTGGAGCCGTGGGTCCACGTGTCCGGGTCCACCGTCGCGCCGGCGGAACGCTGGATGGTGTCGTCGCCGACGGCCGCGGCGGCCGAGAGGGCGGAGCGCACGTCGGCGTCCGTGAGGGGCTCGAGCAGCGGCCGTCCGTCGGCGTCCTCGGTGGAGGAGGCGTGGTCGGCCCACACCCCCGCGAGACAGTCGGCCATGAGCTCCACACGCACGCCGCCACCCTCGGCACCGGAACCCTCGCGCGATCGGCCGAGGATGCCGAGGACCTGCTGGACGTGGTGCCCGTACTCGTGGGCCACCACGTACTCCTGGGCCAGGGCACCGTCGTCGGCGCCGAAGCGGCTGGTGAGCAGGTCGAAGAAGGAGGCGTCGATGTAGACCCGCTCGTCCGACGGGCAGTAGAACGGGCCGGTCTGGTTGGAGGCCGTGCCGCACGCCGACTGCGTGGCGCCACGGTAGATCACGGTCTGCGCCTTCCTGTACTGACGGCCGACGTCGGCCGGCAAGGCCTCGGTCCAGTAGTCCTGGACGCTGTTCACGGTGCCGATGATGCGGCAGGTGTCGTCGCGGTTGGCGTCCGCGCCCGTGCGGCACTGCGAGAAGTCCTCGCTCGACTCCTCGCCGCCCGCGGTGACCTGGTTCGTGCTGAACGGGTCCTGGCCGCCGGTGATGGCACCGGGGTCGACGCCGAGGAACAGGCCGATGAGGAGGATGACGAGGCCGCCGACGCCGCCACCGACGACCGCGCCGCCGCGGACGCGTCCGCCGGTCACCTGGCTCGTGTCGAGGCGCGCGTCCTCGTTGAAGCTCATGGGGGGAGTCTACGCAGCGGCGTCGGGCGGCCGAGCGGCTCGCGCTCACCTACGCTCTGGCCGTGAGCACCTCCTTGGACGGCCGACCGCCAGCGGCGTCGGCCCCCGCCCTCTCGTCCGACCCGGCCGCCGACGCGGAACGTCGCCGCGGTCTGCGACGCATGCGGGTCGTCGCCACCTCGCTGCTCGTCGTGGCGGCGGTCGTCTTCCTGCTGACGCGCGAGCGCGACGGCGCCTGGGGCTACGTCAACGCCGCGGCCGAGGCCGCCATGGTCGGCGCGATCGCCGACTGGTTCGCCGTGACGGCGCTGTTCCGCCACCCCCTCGGGCTGCCGATCCCGCACACCGCGATCATCCCGCGGCGCAAGGCGTCCCTCGGCGCGAGCCTGCAGGAGTTCGTCACCGAGAACTTCCTGCGCGCCGAGGTCGTCAAGGAACGGCTCGAGACCGCAGAGCTGACCCGACGCACCGGGCAGTGGCTCGCCGAGGGCGACCATGCCGCCCGCCTGGTCCGGGAAGGCTCGCGCATCACGGCTCACGCCCTCACCCGAGTACGACAGGAGGACGTCGAGGCGCTCGTGCGCGAGGCGATCGTGCCGAAGCTGGTCGACGAGCCGCTCGCACCGGTCGCCAGCCGCCTCCTCGCCGACGTGCTCGCGGAGCACGCCCACGTGGGCGTGGTCGACCTCGCCCTCGACGAGCTGCACGCCTGGCTGCTCGAGAACGCCGACGAGGTGAGCGCGCTGGTGGGGGAGCGGGCCCCGTGGTGGACCCCGCAGTGGGTCGACGAGAAGGTCGGGGCCCGTCTGCACCTGGAGGCCGTCTCGTGGGTCCAGGAGATCCGCGACCAGCCCGAGCACCGGGCGCGTCGCGCGCTCGACGACTGGCTCGGTCGTCTCGCCGAGGACCTCCGCTCCGACCCGACGACGCAGGAGCGCTTCGAGCGGCTGAAGACCAGGGTGCTGACCCAGCCGCAGGTGACGCGCACCGGCGTCGCGGTGTGGGACGCGCTGCGGCGCGCGCTCGTCGAGACGCTGCAGGACGAGGACGGGCTGCTCCGCCGGCGCGCCCTGGAGGAGCTGGAGGCCCTCGCGGCCCGTCTGCAGGAGGACCGCGCGCTGCAGGAACGCGGCGACCGGGTGGTCGCCGACGCCGGCGCCTACCTCGTGGAGCACTACGGGACCGAGGTCGCGTCGATCATCTCCGCCACGGTGGACCGCTGGGACGGCGTGGAGACGGCCGACAAGGTCGAGCTGCACGTCGGTCGCGACCTGCAGTTCATCCGCATCAACGGCACGGTCGTCGGCGGCCTCGCGGGGCTGGTGATCCACACCGTCTCGCACCTCGTGTGAGGGCCCGCACGGCGACCGCCCCGGAGGGGTGGGGGTGGTCGGGGCGACACGACATGGCTGGTACAGTTCCTGACTGCACCACGGAGCCCCCGGGCTCCACGTCCGGGTGGCGGAATTGGTAGACGCGCTAGCTTGAGGTGCTAGTGGCCCGATAGGGCTGTGGGGGTTCAAGTCCCCCCTCGGACACACGCGACGAAGCCCCTCCCAGCACTGCTGGGAGGGGCTTCGTGTCGGTCCACCCGGACCGTGGACCGACGACGCCGACCTGGTCCGCCGAGCCGGACCACCCGAGAGGGTCGGCGGGTCAGGGGTTCATCCGGTACACCTTCACGCTGTCGACGACGTAGTCGAAGGCGTCCTTGGTGTGGGCGGTGTCGGGCATGCCCCAGTAGGACGAGCCGACCTGCATGTTCAACCGGATGTTGAACGGACTGTCGAACGCCGCCTTGGCCCACGGGACGTCGGCGCTGCGGACGGTCGAGAGGACCTGGCCGTCGAGCGTGAACTGCATGCAGTCGGGGGTCCAGTTGAAGCCGTAGGTGTGGAACTGCGAGTACACCGAGGCCGCCGGGCTGCGCGTCGCCCAGTCCTGGTGCGCCCAGGCGTACCACTCACCCTTCTGCTTGCCGAGGTTCGTGTCCTCCCACAACGTCGTCGTGTAGGAGCCGGCCGGGTTCCACCGCTGCGTCGACTCACCGCCGTAGGCCTCCATGATGTCGATCTCGCCGGTGGTCCGGTCACCGCGCAGCCAGAAGGCGGGCCAGACGCCTCGCGTCATGGTGTGCGCGGTCGGCAGCTTCGCGCGCATCTCCCACCGGCCGTACTTCTGCGACGCCTTGCCGATCGTGTCGATGTAGCCCGTGTCGTACCAGCGCTCGCGCAAGCCGCTGGAGACCGTCGCGGGGGAGCTGCGACGTCGACCCTGGATCGTCATGACGCCGTTGCCGACCTTCACCGCGTCCTTCGTCAGGTAGGCCGCGTCGAACGACAGGGACGTCTTGTCCCGCACGTTCCACCGGCTGGTGTCGAGGCTGGTGCCGTCGAACTCGTCCGCCCAGGCGAGGGTGCGCCGACCGGGATCGTTGAGGTCGTTGCACGTTCGCGTCGCGTCGCCATCGGCAGGGGGCGGCGTCGTCGGAGGGGGAGTGGTCGGCGTCGGGGTCGGTGTGGTCGGGGTCGCTGTGGTCGGTGCCGGTGTGGTCGGTGCCGGTGCCGGTGTCGTCGGGGTCGGGATCGGGGTCGTCGGCGTCCCTGCACCGACCGTGACCTCGGAGCTGCGGAACTCGAGCGTGGCGCCCGCGGCCGCCGACTCGGCGCGGTAGACGACCCGCACACGACTGCCGGACCGCTTGGTGGTGAGCTTCGCCCCAGCCCAGGCCCAGCTCGAGGTGGAGTCCGGCACGCCGGCGAAGCGCTGCACGGAGGTGCCGTCGGACGCGACCTCCTCGAGCGTCATGGAGACGGGACCGCCGACACCACTGGAGCGCAGCTGGCTGGCGACGTGCACGACGGACCCCGCTACGCCGACCGGTGCCGAGGTGCGCGACGTCGCGCTGGCCGTGCCGGCGTTGCCCGTGACCACCCGGCAGCCCGGGTCACCGTCCCGGGTCGCCTCGACGCGAGCGCCGCTGGAGGGTGTCCAGCCTGACGTGCCGTCGACGCAGTCGACGTTGGGGATCCACTCGCCGGGACGTGCAGGAGGCTCGACCACGGAGACGCGGAGGGCCCGGACGAACATGCGTTGCTTGCCCTTGGCCCTGGCGTTGAGCGCGCGGACGGAGATGCGGCTGTCGTCGCGGGCGATCGTCAGCGTCGTGCTGAAGGTCCGCCAGCCGGTGGACGACCGGCGCGTGGCACTGGTGCGCCACCGGGCCGGCGCAGGGCGCGAGGCGTGCTCCTGGGCACGGAGGGCGAGCGTCCCACCGGTGCGGCTCGCCCTCAGCTGTCCGGTGACGGTGATCTTGGTGCCGGCGGCGAAGCGCAGGCTGCTGACCGTGCTGCGCACGACCATCGACCGGGTCCGCTTGGAGGTGTTGGAGACGGCGAGGGCGCGCAACGTTCCCGACGGACGGTTGTCCAGGCGAGCGCCGCTGCTGGGGTACCAGTGGCGCGTCCCCTCCCGGAAGTCGGCGTTGCGCAGGACGTCCCGCGCGGTGAGTCCGCTGCCGACCACTGTCGTCACCGACGTCGACGCCGCGGACGCAGCACCGGCCGTGGGGGCTGCCAGCGCCCCCACGGCGACGGTCCCTGCCACCGCGACCACCACTGCTGCACGCCCGACCGTCCACCCGCGGACGGACCGGCGTCCTCCCATGCCAGCCACTGTCGACCACCTCTCCCTGAGGCAGACGAGCGGTCTCCCAGCCGCCGTCTGCTGGGGGTACTTCATCACAAGTCAGGACTAAAGTCCCGGCCACACAAAAAAATTATCGGGGAAAGTCCCGGGCAAAAGGAAGAATGGTCCTCGAAGGGCCGGACTTTCGCCGAATTTTGGGGGAGGAGCCTGGTCTGCCTCAGGTCGGGAGGAGCCGACCCACGAAGGTCTCCAGCTGCTCGATGGTGCTGCACGGGTGCATCTCGACCACCTCCGCGTACTCGGGCGCCACCGAGTCGCCGAGCCCCCACCGGCCGGGGTGCTCGGGGTTGAGCCAGAAGGTCCTGCGGGCACGCTGCACGATCGTGGCGAGCGCAGGCAGGCCCAGGGGCTGGTTGTTGTTGCGCGCGTCACCGAGCACGAGCACGCTCGTGCGGGGACCGACGGCCTCGAGGTGGTGCTCGGCGAAGTCGCCCAGCGCCTCGCCGTAGTCGCTGGAGGTGTGCCACGACGTCACGCGCGCCTCACGGGAGATGCGCTCGGCGAGGTCGCCGCCGTCCTTGACGATGTCGGTCACCTCGGCCGTGGCGTTGACGAACGCGAACACCCGCACCTTGGAGAACTGGTCGCTCAGCGCCCGCACCAGCAGCATCGTGAAGGTCGAGAACCCGGCGACCGATCCTGACACGTCGCACAGCAGCACGAGCTCCGGCCGGCCGGGGTGCGGACGGGCGTGCACCGGCGTCATCGGGACGCCCCCGGTGCTCAGCGCCTTGCGCATGGTGCGACGGACGTCGATGCGCCCGCGGCTCGCGGCACGGCGGCGAGCCGACAACCGCGTCGCCAGGCGACGCGCGAGCGGGCCCACGGCCGTGCGCAGCTCCTCGAGCTGCTGGCGGTTGGCGCTGAGGAAGTCGACGTGCTCGCTCGTGGACCTGACGGCGTGCCGCGTGACCACGTCCCGTCCGCGCTCCTCGGCCGTGCGTCGACGAGCGTCGGCCGCGACCATCTGGCGGAAGACCTCGACGAGCCGCCTCAGCTCGTCACGCTCGAGCCGATCGGTGAAGGTCGGCGCACCTGCCTCGGCGCGGTACTCGCCGTGGCCGCCACCCGAGCCCGACCCCTGCCCCGTGCCCCCCGACCCGCCGCTTCCCCGCATGGCGAGCGCACGGGCGATCATCGTCTGCGGCGCCAGGCGGTCGAGGGTCTGGAAGGCCGACCAGCCGGCGGTGCGGGTACCGGGCATCCCCACCTCGCCGAGCGTGTCGACGGCCAGCTCGGCGAGCTGCTCCAGCGTCCGCAGGTCGCCGTCGGCGAGCGCCATGGCCAAGAGGTCGCGGAGGTCCTCGACGTCCAGCGCTCCGTCCTGCTCCTGCACCGCCGTCGAGGCGCCGACGCCGGAGGGGAAGAACAGGTCGAAGGTCATGTCGAAGACCTCGCGCTGGCCGCCGCGCCGCACCAGGGCCGCTGCCAGGCCCTCCCGCAGGAGTCCGCGGTCCTGAAGCCCGAGCACCGTGACCACCTGGCCGGCGTCGACCACCTCGCTCGTGCCGACCCGCACCCCCTTGGTGCGCAGCGCCCCCGCGAACGCGACCAGCCGCGTCGCCAGGTCCTCCGGGACCGGTGGGGCGCCCGCAGCGGGTCCGTCCGCGTCGGCCACGATCAGCCCTCGAGCACGGCCGGCAGGTCCAGCGCGCCGCTCGCCCTGGCGATGTCCTCGTGGTGCTTGAGCACCACACCGAGCGTCGCGCGCACCGCCTCGTCGTCGAGCGTGCCGCCGAGCGCGAGCAGCGTCTGGGCCCAGTCGATGGTCTCCGAGACCGACGGCGCCTTGCGCAGCGGCAGGGCGCGCAGCGCGTTGACCACGCGCACGAGCGACGCCGAGACCGCCTCGTCGAGGCCGGGCGCCTTGAGGGCGACGATCCGGCGCTCGAGGTCCGCGTCGGGGAAGTCGACGTGCAGGAAGAGGCACCGCCGACGCAGCGCCTCCGAGAGCTCACGGGTGGCGTTCGACGTGAGCACCACGAACGGACGCCGCGTGGCGCGGATCGTGCCGAGCTCGGGCACGGTGACCTGGAAGTCGCCGAGGACCTCCAGCAGCAGTCCCTCGATCTCGACGTCGGCCTTGTCGGTCTCGTCGATGAGGAGCACGGTGGGCTCCGTCCGACGGATCGCCGTCAGCAGCGGCCGGGGGAGGAGGAACTCCTCGCTGAAGACGTCGGTGCGGGCCTCGTCCCACGTCTCGTCGCGGCCGGCGGTGATGCGCAGCAGCTGCTTGGCGTGGTTCCACTCGTACAGCGCACGGGCCTCGTCGACGCCCTCGTAGCACTGCAGGCGGACCAGCTCGGCGCCCTGGGACTCGGCCACCGCCCGCGCGAGGTCGGTCTTGCCGACGCCGGCCGGTCCTTCCACGAGCAGGGGCTTGCCCAGCACCGAGGCCAGGTAGACGGTCGTGGCGACCGCCTCGGAGGCCAGGTAGCCGACCTCGGCGAGCCGCGTCGTGACGTCGTCCACCGAGCTGAAGTTCGTGCTGGCCATCGTGCCCCTTCCGGCGTTGGTGCCTACCATCGTGCCGTGGGAGCGTTCGAGGTCGTCCGCGAGGTGCCACTGCCCGCCGATGAGGCGTTCGCGCGCCTCACCGACTGGGAGCGTCACGGTGAGGTCGTGCCCTTCACGCGGATCCGCCCGACCGACACCGGATTCGTCGCCCGGACCTCGCTCGGGCCCGTCGGGTTCGACGACCCGATGGAGGTCGTCCGCTGGGACCCGCCGCACTTCTGCCGCATCGAGAAGCGCGGCCGGGTCGTGACGGGCTGGGCCGAGCTGTCGGTGACGCCGGTGCCTGGCGGCTCGCGCGTGGTGTGGCGCGAGGTGGCGCACACGGTCGGCGTCCCGCGGTTCGCGGCACGGGTCGAGGAGGCCGCCGGCCGGCGGCTGTTCGGCCGCGTGGTCGACCACCTGCTGCGCCCCTAGGGTGGGTCCCATGGGGACCACCGACACGCGCTACACCGCCGAGTCCGAGGTCGTGGAGATCTGCCGCGACCTGATCCGCCTGGACACCTCCAACTACGGCGACGGCGAGGGCCCGGGGGAGCGGAAGGCCGCGGAGCACGTCGCCTCGCTGCTCGCGGAGGTCGGCATCGAGTCCGAGATCGTCGAGGCGGCGCCGGGTCGGGCCAGCGTCGTCGCCCGTTGGGGCGACCAGACGTCGGACCGCGAGGGTCTGCTCGTGCACGGCCATCTCGACGTGGTGCCCGCCCAGGCCGCGGACTGGTCGGTCGACCCGTTCGCCGGTGAGGTGCGCGACGGCTACCTCTGGGGACGTGGGGCCGTCGACATGAAGGACTTCGACGCGATGCTGCTGTCGACGGTGCGCGCACGCCAGCGTGCCGGCGCGATCCCGGGTCGGCCGATCACGCTGGTGTTCACCTCCGACGAGGAGGCGGGCGGACGCCAGGGGGCGCACTGGCTCGTGGAGCACCGCCCGGACCTGTTCGAGGGGTGCACGGAGGCGATCGGCGAGGTCGGCGGCTTCTCGGTCGAGGTCGGCGGCCAGCGCCTCTACCTGGTCGAGTCGGGGGAGAAGGGCATCAGCTGGATGCGCCTGACGGCTCGTGGCACCGCGGGCCACGGCTCGATGCGTCAGCACGACAACGCCCTCACCCACCTCGCCCAGGCCCTCGTGCGGCTGGGCGAGCACCAGTGGCCCGCCACGCCCGGTCCGTCGATGCAGGCGCTGCTCGCGAAGGTGGCCGAGCTCACCGGTGACGACGCCCGCGACCCCGATGCGCTGCTCGAGCACGTGGGCCCCGCCATCCGCATGCTCGGCTCGGGCCTGCGGAGCTCGGCCAACGCCACGATGCTGCAGGCGGGCTACAAGCACAACGTCGTCCCGGGCGAGGCCGTGGCCTACGTCGACGGACGGTACCTGCCCGGCCACGAGGACACGTTCCTGCCGACCGTGCAGGAGCTCGTCGGCGACCGGGTCGACGTCGAGCCCTACATCGTCGACCGAGCGCTGGAGTACGACTTCCGGGGTGACCTCGTCGACGCGATGACGATGGCGCTGCACGCCGAGGACCCGGAGGCCCACGTCGCTCCGTACCTCATGTCGGGCGGCACCGACGCGAAGGCGTGGGACAAGCTCGGCATCACGTCGTTCGGCTTCACCCCGCTGCGCCTGCCGGGCGACCTCGACTTCACGGCGCTCTTCCACGGCGTCGACGAACGCGTCCCCGTCGACGCGCTCGAGTTCGGCTCCCGCGTGTTCGACCGGTTCCTCGACCTCGCCTGAGCGGTCGGCGCCGCGTCAGTAGGTGGCGCGCATCCGGATGATCTTGCGCCGCAGCCGGACCGTACGACGGCCGGACGGGTCGCGGCGCAGCCGGTCGAGCTCCCACCCGTGGAACTCGGCCGCGTCCGTGAGGAGGCGGCAGACCGCCGAGCGCGACTGGGTGCGCGGCAGGGAGAAGTCCCAGAACTCGTACTCCACGGGTGCGGTGCGCAGGGCTGGCACGATCAGTCCTCCCAGGTGTCGGGGGCGGAGACGTCGTCGAGGGCGGCGACGATCTCCGGGGGCAGGGTGACGTCCTCGGACGCGAGCGCGACCTCCAGCTGGGCGGTGGTGCGCGCCCCGAGCAGGGTGCAGGCGACCGCCGGCCGGTCGCGGACCCACGCCAGTGCGACGTGCGCGGGCTCGACGTCGAGGCCCTCGGCGGCACGGACGACGGCGTCGACGACCGGGGCGCAGTCGGGGCCGAGGTACGGGGCCACGAACTGCTCCCACTGCTGGCTGGCTGCGCGGGAGTCCGACGGGGTGCCGCCGCGGTACTTGCCGGTGAGCACGCCGCGCGCGAGCGGCGACCAGGCGATGAGGCCCAGGTCGAGGTGGCGCGCGGCCGGCACGGCCTCCTCCTCGACGCTGCGGTTCAGCAGCGAGTACTCCACCTGGTGCGAGACCAGCAGCGGCCCGACGGCCCGGGTCGCCGAGGCTCGGGCGACACCGGTCTGCCAGCCCGAGAAGTTGGAGATGCCGACGTAGCGGACCCGCCCGCTCGCGAGCGCGTGCTCCAGCGCGGACAGCGTCTCCTCCCACGGCGTGAGCGGGTCCCACGCGTGCAGCTGCCAGAGGTCCAGGTGCTCGGTGCGCAGCGCCCGGAGGGACGCGTCGAGCTGGGCGAGGAGGTGTCCACGTGACGCGTCGGCCACGACCTGTCCGCGACGCAGCCCCACCACGGCCTTGCTCGCCAGCACGACCTCGTCGCGGACGCCTCGCTTGGCGAGCAGGTCGCCCACGAGACCCTCGGACCGACCCTCGCCGTAGACCGGGGCGGTGTCGACGAACGTGCCTCCGGCCGCGAGGAAGGCGTCGAGCTGGTCACCGGCCTCGAGCTCGTCGACCTGCGAGCCGAAGGTCATCGTGCCCAGGCCGAGGCGCGAGACCTGCAGGCCGGAGTGACCGACGCGACGCTCCTGCATGCCAGAACCCTAGACCGCGCCGCCACGCCCGGCGTCTAGGCTCGCAGGGTGGACCTCCTCCGATCCGTCGTGCTCGGCCTCGTGCAGGGCCTGACCGAGTTCCTGCCCATCTCCAGCAGCGCGCACCTCGCGATCGTCCCGCGGTTCCTGGGGTGGGACGACCCCGGTGCCGCGTACACGGCCGTCGTGCAGATCGGCACCGAGCTGGCGGTCGTCCTGTACTTCTGGAAGGACATCTGGCGGATCGGGTCCGGCTGGCTGCGCGGGCTCGTGTCGGCCGAGGCCCGCTCGCTGCCCGAGTGGCGGATGGGCTGGTTCATCATCGTCGGCTCGCTGCCGATCGTCCTGCTCGGGCTCGCCCTGGAGAGCCTGATCGACCGGCAGTTCCGCAACCTCTGGGTCATCGCGTCGATGCTGGTCGCCCTCGGCATCGTGCTGGGCGTCGCGGAGCGGGTCGGCAGGCGCACGCGACCGATCGAGCAGCTGACCTGGACCCACGCCGTGGCCCTGGGCCTGGCCCAGGCCGCGGCCGTCATCCCGGGCGTGTCCCGCTCCGGTGCCACGATCAGCATGGGGCTGCTCCTCGGCTACGAGCGTGCCGCCGCCACCCGGTTCGCGTTCCTGCTCGCCATCCCGGCCGTGGTCGGCGCGGGCCTCTACAAGCTCAAGGACGTCCCCGGCGGGGAGAACGCCTACGGCACGGGGCCGACGATCGTCGGCACCGTCGTGTCGTTCGTGGTCGGCCTCGCCGTCATCCACTGGCTCCTGCAGTACGTCAGCAAGCACTCCTACGCGCCGTTCGTCGTCTACCGCATCGTCCTCGGCACGCTCGTGCTCGCCCTGCTGGCGTTCGGCGTGATCGGCGCCGGGGTCTCGGCCTCGGTCTAGGGGCTGCAGCAGCCCTGCGCTCGTCCTAGGGTCGATGGATGAGTCGACCCACCGCCGTCGTCACCGGCGCGACCCGAGGCATCGGTCGGGCGATCGCCGAGGACCTCGCCCGCACCCACGACGTCGTCCTGGTCGCCCGCGACGCGGCTGCCCTGGACGCGGTGTCGCGGGACGTCGCCGGCTCCTCGACGCTCGTGCTCGACGTGTCCGACGGGTCCGCGGTGGACAGCGCCGCGCTGCCTGCCCCCGTCGACGTGCTGGTCCACGCCGCCGGGATCTCCGTCCACGGCGCCGTCGAGGTGGTCTCCCGGGACGACTGGCGCTCGGTGTTCGAGGTCAACGTCTTCGGCGTCGCACACCTCACGGCGCGGCTCCTCCCGGCACTGCGGGACGGGGGCGGAACGGTCGTGCTGGTCAACTCCGGCGCCGGGCTCTTCTCGACGCCGGGCAACGCCGTCTACTCCGGCAGCAAGTTCGCGCTGCGCACCTTCGGCGACTGTCTGCGCGAGGAGGAGCGGGGGAACGGCGTGCGGGTGGTGTCCGTGCACCCGGGCATCGTCGACACCGACATGGGACGCGAGGTGCTGGAGCGCGGCGAGGGTGGCCACCCGGAGCGGATGCTGCAGCCGGACACGATCGCCGCGGCCGTGCGGACCGCCGTCGACGCGCCGCCCGAGGCCCAGCTCGAGACGATCTCGATCCGCCCGACGCTGGACCCGAAGGACTGACCTACAGCCAGCCGGTCCGCTTGAAACGACGGTAGATGTAGTAGCAGAGCCCACCGATGACGGCCAGGCAGAGGGGGTAGCCGAACCGCCAGTCCAGCTCGGGCATGTAGCGGAAGTTCATGCCGTAGATGCCGGCGATCGCGGTCGGCACGGCGAAGATCGTCGCGCCCGCGGTGAGCTTGCGCATGTCCTCGTTCTGCTGGACCGACAGCTGCGCCAGGTGGGCACTGAGGGCGTTGTCCAGCAGGTGGTCGACGGCGTCGATCGTCTCGGCCGCGCGCACGAGGTGGTCGGCGATGTCGCGGAAGTACGGCCGTGCCGCCTCCGGCTCCGCGGCGTGGGCGAAGCGCTGCATCGGCTCACGCAGGGGGAGCACCGCCCGGCGGAACTCGAGCGTCTCGCGCTTGAGCCGGTAGATGCGGGTCGAGTCGCTCGTCCGCTCCGTCGAGAAGACCGAGCTCTCGACCTCCTCGACGTCCTGCTCGAGCTCGCGCGCCACGTCCTCGTAGTGGTCGACGATCGTGTCGATCACCGCGTGGAAGGCCGCGACGGGCCCGTGCGACATCGCGTCTCCGACGGCCTCCGCGCGACGTCGCGCCTCGCGCAGGGACTCGCCCCCGTGACGCACCGTGAGCAGGAACCGGTCGCCGAGGAAGACGTTGACCTCGTGCGTGCGGATGTCGTCGTCGCTGTAGGTCACGCTGCGCAGGGAGGCGAACAGATGGTCGGAGTAGCGCTCGACCTTGGGCCGCTGGTGCGCCTCCAGAGCGTCCTCGACCGCCAGGGGGTGGAGGGAGAGCGCCGACGCGACCCGCTCGAGCTCGTCGGAGCGCGGGTTGGCCATCCCGATCCAGAGGAACTCCCCGTCCGAGAGCGTCTCGAGCGCCTGGCGCAACGACTGCTCGTCGTGGGCGGTGTCCTGGCGGTGGCCCTCGCGGTAGGTGGCGCAGTCGACGATCACCCGCTCATGGTGCCCGACCGTCCCGTCCCGCGCGCGGGACACGCACGGGACGGGACGCAGGTCAGCGCTGGTAGCGGGGCGGGTCCTGCGGGCGCTGGCGCCCGAGCTCGCCGCCGATGCGGCCACCGTACGGACGTCCGTGGTCGGCGAACTCGTCGCGCACGTACGTCAGGCGCCACGGCCCCAGCTCGATGCGGCAGCCGGTGCGCAACGTCTGCACGGGCAGCTCCCGTCCGTTCACGAACGTCGGCGTCTGCCGGCCGCGTGCACCGATCACGTACTCGTCCTCCCCGGTGCGGGTGACGACCGCCTGGAGGTCGCTGATGCCGTCGAGGACCAGGTCGGACCCCTCGCCGGCGCCGATGCTGGTCTCGCCCGGCGGCAGGTAGTGCACACGGACCTCGCGGGCCATCGCCGGCACCCGGGTGTCGGAGAGGTAGAGGCGGGGGTGGCCACCGCCGTACGGGTCGTGGGTCGTGGTGACGCGGCGTCGGGACCACGGTGCCGCAGGCAGGTCGGGCCAGGCGATCGGCGGCGGCACCCCGATCGCGTCACTGCCGCCCGTGACCGCTCGAGCCTTCAGACGCGCGGCAGCGCGCCAGCGTGCGACCTGCACGTACGGCGTGCCGGTCGCGAAGCGGTGCCAGAACCGGGGCTTCACCGCGCCGAGCCGCAGCATGACCCCGCCGTCGTCGCCGATCTCCAGGACGTAGCCGCGCTCGGCCAGGCCCCGCGCGACGGCCCGCAGGTCCCCGCCGCTGCGACCGGCGGCGAACGCGCCGAGGTCGGAGCTGCGGACGGCCACTCGCCGACCGTCGGCCTTGACGGTGGCGATGGCGCGGCCGCCGTCGGGCGTCACGACCTCGACGTCGAGGTCCGCGAGCAGGCCGCTCACGTCAGCTCCGCGCCGGGTCCGCGCCGGGCAGCTGGTCGTCACTCGTGGTGACGCGGATCGTGCCGTTGAAGCGCCACGAGGCGCGGGGGGCGTCCGGTCCGGTGTCACGGGGGACCTCCACCTCGAGGTCCTTCAGCTCATAGCTCACGGCGGCTCCGCGCCCGGTGAGGTACTCCCACATCTCGCGGCCGAGGTCGGTCCAGTCGGTCACGGGCTGGGGTCCGTCGGCCTGGCCGGCGAGGTCGCGGGCAGAGGGCTCGATCGTGGTCATGGGTGTCCTCCTTGCTCGGTGGTTCAAGCGTGGCACCGAAGGAAGGAGCAGCAAGTCGAATGGTCGCGGGGCCGGGTCGACGCGCCGAGCGACCGGAGTCGTGCGCCGGATACGCTCGGGTCCATGCGTGCCTGGACGGGTCCCGAGGTCCCCACGATCGCCCCCGAGGTCGCGGCGTCCGCGCCTGCGCTGCGGCTGCACGACACCCGCACCGGTGGCCTCGTGACCTCGGCACCCTCGGACGTCGCCCGCCTCTACGTGTGCGGGATCACGCCCTACGACGCGACGCACCTGGGCCACGCCGCCACCTACCTCACCTTCGACCTCCTCCAGCGCCAGTGGGCGGCTCGCGGGCTCGACGTCGTCTACACCCAGAACGTCACCGACGTCGACGACCCGCTCCTGGAGCGGGCGCAGGCGACGGGGGAGGACTGGCAGGAGCTGGCCGAGCGCGAGACCGACCTGTTCCGCGCCGACATGACCGCCCTCCGGGTGCTCGCGCCGCAGCACTACGTCGGTGCCGTCGAGTCCATCCACCTCGTCACCGACCTCGTCGCCCGCCTCGGTGATGCCGTCTACCGGGTCGACGACGACCTCTACTTCGACGTCCGCGCCGACCCGGCGTTCGGGTCGGTGGCCGGTCTCGACGACGCGGCGATGCGTGACGTCTTCGGCGAGCGCGGAGGTGATCCCGACCGACCCGGCAAGCGGCATCCGCTGGACTGCCTGGTGTGGCAGGCGCCCCGACCGGGTGAGCCGTCCTGGGAGTCACCGCTCGGACCCGGCCGGCCCGGATGGCACATCGAGTGCGCCGCCATCGCCCACGAGCACCTCGGCACCGACTTCGACGTGCAGGGCGGCGGTTCCGACCTCGCCTTCCCGCACCACGAGATGTCGGCCTCGGAGGCCCGCGTCGCCACCGGGAAGGAGTTCGCGCGCGCCTTCGTCCACGCCGGCATGGTGGGCTTCGAGGGCGAGAAGATGTCGAAGAGCAAGGGCAACCTCGTGCTCGTCTCCCGGCTGCGTGAGGGCGGCACCGACCCCATGGCGATCCGTCTGGCCCTGCTGGCGCACCACTACCGCAGCGACTGGGAGTGGTTCGACGCCGACCTCGAGGAGGCCGAGGCCCGGCTCGCGCGCTGGCGCTCCGCGCTCGACCGCCCAGCGGCGCCGTCGGGCACCGACCTCGCCGCGGCGGTGCTCGCCGCCCTGTCCGACGACCTCGACGCCCCGCGAGCCCTCGCCCTCGTCGACGACTGGGCCGCGAGCGACGGCGACGACGCCTCGGCGAGTGCGGTCGTGCGCTCCACGCTCGACGCCCTGCTCGGCGTCGCCGTCTGAGCCCCGACCCACCAGGGTCAGGTGCTCAGCGTCGTCCCGAGGCCGAGGTCCGCACGCTCGCCACTCGCGTAGCCGTGGTCGATGCCGCCCCCCGTGAGCCGCCGACGGGGCGCGCGGCGCAGGTTCGCGTACTGGGCGTGCATCGCCGCCTCGACCTCGTGCCCACGGTCGGCGAGGACGATGTCGACGGAGGGTTCCTCGCCGTCGCGCCCGGCCTGGGCCTCCTCACGCGCGGCGTCCTGGACCGTGCGGAGCCGCACGTAGACGGCTTGCGAGAATCCCTGCCACCAGGAGCGTCGGAACGCGGCGACGTGCTCGCCGCGGGGGACGGGTGTCCGAGCGAGCTCGTGCGCAGCCTGGACCAGCAAGCTGGTGACGAGCAGCTCCGTGCCTCTCACGTCGGCCTCGAAGCCGAAGACGTGCACGCTGATGCACGGCTCGGTCCCCTTGATCACCGACTGGCAGCGCATCGCGTGTGCGACGTGCACCGCGAGCACGGCCTTGTCGCGCACGTACGGGGCGTCGAGGCGGACGTGCGCGTCGACCACCCCCGATGCACGGACGCCCTGGGAGGCGAGCAGGGCCGCGTCGATGCCGTACTGCGCGATGAGCGCCTCGGCCTTGTCACGGCAGGCCTGGGCCTCGGCGGGTGTGGCCCCGGGGTCGTCGGCGAGGACGAGCAGCTGGCGCACCCGACGCAGGGTGGCGTCACCCTCGCTCACGGCGAGCCCACGCTCACGGTCCGCCGTCGACGTTGCGACGTCGCAGGTACCGCTCGAACTCACGGGCGATCGCGTCGCCGCTGGCCTCGGGGAGCTCGTCGGTCGTGTGCTCCTCCTCCAGCTCCGCCACGTACTCCGCGATCTCGGTGTCCTGCGCCATGAGCTCGTCGGCCCCGTGCTGCCAGGCGTGCGCCATCTCCTCCAGCGAGCCCTGCGGGAGCGGGACGCCGACCGCGTCCTCGAGGGCACCCAGCAGGGCCAGCGTGGCCTTCGGGCACGGGGGCTCCGCGACGTAGTGCGGCACGGCGGCCCACAGCGAGATCGACGGCAGCCCGTCGCCCTGGGCGGCATCGGCGAGGACGGCGTTGATGCCGACGGGCCCCGTGTAGCTCGAGGGGCGCAGCGACAGCCGCTCAGCGAGCGTCGGGTCGCTCGTGGTGCCGCTCACCGGCACGGGGCGGGTGTGCGGGGTGTCGGCGAGGAGGGCGCCCAGGGTGACCACCTCGGTGACGCCGGCGATGCGGGCGAGACCGAGGATCGTGGAGCAGAACGAGCGCCAGCGGAAGTTCGGCTCCGGCGCCTTGAACAGCAGGACGTCGCGCTCGGACGAGCGGGGGCGTGCGTGGTAGAGGGTCGGCGTGGGCCAGGCGAGCACCCGCGCGCCCTCCTCGTCGGGGTGGATGATCGGCCGCGAGACCTGGAAGTCGTAGTAGTCCTCGGGGTCGAGCTCGGTGAGGACCTGCGCGTCCCACTCGTCCACGAGGTGGTCGACGACCGACGACGCGGCGTCGCCGGCGTCGTTCCAGCCCTCGAACGCGGCCACCATCCAGGGGTCGTTCAGCGGGGGGATCGACTGCACGCCCCAACCCTACGGGTCCTCGGCACGGCGCCGACGCGGTACGGCACCACGGCTACTCGTCGTCCGGCCGGTAGCCCAGGTTGGGCGACAGCCAGCGCTCCGCCTCCGCGACCGTCCAGCCCTTGCGCTCGGCGTAGTCGGCGACCTGGTCGCGCCCCAGACGGCCGACGACCATGTACTGCGACTGCGGGTGCGAGAAGTACCAGCCGCTGACCGACGCGCCCGGCCACATGGCCATGCTCTCGGTGAGCTCGATGCCGGTGTGCTTCTCGACCTCCAGCAGCTCCCACAGCGTCTGCTTCTCGGTGTGCTCGGGGCAGGCCGGGTAGCCCGGCGCGGGGCGGATCCCGACGTACTTCTCGGCGATGAGGGCGTCGTTGTCGAGCTCCTCGTCGGGCTGGTAGCCCCAGATCTCCGTCCGCACGCGCTCGTGGAGCCGCTCGGCGAAGGCCTCGGCGAGCCGGTCCGCGAGCGCCTCGAGCAGGATCGCGCTGTAGTCGTCGAGCTGCTCCTTGAACTCCGCGATCTTGTCGGCGCTGCCGAGCCCGGCCGTGACGGCGAACGCGCCGACGTGGTCGGGCAGGCCGGTCTCGAGCGGGGCCACGAAGTCGGCGAGGCTCTTGTGCGCGACGCCCTCGCGGTGCTCGGTCTGCTGGCGCAGGTGGTGCAGCGTCGCGACCGACTCCTCGCGCGACGCGTCGGCGAAGACGACCGTGTCGTCGCCCTGCGCGTTCGCCGGGAAGATGCCGACCACGCCACGCGCCGTGAGCCACTTCTCGGCGACGATGCGGTCCAGCATGTCCTGGGCGTCGCGGTACAGCTTCGTGGCCTCCTGGCCCGTCGCCGGGTTGTGGAGGATGTCCGGGAAGCGGCCCTTCATCTCCCACGCGTTGAAGAACGGCTGCCAGTCGATGTAGTCGCGCAGCTCCTCGAGGGGGTAGTCCTCCAGGACGTGCGGGACGCCCACCTCCCACTGCGGCTGGGGCGGGGCGTACCCGTCCCAGTCGATCGGCGTGGCGTCGGCGCGCGCCTGCTCCAGCGGCAGGATCCGGCGCGTGTCCTGGCGGGCGGCGTGGCGCTCGCGCAGGCCGTCGTAGTCGTCCTTGAGCGCCTCGAGGAACTGCGGCCTCTGGGCGTCGGAGAGCAGGGAGGCCACGACGGGGACCGAGCGCGACGCGTCCTTCACCCAGACAACCGGGCCGTGGTAGCGCTCGTCCACCTTCACCGCCGTGTGCGCCCGCGACGTCGTGGCGCCGCCGATGAGCAGGGGCACGTCGAAGCCCTGGCGCTCCATCTCCGAGGCCACCGTGACCATCTCGTCGAGCGACGGCGTGATGAGCCCGGACAGGCCGATGACGTCGGCGTCGTGCTCCTTGGCTGCGTCGAGGATCTTCTGCGGGGGGACCATCACGCCGAGGTCGATGACGTCGTAGTTGTTGCACTGCAGCACGACGCCGACGATGTTCTTGCCAATGTCGTGGACGTCGCCCTTGACGGTGGCCATGACGACGGTGCCGTTGCTCCGGCCCTGGTCGGCCTCGTCCTTGGTGGCCTCGATGTAGGGGATGAGGTACGCGACGGCCTTCTTCATGACCCGCGCCGACTTCACGACCTGCGGCAGGAACATCTTGCCGGCGCCGAACAGGTCGCCGACGACGTTCATGCCGTCCATGAGCGGGCCCTCGATGACCTCGATGGGCTTGCCGCCGCGCTCCTCGATGATGGCGCGGAGCTCCTCGGTGTCGGCCTCGACGTGCGCGTCGATGCCCTTCACGAGCGCGTAGGTGATCCGCTCGCCGATCGGCAGGGACCGCCACTCCTCGCTCGCGGCCTCGGCCTTCTCGCCCGAGCCGGCGAACTCGTTCGCGATCTCGAGCAACCGCTCCGTGGCGTCGGGCCGGCGGTTGAGCACCACGTCCTCAATCCGCTCGCGCAGCCGCTCGTCGACCTGGTCGTAGACGACGAGGGCGCCGGCGTTGACGATGCCCATGTCCATGCCGGCGGCGATCGCGTGGTACAGGAAGACGGCGTGGATCGCCTCGCGCACCGGGTTGTTGCCCCGGAACGAGAACGAGACGTTGGAGACGCCGCCCGAGACGAGGGCGTGGGGGAGGTTCTGCTTGATCCAGCGGGTTCCCTCGATGAAGTCGGTGCCGTACTCGGCGTGCTCCTCGATGCCCGTGGCGACGGCGAAGACGTTGGGGTCGAAGATGATGTCCTCGGCCGGGAAGCCGACCTCGTCGACGAGGATGCGGTACGCCCGCTCACAGATCTCCTGGCGGCGCTGGAGCGTGTCGGCCTGGCCGTCCTCGTCGAACGCCATCACGACGACCGCGGCGCCGTACTTGCGGCACAGCCGGGCGTGCTCGACGAAGGGCTCGACGCCCTCCTTCAGGGAGATGGAGTTGACGATCGACTTGCCCTGGAGCACCCGCAGACCGGCCTCGATGACCTCCCACTTGGAGGAGTCGACCATGACCGGGACGCGGCAGATGTCGGGCTCGGCGGCGACCAGCTTGAGGAAGCGGTCCATCGCGGCGACGCCGTCGATCATGCCCTCGTCCATGTTGACGTCGATGACCTGCGCGCCGTTCTCGACCTGCTGCAGCGCGACCGCGAGCGCGGTGTCGTAGTCGCCGTCGCGGATGAGGTTGCGGAAGCGTGCCGAGCCGGTGATGTTGGTGCGCTCGCCGACGTTGACGAACAGCGACTCGTCGGTGACCACCAGCGGCTCGAGGCCCGAGAGCCGCAGAGCCGGCTCCACCGTGGCCGGGGTGCGCGGCGGGAGGCCGTCGACGACGCCGGCGATGTGCGCGATGTGGTCGGGCGTCGTGCCGCAGCAGCCGCCGACGAGGTTGTAGAGGCCGGCCTCGGCGAACTCCCGGAGGACGGCGGCCGTCTGGTCGGGGGCCTCGTCGTACTCGCCGAAGGCGTTCGGCAGGCCGGCGTTGGGGTAGCAGGAGACGAAGCAGTCGGCGAGGCGCGAGAGCTCGGCCAGGTAGGGGCGCATCTCGTCGGCACCGAGGGCGCAGTTGAGGCCGACGAGCAGGGGCTTGGCGTGGCGCACCGAGTACCAGAAGGCCTCGGTGGTCTGTCCCGACAGCGTCCGGCCGGAGGCGTCGGTGATCGTGCCGGAGATGACGATCGGCCAGCGACGGCCGTACTCCTCGAAGACGGTCTCGACCGCGAAGATCGCGGCGCGCGCGTTGAGGGTGTCGAAGATGGTCTCGATGAACACCAGGTCGGCGCCGCCGTCGAGCAGGGCGCGCGTGGCCTCGGCGTAGGCGTCGACGAGCTCGGCGTACGACACGTTGCGCGCGCCGGGGTCGTTGACGTCCGGGGAGATGGAGGCGGTGCGCGTGGTGGGGCCCAGCGCGCCGGCGACGTAGCGCGGCCGACCCGTGGCCTCCGCGACGGCGTCGGCCTCGCGGCGGGCCAGCGCCGCGGACTCGTAGTTGAGCTCGTAGGCAAGCTCGACCATGTCGTAGTCGCGCAGCGAGATCGCGTTCGCGTTGAACGTGTTCGTCTCGATGATGTCGGCGCCGGCCTCGAGGTACTCGCGATGGATGCCGGCGATGATCTGGGGCTGCGTGAGGGTCAGCAGGTCGTTGTTGCCGACCACGTCGCTCGGCCAGTCCTTGAACCGCTGGCCGCGGTAGCCCGCCTCGTCGGGTCGGTCACGCTGGATCGCCGTGCCCATGGCGCCGTCGAGCACCATGATGCGCTCGGACAGTCCGGCGGTCAGGTCCTCGGTGGCGTCGGGTCGCCACGCCTGGGGTCGGGTCACGTGCTGCTCCACGGTCGGCTCAGTCCTCCACGATCGACACTGCGCGTCGCCACGCCCCGCGGCTGCGGGTCGGGCACGTTCGGGGTGATGGTGGGAACCCCCAGCCGGCGGCGGGCTCGCGTGGACCTTCGCGGAGATTCGCTCCCATCCTCCCACGAGAACGCAACGTCCCGCGGGAGGTCACGCATCCAGGGGATGGGCGACCTCGTCGGCCGGCATCCGCGCCCAGACGATCGCGACCACGGCGACGACCAGCGGGACGGCCGCGGCGACGAGGAAGACCTCCCTCACGCCCACCGACTCGGCTGCAGGACCGGCCAGCGCCATGGAGACGGGCACCAGGAGGAGCGAGACGAAGAAGTCGAGGCTGGAGGCGCGGCCGAGCAGCTCCGGCGGCACCCGGCGCTGCAGCAACGTGCCCCAGATCACCATCGGTGCGGAGACCAGGACACCGACGACGAACATGGCCACGGCGATCGCCGGGGCCGACGTCGTGAGGCCCGCGACGGCGAGCGGCAGGCACCCGACGCCCCACATCAGCACCATGACGGTGAGGTAGCGGCGCGGCATGCGCAGCATGCTCATGCCCAGCGACGCCACGGCGCTGCCGACGCCGTACGCGGCCAGTACCCACGCGTGCTGCGTGGCGCCGCCGCCCCCTTCCTTCAGCACGAAGGGGATGAGCACCTCCATCGGGCCGATGACGAGCAGCAGCATGAGGCAGGCGAACATCAGCGTCGCGAGGAACCAGGGCGTGCCGACCATGTACCGGACCCCGCCGCGCAGGTCGGCGAGGGCGCCGCGCACCGGGCGGTCGCCGAGCGTGGCCGGGTCCCGGCGCAACGGGACCGGCTGCAGCAGCAGGAGCGTGAGGAGGCATCCCACCTGGGCGAGGACCACCACCACGAGCGCCCACGCCGGGGAGGCGGTGGCGACGACCAGGCTGCCGACCGCCGGCCCGCCGGCGTGCTGGAGCACGGGACGCAGGAAGCCCTCGACGCCGTTGGCCGCGAGGAGGTCCTCGGCGTCGACCAGCGAGGGCAGCAGGGCGCTGTAGGCGGGGAAGTACATGCCGACGCACATGCCGAGCACCGCACCGCCGAGCGTGAGGTGCCAGACCTCGAGGCCACCGCCCAGCGCCAGGGCCGCCACCACCAGCAGCGCCGCCAGGCGGACGGTGGCGGTCGCGAGCAGCACCCGCCGCTGGGGCACCCGGTCGGCGACCACCCCGCCCACGAGCACGGTGAGGACCATGCCGAGGGAGTAGCCCGTGACGGCCAGGGAGAGGTCGGCGGGTCCGCCGCCGAGGGCGATGACCTGCCAGACGACGGCGATGACCCAGACGCCCTCGCCGAACAGCTCGAACGCGGCCGCCGCGACGAGCGGGCGGTACTGGCGGTGGCGGAACGGACGGAGCGGACCACGCGCCCAGCCGAGGGTCGGCGCCGGGCCGACGTCGGGGATGCCCGGGCCGGGCGTGATCTCGGTCATGACCCTCCCAACCTAGGTGCCGGGTCGGACGCGTCGTCTCCTAGGCTCGTGCGGTGACCTTCCCCGCCGCCGTCCTCTGGGACCTCGACGGCACCCTCGTCGACACCGAGCCGCTCTGGATGGCCGCGGAGACCCGCCTGGCCGCGCGGCACGGCGCCACCTGGACCGAGGAGGACGGCCTCTCACTCGTCGGCAGCGACCTGCTCGACGCCGCCCGGACCATCGAGACCCGGATCCGCTCGGGGATGGAGCCGGAGCGGATCGTCGACCACCTCGTCGCCGAGCTGGGGGAGGCCATGCGCCTGGACCAGCCGTGGCGCCCCGGGGCCACCGAGCTGGTGCTGGCCCTCGCGGCGGCGCAGGTGCCGCAGGCCCTGGTCACGATGTCCTACCGCGTCATCGCCGAGCCCGTGATCGAGGCGCTGCCGTTCAACGCGGTCGTCACCGGCGACGAGGTGGAGCACGGCAAGCCGCACCCCGAGCCCTACCTCGCCGCGGCCCGCGCGCTCGGGGTGGATCCGTCCGACTGCCTGGCGGTCGAGGACTCCGCCACCGGCGCGGCATCCGCCGAGGCTGCCGGCTGCGTCGTCCTGGTCGTGCCCCACATGGTGCCCGTCCCCGAGGGACCCCGCCGGGTCCGGCGCGACAGCCTGGCCGCGCTGGACCCCGCCGCGCTGGGTGCGATCTGGGCGAGCGCGTGACCTGCCCGCCACCGGCACGGCCGCTAGGTTGGGCGCCGTGAGCGTCTCGTCCAACCAGCGGCCCCCCGGCACGCTGCGCTTCGGACGCCTGGCGGGCGCCGACCTCCTGGCGCGACCCTCGCTGCTCATCATGGGCGTCGTCCTCGTGGTGCTGTTCGCGCCGCGGTTCGAGGTCGTCGCGCGCACCAACCCCTACGTCGTCGCAGGCGCGTTCGTGGTGGCGCTCTACGTCTCGGTGCTCGTCCACGAGCTGGCGCACCTCGCCGTCGCGCGCGCCTACGGCATGCGGGTGCCCACCGTCACGCTCCACCTGCTCGGCGGCGAGACGGCCATCGAGGGGGAGAGCCGGACGCCTGCGCAGGAGCTCCTGACCTCCGTGGTCGGGCCGCTGGCCTCGCTCGGCATCGGCCTGGCCGCACACGGCATCTCCGACGGCTCCGAGGGCGTGGCCCGCGATCTGTGGTGGTCGATCGGCTGGGTCAACCTGCTGGTCGCCGCCTTCAACATGCTGCCGGGTCTGCCGCTCGACGGCGGCCGGGTCCTGCGCGCGGTGATCTGGAAGGTCACGGGCTCCGAGCGCCTCGGCGTCGTGGTCACCGCATGGATCGGACGCGCCGCCGCCGTCGGCCTCGGGGTGGTGGTGCTCCTGCGGCTCGTCCAGGGCGACGCGTGGGGCGCGACGTGGTGGGTCGACCTCGTGCTGGTCGGGTTCGTCGCTGCCTTCCTCTGGGCCGGCGCCACGGCGGCGCTGCGCGGGGCCGACCGCGGAGCCCGGATGAACGCGCTCAGCGCCGACTCGCTCGGCCGCCCCCTGCCCGACACCGTGCCCGACACCTGGCCGACGCTGAGCGTCCGCGAGCGCGGCACCGGCCTGCTCCGGGCGATGACCGCCCACCCCGCCGACGGCTACGTCCTCGTCGACGACGACGGCCGAGCGGTCGGCGTCCTGCTGACGTCGGACGTGGACGCGGCCTACCGAGAGGGATCATGACCACCTGGATGCGCAGCGGGCCGTTCGTCGAGGGCGAGTGGGTCCGCCTCTCCGACGCGAAGGGTCGCAAGCACAACATCCGGCTCGAGGCGGGTCGGGAGTTCTCGACCAAGAAGGGCCAGCTGCGCCACGACGACATCATCGGCGAGCCCGAGGGGATCGTCGTCACGTCCTCGCTCGAGGGGCAGTACCAGGTCTTCCGCCCGCTGCTGTCGGAGTACGTCGTCTCGATGCCGCGCGGTGCGGCGATCATCTACCCCAAGGACGCGGCCCACATCGTCACGATGGCCGACATCTTCCCGGGTGCCCGCGTCGTCGAGGCCGGAGCGGGCTCGGGCAGCCTCACCGCCTACCTCCTGCGTGCCATCGGGCCCGGCGGACACCTCGGCTCCTACGAGCTCCGCGAGGAGTTCGCCGAGACGGCGCGCCAGAACGTCGAGCAGGTCATCGGCACCGACCACCCGCAGTGGACGCTGACCATCGGCGACGTGCGCGAGGTCATGGCCGAGCCCGAGGTCGACCGGCTGGTGCTCGACATGGTCGACCCCTGGACCTGCGTCCCGCTCGCGGCGGAACGCCTGGTGCCCGGCGGGATCGTCTGCGCCTACGTCGCGACGACGACGCAGCTGTCCCGGTTCGTCGAGACGCTGCGGGCCGACGGAGGCTTCACCGAGCCGACCGCGTGGGAGACCATGCAGCGCGGCTGGCACCTCGAGGGGCTGGCGGTCCGGCCGGACCACCGGATGGTCGGGCACACCGCGTTCCTCGTGACGGCCCGCCGGATGGCACCCGGCCACCCGGCGCTCGAGAAGACCCGCCGCCCGGCCCCGGGAGCGTACGGCCCCGACTACACCGGGCCCCGGCCCGCCGGCACCGACACCTGATCGTCACACGGCGCGCGGCCGGACGGCCTTTCCTGCAACCTGATCTCGGCTAGGGTCGAACTCGACGAGCAGGAGGTGGCGATCGTGAACGAGAACCCCCGTGGATCGGACCACGAGCTGGCATATCTGCGCGCCGAGGTCGAGCACCTGCGGCGCCGGCTGGGCTCGGAGGGGTCCGTCGACTCGCGGCTGTCGGAGCTGGAGGCGCGCCTCGCGAGCACGACGTCGCAGAACGAGCGCCTCAGCAGCACGCTGCGCGAGGCCCGCGACCAGATCGTGACGCTCAAGGAGGAGGTCGACCGGCTGGCGCAGCCGCCCACCGGCTTCGGCACGTTCCTGCAGCTCAACGACGACGAGACCGTCGACGTCTTCACCGGCGGGCGCAAGCTGCGGGTGACCGTGAGCCCGTCCGTCGACCGCGATGCGCTGCGCAAGGGTCAGGAGGTCATCCTCAACGAGGCCATGAACGTCGTGGCCGCGCTCGAGTTCGAGGAGACCGGCGAGGTCGTCATGCTCAAGGAGATCCTCGCCGACGGCTCCCGCGCCCTGGTGCTCGGCAACGCCGACGAGGAGAAGGTCGTCCGTCTGGCCGACTCCCTCGTCGGGCTGAAGCTGCGCGCCGGCGACTCCCTGCTGCACGACAGCCGCGCCGGCTACGTCTACGAGCGGATCCCCAAGAGCGAGGTGGAGGAGCTCGTCCTGGAGGAGGTGCCCGACGTCGACTACGAGTCGATCGGCGGCCTGCGTGGCCAGATCGACTCCATCAAGGACGCCGTCGAGCTGCCCTACCTGCACCCGGACGTCTTCGTCGAGCACGAGCTCAAGCCGCCGAAGGGCGTGCTGCTCTACGGGCCGCCCGGGTGCGGCAAGACGATGATCGCGAAGGCGGTCGCGGCGAGCCTGGCCAAGAAGGTCTCCGAGCGCACCGGCGAGGAGGGCCGCTCCTACTTCCTCAACATCAAGGGCCCGGAGCTGCTCAACAAGTACGTCGGCGAGACCGAGCGGCACATCCGCCTGGTCTTCCAGCGGGCGCGGGAGAAGGCGAGCGAGGGCACCCCGGTCATCGTGTTCTTCGACGAGATGGACTCGCTGTTCCGCACCCGCGGCTCCGGCGTCTCCTCCGACGTCGAGAACACGATCGTGCCGCAGCTGCTGAGCGAGATCGACGGCGTGGAGGGCCTCGAGAACGTCCTCGTCATCGGCGCGTCGAACCGCGAGGACATGATCGACCCCGCGATCCTGCGGCCCGGTCGGCTCGACGTGAAGATCAAGATCGAGCGGCCCGACGCGGAGTCCGCGCGCGACATCTTCAGCAAGTACCTGACGCCGACGCTCCCGCTGCACCCCGACGACCTCGCCGAGTGGGGCGGGGACCGCCAGGCGTGCGTGCAGGGCATGATCCAGCGCACGGTCGAGGCGATGTACACCGAGTCCGAGGACAACCAGTTCCTCGAGGTCACCTACGCCAACGGCGACAAGGAGGTCCTCTACTTCAAGGACTTCAACTCCGGTGCGATGATCCAGAACATCGTCGACCGCGCCAAGAAGATGGCCATCAAGGACCTGCTGGAGAGCGGGCAGAAGGGGCTGCGCGTGCAGCACATGCTCCAGGCCTGCCTCGACGAGTTCAAGGAGAACGAGGACCTGCCCAACACGACCAACCCCGACGACTGGGCGCGGATCTCGGGCAAGAAGGGCGAGCGGATCGTCTTCATCCGCACGCTCATCACGGGCAAGGGTGGCAACGAGCCCGGCCGGTCCATCGACACCGTCGCCAACACGGGGCAGTACCTCTGAGCGAGGTCACGCACAGCCCGGCGGGTGCGGCCGTCCCCTCGGGGCGGCCGCACCTTCGCGTGGCGCGCTACGGCGCCCCCGAGGTCGTCGCCATGGTCGCGGAGGTGCAGGCGGAGTACGGGAGGCTGTACGGCGGCTCGGGCGACGTCTCACCGATCGACGACGACCAGTTCGCGCCGCCCGACGGCCTCTTCGTGGTGCTCGACGTCGACGACACCGCGGTGGCGATGGGTGGATGGCGCCGCGGCGGCCCCCGGGGCGACGGCGACGCGGAGATCAAACGGATGTTCGTCCGCGCGGAGCACCGACGCCACGGGTACGCGCGGCTCGTGCTCGCGGAGCTGGAGCGCACCGCCCGGGAGGCCGGGTTCTGGCGTCTGGTGCTCGAGACCGGCGACAAGCAGCCCGAGGCGATCGCGCTCTACCGCTCCGCCGGCTACGTCGACGAGCCCTCGTTCGGCTTCTACGCCGACTACGACGACAGCGTGCACCTGGCCAAGACCCTGCGCTGAGGGCCGGCGACCCGCTCAGCCGCGGGTCATGCGGCGCGTGGTCCAGTGCAGCAGCCCGATGTCCTGCGGGCCGGTGCCGCGGTGCTGCTCGATCGCCGTGGCGTAGTGACCGACGAGCTGCGAGCACACCGCCTGCCACCCTCGGCCCTCGACCGAGCGCCGGGCGGCGCGGCCGAACGCCGACCGCTTGGACTCGTCGCCGGTCAGGTCGCGCACCCGTGCGGACATCGCCGCGAGGTCGCCGGGCGGGTAGAGCCACCCCGTGCGGCTGTGGTCGACGAGGTCGACCGGACCGCCGACACCGGCCGCCACCACCGGCACCCCGCTGGCGAGCCCCTCCTGCACGACCTGGCAGAAGGTCTCCGTCTCCGACGTGCTCACCAGGACGTCGAGCCCGGCCATCGCGCTCGCGAGCTCGTCCCCGTGGAGCATCCCCGTGAAGTGGGCGTCGGGCAGCAGCCGTTCGAGGCGTCCCCGCTCGGGCCCGTCGCCGACCACCACGAGCCGGACGTCGGGCAGGTCGCGCAGCGCCACCAGGTCGTGGACCTGCTTCTCCGGCGCGAGCCGACCGACGTACCCGACCAGGCGTCGCCCGTCGGGTGCGACCGCCCGGCGCCAGGCGCCGTCGCGACGGCTGGGGGCGAAGCGTTCGGTGTCGACCCCGCGGCGCCAGAGCCGGACCCGCTCCACACCGTGCTCCTCGAGCGTGCGGACCGTCGCCGTCGACGGCGCGAGCGTCAGGTCGGCGTGACCGTGCAGGTCGCGGACGCGCTTCCACAGCAGGTTCTCGACGCCGCGGACGCCGTAGCGGCCCGCGTAGGCGGGCACGTCGGTCTGGTACACGGCGACGACCGGCAGGTCCAGCGCCGTCGCGGCCAGCGCGGCGCGCCAGCCCAGCGCGAAGGGCGACGCCAGGTGGACGACGTCCGGGTCGACGTCGCGCAGCAGCGCCGTCAGCGGCGAGACCCGGCCCGTGGCCACCCGCACGTCCGGGTAGCCGGGGAACGACCAGGCGGGCACCGTGACGACCCGGGCGCCGGCGACCTCCTCGGGCACGCCACCCACGGCGTCGGGTGCCACGACGACGACCTCGTCGCCGCGTGCCGCCAGGTGGTCGAGGACGCGGAGCACCGAGTGCACCACGCCGTTGGTCTGGGGGAGGAAGGACTCTGCGACGATCACGATCCTCATGGACCCAGGCTCGTCCGCCCCGGAGACGTCGGGACCACGTCCGGGTGACCGCCACCTGAAGACCCGGTGACGGCGCTCTCGCCGGCACCCCCGCGAGGTTTCCCGCCGCCCACGGCCCGGCACCCCCGCCAGGTTCTTCGCCGCCCACGGCCCGGCACCCCCGCCAGGGCCGTGCGCCTAGGGTGGGCCCATGACGGTCCGTCGCGTGCAGGGCAGCGAGGTCGAGTACGGCATCGCCGTCCAGGGGCAGCCGAACGCCAACCCGATGGTCGCGTCGACGCACGTGGTCAACAGCTACGCCGCGGCCCACGGCCTGACGCGGCGCGCACGCTGGGACTTCGAGGAGGAGAGCCCGCTGCGCGACGCCCGCGGCTTCGACCTCAGCCGCGAGGCCGCCGACCCGACGCAGCTCACCGACGAGGACCTCGGGCTCGCCAACATCATCCTCACCAACGGGGCGCGTCTCTACGTCGACCACGCGCACCCGGAGTACTCGTCGCCGGAGGTCACGACGCCCCGGGACGTCGTCGTGTGGGAGAAGGCGGGCGAGCACGTCATGCGTCGCGGCGCCGAGCTCGCGGCCCAGGTCCCCGGAGCCGGCTCGATCGTGCTCTACAAGAACAACGTCGACAACAAGGGCGCGTCCTACGGCTCGCACGAGAACTACCTGGTCGACCGCGCCGTCCCGTTCGAGGCGATCGTCGCCCAGCTCACGCCCTTCTTCGTGTCCCGTCCCGTCGTCTGCGGGGCCGGGCGCGTCGGCCAGCGCCAGGACGGCAGTGTCCACGCCTTCCAGCTGGCGCAGCGCGCCGACTACATGGAGGTCGGCGTCGGGCTCGAGACGACGCTCAAGCGGCCCATCATCAACACGCGCGACGAGCCGCACGCCGACCCGAAGAAGTACCGGCGCCTGCACGTCATCGTCGGCGACGCCAACCTCGCCGAGACCTCGATCTACCTCAAGCACGGCACGACGTCGCTCGTCCTCGCGATGCTGGAGGCCGGCGCGCTGTCCACCGCGCCGGCCCTCGCGCAGCCGGTGAGGGCGCTGCACGACGTCTCCCACGACCCGACCCTGCGCGCTCTGGTCGAGCTTCAGGACGGCACCACCGTCACCGCCCTGGAGCTGCAGGGCCACTACTTCGAGCAGGCACGGGCCTTCGTGGCACGGGAGGAGTCCGACGAGCAGACCGACGACGTGCTCGACCGCTGGGAGAGCGTGCTCACCCGCCTCGCCCGCGACCCGATGGAGTGCGTCCGCGAGCTCGACTGGGTCGCGAAGCTCTCTTTGCTGGAGTCCTACCGCGACCGCGACGGCCTCGACTGGGACCATGCCAAGCTGCACCTCGTCGACCTCCAGTACCACGACGTGCGGCCCGAGCGGGGCATCTACCACCGCCTCGTGCACTCCGGCCGCATCGACCGCGTCGTCACCGACGCCGAGGTGGTGGCGGCCGTCGAGGAGCCACCTCACGACACGCGGGCGTACTTCCGCGGGCGATGCCTGCGCCAGTTCGCGCCGGAGGTCGCCGCCGCCTCGTGGGACTCGGTGATCCTCGACCTGCCCGGCCACGACTCGCTGCAGCGCATCCCGACGATGGAGCCGCTGCGCGGGACCCGGGAGCACGTCGGGGCGCTGTTCGACTCCAGCGCCGACGCCACGGCGCTGTTCCGCGCGATCACGGGTCGCTGATGCCGGGCGCCCCGCTAGGCTGACGACATGGCCGAGCAGCAGCACCGGACGCCCCGGAAGTCCAGCGACGACGAGCAGGACCAGGTCGAGACCACGGAGGTCGACGCCGAGCGCAAGGAGAAGCTCGACGACGACGTCGACTCGATCCTCGGCGACATCGACGACGTGCTCGAGGAGAACGCCGAGGAGTTCGTGCGCAGCTTCGTGCAGAAGGGCGGCCAGTGACCGGCCCGGCGATGCTGCCCGAGGGCTACCGCACGGTTGGCGGCACGTCGTTCGCCGACCTGCTCGCCTCCCAGGCTCCCGAGATGCTGCCGGGCGCCGGTGGCGCCGCCACCGGTGAGCTCGCCGGGGTCGCGCACGGCACCACCATCGTCGCGGCGACGTTCGCCGAAGGCGTCGTCATGGCGGGGGACCGGCGGGCCACGATGGGCAACGTCATCGCGCAGCGCGACATCCAGAAGGTCTTCCCCACGGACGAGTTCTCGTGCGTGGGCATCGCCGGAACGGCGGGGATCGCGATCGAGATGACGCGGCTGTTCCAGGTCGAGCTCGAGCACTACGAGAAGATCGAGGGCGCCACGCTCTCCACCGACGGCAAGGCCAACCGGCTCGCCGCCCTCATCCGGGGCAACCTCGGCATGGCCATGCAGGGCCTGGCCGTGGTGCCGCTGTTCGCCGCCTACGACCTCGACCAGCAGTGCGGGCGCATCTTCGCCTTCGACGTCACGGGCAACAAGAACGAGGAGCGCACCTTCCACTCGGTGGGGTCGGGCTCGACGTTCGCCCGGGGGTCGCTGAAGAAGCTCTACTCCGAGGACATGGACGAGCGCGCCGCCGTCACCGCCGTCATCCAGGCACTCTACGACGCGGCCGACGACGACACCGCCACCGGCGGACCCGACCTCACGCGGCGCATCTTCCCGCTCGTCAGCGTCATCACCGCCGACGGCTACCGCGCCTGGGACGAGTCCGAGACCGCCGCCGTCGCCGACGCCGTCATCGGCGGACGCATGACGCGCCCCGACGGCCCCTCGGCCCCCCTCACCTGAGGAGACCCGCATGACCGCACCGTTCTACGTCTCGCCCGAGCAGCTCATGAAGGACCGGGCCGACTTCGCGCGCAAGGGCATCGCCCGCGGCCGCAGCGTCGTCGTGGTCCAGTACGCCGACGGCATCCTGCTCGTCGCCGAGAACCCCTCGCAGGCCCTGCACAAGATCAGCGAGATCTACGACCGCATCGCCTTCGCGGCGGTGGGCCGCTACAACGAGTTCGAGAACCTGCGCATCGCAGGCGTCCGTCTCGCCGACATGCGGGGCTACGCCTACGACCGGCGCGACGTCACGGGCCGTGGCCTCGCCAACGCCTACGCGCAGACGCTGGGCACGATCTTCTCCTCCGGCGGGGAGAAGCCCTACGAGGTCGAGATCTTCGTGGCCGAGGTCGGCGAGGACGCCGCCCACGACCAGGTCTACCGCCTCACCTACGACGGCTCGGTCGCCGACGTGCGCGGCCACGGCGTCATGGGAGGCCAGAGCGAGCAGGTCGACGCCCACCTCTCCGAGCACTACAGCGAGGGCCTCGACCTCGGCGCCGCGCTGCGCCTGGCCGCGGCCGCCCTCGGCCAGGACAGCACCCCGGCCCGCGAGATCGCCGCCGCCGACCTCGAGGTGGCCGTGCTCGACCGCACCCGCTCGCAGCCGCGCAAGTTCAAGCGCCTCCCCGACGCCGCCGTCGCCGACGCGCTCGCAGGCTGAGGTCGTCGCACGGCGTCCAGGGGCAGTGGCACCTCGGCTCCTGTCGCCCCCGCGTGCGCTGCCTCGGCTACATCTCGTCCTGCGGCTGCGCTGGTTCGGCTCGGTCTCGTCCTGCGGCCGCGCTGGTTTGGCTCGTCGGGGCCAAGATTCGGTGGCACACCCACCGCCGACGCGGGCGCAGGGGCAGGGATTCTCCCTTCCCGTGGCACGGTCCACGAGAAGGGAGAAGCCTTGCCCACGCAAAGGAAGAATCGTGCGTCACCCCCCAGACCCAGCCCGGACCCCGAGAACCCAGCCCGGACGCGCCCCCATCTCCCCGGTCGAGGCCCCTACGCAACCCACCACCACGAGAAGCCGAGCCGGCGCAGCCGCAGGTCGAGGAGAGGCGGGAGCAGCGCAGCCGCAGGACGAGCAGAGGCGGAAGCAGCGCAGCCGCAGGCCGAGCGGAGAGCCAGAGAGCCAGGGGACCCCTCACCACCGACCGTGCACGGACTCCCGCAGCTGCTCGTCGTAGATCCGCCGGACGCCCTCGAGCACCGAGGGGTCCAGGGTGACGTCCGCGGCGGCCGCGTTGGCGCGGGCCTGCTCGGGGGAGCGGGCGCCGGGGATGACCGTCGTGACGCCGTCCTGGGCCACGACCCACGCGAGCGCCGCCTGGGCGGGGGAGAGGCCCTCGGGCAGGAGGGCGGCAACGTCCTGGGCGGCCCGGACGCCCACCTCGAAGTCGACCCCTGAGAACGTCTCGCCGACGTCGAAGGCCTCGCCGTGGCGGTTGAAGGTGCGGTGGTCGTCCGAGGCGAACGTCGTGTCCGTCGTGTAGCGACCGCTCAGGAGGCCGCTGGCCAGCGGGACGCGCGCGATGATGCCGACCCCCGCCTCGCGTGCCGCCGGCAGCACCTCGTCGAGCGGCTTGAGCCGGAACGCGTTGAGGATGATCTGCACCGACGCCACCCCCGGTCGAGCGATCGCGGCGAGTGCCTGCTCGCACGTCTCCACGCTCACGCCGTAGGCGGCCACGACCCCGTCGGAGACCAGGGTGTCGAGCGCGTCGTACACCTCGTCGGACCTCACGACCGCGGTGGGCGGGCAGTGCAGCTGCACGAGATCGAGGGTGTCGACGCGCAGGTTGCGGCGCGACCGCTCGGTCCACGCCCGGAAGTTCTCCATCACGTAGTTCTCGGGCACCTGGTCCACCCGCCGGCCCATCTTCGTGGCCACCAGCAGGTCGAGGTCGGGGTGCGCGGCGCGGAACGCGGCGATCGCCCGCTCGCTGCGCCCGTCGCCGTAGACGTCGGCCGTGTCGAGGAACGTCACGCCGGCCTCGACCGCCGCCTCGAGCACGGCCTGCGCGTCCTCGTCGGCCACGTCGCCCCAGTCGGCGCCCAGCTGCCACGTGCCGAGGCCCACGACGGAGGCCTCCCGTCCCGTCCTCGCGAAGGTCCTCTGCTCCATGCGTCCGAGCCTAGGACCCGGTCGACGGCTCGGCGCTTCGACCGGTGACCACTGGGTCCGCGGACTAGGCTGACCGCATGGACCGCCGGATCTTCGGGATCGAGAACGAGTACGGCGTCACGTGCTCGTTCAAGGGCCAGCGCCGCCTGTCACCCGACGAGGTCGCCCGCTACCTCTTCCGCCGGGTCGTCTCGTGGGGGCGCAGCAGCAACGTGTTCCTGCGCAACGGCGCACGCCTCTACCTCGACGTCGGCAGCCACCCCGAGTACGCGACGCCGGAGTGCGACGACCTCGTCGACCTCGTCACGCACGACCGCGCGGGGGAGCGGATCCTCGAGGGGCTCATGCTCGACGCGCAGCAGCGCCTGGCCGACGACGGCGTCGACGGCGACATCTACCTGTTCAAGAACAACACCGACTCCGCGGGCAACTCCTACGGCTGCCACGAGAACTACCTCGTCGGGCGCGGCGGCGAGTTCAACCGGATCGCCGACGTGCTCATCCCGTTCCTCGTGTCCCGCCAGATCATCTGCGGGGCCGGCAAGGTCCAGCAGACGCCGCGCGGCACGATCTTCTCGGTCAGCCAGCGCGCCGAGCACATCTGGGAAGGCGTCTCCAGCGCCACCACGCGCTCGCGCCCCATCATCAACACGCGCGACGAGCCGCACGCCGACGCCGAGCGGTTCCGTCGGCTGCACGTCATCGTGGGCGACTCCAACATGAGCGAGACCACGACGCTGCTCAAGGTCGCCACCACCGACCTCGTCCTGCGGATGATCGAGGCCGGCGTCACGATGCGCGACATGACGCTGGAGAACCCGATCCGGGCGATCCGCGAGATCTCCCACGACATGACCGGCCGCCGCAAGGTGCAGCTCGCGAACGGTCGGGAGCTGTCGGCGCTGGAGATCCAGGCCGAGTACTTCGGCAAGGCCGCCGAGTTCGTCGACCGGCACGGCCTGCACACGCCGACCATCGACCGCACGATGGACCTCTGGGAACGAACCCTCAAGGCCGTCGAGTCCGAGGACCTCTCGCTCGTGGAGCGCGAGATCGACTGGATCATCAAGTTCCGCCTCCTCGACCGGTACCGGACGTCGCACGGGCTCAGCTGGGCCGACCCGCGCATCGCCCAGCTCGACCTCGCCTACCACGACATCCGTCGCGACCGCGGCATCTTCTACCTGCTGCAGAACCGCGGTGCCGTCGCCCGGGTCACCACCGACCTGGCGACGTTCCAGGCCAAGTCGGTGCCGCCGCAGACCACGCGCGCCCGCCTGCGGGGCGACTTCATCCGCCGTGCCCAGGAGCGGCGCCGCGACTTCACCGTCGACTGGGTGCACCTCAAGCTCAACGACCAGGCCCAGCGGACAGTGCTCTGCAAGGACCCGTTCCGGGCCACCGACGACCGCGTGCAGCGCCTCATCGACGGCATGTAGGACCTGCCGGCGTTCCGAGGAGTCCGCTCAGGATGCTCTTGGTCGCGCGGGCTACGGTGGCGTCGGCCATCACCCTGACGAAAGTGCTCCCGTGCGTCGAAACCTCGCGATCGTGCTCACCTCCGTCCTAGCGCTCCTCCTCGCGGGGTGCGGTTCCGGATCCGACGGCGGCCTCGACGCCGTCAAGGTCAGCGACAGCAAGAACCCGACGGTGACCGTGCCCGAGGACTTCAGCGCCGACAGCACCGAGACCCGCGTCCTCGCCGCGGGCAGCGGCCCGGAGGTGAAGGACGGCGACACGGTCAAGCTGAACTACGTCGCCGTCAACGGCCGCACCGGCAAGCAGTTCGACAACTCGTTCAAGGCCGAGAGCCCGCTGACCACCCAGCTCAAGGAGGGCAGCGTCCTCAGCGGCTTCGTCAAGGGGCTCACCGGCCAGAAGGTCGGCAGCCGCGTGCTGGTCGCGATCCCGCCGAAGGACGGCTTCGCCGACGGCGCCTCGCGCTCGCAGGCCGAGCAGACCCTCGGCGTCAAGGCCGACGACACGATGGTCTTCCTCTTCGACATCGTCTCCAAGGTGCCCACCGAGGCCACCGGCACCGCCGAGAAGCTCCCCGACACCGTCCCCTCCATCACGCTGAAGGACGACGAGCCGGCCGGGTTCAAGACCAGCGGCGACGTCACGAAGGACCCGAAGGAGGCGAAGGCGTACGTCGCCATCAAGGGCGACGGCGAGAAGGTCGAGAAGGGCGCGAGCATCACCGCGCAGTACGTCGGCCAGGTCTACCCCGACGGCAAGGTCTTCGACAGCAGCTGGAGCCGCGGCACGCCGTCCACCTTCTCCCTCGACCAGGTCATCGCCTGTTGGAAGGACCTGATCCCCGGCCAGACGCTGGGCAGCCGCGTCGTCCTCGTGTGCCCCGCGGACAGCGCCTACGGCGACAACCCACAGCCGGGCAGCGACATCAAGGCGGGCGACACGCTGGTCTTCGCGATCGACCTGCTCGACGCCTCCTGACGGTCTGCCATGCTGAGGGCGTGGCCGACCGCAAGACCGAGAGGTTGATGAACCTCATCTTCACCCTGCTCGTGACCCGGCAGTACCTGTCGAAGGAGCAGATCCGCCAGGCCATCGCCGACTACCGCGAGTCCAGCCAGGTGGCGTTCGAGCGGAAGTTCGAGCGCGACAAGGAGGAGCTGCGCGAGCTCGGCATCGCGGTGGAGACGGGAAGCAACGAGAAGTACTTCGACGACGAGCCCGGGTACCGCATCCGGCGCGACACCGCCGAGCTGCCCGACCTCGACCTCACGCGCGAGGAGGCCGCGGTCCTCGGGCTGGCGGCACAGGTCTGGGAGCACGCGGGGCTCGCGTCCAGCTCCACCTCGGCGCTCGTGAAGCTGAAGGCCGCCGGCGTCGACGTCGACACGGACGTGCTGCGGATGGCCGAGCCCAAGCTCTCGGCCCACGAGCCGGCGTTCGAGACGGCCCTCGACGCTGCCACGCGACGGATCCCGGTCCGCTTCGCGTACCGCCGCCCCGGGGGCGAGACCGCCGAGCGTCGGGTCCAGCCGTGGCGCGTCCTGTCCTGGCGCGGTCGCTGGTACCTCGTGGGCCACGACGTCGACCGCGACGCGCCGCGCATGTTCCGGCTCTCCCGAGTCGACGGCGACCTCGTGCTCGACGGGGAGCCCGGGACGTTCGAGCGGCCCGAGGAGGACGTCGTGTCGGCCGCTGCGACCGCACTCTTCCCGCGACCGTCCGACCGCTCCGCGCGCCTCAGCGTGGCAGCGGGGCGCGCCAACGCCCTGCGACGCACCGCCACCGAGGTGCACCCGGGCGACGACGGTCGCGACGTCCTCGTGGTCCCGTTCTCCACCGGCTGGGACCTCGCGGCCGAGGTCGCGTCGTACGGTCCGGACGTCGTGGTGCTCGACCCGCCCGACCTGCGCGACCAGGTGGTCGCGCGCCTGCGCGCCGTGCTGGAGGCGGTCCACCCGTGAGCCGACCGACGAACCGTTCCGCGCAGCAGGTCGTGCGCATGCTCGCGCTGGTGCCCTACCTGCAGGGCAACGAGGGCGTCCCCGTCAGCGAGGTCGCCCGCGAGTTCGGCGTGTCGCCGCGGCAGATCCGTGACGACCTCCGGCTGCTCATGTTCACGGGCGTGGGGGAGTACGCCGGCGAGCTCATCGACGTCGACCTCGCGGCGCTCGAGGGTGACGACGTCGTCTTCATCCGTGACGCCGAGTTCCTGAGCCGCCCGCTGCGCCTCACCGCCGACGAGGGCGTCGCGCTCGTCGCGGCGCTGCGCACGCTGCGCGCCTCGGCGGCAGGGCCGCAGCTGCCCATCGTCGACTCCGCGCTCGCGAAGCTGGAGACGGCGATCGCGGCCGAGGGGGCGGTGGAGGCCGTCGACGTGCACGTCGCCGACGTGGATCCCCTCATCCGCGACACCGTCACGGCGGCACTGGCCGACGGGCACCGGCTCGAGCTCGACTACGCCACCGACTCCCGCGACGACGTCACCACGCGCCAGGTCGACCCCCAGCAGCTCTTCACCCGCCAGGGCCACACCTACCTCGAGGCCTACTGCCTCCGGGCCGAGGACGTGCGCTTCTTCCGCCTCGACCGCATCACGCGCGCCGAGGACACCGGCCGGCTCGCCGAGCGGCACGACACCGGATCCCGCGACCTGGGCGAGGAGATCTTCGCCGTCGACGACCAGACCCCGTCGGCCGTGCTCGACCTCGACGCCGAGGCGCACTGGCTCACCGAGTACTACCAGGCCGAGGAGATCGGCGAGGTCGACGGCAGGCGTCGGGTGCGGTTGTACGGTGGCGACGAGGCCTGGCTGCGGCGGCTGGTGCTGCGCAACGGCGGCACCGTGCACGTCGTCGAGCCGTCCACACTCCGCGGACAGGTGGTGGACACCGCCCGTTCAGCACTCGCGGCGTACAGTGAGTAGCACGCACCCGACGAAAGAGGCACCATGTTCAGGCAGATCGGCCCCACGGAGATCCTCCTCATCCTCGGCGTGGTGCTGCTGTTGTTCGGCGGCCGCAAGCTCCCCGAGCTCGCCCGCGGCTCCGGCCGCGCGCTGCGGATCTTCAAGTCCGAGGTCAAGGAGCTGAACGACGGCGAGAAGCGCGACTCCGACGACGACGGCGACGACCTGCAGCCGCGGGCCGAGACGCCCCGTGCGGACGCCGCGCGCCCGGACCAGCTGCGCCGCGACGCCGACCAGGCCTAGTCGTTGGTGGCGCTCGGCGGCGCCTCGGCCGGATCGCCCGGCGGCACCATGCCGTTGGTCGAGCACCTGCGTGAGCTGCGCACCCGCCTGACGCGTGCCGTCCTGGCGATCGTCGTCGGGACGGTGCTGGGCTTCGTGTTCTACGGGCCCGTCCTGGAGTTCCTCACCCAGCCGTACAACGACATGCGGCCGATCCTCTCGGCCGAGGGCATCGACTCCGAGCTCGTCATCACCGGCATCGGTGGCGCCTTCCAGTTCCAGCTCAAGATCTCGCTCGTCTTCGGGCTGCTCGCCTCGAGCCCGTTCTGGCTCTGGCAGGTCTGGGCCTTCGTGCTGCCGGCCCTGCACCGGCACGAGAAGAAGTGGGCCCTGCTGCTGGCGGGCACCGGGGCGCCGCTCTTCATCGGGGGTGCCGCCCTGGCCTACGTCGTCCTTCCGAAGGCCATGGAGGTGCTGATCGGGTTCGTCCCCGACGGCTTCGGCTCGCTCGTGACGGGCGCGGAGTACTTCGACTTCATCATCAAGATGCTGCTGGTGTTCGGCGTGGCGGCCGAGATCCCGCTCGTCGTCGTCCTGCTCAACCGGCTCGGGGTCGTCTCGGCGAAGCAGCTGGCCGCCGCTCGGCCCTGGACGATCATCGGCATCTTCATCTTCGCCGCCATCGCAACGCCCACCACCGACCCGCTGACGATGCTGTTCCTGGCCGCGCCCATGACGCTCCTGTACCTCGTCTCGGAGGTCATCGCGAGGATCACGGACCGCCGGCGCGGTCGTGCCGCGGCCGACGAGACGCCCGACGACGAGGCCTCCTCGATCGAGCGCACGGACACCGTCGAGGGCCCGGACCCGGTCGACTGACCGGCGGGACCTGTCGCTGTCTAGGCTTCGGCCATGCACGTGACCCTCGTCGTCAACCCCGTCTCGGGGTCCCAGCAGGGCGAGCGCATCGCGGAGGCTGCGCAGCGTCGACTCGCGGCCGCGGGCCACGACGTGGTGCGCGTCCGCAGCAGCGACGGCGCGCAGGCACGTGAGGCAGTGGCGGCCGAGGTCGCGTCGGGGTCGACGCTGGTGCTCGCCGTCGGCGGGGACGGCCTGCTCCACGACGTCCTGCCCGCGGTCGCCGAGCGTGACGTCACGGTGGGGCTGCTGCCGGCTGGAACCGGCAACGACACCGCGCGGGCGCTCGGACTTCCCGTGAAGGACCACGAGGCGGCCCTCGACGTGGTGCTGCGTGGACGCACCCGCACGATCGACCTCGCCCAGACCGGCCACGGGCCGGTGGCCACGGTGGTCGCCTCGGGGTTCGACTCCAAGGTCAACGAGCGCGCGAACGCCATGACCTGGCCCCGGGGCAACATGCGCTACAACCTGGCGATCCTCGCCGAGCTGCGCACGTTCACCCCGCTGCCGTTCAGCCTCACGCTGGATGGACCCAAGGGAACTCGCGTGCTGGAGACCGAGGCGATGCTCGTGGCGGTGGGCAACGGGCCGTCGTTCGGGGGCGGCCTGCGGATCGCCGAGGGAGCGGTGCTCGACGACGGGCTGCTCGACGTCTGCGTCATCCGCCCGGTCAGCAAGGCGAGGCTCGTCCGCGTCTTCCCACGCCTCTACCGGGGCACCCACGTCGACCTGCCGGAGTTCGAGCGGCACCTCGTCCGGTCCGTCACGCTGAGCTGCCCCGACGTCGTGGCCTACGGCGACGGCGAACGACTCGGACCGCTCCCCGTCGAGGTCCGCGTCCGTCCCGGCGCGTTGCGCGTGCTCGTGCCGTAGCGATCGTCCGTAGGCTGGGGGTATGACCAGCCCGGCCGAGAAGTTCGCCCAGGCCGCGGCCACCCGCCGGCACCCGCACCTCGCCGAGTTCCGGGGGCTGCACGGCTTCGCGCTCGACCCGTTCCAGGTGCAGGCCTGCCAGGAGGTCGAGGACGGCCGCGGCGTGCTGGTCGCCGCGCCGACCGGCTCCGGCAAGACGATCGTCGGCGAGTTCGCGGTCCACCTCGCGCTCGCCACGGGGCGCAAGTGCTTCTACACGACGCCGATCAAGGCGCTCTCGAACCAGAAGTTCCACGACCTCGTCGCCCGGTACGGAGCCGAGCGGGTCGGCCTGCTGACCGGCGACAGCACGGTCAACGGCGAGGCCCCGGTGGTGGTGATGACCACCGAGGTGCTCCGCAACATGCTCTACGCGGGCTCGCGCACGCTCGACGGGCTCGGCTACGTGGTCATGGACGAGGTCCACTACCTGGCCGACCGGTTCCGCGGCGCCGTCTGGGAGGAGGTCATCATCGGCCTCCCGGAGTCGGTCAGCGTGGTCTCCCTGTCCGCCACCGTCTCCAACGCCGAGGAGTTCGGCGACTGGCTCAGCGAGGTGCGTGGGTCGACGACGACCATCGTCGAGGAGCGCCGACCCGTCCCGCTGCACCAGCACGTCCTCGTCGGCCGCAAGCTCTTCCCCCTCTTCGAGGAGCGCGCCGACACGCCCGAGGGTCCACGCGTCAACCGCCAGCTCGAGAGCATGGCGCGCCAGGACTGGCAGCTCGACCGGGCCCGCAAGGGTGGCGGTCGCGGTCGTCCGCCCAAGGGCGGACGCCGACCGCAGAGCCGGCACCGCACACCGAGCCGCGTCGAGGTCGTGGAGAAGCTCGAGTCCGAGGGGCTCCTCCCCGCCATCGTCTTCGTCTTCAGCCGGGCAGGATGCGCGGCCGCGGTCCAGCAGGTGCTCGACGCGCGCGTCATGCTCACCACGCCCGAGGAGCGGCGCGAGATCGAGGCTCGCGTGGACGACGCCTGCGCACACCTGCCCGAGGAGGACCTGCACGTCCTCGGCTTCCACGAGCTGCGCGACGGGCTGGGGCGCGGCGTGGCCGCCCACCACGCGGGCATGCTGCCGGCCTTCAAGGAGGTCGTGGAGCAGCTGTTCAGCGACGGCCTCGTGAAGGTCGTCTTCGCCACGGAGACGCTGGCGCTCGGCATCAACATGCCGGCCCGCTCGGTCGTCATCGAGCGCCTCACCAAGTGGAACGGCGAGGCCCACGTCAACGTGACGCCGGGGGAGTACACGCAGCTCACGGGACGCGCGGGCCGGCGCGGCATCGACGTCGAGGGGCACGGCGTCGTGCTGTGGCAGCCGCAGCTCGACCCGCGCCAGGTCGCCGGCCTCGCGTCCACGCGTACCTACCCGCTCAACTCCTCCTTCCGCCCCTCCTACAACATGGCCGTCAACCTCGTCGACCAGATAGGGCGCGCAGCGGCGCGCGAGCTGCTCGAGCAGTCGTTCGCCCAGTTCCAGGCAGATCGCGCGGTCGTGGGGATGGTGCGCCAGATCCGCAAGGCCGACGAGGCGCTCGAGGGCTACCGCGACGCGGCGCAGTGCCACCTGGGCGACTTCATGGAGTACGCCTCGCTGCGCCGGGAGCTCAGCGACGTCGAGGCCTCGGGCGCGAAGCAGCGCAAGGCCGACCGTCGCCAGGAGGCCGTCGCCTCGATGGCCGCGCTCAAGGTCGGCGACGTGATCAACGTGCCGGGCGGGAAGTTCGCCGGCCTCGCGGTCGTCCTCGACCCGGGCGTGGTGGGCGCCGACGACGCCCCGCGTCCCCTCGTGCTCACGGCCAGCCGGCACTCGCGGAGACTGGGCGCCGTCGACTTCCCGGTGCCCGTCGAGCCCATCACCCGCATGCGGATCCCGAAGTCGTTCAACGCGCGCAACGCGCAGGCGCGGCGCGACCTCGCCTCCAGCCTGCGCAGCCGCGCCGAGGGGGTGCGGTGGCAGCGCGAGACCGGCTACCGTCCGGAGCGCCCCACCGAGCGCGTCCTCGACGACCGCACCGATCCGCGGGTGGCCGAGCTGCGACGCGCGATCAAGGACCACCCGTGCCACGCCTGCCCCGACCGGGAGTCGCACGCACGCTGGGCCGAGCGGTACCTCAAGCTCGAGCGCGACACCACGCAGCAGCGTCGGCGCATCGAGCAGCGCACCAACACCGTCGCGCGGCAGTTCGACCGCGTCTGCGAGGTGCTCGACGAGCTCGGCTACCTCGAGGGCGACGTCGTGACCGACGACGGCCGCCGCCTGCAGCGCCTCTACAGCGAGCTCGACCTGCTGGTGAGCGAGAGCCTGCGACGTGGCGTCTGGGACGACCTCGACCCCGCCCAGCTGGGCGCCGCCCTCTCGGGCCTCACCTTCGAGAGCCGCGTCGACGACCCGCCTGCACCCCGCTTCCCCGACCGTCGGACGCTCGACGTGGCGGAGACGATGACGTCCCTGTGCGCCGACCTGCAGGCGCTGGAGCGCAGCCACCGGGTGAGGTTCCTCGCGACCCCGGACTTCGGCTTCGCCGAGACTGCGGCCGCATGGATCTCCGGCGCGACGCTCGACGAGGTCCTGAGGACCACCGAGATGGCGGCCGGTGACTTCGTCCGCGCCATGAAGCAGCTCGTCGACCTGGTCGCCCAGGTGGCCGACGCCGCCGGACCCGGCCCGTTGCGCACCACCGCACGGCAGACGCTCGACGGGCTGCGGCGAGGCGTCGTGGCGTACTCCTCGCTCAGCGGCTGAGCCGGCTCACGGCTGGAGCGCCGCCACGAGACGCTCCGGAACGCCGCCGAGGCCCCAGGCCTGGCCGAACGCGACGAGCGCGTCGCGCCGCTCCGGCGAGAGCGGGACGAGCGGCACCACCACGTCGGTGCCACAGACGTCGTCGCGCACCCGCACCACCTGGCGCATGACGTCGACGAGCTCGCGACTGTCGAGCAGCGACCGGCGCACCCGCGGCTTGATCGAGGAGTCCGGGTCCTCGGCGGCCGCCAGGATGCCGTCGAGGTCGTGGAACTCCCCGAGCAGCGTGGCGGCCGTCTTCTCGCCGATGCCGGCGACGCCGGGGATGCCGTCGGACGTGTCGCCGCGCATGGTCGCGAAGTCGGCGTACTGCTGCGGCTCGATGCCGTACTTCGCGCGGATCCAGCCGGCGTCGACGACGTCGGCCGTGGACACCCCTCGCGCGGTGTAGAGCACCCGCACCTGGGCGTCGTCGTCGACGAGCTGGAAGAGGTCGCGGTCGCCCGTGACCACGTCGACCGGGCCGTCCCACGCCTGCGCGAGCGACCCGATGACGTCGTCGGCCTCCGCGCCCTCGCGGCCGACCACCGGGATGCCCACGATGCCGAGCGCCTCGGCGATGAGCGGCACCTGGGGGCTCAGCAGCTCCGGCGACTCCTCTGTGCTGTTCGCCGCCCGCGGCCCGGCACCCCCGCCGGGGTCCGTGGTTGCCTCTCCGACCGGCTGTGCGACCCGGTGCGTCTTGTACGACGGCAGCAGGTCGACGCGCCACTGCGGACGCCAGTCGTCGTCCCAGCACGCGACGACGGCGTCGGGGGAGTGCTGGTCGACCAGCGTGGAGACGAAGTCGAGCAGGCCCCGCAGAGCGTTGACGACCGTCCCGTCGGGCGCCTTGAACGAGTCGGGAACGCCGTAGAACGCGCGGAAGTACAGGCTGGCGGAGTCGAGCAGGAGCAGGCGTCCGGTGGTCACGCCGACAGCCTAGGCCGTCGTCAGGACGCCTCGCGGACGCAGAGCTCGTCGCCGTCCGTGCACGGTTCTCTCACGCACGCACGGGAAGCAATCCGTGCGTGTGCGAGATCTCCGTGCGTCGTGGGAGATCCCAGGTCGACCTGGGAATCTCCCACGACGTGCTGCACCGAGGACGGTCGTCAGCGCTGGGCCTGGGGGCCCTTCGTGACGGCCGGGGCCTTCTTCGCCGTCGAGCGGACCTTCGCCCGTGCGCCGTCGCCGTAGAGACCCTTCTTCGACAGCGTCAGCGTCGCGGTCGCGTGCGCTGCACCGTCCGCGAGCTGGCCCAGCACCGTGGTGTCGACCTGGGTGATGTCGTCCGCGGCGGTGTGGTAGTTCGGGTCGAGGATCTCGCCCGCCGTGCCGCCGTAGATGGCCGCCTGCTCCTCCGTCTTCACGTCGTCGGCACCGCTGAACAGGCCGCCGGCCGGGATGCCGTACTCGATGAACGGGCCGTAGTCGGAGCGACCGTCGAAGGCGGTCGGGTCGGTCTCGAGGCCCGAGGCGTCGAAGTAGTCGGTGAAGACCTTCTCGATCTGGCCGGAGCCGGCGGGACCGGACGCGCCGAACGTGGAGCCGTCCCCGTCGTAGACGAGCCGGACGAAGTTGGGCGACCCGAGCATGTCGAAGTTCAGGTTCGCGTAGATCCTCGCGCGGTTGGCGTCGGAAAGCGTGTCGACGTAGTGCTGCGAGCCGAGGAGGCCGAGCTCCTCGGCGCCCCAGAAGGCGAAGCGCACGGGGCGCTGCAGCTTCTTGGTGTAGCCGGTCCTCGCCATCTGCTCGGCGATCTCGAGGATCGCGGCGGTGCCGGTGCCGTTGTCGTTGATGCCCGGACCCTCGGGGACCGAGTCGAGGTGCGCACCGACGACGACGACCTGGTCGTCGTTCTTGGTGCGACCCGGCCAGTCGGCGATGAGGTTGTGCGTCTCGCGCTCGAGATCGGTCGTCGTGTCCGTCGTGACCGTCGCGGTGGCGCCGCCCGAGCGGACGTCCTGGACGAACGCGACGGCGTCGTCGTAGGAGAGCCCGACGACGGGGATGTCGACCGGTGTGCCCAGCGTGCCGACCGTGAGCTCGGTGCGCTCGGGGTTGCCCTCGTTGAAGATGATCGCCGCGTCGTAGCCGGCGGCCTTCGCGTTGGCGGCCTTGACGCCGAAGTCGCAGGTGCCGCGCTGGATGAGCGCGATCGACGGCTCGGCCGGCGCCGGCTCGAAGTCGGCGGCCTCGCAGCCCGACGTGCTGCTCGGCGTGGGCGTGGCCGGGATGACGACGTCCTTCGTCGGCACGACCGGCCCGCTGACCGAGCCCGAGCCGGAGTAGGTGAACACGCCGGTCTCCAGCGTCTTCCGGCCGGGCGTCAGCTGGGTGAGGGTCGCCGGGCTGTTCTCGGCGAAGAACGGGAACGTGAACGTCTGCTTCCGCACCGTGTAGCCGGCGGCACGCAGCGTCGTGGCCACGTAGGCCGACGACGCGTCGTAGCCCGGCAGCCCCGAGGCCCGGTTGCCGTCGTTGCGGTTGGCGATGGTCTGCAGCTGGCGCAGGTGCTGCAGGATGCCGTTGACCTGCACCGCCTTGGTCAGCTTCTTCGTGTCGACCTCGCCCTTCGAGCCGCCGGCCAGTGCCGGCGACGCGGAGACGAGGCCCGCGGACAGGACGACCGCTGCTGTGGCAGCGACGATCTTGCGCATGGGATCCCCCGATCCACTCGTGGTGTGTGGCGCCCACCCTAGACAACCTCGGCCGCCGAGGCACCTGACGAAGGTCCCTCGTGGGCGCACGACGTAGGCTCGGGCGCGTGACGTCTCGCTGGACCCGTGCCCAAGAGCTCGCCCGTGCGCAGTCGGTCGGGGCGCTGCTCGTGACTCCCGGCGCCGACCTGCGCTACCTCACCGGCTACCACGCCAAGCCGCTCGAGCGCCTCACCTGCCTGGTCGTGCCCGCCGACGGCGACCCGACGCTGGTGGTGCCCGCGCTCGAGCGCGCCGCCGCCGAGGCTGCGGGCGTCGACGTGCAGATCGCCACCTTCGGCGAGACCGACGACCCGTACGCGCTCGTCGGGTCGCTCGTGCCGGCCGACGCGGTCGTGGCGGTCGACAACGAGATGTGGGCCGAGCGGGTGCTGGCGCTGCAGGCACGGTTCGCCGAGGTCACCCTCGCCGGCCCGCTCGTCAACGAGCTCCGGATGCGCAAGGACCCCGCCGAGGTCGACGCCCTGCGCGAGGCCGGCGCCGCCATCGACCGCGTGCACGCCCGCATGGGGGAGTGGCTCCGACCCGGCCGCACCGAGCGGGAGGTCGGCGCCGACATCGCACGCGCGATCGTCGAGGAGGGCCACGAGACCGTCGACTTCGTCATCGTGGGCTCCGGCCCCAACGGCGCGTCCCCGCACCACGAGGTCTCCGACCGGGTCATCGAGGAGGGCGACCCGGTGGTCGTCGACATCGGCGGCACCACGCCGGCGGGCTACTGCTCGGACTGCACCCGCAACTACCTCGCCGGGGGGACCGCCCCGAGCCGCTACCTCGAGGCCTACGCCGTGCTCGAGGAGGCGCAGCGCGTCCAGCGCGAGCACGCCAGGCCGGGCGTGACCGCCGAGTCGGTCGACGCTGTCGGCCGCCAGGTGCTGGTCGACGCCGGTCTCGGCGACCTCTTCATCCACCGCACCGGCCACGGCATCGGCACGCAGACCCACGAGGAGCCGTACATCGTCGAGGGCAACGACCTGGTCCTCGAGCCGGGCATGGCGTTCTCCATCGAGCCCGGCGTCTACCTCGAGGGCCTGTACGGCGCCCGCATCGAGGACATCGCCGTGTGCACGGACGACGGCCTCGAGGTGCTCAACGGCACGTCCCGCTCCCTCACGGTGCTGTGACCCCGCCGCGCGGGGGCGAGGTCGCGCCGCTCCGCTGGTACCTCGCCGCGCTCCTGGCGGCGGTTGCCGGCCTGCTGAGCGCCGGTGCGTTCGACCCGTGGTCGGTGCCGTACCTCATGATCGTCGGGGTCGCGCTGCTCGTGTGGGTGCTGCGCCGGCAGCGCGACTCCCGCGCACCCGCGGTCATGCTCACCGGCGCGACGTACGGGCTCGCGTTCATGGCGCCGCTCATCTGGTGGATGAACGCCGTCAGCAGCGGCGCCTACGTCGCCCTGGTACTGGCCCAGGTGGTGCTGCTCGCCGTCATCGCCCTCCCGCTGCGCGCCGCGCTGCGCCTGCGCTGGTGGCCGCTGTGGGGCGCGGCAGCCTGGGTCCTGGGGGAGCAGCTGCGCGGTGGGTTCCCGTTCTCGGGGTTCCCCTGGGGCCGGTTGGCCCACACCGCGATCGACACCCCTCTCGCGTCCTGGGCGCGCCTGGTCGGGATGCCGGGCACCTCGGCGCTGCTGTTCCTGCTCGCCGCGATGCTCGTGGTCCTCGTCGGCTCCCGGCTGCTCGCACGCCTGGCGGCCGTCGCCGTCGTCGTCGCCGTCCTGCTCGCCGGCCTCTTCCTTCCGACGGGGCTTGCCGGCCCAGGCCCCGAGCGCCGCATCGCCGCCATCCAGGGCAACACCCCGGGCGCGTTCCTCACCTGGCCTCGCGGCGAGATCGGCGAGCTCCACCTGGCCGAGACCGCCCGCTACGCCGCCCGCGTCGAGGCCGGCACGCAGCCGAGGCCCGACCTCGTGATCTGGCCGGAGAACGCGCTCGACGTCGACCCCTTCGCCGACCAGGCCCTCGCGCAGCGCATCCAGGACCTCGTGCGGCGGATCGGCGCACCCATCCTCGTCGGCGGCATCCTCGACGGGCCGACCGACGACACCGCCTACAACGCCGGCGTCGTCTGGGACGCGGACGGTCCGGGCGAGGTGTACGTCAAGCGCAAGCTCGTGCCCTACGGCGAGTACGTGCCGTTCCGTCGTGAGCTCGGCGGCCTGGTGCCGCGCTTCGACCGCGACATCCCGCGGGACATGCTGCCCGGGAAGAAGGCGGGCGACCTGCGGGCCGGCTCCCTCGTGGTGGGCGACACCATCTGCTGGGACATCGCGTACGACGGCATCGTGGAGCAGGCGGTGCGTGGCGGAGCCCAGGTGCTGGTGGTGCAGACGAGCAACGCCAGCTTCACCGGCACGTCCCAGCCCGCGCAGCAGTTCAAGATCTCCCGTCTGCGGGCGATCGAGACCGGCCGCTGGGTCGTCGTGCCGTCCACGAACGGCATCAGCGGCATCGTCGACGCCCGCGGTCGCGTGGTCGCGCAGGCGCCCACCCAGCAACCCGCCACCCTCGCCGCCGACCTCGGCACCGCCACCGGTCGGACCCCGGCGACCGTCGCCGGTCGCTGGCCGGGGGTGGCGCTGGTGGTGCTCGGCCTGCTCGGCTGGCTGCTGGGCGCTCGTGACCTGCGCCGCTCGCGCCGGGTACGACGGGCGGCATCGTGACCACCCTCGTGGTGGTCCCGACCTACGACGAGGCCGAGAGCCTTCCACGGCTCCTCGAGCGCCTGCGCACGTGCGTGCCCGACGTCGACGTGCTGGTGGTCGACGACGCCTCGCCCGACGGCACCGGCCGGATCGCCGACGAGCACGCGCTGCGCGACCGGGCGGTGCACGTGCTGCACCGGGCCGGCAAGGACGGTCTGGGCGCGGCGTACCGCGCCGGCTTCGCGTGGGGCCTCGACCGCGGCTACGACGTCCTCGTGGAGATGGACGCCGACGGCTCGCACCTGCCGGAGGACCTGCCGTCGCTGCTCACGGCGCTCGACGACGCCGACCTCGTCATCGGCTCGCGCTGGGTGCGCGGCGGGTCCGTCGTGAACTGGCCCTGGCACCGCCGGCTGATCTCCCGCGGCGGGACGCTCTACGCCCGCCTGGCGCTCGCCCTGCCGGTCCACGACGCCACGGCCGGGTTCCGGGCGTTCCGCGCAGCGACGCTGCGGAGCATCGACCTCGAGGGGGTCGCCTCCCAGGGCTACTGCTTCCAGATCGACATGACGCGCCGTGTGCACGCCGCGGGCCTGCGCGTCGTGGAGGTGCCGGTGACCTTCGTCGAGCGGGAGCTGGGCCACTCGAAGATGAGTGCGGCGATCGTCCGCGAGGCGCTCTGGCGGGTCACCGCCTGGGGGCTCGTGCGACTCCTGCCCGGACGACGGGCCCGTCGCTGACGCGACGAGACCCCGGTCTCTCGACCGGGGTCCCGGGTGCTCGACGGGTCGTCGGGCTCAGGCCGTCTTCTTCTTGCGACGGTGCAGGTGCGGCGGGCCGATCTCGCCGGCGCGCAGCATCTCCAGGCGCTCGGTGAGGATCTCCTCCAGCTCCTTCTCGGAGCGGCGCTCCAGCAGCATGTCCCAGTGGGTACGTGCCGCCTTCTCCTCCTTCTTCTCCGGCTCCTCGCCGTCCTTCAGGTGGCCGATGCGACCCGTCTTCGGGTCCTCCCACTCGTAGGGGATCTCGGCCTCCTCGGACATCGTGACCGTGAAGGTGTGTCCGTCGTCGCAGACGTACTCGATCTCCTGACGAGGGGCCATCTCGACCCCGCGCTCGTCCTCGAAGCTCTGGGCGCCCAGGCGGGCTCCCCGCAGTGCTCGTTCAGCCATGGGTCACTCCTCTCGTGGGTGTCAACGTAGGGCACCCCCTTGAGATTCCCCTGAGTACGAGCTCAGCGCACCTCGAGCGCGCGGTCGCGCACCTGCGGCGAGACCAGCAGCAGCGCACCGAGCCCGGCCGCAAGGACGAGGAGGATGCCGAGGATGCCCCAGCGGTCGTCGCCGCCGACGAACGCGAACAGACCGAAGAACGTCGGCGCCAGGAACGAGGCGGCACGGCCGGTCATCGCGTAGAGCCCGAAGTTCTGGCCCTCCTTGCCCGGGGCCGTGATGCGCACGAGGTAGGTGCGCGAGGCCGACTGGGCCGGTCCGACGAAGAGGCACAGCAGCAGGCCGAACACCCAGAAGCCCGTCGTGCCGTCCACGAACAGCAGGACGAGACCGACGACCATCATCGCGACGAGCGAGAAGACGATGACCCGACGGGGCCCGACCCGGTCGTCGTAGCGGCCGGCCAGGATCGCGCCGCCCGCGGCCGCGACGTTGGCGACGATGCCGAAGGGGATCACGGTCTCGTCGGTGAACCCGTAGACGGAGACCGCGATCACCGCACCGAAGGTGAAGACGCCCGCGAGACCGTCGCGGAAGAGTGCGCTCGCGATGAGGAACTTCAGCGTCTCGCGGTCGTCACGCCACATCACCCGCAGCTCGCGGAGCAGGACGCGGTAGGACTCGCCGAACCCGGCCCGTGGGAGCGGGCTGGCCTCGGCGGGCAGCTCGGGGACGAAGAGCAGCACCGGCAGCGCGAAGACGAGGAACCAGGCTGCCGCGGCGAGGGCCACCAGACGGATGTTGAGCCCGCCGTCGGTCGTGACGCCCAAGGCACCACCGTCACCGGAGATCAGCCCGACGAAGACCAGCAGGAGCAGGACGATGCCGCCGAGGTAGCCGAAGCCCCAGCCGATGCCCGAGACCCGGCCGACGGTCTCGGGCGTCGAGACCTGCCGGAGCATCGCGAAGTAGGGCACCTGCGCCAGCTCGAACAGCACGGTGCCGAGGGACAGCAGCAGCAGGCCCAGCCAGAGGTCGTGGTAGTCGTCCTCGACGAAGAACATGAGCGCCATCAGCACGACGACCGCACCGGTGAGCAGCGCGAGCGAGCGCTTGCGTCGACCGCCGGCGTCGGAGCGCTGGCCGAGGACCGGCGCGAGCACGGCGATCACCAGGGAGCCGGCGGCGATGGCCCAGGCCAGCCAGGTGCTCGCCGAGACGGGCCCCGGGAGGTCCTTGCCGACCGAGTCGGTCAGGTACACCGAGAACACGAAGGTCACGATGACGGCGTTGAACGCCGCCGAGCCCCAGTCCCACAGCGACCAGGCCAGCACCTGTCCCCGCCGTGTCGTCGTCGCGACGGCCTCGCTCCGGGGTGCGGTGCTCATGATGACCAGGCTCCTCGCTCGATGAGGACGTCGCGCAGGACGTCGGGGCGGTCGGTGACGATGCCGTCGACGCCGATGCCGAGCAAATATCGCATCTCGTCGGGGTCATCGACGGTCCACACGTGGACCTGGACGCCCGTCTCGTGCGCCCGCCGCACGAAGCCCGGGGTGACGACGCGGACGACGCCTCGTCGTACTGGTACCTGCACGCAGTGGACGCCGCGGCGGGCCGCGAGCCGGCGCACCCACGGGCCAGGACCGAGCCGGAGGGCCGCCACCTCGAGCGGGCCCGCGGAGCGCGCCGCCCCCGGGCACAGTCGGCGCAGGCGCCGCAGCCGCGCCCCGGAGAACGAGGCGAGGCACACGCGGTGCTCGGCGTCGGCCGCGCGGACGAGGTCGACGGTCGGCCCCACCGCGGCATCGGCCTTCACGTCGATGTTGAAGCGTGCCTCCGGGAACGTCGCGAGCAGCGTCTCGAGGCGAGGGACCGGCTGCTGCCCTGCGACCCGCACCGCGTCGACCTCGTCCGCCACGAGGTCGGCGATCGGGGTGTCGATGCCGGTCAGGCGCCCCAGGTGCGTGTCGTGGAAGGCGTAGACGACGCCGTCGCGCGAGACGTGCACGTCGGTCTCGAGGTACCGGTAGCCGAGCGCCACGGCGTTGCGGAAGGCAGGGACCGTGTTCTCGAGCCCCTCGTTCTCGGCCAGCAGCGCCCCGCCCCGGTGGGCCAGGGCCAGGGGGAGAGGCGCGTCCAGGTACGGGTGGGTGGGGGACACGGGCTCACGCTAGCCCGCTTCGGGGCCGGCACCCGCCTCAGATGTCGCGGAACGTCTCGATCTGCGCGCCGAGCGCGTTGAGGCGCTCGGCGAGGTCCTCGTAGCCGCGGTTGATCACGTAGACGCTGCGCAGCACCGAGGTGCCCTTCGCGGCCAGCATCGCGAGCAGGATGACGACCGCAGGACGCAGTGCGGGAGGGCACACGATCTCGGTGCCGCTCCAGTGCGTGGGGCCGTCCACCAACACGCGGTGGGGGTCGAGCAGCTTGACCCGGGCTCCGAGCTTGTTGAGCTCGGTGAGGTAGATCGCGCGGTTCTCGTAGACCCAGTCGTGCAGCAGGGTCTGCCCCTGTGCCGTCGCCGCGATGACCGCGAAGAACGGCAGGTTGTCGATGTTGAGGCCCGGGAACGGCATCGGGTGGACCTTGTCGATCGGTGCCCGCAGGTCCGAGGGGTGCGTCGTGATGTCGACGAGGCGCGTCTGACCGTTCTCGGCCGCGTACTCGCGACTGCGGTCGTAGCGGAAGCCCATCTCCTCCAGCAGGGCGAGCTCGATCTCCATGAACTCGATCGGCACCCGGCGGACCGTGATGCTCGACTGGGTGACGATCGCAGCGGCGATGAGGCTCATCGCCTCGATCGGGTCCTCGCTGGGCGCGTAGTCGACGTCGGTGTTGATGTGCGGCCGGCCGGTGACGCGCAGGGTGGTGGTGCCGATCCCCTCGATGCCGACGCCGAGCTTCTCGAGGAAGAAGCAGAGGTCCTGCACCATGTAGTTGGGGCTGGCGTTGCGGATGACGGTGACGCCGTCGTAGCGGGCGGCCGCCAGCAGCGCGTTCTCGGTGACGGTGTCGCCGCGCTCGGTGAGCACGATCGGGCGCTCCGGCCCGACACCACGGGCCGCGTCGACGTGGTAGCTGCCGTCGGTGGCCACGACCTTGAGGCCGAACGGGCGCAGCGCGGTCATGTGCGGCTCGACCGTCCGCGTGCCGAGGTCGCAGCCGCCCGCGTAGGGCAGCTCGAAGGCGTCGACCCGGTGCATAAGCGGGCCGAGGAACATGATGATGCTGCGGGTGCGCCGCGCGGCGTCGGCGTCCATGGCCTCGAGGTCGAGCTCGGCCGGCACGACGAGCTCGAGGTCGCCCTCGTCGCCCAGCCAGCGTGTGCGCACGCCGATGGACGAGAGCACCTCCAGGAGACGGTTGACCTCCTCGATCCGCGCGACCTTGCGCAGGATCGTCGTCCCCTCGTTCAGGAGCGACGCGCACAGCAGCGCGACGCCGGCGTTCTTGCTGGACTTCACGTCGATCGAGCCCGAGAGACGCGTGCCGCCCTTCACCCGCAGGTGGCTGGGCCCGGACGTGCCGACGCTGACGATCTCGGAGTCGAGCGCCGAGCCGATGCGCGCGATCATCTCGAGCGTCAGGTTCTGCTGGCCCTTCTCGATGCGGTTGACCGCGCTCTGGCTGGTGCGCAGCTGGGAGGCGAGCTCCGTCTGGGTCAGGCCGCTGTGCTGCCGGGCGTCACGGATGAGCGTGCCGATGCGGGCGAGGTAGTCGTCGCGGGAAGTCACCGGACCAGGTTATCTCAGTCATGAGATAGGACAAGGCGTCCTCACCGCGTCGTCGCTAGCGCCTCTCGACGGTCCTCCCGGCGTCGTGCGAGGAGCGCCACGACGACGCCGGCGACCGCGAGGGCACCGCCCGCCAGCCCGGCCGCGGAGACCTGGACCGCGGGGTCGAGCACCTCGATCACCTCGGCGGCGACCACCTGCCCGGCGATCGAGCAGAGACCGAGCACCAGGACGCCGTGAATCTGCACCGTGACGGCCGAGATGGCGATGAACGCCACTCCCAGGACCCCGCCCACGTAGTACCACCACTGGGTCGGGAAGCCGTCGAGGTGGCCGGGGAGGAGCAGGCTGACGAGGAGGAGGACGACCAGCGCGCTCGTGCCGACGGCGAAGTTGTTCCAGGTCGTCGCGAGCGGACCGCCGACCTGGGAGACCCGCCCGTTGAAGGCCTGCTGGACGGCCTGGAGGCAGCCGGCGACCAGCGCCAGGAGGGCGAGCAGCAGGGCGACGCCGAGCTCGGTGCCGTCGAGGTCCCCCAGGACCTTCACCGTCACGCCGGCCACGGCGAAGACGGCGGCGATCGCGCGCGGTCGCGACGCCGCCTGGTGCCCACCCGGCCCGAGGCCGAGGTGGTCGACGACGAGGGAGGCGACCGACTGGCCCGCCGTGAACGCGACGATGAACAGCGCCACCCCGATGACGCCGACGGCGATGCCCTGGCTCGCCACGAAGAACGCACCGCACAGGCCACCCAGCAGGTGGACGGGCCGAAGACGTCGCAGGCCGTCCGGACCCTCGCCGCGCAGGGCGTCCCGCAGGCGGACGAGGCCGGCCCGGCGTCGACGGTGCGACAGCACCACCACGGTCAGGACGAGCAGGCCGCTGCCGAAGCTGGTCACGGCGGCGAGCGCGCCCGCGCGCAGCCCGTCACCGAGCTCCCCGGCGAGCGAGCCGTTGACGCGCGACTGGACCGTCACGAGCGCGCCGACCAGCAGCATGAGCGGGACCGTGGCGGCCCGCACGAGGGGACGGTCCACGTCAGACGTCGAGGGTGTCCCCGGGGGCCACCCGGTGCGCGTGGTCGGCGTCGACGCCGCCATGGTCGGCCACGTGTCCCCAGTAGGCGCCGTACGCCTGGTCGGAGACGGTGCCGTCGTGGATCGGCAGGAAGGCGCCCGGGGCGACGCTCCGGAGGAACGCCACCGTGTCGGCCACGCGCGCCCACGGAGCCGCGAGAGGGAGAGCCAGCACGTCGACGTCGGCGGGGACCGTCTCGTAGGAGTCGCCCGGGTGGAACAGCCTCAGGTCGTCGCCCGTGCTGCCGGGGCCGGTGACCACCACGCCCACGTTGGCGATCCGGGGGAGCGTCGGGAGGATCTCCGCGTGCCGCTCACCGACGGCCGCGATGCTGACGTCGCCGACCTCGGTCACGTCGCCGTCGACGTGCGACTGCCACGGACCGCCCTGCTGCTGCGCGGTCTCGGGGTCGGACAGGAACACGGCCCCCGGGTTGGACTCGACGAGGCCGACCGCACGCCCGGGGTCGAGGTGGTCGGGGTGCTGGTGCGTGACGACGACGGCGTCGAGGTCGCGCAGGGCGAACGCCTCGTCGGCGCTGAAGACCCCGGGGTCGAGCAGCACCCTCGCTCCGGGGGTCTCGACGAGCAGGGCGGCATGTCCGAGTCGGGTGATCCTCACGCCTCCATGATGCACCGCTGCCCATCCCGGCGCCGGGCCGCGACGAATGCCGGTCATGGGCCTGCTCGCCGACGCCACCGCGCTGATGATGAACGTCACCGCGCCGTTCACGGTGCGCTACGGCGACGCCCTCCAGCTGGTGCGTGACGAGGTCGACGACCCGCGCCCCGTCCGGGTGCCGACGCGCCACGGCGCCGTGCGGTGCTTCGTCTACCGACCCCGGACCGGCCGGCGTGCCGCTCCGACACCGGCGCCGGTCCACGTCCACCTGCACGGCGGGGCGTTCCTCATGCGGCACGCCGCCATGGACGACTTCTTCGCCCGCTGGCTCGTGGCCACGACCGGGGTCGTCGTCGTCAACGTCGACTACGGAGTGGCCCCGCGCCACCGGTACCCGGTCGCGCACGAGCAGGCCCACGACGTCCTGCAGTGGGCGGCGGCCCACGGCACCGACCTGGGCGTCGACCCGCAGCGACTCACCGTCGGCGGGTTCAGCGCCGGCGGGAACCTGGCCGCGTCGGCGTGCCTGCGGGCCCGCGACGAGGGGCTCGCGCTGCCCCGCCTGCAGCTGCTCTGCGTGCCCTCGCTCGACGTCTCGACGACGCACAAGCCAGCGACCGTCCCGGACCCGATGATCGGCGAGCGGACGATCCGGCTGGTCCGCGCCACCTACTTCAAGGACGCGGCACGGCGCACCGAGCCGTACGCGTCGCCGCTCCTCGCCGACGACCTCACCGGGCTCCCACCCGCCCTGGTGCTCACGGGTGAGCACGACGCGCTCCGTGGGGAGGGCGACGCCTACGCCGCACGTCTCGCCGACGCCGGGGTGCCGGTCGAGCACCACGTCGTCCCCGGTCAGGACCACTACGTCCTCGACCCGACCGACCGCGCCCAGGCGCGCCACTGGATGACGGTCATGGCCGAGGCCGTCGCACGGGCCGTGGGGTCCTAGGCTGGCGGCCGTGCCCGACACCGCCCCCGCTCCCGCCGAGGTCTACGCGCGCGAGGTCGGCGACACCGGCGAGCGCGTCGTGTTCCTGCACGGCCTGTTCGGCCAGGGGCGCAACTTCACGCAGGCGGCGAAGGCGCTGCAGCCCGACCTGCGCTCGCTGCTCGTCGACCTGCCGAACCACGGCCACTCCGCGTGGACGACCACCGTCGACTACGTCGACGTCGCCGACCGTGTCGCGTCCTTCCTGCGCGACCACTGGGCGAGCGCCGGTCGCACGCACGTGGTCGGCCACTCGATGGGCGGGAAGGTGGCGATGGTGCTGGCACTGCGCCACCCCGACCTCGTCGACCGTCTCGTCGTCGTGGACATCGCTCCCGACCGCAGCGAGGGCGCCGACGAGTTCGAGCACCTCCTCGCCAGTCTCGCGTGGCTCGACCTCGGGGCCCTCTCGCGCCGCGGGGAGGCCGACGGCCTGCTGCGCTCACGCATCCCGAACGACACGACCCGCGGGTTCCTGCTGCAGAACCTGCGCAACGTCCCGGCCGAGGAGGGCGGCGGGTTCCGGTGGTTGGCGAACCTCGAGCTCCTGCGGCGCGACCTCGCCGTGATCGGCGGCTTCCCCGACGTCGACGCGACGTTCGACCGCCCGGTGCTGTGGCTGGCGGGGGAGCGGTCGCCCTACGTGACGGCGGCGCACCACGCCCGTATGCGTGAGCTGTTCCCCCGCACCCGGCTCGTGACCGTCAAGGGCGCGGGCCACTGGGTCCACTCGGAGAGGCCGGAGGCCTTCGTCTCCGCACTGAGGACCTTCCTGCTGGCCTGAACGCCCGACGACCGGTTCAGTGGCGGTCCTCGAGACCGACCGCGTCACGGAGCCTCGTGACGGACTCGCGGAGGTCCTCGTCGTCGCGGGCACGGGACTCCATCAGGTCGGCCAGGGCCTCCGCCAGCACGTTGAGCTTCTCCTGGGAGGCCTCCTCGGCGCGCCGGCCCGCGTTCTCCAGGAGGGCGAGCAGCAGCAGTGACTGCACGCTCGCCACGGTGTGGATCGCCACCTGCCACGCCTTGAGGTCGGCCCACAGCGGGAGGCTCACCGCCCATGCGACGACGATCCCGGCGCACAGCAGGAAGAACGGAGCCCGCGTGACGACGGACTCCGCCGCCCCCACGAAACGGTCGAAGACGGAACGGTCGTCACGGCCGCGCGCGGCCTCCTCGGTACCCATGACCGCAACCTAGGGCGTGCGAGGCTCACGCGCCGCCGGCACGACGAGCGCCGACGGCACGAGCAGCACGGCGACGACCAGCAACGCCTGCAGGGTCCCGGACTGCTCGCCGACGAACCCGATGAGCGGCGGTCCCGCCAGGAACGCGGTGTAGCCGATCGTCGAGACCACGCTGACGCGCGCGGCGGCCCGGCGCGGGTCGTCGGCGGCCGCGCTCATGCCCACCGGGAAGCCGAGGGAGGCCCCGAGACCCCAGAGCAGGATCCCGACGACGGCCAGCGCCGGCACGGGGGCGAGCACGGTCAGCAGGACCCCCGCGAACGCGACGCCCATCGTCGACCAGAGCACGGCGACCCGGCCGTGCCGGTCGAGCAGCGGGGGACCGAGGAGCCGGCCCAGCGTCATCGCCGTCACGAACGCGCCGAACCCGAGCGCGCCCGCCCAGTCCGGCACGCCGTAGCCGTCGACGAGGGCGACCGCGAGCCAGTCGTTGGCCGTGCCCTCGGTGAACGCGAGGGCGAGCACCATGAGCCCGATCATGAGCGTGCGCGGCTCGAGCCAGGCGTTCGTCCGGACCGTCGCCTGCTCGTCGTCGGCGGCCGTCTCGGCCGGGGTCGGCAGGAACGAGCGCACCGCGACGAGCGCGCCGAGGAGGCCGAGCGCACTCGTGAGCGCCAGGTGCACCAGGAGGTCGAGGTCGAGGGCCGCGGCACCCGCACCGGCGCCCGCCCCGACCACGGTCCCGAGGCTGAACCCGGCGTGGAACCGGGGCATCACGGTCCGGCCGAGGTGCTGCTCGACGTGGGCGCCGTGCAGGTTCATCGCCACGTCCCAGACGCCGATCCCGAAGCCCATGAACGCCAGCGGCACGCCTGAGGCCAGAGGCACGCCGGACTCCGCGCCGCCGGCCGCGGCGGTCTGCGCGAGGGCGACCAGCACCGCGGCGCAGGCCACGACCCGGCGTGACCCGAACCGGTCGCACAGCAGCCCGGCGAGCGGCAGCCCGGACAGGGAGCCGAGGGAGATCGCCAGCAGCAGCAGCCCGAGCTCGGCGGGGGAGAGGCCCAGCGCGTCGCGGACGGCCGGCAGTCGGGACATCCAGCTCGCGAAGACGAAGCCGTTGAGCGCGAAGACGGCCGCGACGGCATCGCGGGCCCGCAGGACCGGCGCGCCGGGAGCGGGCGCCCTCACGCGCGGCGGCGCCCGCGCGGACGCGGCCAGGCGCCGGTGCTCCAGAGCGCCCAGAGCACCAGCAGCGGCTGGAAGAACAGCCGGGTGAGGCGAGCACGGTCGGTGTCGAGGCCGAACCCGTCGACGCCCTCGACGTACTGCGCGACGTTGCCGGGGAACACCGCGACGAAGAGTCCCGCGACGAGCCAGCCGACGAGGGGACGGCGAGCGCGGGGTGCCACCAGCACCGCGGCGCCGAGCCCCAGCTCGACGGCGCCGGAGGCGAGGACCGTCACGTCCTCGTCGATCGGGAACCACGACGGCACCTGGGCGTGGAACTCCTCGCGCGCGACGACGTGCGCCACTCCGGCCGCGACCAGGAACCCGCCCAGCAGGACACGTCCGACAGTGCGGGCGGCGGACGGGAGGGCTGGCTGCACGGTGCTCACGGTCCGAGGATGTCAGCCCGCACGGGGTCCCCGCTCGTCGGTAGCGTGACGGCCATGCCGCACGCTGCCGACGCCCACGACGTCATCCGGGTCCAGGGGGCCCGCGAGAACAACCTCAAGGACGTCAGCGTCGACCTGCCGAAACGACGCCTGACGGTGTTCACCGGCGTCTCGGGGTCGGGCAAGAGCTCGCTCGTCTTCGGCACCGTGGCCGCCGAGAGCCAGCGGCTCATCAACGAGACCTACAGCGCGTTCCTGCAGGGGTTCATGCCGTCGCTCGCCCGGCCGGAGGTCGACCACCTGGAGGGCCTCACGACGGCCATCATCGTCGACCAGGAGCGGATGGGCGCCAACCCGCGGTCCACCGTCGGCACCGCCACCGACGCCCACGCGATGCTGCGGATCCTCTTCAGCCGCATCGGCGACCCCTACGTCGGCCCGCCCACGGCGTTCGCGTTCAACGTTCCCACACGGGTGGCCAGCGGCGTCATGCAGACCGAGCGGGGTGGCCGGGTCGAGAAGCGGATCGCCCGCAAGGAGGTCTACCTCGGCGGCATGTGCCCGCGGTGCGAGGGCATGGGCTCGGTGAGCGACTTCGACCTCACCGCCATCTACGACGCGGAGAAGTCGCTCGCCGACGGCGCCCTGCTCGTCCCGGGCTACAGCATGGACGGCTGGTACGGGCGCATCTTCGCGGGCGCAGGGCTCCCGATGGACAAGCCGGTGGGGGAGTTCACCGACGAGGAGCGCGAGAAGCTCCTGCACGGCGAGCCAACCAAGATCAAGGTCGAGGGCGTCAACCTCACCTACGAGGGCGTCCTGACCAAGGTGCAGAAGTCCATGCTCAGCAAGGACGTGGAGGCCATGCAGGCGCACGTCCGACGCTTCGTCGAGCGCGCGGTCACCTTCACCACCTGTCCCGACTGCGACGGCACCCGGCTCACGTCCGGCGCGTTGTCCTCGAGGATCCGGGGGAGGAACATCGCCGAGCTCTGCACGATGCAGGTCAGCGACCTCGCCGCCTGGCTCCGCGAGCTGGACGAGCCGTCCGTCGGGCCGCTGCTGCGCGGGCTGCAGCACCTCCTCGACTCGTTCACCGAGATCGGTCTCGGCTACCTCTCGCTCGACCGCCCGGCGGGCACCCTGTCCGGCGGCGAGGCCCAGCGCACCAAGATGATCCGCCACCTCGGCTCGTCGCTCACCGACGTAACCTACGTCTTCGACGAGCCCACGATCGGGCTGCACCCGCACGACATCGAGCGCATGAACCAGCTGCTGCTCCAGCTGCGCGACAAGGGCAACACCGTGCTCGTCGTCGAGCACAAGCCCGAGACCATCGCGATCGCCGACCACGTCGTCGACCTCGGTCCCGGCGCGGGCAGCGGCGGCGGCACCATCTGCTTCGAGGGTGACGTCGAGGGGCTCCGCGCGAGCGGCACCGTCACGGGGCGCCACCTCGACGACCGCGCGTCGCTCAAGGAGTCCGTGCGGTCGCCGAGCGGGCACCTGGAGGTCCGCGGCGCCTCCAGCCACAACCTGGAGGACGTCGACGTCGACGTGCCGCTGGGGGTCCTGTGCGCCGTCACCGGTGTCGCCGGCTCGGGCAAGAGCTCGCTCGTGCACGGCTCCGTCGCCGCTCACGAGGGCGTCGTCGTCGTCGACCAGGGCGCCATCAAGGGCTCCCGGCGGAGCAACCCGGCCACGTACACCGGGCTGCTCGAGCCCATCCGCAAGGCCTTCGCGAAGGCCAACGGCGTCAAGCCCGCCCTCTTCAGCTCCAACTCCGAGGGCGGCTGCACCACCTGCAACGGCGCCGGCGTCATCATCACCGAGCTCGGGGTGATGGCCACCGTCGAGTCGCCCTGCGAGGAGTGCGGGGGGCGTCGCTTCCGCGCCGACGTCCTCGAGCACCGGCTCGGCGGCAAGGACATCGCCGAGGTCCACGAGATGTCGATGGTGGAGGCCGAGGCCTTCTTCGGCGAGGGCGACGCGCGCGTGCCGGCGGCGCAGAAGATCCTCGCCCGACTCGTCGACGTCGGCCTGGGCTACCTCACCCTCGGCCAGCCGCTGTCGTCGCTGTCCGGCGGCGAGCGCCAGCGCCTCAAGCTCGCAGCCCAGATGTCGGAGAGCGCGGAGGTGCTCGTGCTCGACGAGCCGACGACGGGCCTGCACCTGGCCGACGTCGAGAACCTCCTCGCGCTGCTCGACCGCATCGTCGACGGCGGACGCTCCGTCATCGTCATCGAGCACCACCAGGCGGTCATGGCGCACGCCGACTGGATCATCGACCTCGGCCCCGGGGCCGGCCACGACGGCGGCCGGGTGGTGTTCGAGGGCACCCCGGCGAACCTCGTGGCGTCGCGGGCCGGGCTCACCGGCGAGCACCTCGCAGCCTACGTCGGCGCCTGACCCCGGCCCTCGGAGCCTCGCCACTCAGAGAGGTCGCTTCAGCCCCAGGTGCGTCGCCTCGTAGCCGAGGCGCTCGTAGAAGCGGTGGGCCTCGACCCGTGAGGAGTCGGTGGTGAGCTGGCTGAGCACCGCGCCGCGGGCCCGCCCGTGCTCGTGCGCCCAGTCGAGCAGCGCACGACCGAGACCCCGCCGTCGCCATGGGCCGGCGACGCGCACCCCTTCGACCTGCAGGCGCGTCGCGCCGCCGCGCGAGAGCCCGGGGATGATGGTGAGCTGGGCGGTCGCGACGACGGTGTCGCCCTCGCGCACCACGACCGGCAGCTGCGAGGTGTCGCGCACGAGGGCGTCGAACGCCTCCTCGTAGGGGGCGAGGTCCGCGCTCTCGCGCGTCGCCCCGAGGGGGTCGTCGGCCAGCATCGCCGCGACGGCCGCGAGGTCGCCGCGCCGGGCCCGCTCCACCCGGAGCTCGACCCCGTCCACCGGCAGGGTCCAGCCGGCGTCGCGCGACACGAGGCGGATGCCGTCGACCACGGCGTCGAGCCACGCACCGACCGTGGCCCGGGCGACCTCGGTGTCGGGGTAGCGGCACCGCAGGTGCATGCCGGCCTCGTCGAGCACGAACCAGAGCATCACGCCGTCGGTGGTGCCAGCCGCGCTCACGTACTGCGCCTCCAGCCCGACGTGGTCGACACGCACCGGCAGCCGGCGCAGGTCCAGCCAGGAGATCGCGAACATGCCGGGCGCCTGGGGCATGCCGCCCCACGGCGCGAGGACCTCGGCGAGCGGCCAGGAGCCCAGCCGCACGGCCTCCTTCACCGCTGCGGCGCAGGCCCTCGGGTCGGCGTCGTCGGAGTCGAGCACGGCGTTCGTGATGAACCAGCCCACCGAGTCGTGCCACCGGTCCTCGTAGCGGCTGTGCACCGGGAACACCGCCCGCAGCGGGACGTCGGCGAGCCGGCGCGTGACGTCCGTGAGCACCGAGGTGACCAGCGCCAGGGTCGACACCTCGTGACGACGGGCCGCCCGGGCCAGCCACGCGAGCGCGTCGACGTCGAGCACGTCGCGCAGCTCGACCCGCTCGGGCACGGGCGTCTCGACGTCGCCCAGGGGCAGGGGGAAGGTCGGCATGACCCCGCCACTGGCCTCGATGACCTCGCGCCAGCGGTCGCGCACGTCCTGCGGCGCCTGCTCGCGCGCGACGAGGGCTGCGGTGTGGTCGGCGAACGGACGGGGGAGCGGGGCGGGATCGCGGCCTGCGAGGGCGTCGAGCAGGTCGCGCACGACCACCAGCAGCGACCACATGTCGACGTGGGCGTGGTCGGCTGCGACGACCACGGTGGAGCGGTCGTGCGACCGCACGACGCAGAGCCGGTGCGAGGGTCGCGAGTACGGCGTGCAGTGCTCGTCGAGGACGCCGCGCACCGCGTCGCTCAGTCGGCTGCCGGCGGCGACCGGGTGCTCGCGCCACGAGCCGCGGCCGACCTCGACGTCGTGCAGCGCGGGCCCGCCGGGGCCGGGGGAGAAGACCGAGCGGAGGGTGCCGTGCCGCTGCACGACCGACAGCCAGGCCTCGGCGAGTGCGTCGAGGTCGACGTCGGCCAGGCGGATCGTGATCGCCATCCAGGACCCCGGGCGGTCGCCCGCGCCCACGTGCCGTTCCTGGTCGAAGGAGACCGGGAGACGCCCGCCCGACGGCCCGACGTCGAGGTCGTAGCCCAGGATGCGGCCGAACGGCAGCCGCAGGTGGGCCACGTGGGTGAGCCGCATGCGACTCACTGTAGGCGCCGCGCCCGGCCTGCGACGGCAGGTCGCTGTCGACTCGATCACACCTCGTCGAGCGACCTGCCGGTCGTGCCTCCCGCGTCGTAGCGTGGTGCGCAGGGGACCAGCACACCAGGAGGGCCACCGTGCCGACGCTCTCGGTGCCGGGCGCGACGCTCGACTTCGACGTGTCCGGACGCTCCGGACCCGCGGTGGTGGCGCTCCACGGACTCACGTCGAGCCGACGACGCGAGGAGCTGCTGGGCCTCGACGTCGCCGGTGGGCTCGAGGGCGTGCGGCTGCTGCGGTACGACGCGCGCGGCCACGGGCGCTCCTCCGGTCGGGACCGGGTGGACGACTACTCCTGGTCCCAGCTCGCCGAGGACCTCCACCTGCTCCTCGAGCACGTGTTCGGCGGGGAGGTGGTGCACGGGGTCGGGGCGTCGATGGGCACCGCCACGCTGCTCCACGCCGCCGCCGCCCGACCTCGGCGCTTCTCGACGCTGACCCTCATGATCCCGCCCACCGCCTGGCGCACCCGTGCCGCGAAGGCGTCCGAGTACGAGTGGTCGGCCCGTCTGGTCGAGACGAGCGGCGTCGGTGCGTGGATGGCCGCCGGCGCCGGTGCGCCGCTGCCTCCTGCGACGGTCGGCCGACCGGACACGGTTCCCGACGTCGCCGAGGCGCTGCTGCCGACGGTGCTGCGCGGAGCCGCGTCCTCGGACCTCCCGCCGCGCGCGGCGCTGTCGACGTTGGAGGTGCCGACGCTGGTGCTGGCCTGGACCGACGACGCGGCACACCCGCTGAGCACCGTCGACGCCCTGGCCGAGGTCCTCCCATCGTGCCGCACCTCGGTCACGGACGACCCCTCCGTCGTGGCCGGCTGGACGCAGCCGGTGCAGGAACACATCGGTGAGCACGCGCCGATGACGCGAGCGTGACGGCGCCCAGGACGACGACCACCCCGGCCACCTGACGGCTCGTGAGCGTCTCGTGCGCGACCACGGCACCGAGCAGCACCCCGGCCACCGGGTTGAGCAGGCCGACGACACCCACCTGACCGGCCGTCAGGTGACGCAGCCCGGCGAACCAGCAGAGGAACGCCCCGGCTGTCGCGACCAGCGAGGAGAAGGCGGCGCCCACGAGGGCACCTGCACCCAGACGTGGTGGAGCACCCTCCACGAGGAGCGCGGCCGCGAGCAGGACGACGGCACCGACGACGAGCTGCCACGCCGTCAGGTGCAGGACGGGCGTCTCGTCGCGCCAGCGCTGCGTGAGGACGGCCCCGCAGGAGGACAGGGCGAGCGCAGCGAGCGACGCGGCCACCCCGTGCCACGCGACGTGACCGGCCCCGGCCCCGGCCCCCACGACGAGCACGACGCCGCCGAGGCCCAGCAACCCGGCCACCAGCACGGCGACCCGCGGCACCTGACCCACCATCAGCCAGGCTGCGAGGGCCAGGCTGAGCGGGCTGAGCGCCATGACCGATGCCGCCACGCCGGAGGGCAGGGCCTGCGACGCGACGTAGACGAGCAGGAAGAACGCGGCGATGTTCACGACGCCGAGCAGCGGGGCGCGCCACCACCACGCACCGCGGGGGAGGGAGCGCGCCAGCAGCACGAGCACGACGGCCGCCGGGGCAGCGCGCAGGGCCGCACCCCAGACCGGGCTGTCGCCGGGCAGCAGCTGCCGGGTCACCACGTAGTTCGTCCCCCAGGCGATCGGCGCGACGGCCGTGACCACCCACCATTTACCTTCCATGGAAGATATATTAGGGTCGATCGGGGATCTGCGGAAGGGTGGGCGCCATGGACCACGTCGACCGCATCCAGGACGAGTGGCGTCGCGAACGCCCGGACCTGGACGTCTCGCCCCTCGGGGTGATCGGGCGACTGCACCGCCTCGCCGACGCACTGCGCGACGACCTGGTCGCCGTCTACCGACGACACGGGCTCGGCGAGGGCGAGTTCGACGTGCTCGCCACCGTCCGTCGCTCCGGCGCTCCCTACGAGCTCGCCGCCGGGGAGCTCGCTCGGCGCACGATGGTCACCACGGGCGCGGTGACGAAGCGCATCGACCGCCTCGAGGCGCTCGGGCTCGTCGCGCGGCGCGTCAGCGACCAGGACGGGCGCGGACGAGTCGTCCAGCTCACCGACGCCGGCCACCGCGTGATCGACGACGCCTTCACCGAGCACGTCGCCAACGAGCACCGGCTGCTCGCGCCGCTCGACGAGGACCAACGAGCGAGCCTCGAGAACCTGCTGCGCACCTGGCTCGAGGCGCGGACCTAGCCCCGTCCACGCTGCGCGTCGTTGATCCGATAATGCACATTATGTCAACTAGGACGCGGCTGGGTCTGCCCGCAGGGTCATCGAGGCGTTCGCACCCTTCCCCCTCCACTGCTCCTGCGCCCGCCCCGACGACCGCGACTGTCCGGACATCCTCGGCGCGGCGCTGTCGCATCAGCGTCCTGCGACAGCCCATTGCAGCCTCCGGGACGAGCGGCACGGCTTGAAGACCACCGCGGTGGCGCCGCCCGTCGACGCTTGCGCTCGCCCGTCCCCTGATTCGGCGAGCGAAACGGGGCTGTCCGAGGTCGCTTGTATGTTCGATACATGGTCGGCACGGACTCCCTCCTCGACGTCGCGACGGACGCGTCGCGCGTGCTGTGGCGGGCCGAGGCGGCGCAGGCCGCTGCGGTGGCGGCGTTCGTGGAGGGCCGTCGTGCCGACGCCGTCGCGGCGGGGCGGTCGGTCGCGTCGGCCGACGACGCCCGCCAGGTCGCGATCCTGGAGGTCGCGGTCGAGCTCGAGCAGGCGTCGGGGTTCGTGGCGCACCTGGTGGCGTCGACGCTGACGCTGCAGGGCGACCTGCCGACGGTCTGGGCAGCGCACTCCGCCGGCGACCTGGACCGGGCGAAGGCCCGTGCTGTCGCCGCGGCACGTTGGCGCCTGCACGAGCCCGCGAGCGTCGAGGCCCTCGACCAGAGGGTCGTCCCCTACGCGGTCTCCCACACGCTCGCCCAGCTGAAGGCGTGGCTGCGACGGTTCGTCCTGCGTCTCGAGCGTGCCCACGCCGAGCGCCGACGTCGCCAGGCCCACGCGACCCGCCACGTCACCATCACGGCGATGGACGACGCGCTCAGCCTGCTCCAGGCGATCATCCCCACCCCCGCGGCGCTGCTCATCGACCGTGAGCTCAGCCTGGCCGCCAAGGCCGCGCGTGCGGCCGACCCCGACGACGACCGCCGCCTCTCCCAGGCCCGGGCCGACGTCCTCGCCGACCGGCTCCTCGGCCACGACCACGCGACCGGCCGGGGCCGGTTCCACGTCGGCATCACCGTGCCCCTGGCCAGCCTGCTCGACCTCGACGACGAGCCCGCCGTCACCAGCGACGGCCAGCACCCGATCGACCTCGCCCTGCTGCGCGAGCTCGCCGCCACCCCCGGCACCCTCTTCTCCCGCCTCCTCACCGACGAGGCAGGAGGCATCCTCGACGTCACCGAGCTGGGCCGCTTCCCCACCGACCCGCTCCGCCGCGCTCTCGCCCTCGTCGACGGCGTCTGCGACATCCCCACCTGCGACAAGCCGGCCGAGGCCTGCGACGTCGACCACCAGCAACCCTGGAACGCGGACCGAGCCGGCCCGACCACGGCGGCCAACCTGCACCACCGATGTCGCAGCCACCACCGCCTCAAGACCCGGGGCGCTCTCACCGTCACCCACGCCGACGACGGCACCACGTGCTGGCAGCTGCCCACGCGCACCACGACCGGACGCACCGCCTTCGCCCGCTCCTGGACCACCAGGAACGAACCACTCGTCGTCGTCGTCGAGCACCACACGGCACCCGTCGACGTCGAGTACGTGCCAGCGTGAACGGCGTCGTCGTGGTCACGCGGACGGACCGCACCGAGCCAGGACGCCTCCTGGCCCGACGCTGCCTGGAGGCGGTGACGGGCCGTCCGGGCTCGTAGTCTGGTCCTGTGATCCACCTGCCCGCACCGCCGACGCTAGTCCCGCCGACGACCGACGTCCGGGTGTCCTACCTCGTGGGAGAGCAGGCCGACATGATCCACCGCGGGTCCGGCACGGAGTGGCTCGCCGGCGCGAGCCGCGACTTCGACACCTTCGTCGAGGACCGCCGCGGCGTCCGTGAGCGCTGGGGAGTCCCCTCGGAGGTGTTCTGGTTCGTCTCCGGCGAGTACTACCTCGGCAGCCTCGTCATCCGCCACCGGCTCATCGCCGACCAGGGCGGCGGCCACATCGGCTACCACGTCGTGCGTCCGTGGCAGGGACGCGGCCACGCCACGACCATGCTGCGCCAGGGGCTCGTCAAGGCCGCCGACCTCGGCATCTCCCCCGCGCTGCTGACCGTCGCGCCCGAGAACCAGGCGTCTCGGCGCGTGATCGAGAAGTGCGGCGGCGTCTTCGACCGGATCGACCACGACGGCGAGCGCCGCTACTGGGTGCCCACGCGGGCCCCGTCCCTGGCAGTCTGAGACCCCCGCACCCTCGACCCCAGCAGGAGCCGACCGTGGCCGACACCTACGTCCTCGCCCTCGACCAGGGCACGACCTCGACGCGGGCGATGATCTTCGACCACTCCGGGAGCGTCGTCGCCGTCGACCAGGTGGAGCACGAGCAGGTCTTCCCGCGCGCCGGCTGGGTCGAGCACGACGCCCTCGAGATCTGGCGCAACACGCGCGACGTCATCGGGGGCGCGCTGGCCCACGCCAACCTGAACAGCCGCAACATCGCCGCGGTCGGCATCACCAACCAGCGCGAGACCGCGGTCGTGTGGGACCGCAGCAACGGGCAGCCGATCCACCACGCGATCGTCTGGCAGGACACCCGCACCCAGAAGATCGTCGACGGCCTCGCCGAGGACGGTGGCCTCGACCGCTGGAAGGAGACGGTCGGGCTCCCGCTCGCCACCTACTTCTCCGGTCCCAAGGTGCGCTGGATCCTCGACCACGTCGACGGAGCACAGGAGCGGGCCGAGGCCGGGGAGTTGCTCTTCGGCACCATGGACACCTGGGTGCTGTGGAACCTCACCGGCGGGGCCGAGAACGACGGCGTCCACGTCACCGACGTCACCAACGCGAGCCGCACTCTCCTCATGGACCTCCGGACGCTGCAGTGGGACGAGGGCATCGCGGCCGACCTGGGCATCCCGATGTCGATGCTGCCGGAGATCCGCTCCAGCTCGGAGGTCTACGGCGAGTGCAAGCCGGGCATCCTCAACGGCACGCCGGTCGCCGGCATCCTCGGCGACCAGCAGGCGGCCACCTTCGGCCAGGCCTGCCTGGAGAAGGGCGAGGCCAAGAACACCTACGGCACCGGCAACTTCATGCTGCTCAACACCGGCACCGAGGCCGTGCCGTCGGAGAACGGCCTGCTGACGACCGTCTGCTACCAGCTCGGGGACCAGGCTCCCGTCTACGCGCTGGAGGGTTCGATCGCGGTGACCGGCTCCCTCGTGCAGTGGGTGCGCGACAACCTGGGCCTCATCTCCAGCGCCCCGGAGATCGAGGAGCTGGCGCGCCAGGTCGACGACAACGGTGGCGCCTACTTCGTACCCGCGTTCTCGGGGCTCTTCGCCCCGCACTGGCGTCCCGACGCGCGCGGCGCTCTCGTGGGTCTCACCCGCTACGTCAACCGCGGCCACATCGCCCGCGCCGTGCTGGAGTCCACCGCCTTCCAGACGCGCGAGGTGCTGGACGCGATGAACGCCGACTCCGGCGTCCCGCTCAGCGAGCTGCGCGTCGACGGGGGCATGGTCGTCAACGAGACCCTCATGCAGTTCCAGGCCGACATCCTCGGCGTGGACGTCGTCCGGCCGAAGGTCGCCGAGACAACGGCCCTTGGCGCGGCCTACGCCGCCGGGCTGGCGGTCGGCTACTGGTCGGGCGAGGACGACGTGCGACGCAACTGGGGCGAGGACCGACGCTGGTCGCCGCAGATGGCCGACGACGAGCGCGAGCGGCTGTACCGCAACTGGCGCAAGGCCGTCACCAAGACCCTCGACTGGGTCGACGACGACGTCGACTGAGCGCCGGACGCCGGTGTCGTCCCCGCTGGCTACGGTGGGGACAGGAGGAACGATGTCCGACGACCCCCGACGACGCGCCGCGCACTACCGGCTCGGCGACGAGTCCGCGCCCGCCGAGGAGCCGGCCGAGGCGTCGTCCCCCGCGCGCGGTCGACGTCCGGAGGACCAGGTGCTGTACGTCGACGGCCAGGTGCGCGCCGCCATCGCCCGTGGCGACTTCGACGACCTCCCCCTCGCCGGCAAGCCGCTGCCGCCACGTGTGTACCGCCACGATCCCGACTGGTGGGTCAAGCAGATGCTCGAGCGCGAGCAGGTCAGCGGCGTGCTGCCCCCGGCGCTCGGCCTGCGCCGGGAGGACGCCGAGCTCGACGACCTCCTGGACACCACCGGCTCCGAGGAGCACGCGCGCGAGATCCTCGCCGACTTCAACCGGCGGGTCGTCGAGGCGCGGCGCCAGCTCCAGGGCGGTCCCCCGGTCATCACACCCACGCGCGACGTCGAGGCCGAGGTCGAGGCGTGGCACGAACGGCGCCGCGCACGGGCGGCGGCACGTCCTCGCGTGCCCGAGCCCGCGAGACGTCGTCGCTGGTGGTCGCGTCGTGGGTGAGCCGCAGCGGCGCACCTGGCGCAGCGCGGCGCCCCTCGACGTCTGGCACACCCTGTCCACCCTGCGTCGCGGGCCGCTCGACCCGGCCTTCCGCGGACGCGGCACGGAGCTCTGGCGCACCACGCGGGCGTCGTCGGGGCCGGCCACGCTCCACCTTCGACAGCTGGACGGGCGCACCGTCGAGGCCGCGGCCTGGGGGCCGGGGGCCGCCGAGGTCGTCGACGACCTGCCGCGGTGCCTCGGCGGCGACGAGCCCCCCTCCCCTCCCCTGGCCCACCCGGTGGTCGCCGACGCCCACCGGCGCCACCCCGGCCTGCGCGTGCCGCGCACGGGGCGTGTGGTCGAGGCCCTGGTGCCCGCCATCATCGAGCAGAAGGTGCTGGGCGCCGACGCCTTCTTGTCGTGGCGCCAGCTGCTCGGCCGCCACGGCGAACCCGCTCCGGGCCCTGCGCCGGCGGGGATGCGTCTGCCCCTCACCGCCCAGGAGTGGGCGGCCCTGCCGTCGTGGGAGTGGCATCGAGCCGGGGTCGACCCCAAGCGCTACCGGACCGTGCAAGCGGTCACTCGCCTCGGCGACGCCCTGGAGCGCCTGGCCGACCGGCAGCACGCCGACGCGTCGGCGGCGCTGCGCACCCTGCCGGGGGTCGGCGTGTGGACGGCGGCCGAGGTGGCCTCGCGCGCCTTCGGCGACACCGACGCGGTGCCCTTCGGCGACTACCACCTCGCCAGCACCGTCGGCACGGCCCTGCTGGGCGAGCGGCTCCACCACGACCACGAGGTCGAGGAGGTGCTGCGACCCTTCGCGCCGCACCGCCTCCTCGCCCTGCGCCTCATGCAGCTCAGCCCGCACGTCGTGGTCGAGCGGCGGGGCGCCCGGATGTCCAGGGTCGACCACCGAGCCTACTGAGCCGACCGTCCCCCGTGCGCGTACGGTGACGCCGTGCCGTCCTGGACCCGTGCCGCGCTCGCGCTCTTCGCCGTCGGCTGGGGAGCGAACCAGTTCGCGGCGCTGCTGCCCGTGTACCGCGACGTCGACGGTGCGACGGCGGCGGAGGTCACCGCCCTCTTCGGCGCCTACGCCGCCGGGCTCGTGCCGGCCCTCCTGCTGGTCGCTCCCGTCTCGGACCGCATCGGCCGCGGACGCGTCCTGCGGCCGGTGCTGGTGCTGTCCTTCGCCGCGACCGTGGTGCTGATGGTCGGCGGTCACTCGCTGGCGCTGCTCCTGCTGGGCCGCCTGCTGGCCGGGGTCGCCAGCGGTGCAGCGTTCGCGCCGGGCACGGCCTGGGTGAAGGAGCTGTCCGACGCCGCACCGGGCACCGGCGCCCGTCGTGCTGCCATCGCCCTCTCGGCCGGGTTCGGCACGGGGCCGCTGGTCACGGGTGTGCTCGCCCAGTGGGCACCGGCACCGACCGTGCTCCCCTACGTCCCGCACCTCGTGCTCACGATCGTGGTGGCCGTCCTGCTGCGTCCGGCCCCCGAGCCGGACCCCGCGGACGTCGCGGCCAGCGATCCCGACGCCGCGACGCTGCGCCACGTGCTGCTCTCGCGACGCTTCCTCACGCAGGTCGTCCCGACCGCGCCGTGGGTGTTCGGCTGCGCGACGCTGGCGTTCGCGACCCTGCCGTCGATCGTCGACGTGCCGGGCCCGGCCTATGCCCTGGTCGGCGCCCTCGTGTTCCTGACCCTGGGCACCGGCGTGGCGCTCCAGCCGTACGGTCGCCGCCTCGCGACGGGCGTGACCCTCGCGGTGGGCATGGCGGCGGGGGTCGCCGGGTTCGCGGTCGGCGCCCTGGCCGCCGTGACCGGCGCGGCGTGGCTCGTCGTGCCAGGCTGCATGCTGCTCGGGACGGCCTACGGGTTCGTGCTGGTGGCGGGACTGCGCACGGTCGAGACGATCACGCCGGCGCGTGACCTGGCGACCGTCAACGCGGTCTTCTACAGCCTGACCTACGTGGGGTTCGCCGCGCCCTACCTGGCCACGCTCCTGCTGCGCCGGCTCGACGGCGTGGACGCGATGCTGCTGCTGGCCGGGCTCGTGGCGGTCAGCGCGGTGGTCGCGCTGGCGGGACGAGGTCGACGAGCGCGCTGACCAGCTCGTCCGGGCGGGTCAGGGCGTTCAGGTGCCCGCCGGGCACGCGGGTGGTGCCGAGACCGAGGCGGTCCCGTGCCACCCGTTCCTGGAGGGCCGGCGGGAAGAGCCGGTCGTCGTCGGCCACGAGCACGTGCGTCGGGACGTCGGGCCACCCCTCCCCCGGCCAGGGCGAGCCGAACGCGAGCTCGGCCTGCTCACGCTCGTGGTCGGCTGCCTCCGCGAGCACGTCGTCGGGTGCGTCGTGGAGGAAGACCTCGAGCACGTCGAACGGCCTCCTGGCATCGCGCCCGGCAGCGGCCTCGGCCTCGCGCCGCGCCTCGGCCTGACCGACGGCTCGCCACCACCCTGCCCCCGACTCACCCGGGAGCGGCACCATCGCGTTCAGCAGGACGAGGGCGTCGACCGGCTCGACCAGGGCCGCGGCCGACGCGCTGAACCCGCCGAACGACTGTCCGACGAGCACCACCGGCAGCCCGGACGCGAGGCCCTGCCGGACCGCGTCGACCACGACCGCCACGTAGCCGTCGAGGTCCACCACGGGGTCGTGACCGGGCAGGTCGACGGCCACGGCCACGTGCCCGGCGGACTCCAGGCGCGGCACGACCCGGCTCCAGTACCAGGGCGACCCACCGGCACCGGGGACGAGGACGAACGCGGCGCGCGGCCCCACCGACGGCGCCCCGGTCACCGGAACCGGTCCGGGTCGCCGGCACCCACGCGGACGACCTCGGGCTCTCCGTCCACGAGGTCCACGACCGTCGTGGGCTCGGCGACGACGTCACCGGACTCGACGACGGCGTCGACGAGGTGGTCGAGCTCCTCCTTCACGAGCCAGCCCTCGGTCATCGGCTCGGACTCCCCCGGCAGGATCAACGTGCTCGAGAGGATCGGCTCCCCCAACGCCTCGAGGAGCGCCCGCACGACCACGTGGTCGGGGATGCGCACGCCGACCGTCTTCTTCTTGGGGTGCAGCATCCGCCGCGGGACCTCGCGGGTCGCCGGGAGGATGAAGGTGTACGGCCCGGGCGTCGCGTTCTTGACCGCACGGAAGATCGCGTTGTCGACGTGCACCAGCTGCCCCATCTGCGCGAAGTCCTTGCACACGAGGGTGAAGTGGTGCTTGTCGTCGAGGCGTCGGATGCTGCGGATCCGGTCCAGCGCCTCCTGGTTGCCCGGCGCGGCACCGAGGGCGTACCCGGAGTCGGTCGGGTAGGCGATCAGGCCGCCGTCGCGCAGGACGTCCACGGCCTGCTCGACCAGCCTGGGCTGCGGGTTCTCGGGGTGGATGTCGAGGTAGCGGGCCATGACTCGACCCTACGCCCGCCGACGCGCCGATTCGCAAAGAACCCTTTGCAAAGATCCCTTTGCGGTCTAGGCTCGCCGCATGGACCCGGCCGACGTCACCCCGAGCCCCACCGCGCTGCGCGCCCTCAGCCACCCCCTGCGGCTCCGGCTGCTCGGGCTCCTGCGCCTCGAGGGCCCGGCCACGGCCAGCGACCTCGCCGCGCGGACGGGCACCTCCTCGGGCGCGACGTCGTACCACCTGCGCCAGCTCGCGACCCACGGCTTCGTCGAGGACGCCGGTGACGACACCGACGGGCGCACACGACGGTGGCGAGCCGCCCACCGCAGCACCTCGACCGGGACGCCGCGCGACGCCGAGGAGCTCGAGGCCGTCGACGCCTTCGCGCAGGCCGTGGCCGTCGTGCACGCGGAGCAGATGCAGCGGGCGGTCGAGGAGTACCCGCTGCTGCCGGAGGTCTGGCGCGAGGCGTCGACCCTGAGCGACTACGTGCGACGACTGCGGCCCGAGACCGCGCGGCGACTCGTCGAGCGACTGGAGGCCGTGCTCGGGGAGGTCGAGGACGAGGACCACCCCGACTCGCGGCCGGTGGTGGTGCGCCTCCACGCCAACCCGTGGCCCGGGAGCGTGACCGGGGCGTGACCAGCCGCGACCGTGCCTGGCGGGTGCTCGCGGCCTGGCTGCTCGCCGACGCCTTCGCCCTCACCGGCACGCGGCTGGCCGCCGTGGCGCTCCCCTGGCTCGCCCTCACCACGACCGGCTCGCCCACCGCCGCCGGGCTGGTGGCCTTCGCCGAGCTCGCGCCGCTGGTGGTCGCGAAGGTGCTGTCGGGCCCGTTGATCGACCGGCTGGGCGCCCGACGGGTCGCCGTGACGTGCGACGGCGCCAGCGCTCTCACGGTCGCGGCGATCCCCGTCCTGCACCACCTCGACGCGCTGTCCCTCGTCGCCCTCCTGGGCCTGGTGGCCGCCACCGGCGCTCTGCGGGGACCGGCGGACGCGGCGCGGCACAGCCTCGTGCCCGTGCTCGCGGAGTCGACCGCGCAGCCGATGGAGCGGGTCACCGGACTCGCCTCGACCGTCGAGCGCACGTCGGGGCTCGTGGGCGCTGCCACCGCGGCAGGGCTCGTCGCCCTCGTCGGCGCGGCGGACGCCCTCGCCGCCAACGCCGTCGGGCTCGCCCTCGCGGCCCTGGTGCTCGGCGCGGGCGCGCGGGTGCTCGGTCGGGGCGTGCCCGTCCAGGACGAGCGCGACGCGTCCTACCCGGACCAGCTGCGGGCCGGCTGGGCGTTCCTGCGGCAGGACCCGGTGGTCCTGGCGCTCACCGGCATGATCGCCTGCACCAACCTGCTCGACGTCGCGTTCGCGTCGGTCCTCCTCCCGGTCTGGGCGGAGCACACCGGCGCGGGCGTCGGGGCCGTGGGGCTCCTGCTCGCCGTCATGGCCGGCACGTCCGTCGTCGGGTCGCTGCTCGCGGCGACCTGGGCCGACCGCATGCCGCGCTTCGCGGTGTACGTCGTGGCCTTCCTCGTGACGGGTCTCCCCCGGTTCGCGGTCCTGGCCTGGTCGGACACCACCTCCGCGCCCGTCCTGGTGATGGCGGTGGCCGGACTGGCCTCCGGCTTCCTCAACCCCGTGGTCGGGGCGGTCTTCTTCGAGCGCATCCCACGGCACCTGGTGGGCCGGGTCGGCGCGATGTCCACCGCGGTCGCCTGGGGACTGATGCCCTTCGGGGGACTCGTCGGCGGTGCGCTGGTCGCCGTCGGCGGGCTCGGCGGCGCGTTCCTCACGGCCGGTCTGCTCTACCTGCTCGTGACCCTCGCGCCCCTGCTCGACCGTCGGTTCCGCGCGATGGATCGCCCCGTCCTGGCGGTGCCGTAGATCGGGTGTCCACGATGTGTCGCGCGCTCTCACGCACTGGGACGCGCGCCTAGGCTGATCCCATGTCCGAGACCCTGCCGACCACCGGTCCGACGCTCGCCGAGCGTCGCGACCGGCAGCGTGCCCACGACGCGGCCCGCGAGGAGCACCACCGCACGCGCGAGAGCGTGCTCGGCCCCCGCCGCGACAGGGAGACGCTGCGACGCATCGCCGAGGAGGCGTCCGAGCACCTCGCCGACGCCTCGTCCGAGGCGGTCCTGGCCTGGGTGGCGGAGGAGTTCGGCTACCGCACGGCGGTCGCGTGCTCGATGGCCGACGCGGTGCTCCCGCACGTGGTGGCACGCCACCTCCCGTGGGTCGACACGCTGTTCCTCGAGACGGGTTACCACTTCGCCGAGACGATCGGCACCCGCGACGCCGTGGAGGCGTCGATGGAGCTCACCATCGTCGACGTGACGCCGACGCAGAGCGTGGCCGAGCAGGACGCCGAGCACGGCACGGACCTCTTCGCCCGCGACCCCGGCCTCTGCTGCCACCTGCGCAAGGTGGAGCCACTCACCCGCACGCTCGCCGGGTACGAGGTGTGGATCACCGGCGTCCGCCGCGACGAGGGCCCGACCCGCGCCGACACGCCACTGGTGACGTGGGACGAGAAGAACGGCCTCGTCAAGGTCAACCCCCTGGCGGCGTGGTCCTTCGAGGAGGTGCTCGCCTACGCCGCCGAGCACGACGTCGTCGTCAACCCGCTCGTGAACGACGGCTACCCGTCCATCGGCTGCGCCCCCTGCACCCGTCGGGTCGCTCCCGGCGAGGACCCCCGGGCCGGCCGCTGGGCCGGCCTCGACAAGACCGAGTGCGGCCTGCACACCTGAGCCGACCGCCCCTCCCCGAGAAGGAACGCATGACCCTCGTCGACGACGCGCACGGCACGACCGAGCGCCCGACCTACCGTCTCGACCAGCTCGCCTGGCTCGAGTCGGAGGCGATCCACATCATCCGCGAGGTCGCCGCGGAGTTCGAGCGACCGGTCCTGCTGTTCTCCGGCGGCAAGGACTCCGTGGTCATGCTCCACCTCGCGACGAAGGCGTTCTGGCCCGCGCCCGTGCCCTTCCCGGTCATGCACGTGGACACCGGCCACAACTTCCCCGAGGTGCTCGCCTTCCGCGACGCCACGGTCGAGCGGCTCGGCCTGCGCCTCGTCGTGGCGTCGGTGCAGGACTACATCGACGACGGACGTCTGCGCGAGCGCAGCGACGGCACCCGCAACCAGCTCCAGACGCAGCCCCTGCTCGACGGCATCACGGACGGGAGGTTCGATGCCGTGTTCGGCGGCGGCCGCCGCGACGAGGAGAAGGCCCGCGCCAAGGAGCGCGTGTTCAGCCTGCGCGACGAGTTCGGCCAGTGGGACCCGCGCAACCAGCGGCCCGAGCTCTGGAACCTCTACAACGGCCGACACCGCCCCGGCGAGCACGTGCGGGTCTTCCCGTTGAGCAACTGGACCGAGCTCGACGTCTGGCAGTACATCGCCGCCGAGGGCATCGCACTCCCCGCGCTCTACTACGCGCACGAGCGCGACGTGTTCGAGCGCGACGGCATGCTCGTCGCCGTCAGCGACGTCTCCCGGCCGCGTGCGGGCGAGACGGTCGAGCGACGCCGCGTGCGCTACCGCACGGTCGGCGACATGTCCTGCACCGGGGCCGTCGAGAGCGACGCCGCGACCGTCGACGACGTGGTGGTGGAGGTGGCCGCCACGCGGCTCACCGAGCGTGGCGCCACCCGCGCCGACGACCGCGCGTCCGAGGCCGCCATGGAGGACCGGAAGAAGGAGGGGTACTTCTGATGCGCACCCTGTTGAGGCTCGCCACGGCCGGCTCGGTCGACGACGGCAAGTCCACGCTCGTCGGACGTCTGCTCTACGACTCCAAGTCGGTCCTGGCCGACCAGCTCTCCGCGGTCGAGCGGGTCAGCCGCGACCGGGGGCTGGAGTCCGCCGACCTCGCGCTCCTGACCGACGGCCTGCGCTCGGAGCGCGAGCAGGGCATCACCATCGACGTCGCCTACCGCTACTTCGCCACGGCCGAGCGGTCGTTCATCCTGGCCGACTGCCCCGGCCACGTGCAGTACACGCGCAACACGGTCACGGGTGCCAGCACGGCCGACGTCGTCGTGCTGCTCGTCGACGCGCGCAAGGGCGTGCAGGAGCAGACGCGCCGCCACCTCGCCGTCTCCTCCCTGCTGCGGGTGCCGCACGTGGTCGTCGTGGTCAACAAGATCGACCTCGTCGACTTCGACGAGGCCACCTACGAGCGCGTCGCCTCCGAGGTGCTGTCGGCGGCGACCTCGCTCGGGCTCACCGACGTCACCACCATCCCCGTGTCGGCGCTCGACGGCGACAACGTGGTCGAGCGCTCGGCGCGCACGCCCTGGTACGACGGCCCGAGCCTCCTGACCTTCCTGGAGACGCTCGCCCCGGCGGGCGAGCCGCACTCCGAGCCGCTGCGGTTCCCCGTGCAGCTCGTCATCCGGCCGCAGGTCGCCGCGGGCGAGCAGTTCCGCGACTACCGCGGCTACGCGGGCCAGATCGCGTCCGGCCTCGTCCGCCCCGGCGACGAGGTCACGGTCCTGCCCAGCGGGCGCACCAGCACCGTGGCCGGCATCGACACCGCCGACGGCCCACTGGCGGAGGCCTTCGCGCCGCAGTCGGTCACCCTGCGTCTCACCGACGACGTCGACGTCTCCCGCGGCGACCTCGTCGTCACCTCGCGCAGCGTCCCAGCGGTCACGCAGGACCTCGAGGGAACCGTGGCGTGGCTCGGGGACCGCCCCCTGGCCGGTCGCACGAAGGTCCTGCTCAAGCACGGCACGCGGACGGTGCAGGCGATGGTCACCGACATCAAGGGTCGCCTCGACCTCGAGGTCGCGCGGCTCGAGCCCGCGGACTCCCTCGAGCTCAACGACATCGGCCACGTGACGCTGCGCCTCGCGTCGCCCATCGCTGCCGAGGAGTACCTGCACGCGCGGGCCGGGGGCTCGTTCCTGCTCGTCGACGCCCAGGACGGGACGACGCTGGCGGCCGGCATGGTCGGCGACGCGCTGCTGGCCACGGCCGCGGTCTGACCGTGCCGCTGTCCCTCACCCTCCGCCCGGAGGGTCGACGTGTCCTCGTCGTCGGCGGCGGCACGGTCGCGACCCGGCGTGTCCACGCGCTGCTGGGCGCGCAGGCCGACGTCACGGTCGTCTCCCCGACCGTCAGCGCCCGCATCCGCGAGCTCGCGACGCAGGGTCGGCTCACCTGGCACGAGCGGGGCTACGCGAGCCGGGACCTCGACGGTGCCTGGCTGGTCCAGACCGCCACGAACGGAGCCGTCGACGACCTGGTGGCCGCGGACGCCGAGGCACGGCAGGTCTGGTGCCTCAAGGGCGGCGACCCCGAGGCCGCGACCGCCTGGATGCCCGCGGTGGCCGAGGTCGACGACGTGCACGTGGCCGTCAGCGGCGGGGGCGACGCCCGACGGGCCTCGGTCCTGCGCGACGCCGTCGCCGCGGCGCTGCAGGCCGGCGACCTGCCACTGCGCCACCGCACCCACCACCCGGAGGGCTTCGTCGCCCTCGTCGGCGGAGGTCCCGGCGGAGCGGACCTGCTCACGGCACGCGGTCGCCGCCTGCTCGCCGAGGCCGACGTCGTGGTCGTCGACCGGCTCGCACCGCTCGACGCGCTGGCCGAGCTCGCCGACGACGTCGAGGTCGTCGACGTCGGCAAGCTGCCCGAGCACCACCCGGTCCCCCAGGAGGAGATCAACCGGATCCTCGTCGACCGCGCGCTGGCCGGACGGGTCGTGGTGCGACTCAAGGGCGGCGACCCGTACGTGCTGGGACGCGGCGGTGAGGAGCGGCTCGCGTGCGAGGCCGCGGGCGTCCGTGTCGAGGTCGTGCCCGGCGTGACCAGCGCCGTCGCCGTGCCGGCGGCCGCCGGCATCCCGGTGACCCACCGCGGCGTGGCCACCGGATTCAGCGTGGTCACCGCGCACGAGGAGCTGCAGGACCTGCCCGTCTCACCCGAGCACACCCTCGTTCTGCTCATGGGCGTCAAGCGCCTCGCAGGCAGCGTGGCGGCGCTCCTCGCGGCCGGGCACCCCGCCGACACACCCGTCGCCGTCGTCGAGCGTGGCTTCGCCCCCGACCAGCGCACCACCGTCGGCACCCTGGCGACGGTGGTCGAGCGCTGCCACGACCGTCGTGTCGGGTCGCCCGCCGTGACCGTGGTCGGCCAGGTCGTCCGGCTCTCGCCCGAGTGGACCTCGTCCGGACCCATCATGGAGGCGTGAGGAGGACCCCGGGACCGGCGACGTCCGCCGTGCTGGCGGCGCTGCTGCTCTCGGCGTGCTCGCAGCACCCCCGGGAGGTCCCGCTCCCCCAGGGCGTCGCGGCGGTGCTCGACCAGGGCCGGATGCAGCGCCAGGCGCGCGACGCCTTCGTCCGCATCACCAACCCGACCCGCGAGGACCTGCACGTCCTCGAGCTGACCCTGACGTCGTCCCGCGCGCCGGACGTGACGTGGTCCGGCGACGAGGAGGTCACCGCGGGGTACGAGTCCGACGTGGTGCTGCACCTCCCCCGGGGACGGTGCGCCGACTCCACCCGCTACCGCGTCTCGCTCGTCTATCGCCTCGGCGCGGGGGACCCGGTGCGCTCGAGCCTGCCGGTGCAGGACCGCTACGGAGCCGTGACCCGGGTGCTCGACGCCGACTGCGCACGCCGGACGCTCGACGGCGCCGCTCGTCTGCACGTCGGCGCCCCCGTGCGCGAGGGACGTCTGCTCCGGGTGCCCGTGACGCTCACGCCACGCCCGGGCGGCGCCGCCGTGCGGCTCGTCGGCTACCGGCCGACCCCGCTCGTGCGGCCGGCCCGTGGCTCGGCGACGGACGTCGACGTGTCCGGGACGGCCCCGCTGCGGGCCGACCTCCTGCTCGAGCCGGCCCGGTGCGACCCGCACGCGATCGCCGAGGACAAGGTCGGCCGGCTCGTGCCCGTCGAGGTGGCCGCCCCTACCCTGCCCGGCGGCACCACCTTCGTCCTGCCTCTCGACCGGACGCAGAGGACCGCGGTGCTCGACTACGTGCGGTCCGCCTGCGGACTGCCCTGAGGTCCGCGCCGCGTGCGGTGGAGCCACCAGAGGCCCACGAAGGGCAGCACCAGCGGGACGTAGCCGTAGCCCGAGCCGAAGTCGGACCAGACGGTGGCGTCGGGGAAGAGGGCGGCGTCGACCAGCGTCAGGGCGCCGACACCGAGGACGCCGACCAGCTCGAACCCGACCGCGGACGTCGCGAGGCGTCGTCGGTCGGTCGCGAGCGCGACGGTCGCGACGACGTAGACGACGCCCGCGAGGGCGGAGAGGGCGTAGGCGACAGGCGCCTCGTCGGCCTTGACCAGCAGCTGGTACACCGAGCGCGCCGTGGCAGCGATCGCGAACACGGCGTAGACCGCGACCAGGGCGCGACCGGGTCCGGTGGACGTGCGGCCGGCGGTCGGTCCAGGCGTCGGGCCGGGAGTCGGTTCAGACATACGTGCCCTTCCAGATGCCGAGGAGGCGCACCATGAGCGCCGCGACCGTGAGCAGCGCGACCACGACGACGCCCGTGCCCCAGCGGCTCTTCTCGGCGATGCCCCAGAGCACGGCGGCCGGTGGGACGACGACGACGGTCAGGAGGTAGGAGACGAACAGCCCCGTCGCGACGTCCCGCTCGGTCGTCGCGAGCGCGATGCCGGCCCCCACGGCGACGAGGAGCAGGACCACCTCGAGGACGGCCACCGTGTAGAACAGCGGGTTGCCGAACGGCAGGTCACGCACCGTGTGCACGGCGGCGAACAGCGCCACGGCGACGGCGAGCAGCGCCACGCCGTAGGCGATGGGGTCGGTCACGTCAGCGCAGGTCCTCGGTCGGTGCGGACGGGTCGGCATCGAGGACCCGCAGCACGGAGTCTCCCACGAAGGCGTTCCAGGCCCGCACACGGCGGAACATGTAGTGGCCGGCACCGGCGAGTGGTCGCCAGGTGGCCGCCGTGGCCAGGGGCCTGGCCCGCTCGACGAACGCACGGCTCAGCCGGGCCGACGTCCAGCGGTCCGCCGTCCCGTGCAGGACGTGCAACGCCCGACCCGCCAACGCGTCGACCGGCTCGCCCTCGGGCAGCCAGGGCGCCAGGGCGACGACGCCCCGGACCGTGGGCCCGTCGGCGGCGCGGCACGCCGTCCGCCCGCCCATGGAGTGACCCACCAGGACGACCGGCAGGTCTCCGTGGCGCTCCCCCAGCCGCTCGAGCGCCCAGCGAGCATCCGCCACGGGCCACGGCGCGCGGGCGTCGTTCCACCCGCGGGCGCGGTACTGCAGCAGGTGGACGGCCAGGTGCTCGCGACGAGCCGTCGGCCGCAGGGCCCGGGCCAGCAGCGCCATGCGCCACCAGCTCGCATGGCGGTCGCGGACCGGTTCCGTGCTGTGCTCACGGCCGCCGTGCAGCACGAGCACCACGGCGCGTGGCGCTTCCGGGACGAGCACGTCGTCGAGCCGGGGCGAGGGTGGGACGCCGTCCATCGGGCCACCGTCGCACACCCCGGGTCGGGACGCAGCGCGGCCCCGTCCGGCACGTAAAATGTCGAGGAGGTTTCCCACCCCCACGACCCATCCGGACCGGAGGCAGGCGCGAATGGCCCGTAGAAGCTTGTTCGGAAAGGAGCTACGCATGAGCCAGTCCGCAGCCGACCGGCTCGCCGCGGTTCCGGACCCGGCGAGGGAGGTTTCGCCCGACGACCTGCTGCCGCGCGTCGCGCGCGGCGACGAAGCGGCGTTCGCCGCCCTGTACGACGTGCTCGGCGGGTCCGTGTTCGGCATGGCGCGCAGGGTCATCCGTGATCCCGCCCGGGCCGAGGAGGTCTCCCAGGAGGTCTTCCTCCAGGTCTGGCAGACCGCGGCCCGCTTCGACCCGGCACGTGGCAGCGCCAAGAGCTGGATCCTGACCCTGGCGCACCGGCGGGCGGTCGACGCCGTCCGGCACGACCAGGCCTCGACCAACCGCGAGAACGCCTACGACTGGTCGCCCGGGGTCGACCACGACGAGGTCCTGGAGACCGTCACGACGCGGCTCGAGCACGAGCAGGTCCGCCGTTGCCTGGAGGGTCTGACCGAGCTCCAGCGCGAGGCCGTGAACCTCGCCTACTACCAGGGGTACACCTACGCCGAGGTCGCCACGGTGCTCGACGCCAACCCCGCAACCGTCAAGACACGCATGCGCGACGGTCTCATCCGTCTGCGCGACTGCCTGGGAGTGGAGGCCTCATGAGCACCCCCGACGCGCACACGCTCGCCGCGCCCTACGCCCTCGATGCCCTCGACGCCCACGAGCGGACCCGCTTCGAGGCACACCTCGAGCAGTGCGAGGAGTGCCGCGACGAGCTCGCCGGGTTCCACCTCACGGCCGTCCGGCTCGCGGAGGCCGAGACCGACGTCCCGCCCGCGGGGCTGCGCGAGCGGCTGCTCGCCGAGATCGGCACCACGGCGCAGGAGCACCCCGTCGTCACGTCGCTCGCCCAGCACGGGCGTCTGCGGCGGGCCGCCCCGCGCCTGCTGGTCGCCGCGTCGGTCCTGGTCGCCGCCGGCGCCGTGGGCGGCTACGTCGTCGAGCGCGACCGCGCACAGGACCTTCGCGCCGACACCGAGCGCATCGGCGCCGTCATGGTCGCCGACGACGCCACCATGCTCGACGGCAGCGTGCGCACCGGCGGTTCGATGCGCATCGTCGCCTCACCGTCGCACGACGCCGCGGTCGTCATGGGGACGGGCCTCAAGCAGCTCGACGCGGAGCACGTCTACCAGGTCTGGGGCGTGCGCGACGGCGAGGCGCACTCGCTCGGGGTCCTGGGGCACGGCGCGGGCATGGTCGTCGTGAAGTCGCTGGGCGAGAACGAGAAGTTCGCCGTGACCGTCGAGCCGGACGGTGGCTCCCCCGAGCCGACCACGCCGCCCGTCGCCTCCATGGACGCCTGAGGCGGGTCCCGCCCACCTCCGGGGGCCGGGCATGCGCCACGATGTGGCCGTGCCCGCTCCCCTCGTCCTGGTCTCGCCCGCGATGGCCGTGCCGTCGCGCTTCTACGCCCCGCTCGTCGCTGCGTTCGAGGACGTGGGCTGGTCCGCCCGGGCTCTCGGGCGGCGCGGGTTCGAGCCGGACCTGCCGGTCGCCTCACGGGCCGCCGACTGGTCGTACGCCGACGAGATCGCCGACCTCGCCGAGGCCGTGCGCGAGGCGCGGGCGGCGTCCCCCGGGCGAGCGGTCCTGGTCCTCGGCCACAGCCTCGGCGCGCAGATGGCGGTCGGGCTGCAGTGCGCGGACGACCCGGCGACGGCCGCGGACGGGCTGGTGCTCGTCGGGGCGTCCGTGCCGCACCACCGCCACTACCCGTACGCCGGACTCCCGATGCTCGTCTTCGCCTCCGCGATCCCGACGCTGACGCGGGTCTTCGGTCATCTGCCGAAGCCCGCGTTCGGGGCTCCCGGTGCCGCGACGCTGATGCGCGAGTGGGCGCGGTTCGTGCGCACGGGCGAGCCCCCGTTCCCCGCCGATGCACTCGTCACGTCACCGGCGCTCGTGGTGCACCTGCAGGGCGACGCGTACGCCGTCTCCGGCGCGAACAAGCGCTTCGTCGAGCAGTTCCTCGACCCGGCCGCGACGACGCGGTGGGTCTACACGCGTGACCTGGTGCCCGAGGGAGGCACGACGGACCACGTGCAGTGGGTGCGGACGCCGTCGGTCGTCGTGGAACGCGTGGTCCGGTGGTGGGACGAGCGCCCCACGACGACGTGACGGCTCAGGCGAAGGCGTCGACCGGCGGGCAGGAGCACGCCAGGTTGCGGTCGCCGTAGGCCTGGTCGATGCGACCGACCGGCGGGAAGTACTTGTCCTGCGTGCTGCCCGTCGGGAAGACGCCCGTGGCGACCGGGTACGCGTGCTGCCAGTCGAGGAGCTCCCGCGCCGCGTGCGGCGCCTGGGCCAGCGGGTTGTCGCCCTCGGGCCACTCCCCCGCCGCGACCTGGTCGATCTCGGCACGGATCGCGAGCATCGCGTCGCAGAAGCGGTCCAGCTCGGCGAGGTCCTCGGACTCCGTCGGCTCCACCATGAGGGTGCCCGCGACCGGGAAGCTCATCGTGGGGGCGTGGAAGCCGTAGTCGACGAGACGCTTCGCGACGTCGTCGACGCTCACGCCCGTCTCCTTGGTGATGCCCCGGACGTCGAGGATGCACTCGTGCGCCACCAGCCCGTCGTTGCCGGTGTAGAGCACCGGGAACGCGTCGCGCAGGCGAGCCGCGACGTAGTTGGCCGACAGCACCGCGACGGAGGTGGCGTCGGTGAGGCCCTGCGCGCCCATCATCGAGACGTAGGCGTACGGGATCGGCAGGATGCCCGCCGAGCCGTACGGCGCGGCGCTGATCGCGCCGATGCCCTCGCGACGCGCAGCCACCGGGTGGAGCGGGTGGCTCGGCAGGAAGGGCACGAGGTGCTCGGCCACGGCCACGGGACCGACGCCGGGCCCGCCGCCGCCGTGCGGGATGCAGAACGTCTTGTGCAGGTTCAGGTGGGACACGTCGCCGCCGAACGTCCCCGGCTCCGCATGACCGAGCAGGGCGTTGAGGTTGGCGCCGTCGACGTAGACCTGGCCGCCCGCAGCGTGCACGACGTCGCACAGCTCGGTGATGCCGTGCTCGTAGACACCGTGCGTCGAGGGGTAGGTGACCATGATCGCGGCGAGGTCGTCGGCGTGCTCCGCGCAGAGCCGCCGCAGGTCCTCGAGGTCGACCTCGCCCACCTCGGTGGACCGCACGATGACGACGCGCATGCCCGCCATGACGGCCGACGCGGCGTTCGTGCCGTGCGCGCTGCTCGGGATGAGGCAGACGTCGCGACCGGTGTCGCCGTTGCTGCGGTGGTAGGCGCGGATCGCGAGGAGGCCGGCGAGCTCGCCCTGGGAGCCGGCGTTCGGCTGCACCGAGACCGCGGCGTAGCCCGTGACGTTCGCGAGCCAGCCCTCGAGGGTCTCGACCAGCTCGATCATCCCGGCGGCGTCCTCGGCCGGGACGAACGGGTGGAGGTCGGCGAAGCCGGGCCAGCTGATCGGCTCCATCTCGGCCGTCGCGTTGAGCTTCATCGTGCAGGAGCCCAAGGGGATCATGCCCCGGTCGAGGGCGTAGTCACGATCGCTGAGCGTGCGCAGGTAGCGCAGGAGCTGCGTCTCGCTCCGGTGCTCGGAGAAGACGGGGTGGGTCAAGATGGCGTCGTCGCGCACGAGGGCGGACGGCAGGGCGTCGGGCGCAGGCGCGGTGTGCGAGGTGTCGAGCCCGAACGCCCGCCACACCGTCTGCAGGTGCGCGGTGCTGGTCACCTCCGAGGTGCTGGCCGCGACGTGGTCGGCGTCGACCCGCCGCAGGTGGATGCCCTCCGCGCGGGCGCGGCCGACCACGGCGTCGGCCTCGCCCGGCACGCGTGCGACCACGGTGTCGAAGTAGGCCTCGTGCAGCACCTCGACGCCACCGGCGACGAGACCGGCGGCGAGCGTGGTGGCCGCGGTGTGGACGTGTTGCGCGATGCGGCGCAGTCCCTCCGCGCCGTGGTAGACCGCGTACATCGAGGCCGTCACGGCGAGCAGCACCTGCGCGGTGCAGATGTTCGAGGTCGCCTTCTCACGGCGGATGTGCTGCTCGCGCGTCTGGAGCGCCAGCCGGTAGGCGGGACGACCGGCCTTGTCGACCGAGACACCGACCAGGCGGCCGGGCAGGTGCCGCTCGAGCCCGTCGCGCACCGCCATGAACCCGGCGTGCGGGCCACCGTAGAACATCGGCACGCCGAACCGCTGCGAGGAGCCCACGACCACGTCCGCCCCGAGCGATCCCGGCGAGCGCAGCAGGACGAGGGCCAGCGGGTCGGCCACCACGACGGCGAGACCGCCCGCGGCGTGCACGGCCTCGATGGCGCGCGACGGGTCGGTGACGGCGCCGTCGGCCGCCGGGTAGGCGATGATCGCGCCGGCGACGTCGGCCGGCACGTCGTCGACGCCCAGGTCGACGTCGACGAGGTCGATGTCGAGCGCCTCGGCGCGGGTGCGGACGACGGCCAGGGTCTGCGGCAGCAGCCGGCTGTCGAGCACGATCGGCCGCAGGTCCTTGCCCCGGGCGGCGCGGCGCACCAGGGTCATCGCCTCGGCGGCCGCGGTGCCCTCGTCGAGCAGGGAGGCATTGGCCGTCGTGAGGCCGGCCAGGTCGGCCACCATCGTCTGGAAGTTGAGCAGCGCCTCGAGTCGGCCCTGGGAGATCTCGGGCTGGTACGGCGTGTAGGCCGTGTACCAGGACGGGCTCTCGAGCACGTTGCGACGGATGACCGCCGGCGTCACGGTGGGGTGGTAGCCGAGCCCGATCATCGACGTGCCCGGGTTGTTGCGCGCGGCCAGGGCCTGGAGCGCGGCGAGCGCCTCCGGCTCGGCCAGCGGGTCGGGCAGGGCCGGCGGTGCGCTCGCCCGGATCGACTCGGGCACGGCCGCGGCCATGAGGGAGTCCAGCGAGTCGTGGCCGATCCGCTCGAGCATGGCGCGCTGGTCGGAGGCGCGCGGGCCGATGTGGCGGTCGACGAAGGCGTCGGTCGTGACGACGTCAGAGGTCATGAAGGGACTCCAGGATCGAGGACTGGTCTCCCTCCCCACCTGTCACGCGGCGGACGCCGTGCTCCAGGGTGGCCTCGTCCGCGTGGTCCGTGGTGCCTGAGAGGTTCCGGGGAGGAATTGCCCCTTCGGCGCCGCCTGGGCGATCTCTCCCACGCGTGCTCGACAGCTCCCCCAGGCTACCAGCGTGGTGCCCGGCGCGGGGGCACGTCTCAGCTGGACAGACGGGCGCGTCGCCGCGCCGACAGCTCGTCGTCGACGGCGTCCGCGCTGACGGAGCGCTCGCTCGGGAGCTCGTGCAGCGAGCCCTCGATCTCCTTCCAGACACCGCCGATCGCGATGCCGAAGACGCCCTGCCCACCCTGGAGGAGGTCGATGACCTCGTCGGCGGAACGGCACTCGTAGACGCTCGCGCCGTCGCTCATGAGCGTGACCTGCGTCAGGTCGTCGGTGCCGCGCTCGCGCAGGTGCTCCACGGCCGTGCGGATCTGCTGGAGCGAGACCCCGGCGTCGAGGAGCCGCTTGATGATCTTCAGCAGCAGGATGTCCTTGAAGGAGTAGAGCCGCTGGGTGCCGGAGCCGGTGGCCGAGCGCACGGTCGGCTCGACGAGCTTCGTGCGGGCCCAGTAGTCGAGCTGGCGGTAGGTGATGCCGGCGGCGCTGCACGCGGTGGGACCACGGAAGCCCGTGTCGCGCGGGAGCGGCTCGACGTCGTCGGTGAACAGCAGGCCCTGGTCGCCCGCCTGGGCCACGGCCTCGGCGGCCTCCGCCGACGTCTGCGCGTCGTCGCGTCGCTCGATCATGGGTGTCGCCTTCCAGGAGGGTCGAGGGGAAGACCACCTCGGCGAAACTACAACGGTGTTCGCGTGCGGCAGTGGTCTCACGGTAGGCCCGCCCGGGGCGGGGGTCAATCACATCGACGGCCACCGGCGTGTCGCAACCCTCACTCGAGGGTTGAGAGTTCGCCCTTCCGCCCGGCGAGCGTCAGGCGAAGTCCTCGGGGTCCACGTCGTCGAGGAACTCGCGGAACCGCTCCACCTGCTCGTCCTCCTCGCGCGAGGAGGCGATGCCGGCGGCGTCGAGCACGTCCTCGGCGCAGAGGATCCTCGCGCCGCACCGCAGCGCGAGCGCGATGGAGTCCGACGGGCGGGCGTCGACCGTGGCGCCGGAGCCGAAGACCAGGGTCGCGAAGAACACGCCGTCCTCGACGTCGGTGATCCGCACCTCCTCCAGCTCATCGCCCAGCGCGTCGACGACGCGCTGCAGCAGCTCGTGGGTCAGGGGGCGCGAGGTGGGCTCCCCCTGCTGTGCGAAGGCGATGGCCGACGCCTCGACGGCACCGATCCAGATCGGCAGGTAGCGCGCACCCTCGCTCTCGCGCAGGAGCACGAGCGGCTGCTCCGTCGGCATCTCCACCCGCACCCCGATGACGTCGAGCTCGCGCACGAGGCTCAGTCCCGGAGCCGGTGGCGCAGCAGCACGGTGTGCAGGCGCAGGGTCAACGCGGCGAGCTCGCCCAGCTGCTCGGCGGCCGCGGCCTTGTCCTCACGGCGACGTCGCTCGGGCACGACGCGCGCGAGGAGGTCGGACTCGCGCTCGGCGGCCGTCACCACGGCACGCAGGTGGCGCGGCTCGACCCCCAGGGCCGCCAGCCGCACCACGGCATCGACCACGACGAGGTCGTCGCCGTCGTAGGCGTGCTGGCCGGGTCGGCGCGACAGCAGGCCGTGCTCCTCGACCTGGGCCAGCAGCTCCTCGGTGGCACCGGAGCTCTCCAGCACCTCCTCGCGGCTCAGTCGCAGGCGGCTGCGGCCCTCCAGGAAGGCGCCCGGCGTGGGGAGCCCGTCGGCGTCGCTCGAGACCTCGGGCACCCGGACACCGCCGTCGAGGTCGGTCTGCGGCACGAGGCCGCGGTCCATCTCGTCCAGCGCCTGCCGGATGGCGCTCAACGGCCAGTAGCGGTTCTGCTGGCGCAGCACGAACCTCAGCCGCTCGACGTCGTCGTAGGAGAACTTGCGGTAGCCCGAGGGCGTGCGCTCCGGCTCGAGGAGCCCCTCGCGCTCCAGGTAGCGGATCTTGCTGATCGAGAGCGACGGGAACTCCTCCCGCAGCTCGTCGAGCACCTTGCCGATGCTGAGCCTCGCGAGCTCCGGCAGCGGCTGGGTCACGCCTGGCCCCGCTGCGCGCCGGAGAAGTAGATGAGCCGGTACTTGCCGATCTGGACCTCGTCGCCCCCGCCCAGCGTGATGTCCCCGTCGATGCGGTCGCGGTTGACGTAGGTGCCGTTGAGGCTGCCGAGGTCGCTCACCACGTAGCCCTGGCCCTGCCGCGTGAACGTGGCGTGCCGGCGCGAGACGCTGATGTCGTCGAGGAAGATGTCGCTGTCGGGGTGACGGCCCACCGAGACGGTGTCGGTGTCGAGCAGGAACCGCGCGCCCGCCCCGGGACCGCGCTGGACGAGCAGCATCGCGCTGCCCAGCGGCAGGTTCTCCACGGCGTCGACGTCGGCCGAGGTCATCTCCTCGGTGTCGGCGTCGATGAGCGGGATGTGCGTCGTCTCGTCCGGGATGTTGCTGTGCTCGGGACCGGGCGAGGACATCGGGATCACTCCTGGCTGTGACGGGTTTCGACCTGCTCGTGCGGTCTCACCTCGAGGTCGAGGGTCGACGCCTCCAACCTAGCATCCCGCGCGGGGCCGCCCGGGTGCCTTCGGCGGAGTCAGGCCGAGACGAGGGCGGTGTACTGCTCGGGGCCCAGCAGGGCTGCGGTGACGTCGTCCTCGGAGGGCCGCACCTTGAAGAGCCAGCCCTCGCCGTAGGGGTCGGAGTTGATGACCTCGGAGGCACCGTCGAGGCTGTCGTTGCGGGCGACGACCTCACCGCTGACCGGGCAGAAGACGTCGCTGACGGACTTGGTGGACTCGAGCTCGCCGACCACGGACCCGGCCTGCACGTCGTCACCGACGTCGGGAAGGTCGACGTAGACGATGTCGCCGAGCTGGTCCTGCGCGAAGTCGGTGATGCCGATGACGACGACGTCGCCGTCGACGCGCACCCACTCGTGCTCCTCGCTGTAGTACAGGTCCTCTGGGATCACGCGGCGCTCCTGCTCGAGTTGGTGGTCGGGCCCGGACGGCTCAGGAGCCGCCCGCGTCGGGACGAGCGTACTCGGGCGTCCGGACGTCAGCCAGGGCCGTCACCGTGATGCTCTCGCGGCGCGTGACCGAGGCCTCCGCCCCCCGCGCGCGCAGCAGGTCGAGGATGCCGCCGCGGAAGCTCGCAGCCTCCTCGAGGGTGCCCGGGTCGCCGATGACGTCGACGACGTAGGGGCTCACCACCTGGCGACCGCCGATGCGCAGCCCCTCCTCGTCGTCGAGGACGTAGGTCTGGGCGACCACGCGAGCGGTCTCGTTGACCGCGATGGCCTCCGCCCCGCCCTCACGCAGCTCCTGCAGGACGTCGAGCACCAGGCCGGCGTCGACCACGCCGTCCGGGTCGTCGATCGTCAACCGCACCCCCGGCCCGGTGGCGCCGAGCGACCCTGCGAGGACGGCCAGCTCCTGGGCGCGCTGGCGTGCGACCTCCTCGGCCTCCCCGGGGTCGGACCCGGCCGCGAGCAGCCGGTCGCGGGTCGCCGTGAGGTCGTCGATCTGGCCCGCCAGCCGCTCGTTCGCCACGTCGACGGACTTGAGGAGCTCGACAAGCTCGACACCGCGGAGGGAGGCGTAGTCGGTCGTGTCGTCCTGACGGACCTGCACCGTGACGGCGAAGGCCAGGCCCGCCACCAGCGCCGCGACGAGCACCTGCGACCCGACCGCACGCCGGCCCCGCGAGGTGCGGTGGTCGGGGCGCGGTTCGGCCGGCCCGCTCGGCTCAGGCATGGAAGACCCTGCGCCGGATGGCGGCGGCGTTCGCGAAGATGCGGATGCCGAGCACCACGACCACGCCGGTCGACAGCTGTGAGCCGACCCCGAGCTGGTCGCCCAGGAAGACCATGAAGCCGGCGATGAGGACGTTGGAGATGAACGAGACGACGAAGACGCGGTCGTCGAAGCGCCGCTCCCCCAGCGCCCGCAGTGCGCCCACCACCGCGTCGAGCGCCGCCACGATCGCGATCGGGAGGTAGGGCTGCAGCCACAGCGGCACGTCCGGCTGCAGGAACAGCCCGAGGGCGACCCCCACGACGAGTCCCACGACCGGGATCATCGACCCGTCCCCCTCTCGTCCGGCACCGGGACCGGCTCGGCCCTGCGCAACGTGGTCTGCTCCTCCGGCGCGGACGGTACCGCCTCCTCGTCCGACGGCGCCAGGCCGACCGACAGGCCCGAGCTCTCGGTCCGGCCGGCGAGGTAGCGCCCGGCCGGACCGGACTCCAGGCGCGAGCGCAGCGACGCGCCGTCCCCCAGTGCGACGATCCGCACGGGCACGTCGATCCGCTCGTACCCGACGGTGATGGTGCCGTCGAGGGTGCTGATGGGCGTCTCGGCGGTGAGCCGTCGACCGCCGACGGCGATGGCCTCCGCCCCGGCGTACCAGAGCCCGTTGACCACGGCCAGCACGTCCTCGGTCGTCACGCGTCCGGCCCGGCCGCCGTCGGGGCTGCTGGCGATCGTGACCGCGAGGCCGCTGCCGCGCAGCGCCCTGGCACCGGCGAGCACGGTGTCGCTCGCGGTGTCGGCGGACGTGGTCGGCGCCTTGCCGCCCTGCAGGGCCGCCACCTGCTCGCGCAGCGCCTGCACCGCGCTCTGGCGGGCTGCCAGGACGTCGCGGCGGTCGGCGACGTCGGCGGCGAGGGTCCGGCGCTCCAGCTCCGAGCCGGGCCGTGCGTTCTGCGTCTGCACCGCTGCGATCGTCAGCATCGCCGCCAGCACGGCCACGACCACGGCGACGGCCGGCGTCGCGGCGGATCGCTCGGCGTAGGCCTCCCCCGCCCGCACGACGTAGTAGTCGTCGTCGAGCGCGTTCTCGGCGACCTGCTCGAGCAGGTTCTCGGCCCGGCGGACGGTACTCATCGGGATCGTGGGTTCATCGGGATCGGGGCGGGTTCAGCGGGCGACGCGTTCGGTGGTGGCCAGCAGCCGACGGACCTGGAAGGCGTAGAGGACCCCGCCCCACCAGTACAGCCCGACCCCCCAGATGGCGAACGCCCAGCCGAACACCTCGGCGAGGTCGGCGACGGTGCCCTCGCCGTCGCCGAGGAGCAGCAGCGGGAACGCGTAGAGCAGCCCGGCGGTGGCGGCCTTGCCGAGGAAGTGCACCGGGAGCGAGCTGTAGCCCCGGGTGCGCAGGAACGGCACCAGGCTGAACAGGAACACGTCGCGCAGGGGCAGCAGGACGGCGAGCCACCACGGGATGATGTCGCGCAGGGCGAGGCCCACCACGACGGCGAGGATGTAGAGCCGGTCGGCCACCGGGTCGAGGATCGCGCCGATCTTCGAGGTCTGGTCCAGCCGTCGCGCCAGCTTGCCGTCGAGGTAGTCGGTGACGCCGGAGACGACGAGCACGAGCAGCGCCAGGACGTCGGCCTCGGGCACCAGCACCAGCCACAGGAAGACCGGCAGGAGGACGATGCGGACCACGCTGAGCAGGTTCGGGATCGTCACGAGCCTGTCCTCACCCACGTCGACCCTCCCGCTGCTCCACCATGGCGGGCTCAGCCTAGGGCATGGCACCCCGTCGCCCGGGGACGCGTCGCACCCTGCGGCGGGGCCGTCGTCGTCCGGATGCCGGGCCGGTCTTGCGTGTCTCGGGGTGACTGACAGACTGAGGAGGCACGACCAACTGAACATCCGGAGGGCACCGCGAGTGCCCCGACCTAGGAGGACGCGTGGCTGACTACTCCCTGCCCGACCTGCCCTACGATTACGGTGCGCTCGACCCGCACATCTCGGGCAAGATCATGGAGCTGCACCACTCCAAGCACCACCAGAACTACGTCAACGGCCTCAACACGGCCCTCGAGAAGCTCGAGGAGGCCCGCGCCGGCGGCTCCTACGACACGATCAACCTGCTCGAGAAGAACCTCGCGTTCAACCTCGGCGGTCACATCAACCACTCGATCTTCTGGAAGAACCTCTCCCCCGAGGGCGGCGACAAGCCCACGGGCGAGCTCGGTGCGGCGATCGACGACAACTTCGGCTCCTTCGACGCCTACCGCGCCCAGTTCGAGGCCACCGCCCTCGGCATCCAGGGCTCGGGCTGGGCCATCACCGCCTGGGACACCCTCGGCCAGAAGCTCGTCATCGTCCAGCTCTACGACCAGCAGGCCAACATCCCGGCCACGCTGATCCCGATCTCCCAGCTCGACATGTGGGAGCACGCCTTCTACCTCGACTACCTCAACGTCAAGGGCGACTACGTCAAGGCGTTCTGGAACATCGCCAACTGGGCCGACGCGCAGGAGCGCTTCACCGCCGCCACCAGCGGCGGCCAGGTCATCTTCTGACCCACGGTCCGCACGACGGGGCCCCGCACCGGACGGTGCGGGGCCCCGTCGCGTGCGGGCGCCGACCCCGTCAGCCGGCGTCGGGGTCGCGTCGCTTGCCGTGCGCGGCGAGGTCGCGCAGGTGGGCGTTGTAGGCCGCGAGCTCGGCGTCCCCGTCACGGTCGGCCGCACGGTCGAGGCGGCGTGCCTCGCGCTGGTCGGAGCGGAACCACTGCACCAGCAACGCGATCATCACGAGGACCAGCGGCACCTCCCCGAGGGCCCACGAGACGCTGCCGCCCAGGTACTGGTCGGCGAGCAGGTCGGTGCTGTAGGGCCGCTCCAGCGTGGCCCAGTACGACGCGGCCAGCACCCGGGCCGAGGACATGATCGCGATCGAGAAGAAGGCGTGGAAGGGCAGCGTGACGAGCATGATGCCGAACCGTGCGAGCGGCGGCAGGCGGCGCGGCGAGGGGTCCACGCCGATGATCACGTAGTAGAACAGCGAGCCCACCAGGAGGAAGTGGACCTCCATCGCCGTGTGGCCCCAGTGCTCCCGCATGAGGTACCCGAACAGCGGGGTGAAGTAGAGCGCGTAGAGGCTGCCGACGAACAGCGCCGGTCCGACGACGGGGTGCGTCAGGACACGCATCAGGCGGGAGTGCAGGAACGAGGTGAGCAGCGTGCGCGGCGAGACGTCGCCGGGTTGCCGTGGTCCCGGCAGGGTGCGCAGGGCCAGGGTCACCGGCGCCCCGAGGACGAGGAAGATCGGCGCCACCATCGAGAGCAGCATGTGCGAGACCATGTGCGCGCTGAAGAGGACGTGGGAGTAGACGCCGAGCCCGCCGATCGTCGAGTAGGCGACGACCACGAGGCCGACGAACCACGAGACCGTGCGACCGAGGGGCCAGGTGTCCCCGCGACGACGCAGCGACCACAGCCCGCGCAGGTACAGCGCCGCGGCCAGCGACACGACCGTGAGCCCCAGGCCGTTGGCCGAGAAGCCCCAGGCGAGCCTCAGCGCGTCGGGCGCGGGCGGCAGGGGCCCGCCGATCAGCTCCTGCGCCGGCGTGGTCAGGACGTCGCCCACCGGGGTGGGCGTGCGTGAGAGCGCGACCGCCAGACCGATGGTCGCCGCCATGAGCAGGACCTCGGAGGCGGCGACCCGCGCGAAGCCCGTCTGCCGACGGACCATGCGGCGGCGCTGCACCCAGCCGAACCAGCCGAGGGCGACCAGCGCGAGCACCTTCGCGACCACGAGCAGTCCGTAGCCCGTCCCGAGCACGTCCGCGACGCTCCTCAGACGCACCCCGGCGTTGACGACGCCGGAGACGCCGACCACGACGAACGCCCAGAGGGCCATCGTGGAGTAGCGCGACAGCGCCGGGCCGAGCCGCTTGCTCCCGCGACGGGCGACCCAGAGCAGCGCCACGAGACCGCCGACCCACAGGCACACGCCCACGAGGTGGAGCAGCAGGCTCAGGGCGGCGAGGTCGTGCGAGCCCGACGAGGCCGAGTGGCCGGCGAACGACACCGGCACGAGGGACGCCAGGACGAGTCCGAGGGCCACCGCGAGGACCCGCACCGAGAGCGTCCAGCGCAGGACGGCCCAGGCCACGGCACCGACGACCACCTGGAGCAGCACCACGCCGCCCGTGGACGTCCCGGCGAGCTCGGAGAGCAGCGGCCAGGTGAGGGAGTCCAGCGGACGCGCGAAGACGTCGGCGACGGTGAAGACGTACAGCACGATGCTGACCAGCGACCAGGCCCCGGCGGCGCGCGACGCGCCCCGCACGGCATCGACGGAGAGCCCCTGCACGGCATCGCCGTTCGTGGGCAGCAGGACCGAGCTCGCGAGCAGCAGGCCCACGAGCACCACGAGCAGCGCGTCGGATACCACGCTCAGGACCGGCAGGCCCCAGCCGACGAAGGCGCCGGGGTCGGGAAGGCCCTCGGGCACCGCCTGCGGCGCGCCGCCGCCGAGGCTCAGGGCGGCGACGCAGGCGGCCAGGGCGACGAGGAAGGTGGCCGCGCTGGTGCGCAGGACGATCACGCGGCGTCCTCCTCGCCCCGGCGCAGCAGGGGCCAGACGATGAGCGCGACGGCGACGAGACCTCCGCCACCGGCCCACCAGAGGTGCTCGGCGTGACGGTGCAGGAACGACTGCTGGTCGTCGGTGGCGACGGGCGCCTGCTCCACCTCGCGGCCCGTCGTGGTCCGGAACGTCGACGTCCCGGCGATCGGGTGACCGTCGGCCGACACGACGCGGTAGGCCAGCGTCCAGGTGCCGCGCTGCTCGACGTCGGCGCCCTCCTCGACCGTGCCCGTGACCTCGCGGTCGCGCGCGGAGACCTCGAGGCCGACGCGACTCCCGTCGGGCGCGGTCAGCACGACCTCCGACCGGGTGACCGGCTCGGAGAACTCGAGGCCGACGGTGCCGGGCACGCGCTCCAGGCTGGCGCCGTCACGCGGGTCGGTGCCGACCAGGGCCGCATGGGCGTACGCCGGCAGCGGCGCCAGCACAGCCAGCGCCGCCACCAGAAGGACGAGGGTCCTACGCACGCCTTCTACCCTGCCTCACGACGCCCAGCAGGGCCACGACGGCCACGAGGAGCGCCGCCGCGGACAGCACCAGCGCGACCGAGTCGCCGCCGTCCCCCTCGGAGGTCGTCGACGACGCCTCGGTCGCGTCACCACCGTGGGCGCCGTGCCCGTCGGCCGACGACGCCTGCAGGGCGAGCACGGGGGCGGGCTTCTCCGGCTCCTCGTCGCCCTGCTGCAGCTGGTCCCAGGCCACGACCTCGCCGTCGTCGTACGTCTGCTCGGCGGAGAAGGTGACGGAGTCCGCGTCGGGGAACGGTCCACCCGAGAGCGCGAACTCGTCGAACTCCCCGGGCGCGATGCCGTCGCCGTCGCTGGTCCAGGTGACGGTGCGGACGGCCTCGGTGACCTCAGTGCCGTCGACCTCGACCGGCTCGGGGAGCCGTCCCTCCTGCATCGAGACCGACCAGCCGGGCTTCGGCTGGGCCGTCAGGTGCAGGAAGGGGGTGTCGGCGGGCAGGGTGACGACGAGCTTGGTCGTGCTGGCGGTGTCGGACTCCGTCGGGACGCGGAAGACGACCTTGCCGTAGCCGTCACGGGCGGCGTCGGGCGAGGAGACCGAGACGTGGGCCGCGGCCGGTCCGGCGACGGCGAGCGTGAGGGCGAGGACCCCGGCGCCGGTCATGAGGAGATGGCGGGATCGGGTGGACGTGGTGGACGGGGTGGACGTGGACATGCGTGTTCCTTCGCTGGACCGGTGACGGTCCGGGTGGTCGTGCTGGTCGGGTGGAGGGGTCAGCCCCACGCCGGCGGCGCACGTCCGGGCACCACCCGCAGCACGAGCCGTCCACGGCGCGCCGACGACCGCACGACGACGGTCGGCGCCGACGGCTGCGGGCCACCGACGACGCGCAGCCGCAGCACGGCGACGACACGGTCGGCCAGGGCCCACCACGAGTCCTCGGCGTGCCGGAGCACCAGCAGGCTGGCGAGCGTCGCGGCCGCGTGGGCGGAGACCATCGCGAGGTCGTGGCTCGCGGTGGGCTGCGCGAGGTGCAGCGCGACCTGCCCGAGGCCGAGCAGGCCGAGCAGCTGCCCCGTCGTCAGGCGGCGGCCGCGCAGCAGCACCGCCGCCAGGGCGGCGCCGGCCGCCACGCCGGCCGAGGCCGGTGCGGACGCGTCGCCACCCGCTGCCGTGTGGGCGGTCGCGGCGCACGCGGCGACCACGAGGGCGACGAGCGCGGGTCGCAGCACGCGCCCGCGGCCGGGCACGGCACGGGGCGCAGCGACGGTCGACACGCACCGCACCCTACGTGGAGGCACGCGTCGCCTCGGCGGCGGCCGTTACCGTGGGGTCATGTCCGACACGTTGAACACCGCAGGGATCATCGCGCTCGACGAGCAGTGGGGTGCGCACAACTACCACCCGCTGCCGGTCGTGATCTCCGAGGCGGAGGGTGCGTGGGTCACGGACGTCGAGGGGCACCGCTACCTGGACTTCCTCTCGGGCTACTCGGCCCTGAACTTCGGCCATCGCCACCCGGACCTCGTCCGCGCCGCGCACGAGCAGATCGACCGCCTGACCCTGACGTCACGCGCGTTCCACAACGACCAGTTCGGTGCGTTCTGCGAGGAGCTCGCCGCGCTCACCGGCACCGAGATGGTGCTGACGATGAACACGGGCGCCGAGGCCGTCGAGTCGGCGATCAAGGTCGCCCGCAAGTGGGCGTACGAGGTCAAGGGCGTCGCGTTCGACGCCGCCGAGATCATCGTCGCGACGAACAACTTCCACGGCCGCACGACCACGATCGTCTCCTTCTCCGACGACCCCGCCGCGCACGACAACTACGGGCCCTTCACCCCCGGGTTCGTCACGGTGCCCTACGGCGACGCGGAGGCCGTGCGCGCCGCGATCGGGCCGAACACCGCGGCCGTCCTCATGGAGCCGATCCAGGGCGAGGCCGGCGTCGTCGTGCCGCCCGAGGGCTTCTGGGCCGACGTACGGGCTGCCTGCACCGAGCACGACGTGCTGCTGGTCGCCGACGAGATCCAGTCCGGCCTGGCGCGGACGGGCCGGCTCTTCGCCCTCGACCACGAGGACGTCCGTGCCGACCTCTACACGCTGGGCAAGGCCCTCGGCGGCGGCATCGTGCCGGTCTCCGCCGTGGTCGGCCGCGCCGACGTGCTGGGGGTGCTCAAGCCCGGGCAGCACGGCTCGACGTTCGGCGGCTACCCCGTGGCCTGCGCGGTGGGCCGGGCCGTCGTCGAGCTCCTGTCCACCGGCGAGTTCCAGCAGCGCTCCGCGGAGCTCGGGGAGCACCTGCACGGACGGCTCCAGGCCCTGGCCGGGCAGGGCGTCGCCGCCGTCCGCGGCCGAGGACTCTGGGCGGGGGTCGACATCGACCCGCTGGCCAAGACCGGCCGCGAGGTCTCGATGGCCCTGCGGGACGAGGGCGTGCTGTGCAAGGAGACGCACGAGCGCACCCTGCGGATCGCTCCACCGCTGGTCATCACGCGCGAGGAGATCGACCACGCGGTCGACGCGCTCGAGCGCGCGCTCAAGGCCTGACCCGCCGGTGGAGGTCCTGCTGACGGTGCTGGGCCTCGTGGCCCTGCTGGTGCTGCTGCTCGTGGGCATCGGGATCGGGCGGGTCGTGGTCGTCCGGCGTGCACACCGTCGTCGCGTCGACTCCTTGCTCCCCGAGCACGCCGAGCGGGCGGCGCTCTTCGCGGTCGCGTCGGACCGGCAGACGCAGGTGCGCGGCATCGGCACGCTGCTCCTCGGGCGCGACGACCTCGCCTTCGTCACGGTGGTGGCAGGTCGCGACGTCGTCGTCCCTCGAGCCGACGTCACCTCGGCGTCGGTCGGCCGGAGCTTCATGGGCCGCTCCCCGGGGTCCGACCTCCTCGTCGTCACCTGGGAGACGGACGGGCTCGGCGACGCCGCCGCCTTCCAGGTCGAGGACCCCGCCGCGTGGCGCGAGCGGCTGGGCTGATCAGGAGAAGAACGTCGCCCCGCCTGGTGGGGCCGGGGAGGGCTCGGCGGCCCCGTCGGTGAAGGCCGTGCCCCCGGAGAGGCGGGCCCGGACGTCGTCGGCCCCGAGCACACGGTAGGGGAAGGGCGAGCCCGCCGCCCGGCGGCGCAACGGCGCCGGATCCAGGGGGCGGCGCGACGCGACCACGAGGACGTTCCCGTGGCGCCGGCCCTTCATCGTGGCGGGCTCAGCGCTCACCAGCAGGTGGGGCCACGACACCTCGACGGCGCGCAGGACGTTGCGGATCCACGGGAAGGGCGCCCTGTCCGCGAGGTTCAACAGCACCAGGCCCTGGACGTCGACGACCCGTGCCAGGTCGGCGTACCACTCGACGGTCACGAGGTCCGCCGGGACGCGGGCACCGGCGAAGGCGTCCACGACGGCGAGGTCGTAGGTGCCCGCGCGCAGGCTCCCGACCCCGGTGCGTCCGTCCTCGGCCCGCACCCGGATGCCGCAGCGCGGGGGAAGGGGGAGCTCGGCGCGGACGAGCTCGGTGAGATCGGCCTCGGGCTCCAGCACGAGCTGGCGGGACCGGGGCCGGGTGGCCGCGACGTACCGAGCGAGCGTCATCCCGGCACCGCCCACGTGCAGCGTGCGGACCTGCTCTCCCTCGGGCCAGCTGGTGTCGACGACGTCGGCCATGCGGCGCACGTAGTCGAACTCCAGGTGCGTCGGGTCGCCCAGGTCGACGTGCGACTGGTCGGTGCCGTCGACGCGGACGGTGGCGGCGCCCGGCCGGTCACGGTCGGCCACGACCTCCACGACGCGGGTCACCAGGGCACGTCGACGTCGTCCGCGCCGTCGTCCGGCACCACGCGGACGCGGAGCACGCGCCGACCTCCGGGCAGGGCGAGGGCGACCTCGGCGCCGTCGCCGAGCTGACGGCCGCGGCGCGTCTCGACCTCGCCGTCGACCTGGACGTCCCCGGACGCCACCAGTGCGCCGGCCTGCGCACCGGACTCCACGACGTCGGCGAACTTGAGCAGCTGGCCGAGGCGGATCATCGTGCTCGTGATGTCGACGGTCTCGACGTCGCCCGATCCGGTCATGGTGTCCAGCGTAGGCCGCCCGCCACCTACGCTGGACGGGTGGAGCCGAGCAGCGTGCGCGCCGACGTGTGGGTGTGGTCCGTGCGCCTGTTCGCGTCGCGCTCCTCCGCGAGCGCCGCCTGCAAGGGCGGCCAGGTGCACGTCAACGGCAGGCGGGCCAAGCCGTCGCAGCCCGTGCACCTGGGCGACCGGGTCGAGGCGACCACCCCGGGCGGGCCCCGGGTCGTCGTGGTCGAGCGTCTGCTGACCAAGCGGGTCGGCGCCGCCGTCGCCGCCGGCTGCTACGCCGACCACTCCCCTCCTCCCCCGCCGCGCGAGGAGCGTCTGGCGATGCCGCGCCGCGAACGCGGCGCCGGACGCCCCACGAAGCGCGAGCGGCGCCAGATGGACCGGTTCCGCGGGCGCTGAGGTCGATCAGGAGCCCAGGAGCGGGAGGAGGTGCTCGGCGGCGAGCGGCGCCAGCGGGACGCCCGGGTCGCTCGGGTCCACCCACCGCGCCTCCTCGATCTCCGCGGCCACCTGGTGGTCGGGAGCCTCCACGTCGAGGCGGAAGCAGTGGGCGAGCAGGTCGTGGCCTGGCTCGTTCGCCGCCACCGTGCGGATGCTGCCGAGGTCCACGGGACGGTCGGCGTCGACCCGCAGGCCCAGCTCCTCGGCCAGCTCGCGGGACAGGGTTGCGCGCAGCGACTCGCCCGGCTCGGGCTTCCCGCCCGGGTTCATGAACGTCGAGGTGCCGCGCTTGCGCACGAGCAACGTCCGCCCGTCGGGGCCGACCACGAGGGCTGCGACGACCTCGATGAGGGGCCGAGGACGCGTCACGGGGGCGGCGTGGGGAGGGCCGCACCCCACTTGTCGGTCCATCCGGGAGGCTGGCCGAGCGCGTCGAGCAGGCGCTCCACGTCGTCGTCGAACCGCAGGATGTCCTGCTGCTCCGGCCGGACGAACCCGTCGTCGACCATCCGCTCGAGCATGGAGCGCACGGGACCCCAGAAGCCCCGTACGTCGAGGAAGCCCGACCGCTTGGCGTGGAGCGTGAGCTGGGCCCACGTCCACTGCTCCGCCACCTCCTCGAGGGTCCCCGCGCCGCCGGGCAGCGCCACGAAGGCGTCGGCGAGGTCGGCCATCGTGGCCTTGCGCTCGTGCATCGACTCGACGATGTGCAGCTCGCTGACCCCGGTGTGGGTGAGCTCCCGGTCGTGCAGGGCCCGCGGGATGACCCCCACCACGCGGCCACCGGCCTCCAGCGCCGCGTCGGCCACGACGCCCATCAGCCCGACCCGGCCGCCGCCGTACACCAGCGTCGTGCCTCGCGCCGCGAGCGTCCGGCCGGTCGTCCGCGCCGCCGCCGCGTACGCGGGGTGGGACCCTGCGCTGGAGCCGCAGAAGACGGCGACCGCCCGGAGGCTCACTCCTCGCCCTCCAGGGCCGAGGTGATCGCCCGCACCGCGGAGCCACCTCCGGCGACCGACCAGGTCAGGCCGTCGACGTCGACCTGCTCGGCCGCACCGCCCGCCCCCAGCACGAGCGCGCGCCCGGGGAGCCAGTCCCACGCGGGCGCGCTGTGCTGGAACCAGGCCCCGAGCCGTCCGGTGACCACGCCGACCAGGTCCATCGAGCCCGACCCGTGCATCCGCAGGGTGGCGGGCAGGGGCGCCGCGCGGAGCCAGGCCTCGCGGACCCGGTCGTCCTCGACGTTGCCGGGATGGAGGTAGGTGGCCGCGGCCACCGTCTCGACGGCGACGTCGGCGACCGGACCCACCGGGTCGCCGTCCCAGGTCGTCGGCAGGTCGGGTCCGCCGACGAGCACGCCCTCGCGGGCGTGCGCCACGGCGCCGAGCAGCAGGTCGCCACCGTCGAGGAGTGCGACCGCCGAGCACCAGTAGTCCGAGCCACTGGCGAAGTTGTAGGTCCCGTCGACGGGGTCGATGACCCAGCGACGGCCCGACGAGCCTGCGACGTCGGTCCCCTCCTCGCCGAGCAGGCCGTCGTCGGGCCGCTCCTCGCGCAGCGTGCGCACCACCAGGTCCTCGGCGGCGTGGTCGGCCGCCGTGACGACGTCGGAGACCGAGGTCTTGGTGCGCACGTCGAGTCCCGGCTGCTCGCGCATGCTGGACGCGAGGGCCGCGGCCCGGATGACGAGCCGGACGGCGAGCGCGGCGTCCGCAGCGAGATCACTCACGACGCCATCCTCCCGCGCCGTCGGCGGTCCCGGGGCGGGGGGTCAGGACCTCGGGTGCGGCGCCTCCTCGACCTGGACGCCACGGTGGGCGGTCGACGTCCGCCCGTCCGGGCGGATCGTGTCCGCCTCAGTCCTCGGTGACGGCCGACAGGCGCTCGCGCACGGTGCCGACGAGTCGGCGCAGCGTCACCAGGTCGTCGGGCTCGAGGTCGAGCACGCGGCCGGCGTGCGTCCACATCTCCCCGGCGAGGCCACGCAGCCGCGAGCCCTCCGCGGTGAGCGTGACGAGGGTCGACCGCTCGTCGGCCGGGTTGCGGCGGCGCTCCACGCGACCGCGCGCCTCCAGCCGCTTCACGAGTGGCGAGAGCGTGCCGTAGTCCAGTCGTAGCCGCTGCGACAGCTCCTTGACGCTCTGTCCGTCCTGCTCCCACAGCGCCAGGAGCACCAGGTACTGCGGGTAGGTGAGGTCGTGCGGCTCGAGGACGGGACGGTAGGCCGCCGTCATCTGGCGCGACGTCGAGTAGAGGTCGAAGCAGAGGAGGTCGGAGATCGTCGGCACGCTCATGCCGCCAATCTACATCGCCCACGATGCAATGGGGCGCTCCGCGATCAGTCGACGGAGATCCGCACGAGAACCGGGTTGTGGTCGGAGACGAGCGGCGCGGTGTAACGGCTCCCCGTCATCGGGGCGCTGTTCTCCCACCGTCGCACGACGGTGCGGCCCGGCTGCACCCACACCTTGTCGACGTGGTCGCCCCAGGTCACCGACACGGTCGGCGTGGTCCTCCAGTCGTTGTAGCTGTTGAGGTGCTGGCGCAGGACGCTGCGGGCCAGGTCGAAGGCGTCGCGGAAGCCGCCCCTCCGCAGCTCGGTCCCGACGTAGTCGTTCGACCGGTTGCGGTGGCTGTTCCAGTCCCCCGCCAGGACGACCGGCAGCCGCTCGACGTTGAGTGCCGTGACGCCGGCCAGGAGCCGCGTGACCTCGGCCTGGCGGGTGCGCGCGGACGACTCGCTCTTGCCGCTGGTGGTGTGGGCGCTGACGTACACCACGCGCCGCCCCGTGGCGAGGTCCTCGAGCTCGGCCCAGACGGCGTACTTGCCCCCGCCGAGCTCGAGACAGCCGTACCGCCCGTCCGTGGCCTCGGCGCAGCTGCGCAGCGTTCCGTCGAGCGCCTCGCGAGGGGTCTCGCCCTTCGTCACGAGGCCGTAGACCGCAGGGTCGAAGAACAACGCCTTGCTGGACCAGTACGCGGCGCGGGTGTAGCCCGGGACGGAGGTCGGGCGCCCGAAGGCGAGGTTCCGCGACTCCTGCAGGGCCAGCACCGACGGGCGGCGCGCCGCGACGATCTTCTGGAACGTGGCCTCACGCCGACTCCACGACCCGCCGCCGTCGACGCAGCCGGACTTCTCGCTGCAGATGTTCCACGTCAGCACCGATCGCGTGGGGTTCTCGCCCGTGCCCTGCGCCGCGATGGTGGTGCGACCCACCCGCGAGGCCCGCGGCCCCTTCGCCGACCCGTTCACCCCGCGGACGGTGACGTAGTACGTCGCACCGCGGGCGAGCCCGGTCAGCGTCGTGGCACGGCCGCTCGTCCGCTTGAACACCTTCGCGCTCAGCACGCCGCTGTAGGAGCGCGAGACGAAGACCTCGTAGGACCGGGCGTGCCGCGCGGCGGGCCAGCTGAGCGTCAAGGTGGCCTTCGAGCCGCTCAGCGAGGCGCCGGTGAAGCTGATGAGCCCGACCTTGGCGGGCTTGGTGGCGGCCCCGGCGGGGGTGGCGAGCAGACCGAGGACGAGGAGGGCGCCGACGACGGGCGCCCAGCGACGACTGGACACGATGATCTCCCTCGACGCCTCTCCCTGTGCCGGCCGGCACGGCGTCCCGACCGAGCGTAGGCGATCGACCCCGCGGACGCGGGACTTTCGTCACATTCCGCTCCGGCCACGCGACGAGGCCGCCCGGACGTGTCCGGACGGCCTCGATCGGTGTGTTCCCTCGGTCGGGCTGACAGGATTTGAACCTGCGACCCCTTGACCCCCAGTCAAGTGCGCTACCAAGCTGCGCTACAGCCCGAAGAACCTCTGCAACCCTACCGCACGACCGTGGACGTCCCGACCCGCCCTCACCCCTCCGGGAGCAGCGGCAGCGTACGACGGCTGAGGAGCTCGCGGTGCCGGCCGTCGACGGGATCGACGAAGGCGAGGCGGTGCGCCAGCAGCTGCAGCGGCGTGCTCATGTCGTCCACCGCGACGTCGAGCACCTCCGGGTAGAGCGGGTCCCCCACGATCGGGATGCCGAGCCCGCAGAGGTGGACCCGCAGCTGGTGGGTGCGGCCCGTCTCCGGGCGCAGGCGGTAGACGGCGACGTCGCCACGGACCTCGTCCCGATCGACGTGGGTAACTGCGTTGACCGCCGCGCCGGGCACCACCTCGGCGCGCAGCGTCCCACGGTCCTTGCGCACGTGGTCACGCACCGTGCAGGGCAGCGGGAGGTCGGGCCGGTGCGGTGCGAGGGCGAGGTAGGTCTTCTCGACCTCGCGACGGGAGAACATCGACTGGTAGGCGCCACGCCAGCGACGCTCCTTCACCAGGACGAGCACGCCGGAGGTGATCCGGTCCAGCCGGTGCGCCGGCGTCAGCTCGGGCAGCTCGAGGGTGTCGCGCAGTCGCACCGTGACGCTCTGCCGCACGTGACGTCCGCGCGGGATCGTCGCCAGGAACGCAGGCTTGTCGACCACGAGCAGCCGCTCGTCCTCGTGCAGCACGACGATCTCCCCCGGCACGTCGGGCTCCTCGCGCAGGTCGCGGTGGAACCAGACGAACGTGTGGGGGCGGTAGGGCTCGTCACCGCCCACCACGGAGCCGTCGCCCAGGACGAACCGTCCCTCGGCCAGCATCGCGTCGACGTCGACGCGCTCGGGCAGGCGCAGGCGGAGCCAGGCGCCCAGCGTCGGGGCGGGGTCGGGCCGGGAGACGTCCCGATCCGGCGTCCGTACCCACGCGGCGCCCAGGCCGTGGCGGGGAGGGAGCGGGGACCGGGGCGGCACGGGTCAGCGCTTGCGCTTCTCGCGGGGACGCTGCTGGATGTGGATCGGCGTGCCGACGAAGCCGAACTCCTCGCGCAGCCGACGCTCGACGAACCGCAGGTACCCGGCCTCGAGCTTGCCCGAGGTGAACAGGATGAAGGTCGGCGGCGCGGTCGAGGCCTGGGTGCCGAAGAGGATCTTCGCCTGCTTGCCACCGCGGACGGGGTGCGGGTGCTCGGCGACCAGCCGTCCGAGGAACGCGTTGAGCGCGCCGGTGCCGATGCGGGTCTCCCAGCCCTCGAGGGCGGAGTCGAGCGCGCGCACGAGGCGGTCGACGTGCCACCCCGTCCGGGCCGCGATGTTGATGCGCGGCGCCCACTGCACCTGCACGAGCTCGCGCTCGATCTCGCGCTCGAGGTAGTAGCGGCGCTCCTCGTCGACGAGGTCCCACTTGTTGAAGGCGACGACCAGGGCGCGTCCGGTCTCGGCCACGGTGGAGACGATGCGGATGTCCTGCTCGGTGAACGGCAGGCTGGCGTCGACGATGACCACCGCCACCTCGGCCCGCTCGATGGCCGTCGAGGTGCGCAGGCTGGCGTAGTACTCGTGGCCGGACGCCTCGCGCACCCGACGCCGGATCCCGGCGGTGTCGATGAAGCGCCACTCGCGTCCTCCGAGCTCGACGAGCTCGTCGACCGGGTCGACGGTGGTCCCGGAGGCGTCGTCGACGACGACGCGGTACTCCCCCGCCAGCTGGTTGAGCAGGCTCGACTTCCCGACGTTCGGCTTGCCCACGATGGCGACCCGGCGCGGGCCGCCCACCTCACCGAGGCGCTCCGGCGGCGCCTCCGGCAGGGCCGCCAGGACGGCGTCGAGCAGGTCGCCGCTGCCCCGCCCGTGCAGGGCCGAGACGGGGTGCGGCTCGCCCAGGCCGAGGTTCCAGAGCCCGGCGGCCTCGAGCTCGGCCCGCTGGTCGTCGACCTTGTTGGCCGCCAGCACCACCGGCTTGCCGGCGGCGCGCAGGATGCGCACGACGGCCTCGTCGGCGTCGGTGATGCCGACCGTGGCGTCCACGACGAAGAGCACCGCGTCCGCCGCCTGCACGGCCACCTCGGCCTGCGCCGCGATGCGCTCGGCCAGCCCGCGGGCGTCGGGGTCCCAGCCGCCGGTGTCGACGACGGTGAAGGCGCGGCCGTTCCAGTCCGCGTCGTAGGGGACGCGGTCGCGCGTCACCCCCGGGACGTCCTCGACCACGGCCTCGCGCCGACCGATGATGCGGTTGACGAGGGTCGACTTGCCGACGTTGGGCCGCCCGATGACGGCGAGGACGGGCAGCGCCGTCCCGGTTGCGCCGCCGGCGGGGAGGTCGGGGGTCTCAGGCATCGGTGCTTCCTCGGGGCAGGGGGCCGGGCAGCTCCAGGTGCCCGGTGGCGGCAGCCCACTCGACGTGCTGCCGCAGGTGCTCGGTGATCCGTCGGCCTGCGTCGGCGACGCGCGCCCGTGTGCGGGGCCACGGGACGGGATCGACCCGTAGGGGTTCACCGTAGACGACGTCCACCGCGGCGCCCCGCTCGGGCCGACTCTCGGCGTCCGCGCCCGCGGACCGCGTGCCGAAGATCGCGACGGGCACCACCGGGGCGCCGCTCACCAGGGCGAGCCAGGCCACGCCGTCCTTCGTGCGTGCGACGTCGCCGGCCCCGCGGATCCCCTCGGGGTAGACCACGACGGACTGACCCGCCGCCAGCGCGTCAGCGGCGGTCCGCAGCGCGCCGACGTCGCGCCGGAAGCGGTCGAGGGGGATCTGGCCGGCGAAGCGCAGCAGGCGACCGGTGCGTCCGACGAACGCCTCCGCCTTGACGAGGGCGTGGGCCGGCCGGGGCGTGCAGATGATGAGGAGCGGGCCGTCGAGCCAGCCCAGGTGGTTGCTCGCGTAGATCACGGGTCCGTCGTCGGGCACCTTGTGCAACCCCCGCTGACGCACCTCCCAGCGACGCTCGAGGTAGCGACGCGCGAGCGGCCGCAGCATCCGCAGGCCCCGCTCGGGGAGCCCCCGAGCGGGGCGCGGCCCCCGCTCGACGGGGAGGAGCCGGTCGCTCACGCGCTGCGCGCCCGCTCGACCAGGGTGAGGACCTCCTGCACGACCTCCTCGAGCGTGAGGTGCGTCCCGTCGATCTGCACCGCCCCGTCGGCCCGGACGAGCGGTGACGTCGCGCGCGTGGAGTCGATCCGGTCACGGGCAGCGAGGGAGGCCGCCGTGGCCACCTCGTCGGCGCCCCCCTGCTCCGCCGCCCGCCGGGCCGCGCGGGCCTCGGCGTCGGCGACGAGGAAGACCTTCACCGGCGCGTCGGGCGCCACGGTCGATCCGATGTCACGGCCCTCCACGACGATGCCGCCGGTCGCCCCGTCGATGATCGCGCGCTGCAGCTCGACGAGCCGTCGGCGCACCTCGGGGACCGCCGCCACCGGGCTGACGTGGGCGGTCACGTCGTCGCCGCGGATCGCCTCGGAGACGTCGGTGCCGTCGGCGGTGATCGTGGGGGCCTGCGGGTCGGTGCCCGAGACGAGCTCGACGTCGGCGACGTCGCGGGCGACGGCAGCCGGGTCGTCGACGTCGGTCCCGCGCTGCAGCAGGGCCCACGTGACCGCCCGGTACATGGCGCCCGTGTCGAGGTAGGCCAGCGACAGCCGGGTGGCGACCCCCCGGGCGGTGCTGGACTTGCCCGATCCGGACGGTCCGTCGACGGCGACGACGAGTGGCTTGCTCACGGGTGGGGACTCCTCGGGTGGTGCGGGCGGTGGAGGGGGGGCGAGCTCGGGCGACGGGACTCGCGGCACGACGGGCCGCGTCAACGGTAGGCGGACCAGTCGCGCTGCGCGAGGTGCTCGAGCAGGGCGTCGGCCCGCTCGGCGGCGACGGAGATCTCGACGAGGCCCACGGGACGACCGAGCTCGTGGTCGATGCGCAGGTCCTCGATGTTCACGCCCGACTCCCCCACGTGCGCGAACAGCCGCGAGAGGGCGCCCGGGGTGTCGGGCACCTGGACGTGGACGACGACCAGCTCGACCGCCTCGCCGCCGTGCTTGCCGGGGATCGCCCGCGTGCCCGTGCGGCCGGCCTCGAGGACGCCGCCCACCACGGCCGCGTCGCCGAGCGAGACGATCATGGCGTCGAGGTCGTCGCGCACGGCCTCGAGGACCACGCCGATCTCGCGCGCGTTGGTGGTGATGATGTCGCGCCACAGCGCCGGGTCGCTGCCCGCGACACGCGTCACGTCGCGCAGTCCCTGGCCGGCGAGGGCGAGGTGCGCGGGTGGCGCGTCGACCAGGCGCGCCGCCGCGAGCGTCGACAACACCTGGGGGACGTGGGAGACCAGCGCCACCGCCCGGTCGTGCGCGTCGGGCTCCATGACGATGGGCACGGCGCCGAGCATCACGGCCACCTCCTCGACCAGCCGGACGGCCTCGTCGGTGGCGCCGTCGACGGGCGTGATCACCCAGGGCCGGCCCTCGAACAGCCGGGGCGCCGCGGCCATCGGGCCCGACCGCTCGCTACCGGCCATCGGGTGGCTGCCGACGTAGCGCTCGAGCCCGTCGACGTCGGACAGGTCACGCACGATGCTGCCCTTGACGCTCGCGACGTCGGTGACGACCGCGCCGGGATGGGTGGCCAGGGCCTCGCGCACCACGGACGCGGTGGCCACGGGGGGCACGGCCACGACGACCAGGGCGGGCTCGTGGACCGGTGCGTCCGTGCCGGCCCCGCGCTCGACCGCGGCCGCCAGGTGCTCGGCGTCGCGGTCGAGCAGGTGCACGTCGATCCCCTGCTCGCGCAGCGCCAGCGCGACCGACGTGCCGATGAGCCCGCACCCCACGACGAGGGTCGGGGGCAGCGCGGTCATGCGCTCACGGTATCGAAGAGGTCACCCAGCTCCTCGCGGGTGAGCTCTCGGGTGCGACCCACCGCGAGCGAGCCGATCCGGACCGGTCCGAACGCCGTGCGCGTGAGCTCCACGACGGGGTGCCCGACGTCGGCCAGCATCCGCCGGACGATGCGGTTGCGACCCATGTGCAGGTCGAGCTCCACCAGCGACCGACCCCGGCCGCGGTCCTTGACCACGAAGCGGTCGACCGAGGCCGGCCCGTCCTCGAGCTCCACGCCCGCGCGGAGCCGGCGGCCGACCGCGTCGCCGACCGAGCCCTCGACGAGGGCAACGTACGTCTTGGTGATCTCGAACGACGGGTGGGCCAGCCGGTGAGCCAGGTCGCCGTCGTTGGTGAGCACGAGCAGGCCGGAGGTATCCGTGTCGAGCCGCCCGACGTGGAACAGCCGTTCGGGCCGCTCGGCGGTGAACTCGGTGAGGTCGCGGCGTCCCTGCTCGTCGGCCATGGTCGAGACCACGCCCCGAGGCTTGTTGAGCACGAGGTACACGTGGTCCGACGGCGGGGGGATGCGCCGACCGTCGACCCGGACGACGTCGACCAGCGGGTCCACGCGCACGCCCATCTGCTCGACGACCTCGCCGTTGACCTCGACCCGCCCCGTGGCCATGAGCTCCTCGCACCGCCGCCGGCTGCCGACCCCGGCCTGGGCCAGGACCTTCTGCAGTCGGACGCCCTGCACCGGGTCAGCCACCGGTCGACTCCTCCCCCGCGGGATCGACCGGCGTGTCCTCGGCGATCGTCTCGTCGGACGACGGGGCCGGCGACGCGGCGACGACCTCGTCGTCCATCTCCTCGATCTCGGGCAGCATGGGCGCGATGGCGGGCAGCTCGGCGAGCGACGCGAGCCCCATCCGCTCGAGGAAGTAGCTGGTGGTGCGGTAGAGGTGGGCACCGCTCTCGGCGTCGGTCCCGGCCTCCTCCAGGAGCCCACGGGTGACGAGCGTGCGCACCACGCCGTCGACGTTCACGCCGCGGATGGCCGAGATGCGCGAGCGGCTGATCGGCTGGCGGTACGCGACCACCGCGAGGGTCTCGAGCGCCGCCTGCGTCAGACGGGCCTGCTGCCCGTCGAGCACGAAGCGCTCGACCGCGGGGGCGAAGGCCTCTCGCGTGAAGTAGCGCCATCCGCCGCCGACGTGGCGGAGCTCGAAGCCGCGGTCCTGCACGTCGTACTCGGCGGCGAGCGCCTCCAGGGCTCCCTGCACCTCCGCCGGCGGGTGACCGACGGCCTGGGCCAGCGTGAGGTGGTCGAGCGGCTGGTCGGCGACCATCAGCACGGCCTCGAGCGCGGGACGCAGCTCGAGCAGCTCCAGCTCGAGCTCGTGCGGGCCGCGCGGCAGCGAGACGTCGGGGCCCTCCGGCCTCGGCACCTCGGGCGTCGGCTCAGGCATGCTCGTCCTCCTGGGGGGTCGGTGGGGCGTCGGCGACACCGGGGTCGGGGTCGCCGTCGAACTCGTCGCCCACGTCGATGTCGCCGTCGTCGGTCCCCGTCCAGCGCAGGTGCAGGTCGCCCAGCGGCGTGGCCTGGTCGAACGCGACGACGCCTTCGCGGAACAGCTCCAGGAGCGCGAGGAACCGTGCGACGGTGGTCATGAGGTCGGCGTCGGCGGTGAGGGCGCGGAAGGTGGTCGCGCGCTCGCGCCGCAGCCGGTCGACGACGAGGTGGGCCTGCTCCTTCACGCTCACGGTCGGCGCGTGCAGGTGGGCGAGCGAGAGGACCGGCTCCGGCCTCGGCTCCAGGGCCCGCGCGGCCAGCCCGGCGAGCTCGTCGGGGCCGATGGAGACGACGACCTCCGGCAGCAGCGCGGCGAACCGCGGCTCCAGACCGACCTGGCGCGGGTGACGACGCCCCTCGGTGGCCAGCCGCTCGGCCAAGAAGGCGGCGACCTGCTTGAAGGCGCGGTACTGCATGAGCCGGGCGAACAGCAGGTCGCGCGCCTCCAGGAGGGCGAGGTCCTCCTCGTCCTCCACGTCCGCCTGCGGCAGCAGTCGAGCGGTCTTGAGGTCGAGCAGGGTCGCCGCGACCACGAGGAACTGCGTCGTCTGCTCGAGGTCGCCGCCGAGCCCGCGCACGTAGCCGATGAACTCCGTGGTGACCGTGGAGAGGGCGACCTCCGTGACGTCCAGCTGGTGCTTGGAGATGAGCGAGAGGAGGAGGTCGAAGGGCCCCTCGAAGACACCGACGTCGACGTGGAAGCCCTGCGCCTCGCTCGACTCCTCGACCGACAGGCTCATGCGGAGCCGAGACGACGGGCGAGGTCGCTCTCCTCGCCCCGGTCCTCGAGGTCCTCCAGCGCGAGCGCGATGGCGGCGCGGACGAGGCGACCACGGTCGACGTTGCGCCCGACCGTGCGGCGCAGTCCGAGCCGGGCCTGCTCGATGGCCAGGAGCTCGGCGGAGGTGACGTAGACCGTCATCTTCTCGTCGTGCTTGATCCGGCCGCTGTCACGAGGCGTGGAGGGCTCGTCGACCGGCGCCTCCTCGACCGGCGGCGACGTGCGTCCCTTCGCGGGGGCCGTGGGGCGGAACAGCTCGTCCGCCCCCGGCATGCTCACGCGTCGGGGCATCGGTGCAGCACCTCCCGGGCCAGCCGGCGGTAGGACTCCGCGCCCGGCGACGACCCCGCGAACTCCGTGATGGGCAGTCCCGCCACCGTGGCGTCGGAGAACTTGACGGTCCGGCGGATGACGGTGTGGAAGACGAGGTCGCCCCAACCCTGGACGAGCGTCTGCAGCACCTCGCGACCGTGCAGCGTCCGACCGTCGTACATCGTGCCGAGCAGGCCGACGATGCGCAGGTCGAAGTTCGTGCGGTCGCGGACCTTCTCGATGGTCTCCTTCAGCAGCGCGACGCCGCGCAGGGCGAAGTACTCGCACTCGAGCGGGATGATCACGCCGTCAGCGGCCGTCAGGGCGTTCACGGTGAGCAGGCCCAGCGACGGCTGGCAGTCGATGAGGACGACGTCGTAGTCGTGCAGCAGGGGGTGGAGGGCGCGGGCGAGGACCTGCTCGCGGCCCACCTCGGTGACGAGGCGCATCTCCGCCGCCGAGAGGTCGATGTTGGCGGGCACCAGGTCCATGCCCGGCACGGCGGTCTCGAGGACGATGTCCTTCAGCGTGAGCTCGCGATCCATGAGCACGTGGTAGATCGACTGCTCGAGGTCGTGGGCGTTGAAGCCCAGGCCCACCGTCAGCGAGCCCTGGGGGTCGAAGTCGAGCAGCAGCACCCGACGCCCGGCCTCCACGAGCGCCGCACCCAGGTTGATGGTGGTCGTCGTCTTGCCGACCCCGCCCTTCTGGTTGCACATCGCGATGATCTGCGCGGGACGGCCGCTGCGGCGGGGGGACGGCTCGGGGAAGTCCGGGACGGGGCGTCCGGTGGGACCGAGGTCGTCGCTCATCTGTCTCCTTCACGCCGCGTGCGGTCGCCGCCCGGCGATCGTCGGGCCACTGTATCGCGCCGTCCGCCCGCTCCTCAGCGGCTCGCGCGCGGGTGCGCCGTGGCGTAGACCTCGCGCAGCCGGTCGACCGTGACGAGGGTGTAGATCTGGGTCGTCGTCACCGAGGCGTGGCCGAGCAGCTCCTGCACGACCCGCACGTCGGCGCCGCCGTCCAGCAGGTGCGTGGCGAAGGAGTGACGCAGGGTGTGGGGCGAGACGTCGACCTGGACGCCGGCGGAGCGCGCCGCCCTCGTGAGGACGGTCCAGGCGCTCTGGCGACTCAACCGGCCGCCCCGTGCGTTGAGGAACAGGGCCGGTCCCCCGGCACCCGTCGCCGAGACCAGCCCCGGACGCGCGAGCGCGAGGTAGTCCTCGAGCGCGGCCCGGGCGAACGAGCCGACCGGCACGACGCGCTGCTTGCCGCCCTTGCCACGCAGCAGGACGGTGCCCTCCTCCAGGTCGAGGTCGTCGACGTCGAGGCCGACCGCCTCGGAGATCCGTGCGCCCGTGCCGTAGAGCACCTCCAGCAGGGCCCGGTCCCGCTTCGCCAGACCGGTGCCCGGAGCGCCGGCGGCCTCGAGGATCGCCTCGACGTCGCCCAGCGGCAGGGCCTTGGGCAGGCGTGACGCCGGCCGGGGAGGCTTGACGGCGGTAGACACGTCCTGGGCCACGAGCTGCTCGCGCAGGCAGAAGCGGTGGAACCCCCGCACCGCCACCACCGCCCGCGCGGCGCTCGACGCCCCGAGCGCGGGATGCTCGTCGTCGCCCGTCCGCAGGGCCGCGAGGAAGGCCAGCACGTCGGTCTCGGCCACGTCGGCGACGTCGTCGATCCCGGCCCGGCGCAGGTACTGGGCGTAGCGACGCAGGTCGCGGCGATAGCTCGCGAGGGTGTTGGCGGCGAGCCCGCGCTCGACCGACAGGTGGCCGAGGTAGTCCAGCACGGCGCGCCCGAGGGCGCCGTCGTCGCCGCTCCCGCTCACCGGTGCCGGCGCGCGTGCTCGGCGAGCACCGACGCGCACATCATGGCGTCGCGGACACGTCCGTCGAGCACCGCGTCGACGACGGTGTCGAACGGCACCCACCACTGCTCCATCTCCGCCTCCTCGGCACGCCGTGGCGTGCGCTCGGCCTCCGGCACGGGGCTCAGGCCCTCGGCGCGGAAGATCTGGCAGGCCTCGCTCGTGTACCCGCCACTGGAGAGCAGCGAGATCAACGGCGACCACGTGGCCGCCCGGACGTCGGCCTCCTCGGCCAGCTCGCGGGCGGCCGCGTCGAGCGGCACCTCACCCTCGACGTCGAGCGTCCCGGCCGGCAGCTCGACGAGTCGCTCGCCGACGGGGTGGCGGTACTGCACGACCATGAGCACACGGTCGTCCTCGTCGAGGGCGAGCACCCCGACGGCGCCGTTGGGCCGGACCACCGCGCGGCTGTGGTGCCCACCGTCGGGTCCCACGATCACGTCGACGTCGACGTCGAGGTACCCGCTGCTGTACACCCGCTCGCTCGAGGCGACGGGCCAGGAATCCGGCTCGTCGGCGACGTCGGCGACCAGCCGTCCCGGCAGGCTGGGGTGGGGTGTCACGACTCCTCGGCCGCCGTCGCCGGCACGTCGACGGGCAGGCGCAGCTCGCGGCGACGCTGCAGGGCGGCCCGGACGAGGCCCCCGAACAGCGGGTGCGGTCGCGTGGGGCGCGAGCGCAGCTCGGGGTGGGCCTGCGTCGCCACGTAGAAGGGGTGCACGCCGGCGGGCAGCTCGACGAACTCCACGAGGTTCCCGTCGGGCGAGGTCCCGCTGAACACGAGGCCGGACTGCTCGAGGCGGTCGCGGTAGGTGTTGTTGACCTCGTAGCGGTGCCGGTGCCGCTCCTCGACCTTGTCGGTCCCGTACAGCCCGGCGACGATGCTGCCCGGCGCGAGGGCCGCCTCGTAGAGGCCGAGGCGCATCGTGCCGCCCAGGTCTCCGGCGCCCTCGACGAACGCGTGCTGCTCGGCCATGGTCGCGATCACGGGGTCGCTCGCCTCCGGGTCGAACTCCGTGGAGCTCGCGCCGGGGATGCCGGCGACGTGACGGGCGTGCTCGATGACCATGCACTGCAGGCCGAGGCACAGCCCGAGGGTGGGTATGCCTCGGGTGCGCGCGTGCTGGAGCGCGCCCACCTTGCCCTCGATGCCCCGGATGCCGAAGCCGCCGGGGACGCAGATGCCGTCGACGTCGGCGAGGTGACGGGCGGCTCCGGACTCCGTGGCGCACTCGTCCGAGGGCACCCAGCGCAGGTGGACCTTCGTGTCGTTCGCGAAGCCGCCGGCACGCAGGGCCTCGGCGACGGAGAGGTAGGCGTCGGGCAGGTCGACGTACTTCCCGACGAGGGCGATCGTGACCTCCTCGGCGGGCTGGTGGACCCGGCGCAGCAGCGCGTCCCACTCGGTCCAGTCGACGTCGCGGAACGGCAGGTCGAGGCGACGCACGACGTAGGCGTCGAGGCCCTCGCGGTGCACGACCTTCGGGATGTCGTAGATCGAGGGCGCGTCGCTCGCGGTGACGACGGCCTCGGTGTCCACGTCGCACATCAGCGAGATCTTGCGCTTGACCGACTCCGGGATCTCCCGGTCGGAGCGGCAGACGATGGCGTCGGGCTGGATGCCGATCGAGCGCAGCGCCGCGACGGAGTGCTGGGTCGGCTTGGTCTTCAGTTCCCCCGACGGACCGATGTAGGGCACCAGGGAGACGTGCAGGAAGAAGACGTGCCCGCGACCGATCTCGTGCCGCACCTGCCGGGCGGACTCCAGGAACGGCTGGCTCTCGATGTCGCCGACCGTGCCGCCGATCTCGTGGATGACCACGTCGACGTCCGGCCCGCCCATCGCGAGCATCCGATCCTTGATCTCGTTCGTGATGTGCGGGATGACCTGCACCGTGTCACCGAGGTAGTCACCGCGCCGCTCGCGCGCGATGACCTCGGAGTACACCTGGCCGGTGGTCACGTTGGCGCGCCCGACCAGGTCCTCGTCGAGGAAGCGCTCGTAGTGGCCGATGTCGAGGTCGGTCTCGGCACCGTCGTCGGTGACGAAGACCTCCCCGTGCTGGAACGGGTTCATCGTCCCGGGGTCGACGTTGAGGTAGGGGTCGAGCTTCTGCATGGTGACCCGAAGGCCGCGTGACTTCAGCAGCCGGCCGAGCGAGGAGGCGGTCAACCCCTTGCCCAGTGACGAGGCGACCCCGCCGGTGACGAACACGTGCTTGGTGACGGCGCTGCCCTGCAAGGTGACTCCCGTGGTGGTGGGCCTGGAAGCGGCGCAGCGGGACGTCGTCGGACCCGTCGGGTCAGGCGGCGCTCACTGCTCCACGGGATTCCAGTGTAGCCGCTCCGGACCTCCCTCTCGACCACCTCGACGCGGACGCGCCGAAGCCCGGCGGGGGTGCCGGGCCCCGGGCGGCAAGGAGGGCCCGGCGGGGGTGCCGGGCCCCGGGGCTACTCGGGGAGGGGACCGTCGTTGCTGCGCGACGTGCCCCAGGCACCGTTCTCACCGGCGGCGACCCGGGCCAGGGCGAGCGCGGTGACGGCCCGGCCGGCCGCGGTGTCGGTGACGTCGACGGTCGAGACCTGGGAGGCGTCGCGCCGGACGACGTCGACGGCCCCGCCGTCGCGGCTGGCGCTGGACGGGCCGGCCACGAGCGCGCCCTCGCCGGCGCCGGCGAGGGCGCGGACCAGGCCGCTCAGGACCTCCGCCCGGTCGCCGACGCGTGAGGGGCCGGTGACCACGACGGCCAGGCTCGCGAACGTGTCGGGGGCCTCGGCGGCGTCGGTGAGGGCACCCTCGTCGAAGGCCGACGCGACGGTGCGGGCGGTCTCGTCCAGGTCGGCACCGGAGCGCCCCAGCAGCGACCGGCCGAGCGCGGCGCCCACGCGCCCGTAGCCCTCCCCGTCCGCGTCGGGGTCCGACTCCTCCGCGACGCTGTCGGCGAACTGCCGGTTCGCCGGGTCGAGCAGCTTGGCGGTGAGCGCGACGGTGCCCGTGACGGTGGCGCCCGACCGCTCGAGGTCGCGCTGCACCCCGGCGACCTCGTCGTCACGCGCCCCCGGCAGCGTCAGGACGACGACGGTCCGATCGTCCAGGGCGCCGTCGATCAGGCCGGGCGCGGTGCGCGCCGCGTAGCCGTCCTCGAAGGAGGACACGGCGGAGTCGCCGCCGGCGGCCGAGGTCGCCTCGCCGGGCGCCGTCAGCCGTTCGTCGAGGACGCCTGCGCCCAGCGCGACGCCGGCGGCGAGCGCCAGCAGCACGGCCGCGACGGAGACGAGGTGGTACCGGAAGGTGATCATCTACAGCAGTCCTTCGAACCAGGATCGGAGGTCGGCCACCCGCTCGGCCAGGGAGGCGTACCAGTCGCTGCCGGTCGGGGTGGTGCCGAGCGCCGCGACGACGGCCAGCACCCCCGCGAGCAGGACGAGCAGCACCGGCCAGGCGGGCATCGTGCGACGGGTGAAGTGGGCGACGGCGCGCGCGTCGACGAGGGTGGCCGACGCGCGCAGGCGCGTGACGAACGAGCCGGCGACGTCGGCCGGACCGCGCTCGAGGAACTCCACGAGCCCACGGGGGGCACCCACCTCGACGACGACCGGGGCGTCGTTCGTGTCGGCCAGCAGGATCGCGAGGTCGCTCGCGGCGCCGGAGGCGTGGAAGACGGTCACGTCGACGCCGGCCCGCTCGAAGCGTTCGTGCCCCTCGGCACGGCCGGACGCGGAGACCACGACGACGTCCGCACCGCTGCGCAGGGCCCGGTCGGAGAGGTCGTCGAGGTGGCCCACCACCACGTCGGGGGTGACGCCGGCGTCGAGGAGCGCGTCGGCACCGGCGGTGACGCCGACGACCACGGCGTGCGCGTCGCGCATCCAGCGCCGGATGGCCTTGAGGTCGTCCTGCCACTCGTAGGTGCGGGAGACCACCACGACCGGGCGTCCCCGCTGCGCCGGACGCAGTCGGGGGACGCGGGCGCCCTCGAGCAGGAGGGCCCGCTCGCGCTCGAGGTGGTCGGAGGCGTTGGCCGTCAGCGAGCCCAGCCGGGTGGCGAGGTCGCGTTCGGCGGACCCGAGCCGCTCGATGACCGTGGCGTCGTCGACCGCCTGCCCCTGCGCCACCAGGACCTCGTCCTTGAAGACCTTGCCACCGCTGACCCTGACCCGGTCGCCGCTGCGCAGCCGCGACCAGATCCCGGCACCGACGTGGTCGACGAGCGTCACACCGGCGTCGGCGAGGACCTGGGGACCGAGGTTGGGGAAGCGCCCGGTGGACGACTCGGCGGCGTTGAGCACGGCGCGCACGCCGGTCTCGACGAGCTGCTCGGCCTGGACCCGGTCGAGGTCGGGGAGGTCGACGACGGCGATGTCGCCGCGGCGCAGTGACTTGAGGGCCGGGGCAGCCAGACGCCCGGCGGTCCCGTCGGCGGCACGCGCGAAGCGCACCACGCCGACGATGTCGTCGGTCGGGCCGTCGGCGGGGTGGTTTCGTCGAGACATCGTCGTCCATCGTGGCACGGCCGGCGTCGCGTGCCGCGCAGGTCGACCCGGCGCGTCCCGGTGCCTCGGCCGTGCCGCCCTCGAGGCGTCAGAGCCGGCCGGCGAGCTCCAGCAGCTCGCGTGCGTGGGTCTGCGCCGCCTCGGAGTCCTCCTGGCCGGCCAGCATGCGCGCGAGCTCGTCGACCCGCTGCTGCCCGTCCAGGCGCACCACGCTGCTGCTGGTGACGGTGCCGTCGTCGTCCTTCGTCACGTGGAAGTGGTGGTGGGCGAAGGCGGCGACCTGGGGCAGGTGCGTGACGGCCAGGACCTGCGGCCCCTCGGCCAGGCGGGCCAGCCGGCGACCCACCTCGACGGCGGCACGCCCGCCGATCCCGGCGTCGACCTCGTCGAACACCAGCGTGGGCACGGTCGTGCGGTCCGCGAGGACGACCTCGAGCGCCAGCATGAGCCGTGACAGCTCGCCCCCGCTCGCACCCTTCGACAGGGGGCGTGGCGCCGAGCCGTTGTTGGCCGCGAACAGCAGCTCGACGTCGTCGACCCCGTGCGGCCCTGGTGTGGCCTCCTCGGGGACCACCACCTGGACCTCCAGGCGCGCCGAGGGCATGGCGAGCTGGGTGAGCTCCTCGCCCACCAGGGCGGACAGCCGCTCGCCGGCCTCGCGGCGCACCTCGCTCATCCGACGTGCGAGGGCCCCGACCTGCGGCGCGAGCGTCGCGACCTCCTCCTCGAGCGCGGCGATCGCCTGGTCGTCGTGGTCGAGCTCGCCGGCCTCGGCCGCCGCCTTCTGCTGCCAGGAGAGCACGTCGGTCAGCGTCGGCCCGTACTTGCGCTGCAGGCCGGCCAGGGCCGCCCGGCGCTCCTGCACCGCGGCGAGACGGGCCGGGTCGACCTCGACGCCACTCGCGTACGCCCCGAGGTCAGCTGCGACCTCGTCGAGCAGGATCCCGACCTCGCGCAGGCGTCCCGCGAGCCCGTCGAGCGACGGGTCGTGGCCGGCGACGTCCTGCAGCGCCGCCGTGGCACTCGCCACGACGTCGCGTGCGGCGGACCCGTGGTCGCCCGCGAGGCCCTCGTGGCCGGTGAGGGCGGCGCGCACCAGCGCCTCCGCGTGCGCCAGACGGCCCTCCTCGGCGACGAGCAGCTCGTCCTCGCCCTCGACGGGGGCGACCGCCTCGATCTCCCCGAGGCCGTGGCGGAGGAGGTCCAGCTCACGGGCTCGCTCCTGGGCGTGCTCGCGCAGCTCCCGGAGCCGGTCCTCGACGGCACGCAACCGCCGGAAGCGCGGCTCGTACTCCGCGACGAGCGCGGCGAGCGGCTCACCCGCGAACGCGTCGAGCGCCGCCCGCTGCGCCGGCCCGCGGAGCAGGCGGTGCTGGTCGGACTGTCCGTGGACGGCGACGAGCTCGTCGGTCAGCTCGCTGAGCAGACCGGCGGGCACGCTCGCACCGCCCGCGAACGCGCGCGAGCGACCCTGGGCGGACAGCACGCGCCCGAGCACGAGGACGTCGTCGTCGACCTCGCCCCCGGCGTCGTCGACGAGACGCGCGGCGCGCGACCCGTCACCCACCTCGATGCTCGCCTCCACCCTCGCCTGCCGCTCGCCGTGGCGCACGAGCCCGGGGTCGGCGCGGCCGCCGCGCAGCAGTCCCAGCGCGGTGACGACCATCGTCTTGCCCGCGCCGGTCTCCCCCGTGATGACGGTGAAGCCGGCCTCGAGGTCGAGCTCGGCCGACTCGATCACGCCGAGGGAGCCGAGGCGCAGGTGCTGCCACATCAGGCCTCACCGTCCCCGCGGCGACGCTGCTCGGCGGCACCGCGCCATCCCGCGACCGGGAGGTCGAACTTGCGGACGAGGCGGTCGGCGAACGGGGCCTCGTGCAGACGGGCCAGGCGGGCGGGCGTGCCGCTGCGCCGGACCTCGACGCGGGCGCCGCGCGGGAGGTCGGCGGCACGTCGACCGTCGCACCACAGCACGCCCGCGGGGGCCTCCCCCACGACCTCGACGGCCAGGGTCGAGTCCGGTGAGACGACGAGCGGGCGGGCGAACAGGGCGTGCGCGCTGATGGGGACGAGCAGGAGCGCCTCGACCTCCGGCCAGACGATCGGCCCGCCGGCGCTGAAGTTGTAGGCGGTGGAGCCCGTGGGAGTGGCGCAGACGACACCGTCGCACCCCCAGCGCGAGACGGGGCGGTCGTCGATCTCGACGACCACCTCGAGCATGCGCTCCCGCGACGCCTTCTCCACCGACGCCTCGTTGAGTGCCCAGTTCCGTGCCACGACCTCGCCGCCGACGGTCACGAGGACCTCGATCGTCAACCGTTCCTCGACGGCGTAGGTCCGGCCGACGACACCGTCGACGACGTCCTGCAGGTCGTCGACGTCGGCCTCGGCGAGGAACCCGACGTGGCCGAGGTTCACGCCCAGCACGGGCGTCCCGGTGCCCCGGCAGATCTCGGAGGCACGCAGGATCGTGCCGTCGCCGCCGAGCACGATGGCGAGCTCGCAGCCGATCGCCGCGCCCTCGCCGGCATCGATCGTGCCGACGTCGCCGATGCCGGCGGCCCGCAGGTCGTCGGCGTCGGCCTCGAGGACGCACACGCCCATGCCGTGGGCGCGCAGGTCGGCCGCCAGCCGCGCCGCGAGCGACGTGGCCTCGGCACGCGCGGTGTGGACGACGAGCAGCACCCGACGCTCGCTCATGCCGCGCTCCCCCCGTCCGGGCGGGCGCGGAGGGGACCGGCCTCCACGACGTCGGCCACCTCGGTCGCGGCGGGGAGCCGCGCACCCGGGTCGTGCCGGAGCCAGCAGAAGTACTCGACGTTGCCGGCCGGGCCGGGCAACGGACTGGGCGCGAGGCCGCGGGTGCCCCAGCCCTGCTCCAGGCCCGCGGCGCACACGCGCAGGACCGCATCGGCGTGCAGGGCGGGATCGCGCACGACGCCGTTCTTGCCGAGGTTCTCGCGTCCCACCTCGAACTGCGGCTTGATCATGAGCACGATGTCCCCTTCCTCCTCGTCGCACACGGCGGTGAGCGCGGGCACGACCACGGTAAGGGAGATGAACGACAGGTCGGAGACGACCACGTCGACCGGACCGCCGACGACCTCGCGCGTGAGGGTCCGGACGTTCGTGCGGTCGTGCACCCGCACCCGCGGGTCGTCGCGGAGCCGCCACACGAGCTGGCCGTAGCCGACGTCGACCGCGACGACCTCGCGCACCCCACGACGCAGGAGGACGTCGGTGAACCCACCGGTGGACGCGCCCGCGTCGAGGCACCGCCGCCCGGCCACCTCCAGGCCGAGCGGCTCGAAGACCTCGAGGGCCCCGAGCAGCTTGCGCGCCCCGCGCGAGGCCCAGCCCGGGTCGTCCTGGTCGCGCACGACGACCGGCTGGTCGGTGCCGACCTGCGTGGCGGGCTTGGCGGCGCGCTGGCCGCCCACCAGCACCTTGCCCTCGTCGATGAGCTGGGCGGCGTGGTCGCGCGAGCGCGCCAGGCCGCGTCGGACGAGCTCGGCGTCGAGGCGGACGCGTCGGCTCACGACGTCGCGCCCGGTCGGCTCGCTCCCGTCAGCACCTCCCGCAGCGTGCGATGCACGGCGTCGAGGACCTCGGGGCGGCGCGCGAGGTCGACCTCCTCGAGCCGCTCGACGTCGTCGAGGGCGGCGAGCAGCCGCGGCTGGTCGGCGCACGCCTCACGGGCCCGGGCCAGCAGCTCGACGGTGGGGTCGGACACGGCGTCGGGACCGGCGGGATCGACCGGCACGTCCTGGGGCTCGCTCACCTCCTCATCCTCCCAGACCGGCGCGGTCCGGGACGGCCACCGTCCTGCCGCGGGTGTCGCGGGCCTGCCAGGCGAGGCCCAGCACGGCGCGCAGGGACGTGGTCGCGCCGACCTCCCCCGACGCCAGACGCACGGCGTCACCGTCGAGCACGGCACGGGCCTCACCGCAGCGGGCCTCGCCGTCCCCGTCCAGGACCACCTCGGGGTGGGGCTCCAGCAGCCCTCGCAGGTCGGCCGCGACGTACGACGGTCGCCGCGACGGCTCCAGCGACGCGAGCTCGGCGAGGTCGCTGACCCCGGTGAGGACCGCCAGCGAGTCGAGACCGAGAGCCGTCGCACCGTCGATGTCGGTGTCGACGCGGTCGCCCACCATGAGAGGACGCTGCGCGCCGGAGCGTCGCAGCGTCTCGTCGAAGAGGGCGCGCTCGGGCTTGCCGGCCACGACCGGGTCCGCCCCGGTGGCGTTCTGCACGAGCTGCACCAGCGACCCGTTGCCGGGCGCGGTACCGCGCGGCGTGGGGATCGTCAGGTCGCGGTTGCTGACGTACCAGGGCAGACCCGCGGCGACGGCGTACGAGGCCTCGGCGAGCTGCCGCCAGCCGACGTCGGGATGGAATCCCTGCACGACCGCCGCCGGATCGTCGTCCAGCGCCTCGACGCAGTGCAGGCCGAGCGCCTCGAGCGGTTCCCGGAGCCCCTCGCCCCCGACGAGGAGCACGCGCGAGCCCTCCGGGAGGTCCCCGGCGACGAGGCGGGCCACCGCCTGCGCCGAGGTCACGACGACGTCGTCCGACGGGACGGGCATCCCGAGCTCGCGCAGGTGGTCGGCCACGACCGCGGCGGGGCGCGAGGCGTTGTTGGTCAGGTAGGCGAGGGCGGTCCCACCGTCGACCACCGAGGCGAGGGACTCCGCGGCGCCGGGAACGGCGTCGGGACCGACGTAGACCACGCCGTCGAGGTCGAGCATCACCAGGTCGTGGCCGCGGCTCAGCGGCTGGTCGGTGGTCCGCAGGGGCATGGCTCGAGCCTACTGACGGCGGCGCACCTCCCGACGCGGGGACGAGGGCGCCGCAGCCACGGGCGCGCAGGTGCTGAGCTCGACGGCGTAGAAGCTCTGCGCCCCACCCCCGGCCCGGCTGAACCGCCGGCGCAGGCTGCCGGTCACCTGCACCGTGGCTCCGTCGTCCAGGGACACGACGCGCCGCCGCAGCCGGGCGGTCCAGGCGACGCACTCGATGGTGTCGACCACCTGGGCGCTGCGCCGCCGAGCCGCACGGTCGCGTCGGACCACGAGCCGGAAGCTCACGATCTCGTCGCCGCTGGGCAGGGTCCGGGCCTCGGGGGTGCCCGAGACCCGGCCCGTGAGGGTCACGTCGTTCTGGTGCTGGGAGTCGTCCATCGCCCCAGAGTGTGCGCACCGGCGCAGCCTCGACAGCCCGATCACGGTGCCTGTGGACGGCCCACCGTGCTGCCGACCCGCCTTGTGGACACGAGCGCGTACCTCACGCGAGGTCGGCGAGCCGGTCCTCCGCGTCAGTGATCGCGTTGCCGTCGACCGCCACCACGCGGTGGAACCACTCGACGGCCTCCTCCGTCCGCCCCGCGGCGAGCAGCGTGTCGGCGTAGGCGTAGCGCAGGCGCGCCACCCAGTCCGCCCGCGACTTGCTGTGCAGCGACTCGGTCTCCAGCAGCCGTAGAGCGGCGTCGACCTGGCCGAGGTCCCGGCGGGCACCGGCGACCACGATGGTCAGCTCCACGCCTCCGGCATCGTCCAGCGCGGCCCGGATCTCCGGCGTGTCGTAGGCCAGGGCCTTCTCCGGACGTCCCAGGGCGCGCTCGCAGTCGGCCATCATCGGCGCATACAGGAGCTGCCCGTTCATGCGCCGCGCGGCACGCAGCTCCGACAGGGCCTCGGCGAACTTGCCCGCCGCATACGCCGTCTCGCCACACGCCTCTCGCACGAGGCCGTTGCGCTGGGCTCGTGCCCGCGCGGCCAACGCGTGCTGGTACGCCGTCGTCGGATCGCTCGCCATGAGCAGGCCGGCCATCACCAGGTGGCGGGCGACCCGGTCGGCGAGCTTCGGCGGGAGGCTCTGCAGCTGGTCGCGGGCGTACCGGTCGAGGTCCTTGGCCGAGACGTCGTCCGGGATCGGTGGGCCGTCGTAGACCTTCTGGTCCACCGTGCGCTCGTCACGCTCGGGCCGGCGTCCGGGCCCCGGACGGCCCCCGCCGCGTCGGTCGGCACCTCGTCGGTCGGCGCCGCGCACGTCGTCGCGACCACCTCGACCACCGTCACGTCCACGACCGCCGCCGGATCGACCGCCCGGTCCTCCGGGGCGACCGCCCTGTCGTCCACCGGCACCACCGCGCCCGGCCGACGGGCCTCGGCGACCGTCGCCTCGTCCTGCTCCCCCACCTCGGGGTCCTTGCTGATCACTCATTCCGACTCCTGCTGCAATGCAACGAGGCCGCTCCCGAAGGAGCGGCCTCGCGCTTGAAAGATTGTCCGGCGGCGTCCTACTCTCCCACGCAGTCTCCCGCGCAGTACCATCGGCGCTGAAGGGCTTGACTTCCGGGTTCGGAATGTAACCGGGTATTTCCCCTTCGCCATGGCCGCCGAAACTCTATGGAGATATCAATCGGTCGATGGAGCGGTGTGCTCCGGACCGGTTCCCGACTCATATCTCGGGAACCTCACAGTGGACGCGCAGTGATCTTGTAAGAAACAAGCCCTCGGCCTATTAGTACCGGTCAGCTCCATGCATTGCTGCACTTCCACTTCCGGCCTATCAACCCAGTGGTCTGCTGGGGGCCTTACCTGGTAAACCAGTGGGAAACCTCATCTTGAAACGTGCTTCCCGCTTAGATGCTTTCAGCGGTTATCACTTCCGAACGTAGCCAACCAGCCGTGCCCTTGGCAGGACAACTGGCACACCAGAGGTTCGTCCATCCCGGTCCTCTCGTACTAGGGACAGCCTTTCTCAAGTTTCCTACGCGCGCGGCGGATAGGGACCGAACTGTCTCACGACGTTCTAAACCCAGCTCGCGTGCCGCTTTAATGGGCGAACAGCCCAACCCTTGGGACCTGCTCCAGCCCCAGGATGCGACGAGCCGACATCGAGGTGCCAAACCATCCCGTCGATATGGACTCTTGGGGAAGATCAGCCTGTTATCCCCGGGGTACCTTTTATCCGTTGAGCGACGCCGCTTCCACATGCCAGCGCCGGATCACTAGTCCCGACTTTCGTCCCTGCTCGAGCTGTCACTCTCACAGTCAAGCTCCCTTGTGCACTTACACTCGAAACCTGATTGCCAACCAGGCTGAGGGAACCTTTGGGCGCCTCCGTTACATTTTAGGAGGCAACCGCCCCAGTTAAACTACCCATCAGGCACTGTCCCTGATCCGGATAACGGACCTAGGTTAGACATCTAGTTCAGTCAGAGTGGTATTTCAACGATGACTCCACTCGAACTGGCGTCCGAGCTTCACAGTCTCCCACCTATCCTACACAAACTGAACCAAACACCAATACCAAACTATAGTAAAGGTCCCGGGGTCTTTCCGTCCTGCCGCGCGTAACGAGCATCTTTACTCGTAGTGCAATTTCGCCGAGTTCATGGTTGAGACAGCGCCCAAGTCGTTACTCCATTCGTGCAGGTCGGAACTTACCCGACAAGGAATTTCGCTACCTTAGGATGGTTATAGTTACCACCGCCGTTTACTGGGGCTTAAGTTCTGTGCTTCGCTTGCGCTAACACGTCCCCTTAACCTTCCAGCACCGGGCAGGAGTCAGTCCGTATACGGCGTCTTTCGACTTAGCACGGACCTGTGTTTTTAGTAAACAGTCGCTTGGGCCTGGTCTCTGCGGCCTTCAACGCTTCGTGGAGCAAGTCCACTGACGAATCCGGCCCCCCTTCTCCCGAAGTTACGGGGGCATTTTGCCGAGTTCCTTAACCATGATTCACTCGATCACCTTAGTATTCTCTACCTGACCACCTGAGTCGGTTTGGGGTACGGGCGGCTCTGAAACATCGCTAGATGCTTTTCTCGGCAGCATAGGATCACTCACTTCGACTAAAACGTCTCCCCATCAGTTCTCAGGCATGTGTTCGACGGATTTGCCTATCGAACGCCCTACGACCTTGGCCGCGGTCTACCATCGCCGCGGTTGAGCTACCTTCCTGCGTCACACCATTGCTTGCCTAGTACCAGTTCGGGTCGTGCGCTCTGCCTCTCCACGCTCCCGAAGGAGCTTACGGTGAGGTTTCGGGCACTTAGCATCACTGGATTCAGCAGGGTCGCTTCAGTGCCGGTACGGGAATATCAGCCCGTTGTCCATCGACTACGCCTGTCGGCCTCGCCTTAGGTCCCGACTTACCCAGGGAAGATTAGCTTGACCCTGGAACCCTTGGTCATCCGGTGGAGGAGTTTCTCACTCCTCATTCGCTACTCATGCCTGCATTCTCACTCGTGTCGCGTCCACGGCTGGGTTACCCCGCCGCTTCGCTCGCGACACGACGCTCCCCTACCCATCCACGCACCTGGACCACGAAGGCCTGGTACACGCGTGAATGCCATAGCTTCGGTGGATTGCTTGAGCCCCGCTACATTGTCGGCGCGAAATCACTTGACCAGTGAGCTATTACGCACTCTTTCAAGGGTGGCTGCTTCTAAGC